>NZ_JBKECZ010000028.1:0-39309 GCF_047975165.1 Mycobacterium sp.
AAGCGCGGCGGAGCCGGGCGCAGCGGGTCGCTGGAACCAATCCAACCCAGCGATCGCAAGCGCGGCGGAGCCGGGCGCAGCGGGTCGCTGGAACCAATCCAACCCAGCGATCGCAAGCGCGGCGGAGCCGGGCGCCGGGCGCCGGGCGCTGGGCGCTGGGCGCTGGGCGCCGGGCGCCGGGCGCAGCGGGTCGGCTCGTGGCACCGTGGGCCAACCCGGGGAGTACAACGGAGGGCATGCCGAAAATCACCGACACCGTCGCAACTCCCGACGGAACCTGCGACGTCGCGTTGTTCACCCCGGACGGCACCCCGGGACCTTGGCCGGGCGTCGTCATGTTCCCCGACGCCGGCGGGGTCCGCGCCACTTTCGACGAAATGGCCGCCAAGCTGGCCGGATTCGGCTATGCCGTGCTGCTACCGGACGTCTACTACCGCCAGGGCGGCTGGGCGCCGTTCGACATGGCGACCGTGTTCGGCGACGCGAAACAACGGGCCCGACTGTTTTCCATGATGGGCTCCCTGACACCGGACCGCATCACCGGCGACGCCGAAGCCCTGTTCGGCTACCTGGCGACACGCCCCGAAGTGACCGGGGAGCGGTTCGGTGTGTGCGGCTATTGCATGGGCGGGCGGATCTCGGTGCTGCTGGCCGGGCGGCTGCCCGAACAGGTCGCCGCGGCGGCGTCGTTCCACGGCGGAGGCCTGGTGACCGACAAAGACCAAAGCCCGCACCTGCTGGCCGATCGCATGAAAGCAGTCGTGTACGTGGGCGGCGCCGAGAACGATCCGGGGTTCACCGCCGACCATGGCGCCCAACTCGAACGGGCTCTCACCGCCGCCGGTGTCCGGCACACCATCGAGTGGTACTCCGCCGGCCACGGGTTCGCGGTTCCGGACAACCTTCCCTACGACGCGGCCGCCGCCGCCCGGCATTGGGCGGCGATGACCGAGACGTTCCGGGAGGCCTTGTCCCGCTGACGCGATTGCCGACGGCCGAATACGGCCGTTTGCTCGCGAGCGTAACGCCACGGCGAAATCCGGCGCCCCAAATCGCAGCCACGTTACGCTCGCGAACGACTGGCAGCCAACGGTCACACAAACGAGGTCCTCCGATAACGCGCCGCGTGACGGCCGGCTGGGGGCAGCCGCGGGCCAAGTTCCAGCTGCAGCCCCAGGGCAGCAGCGGCATTCATGTAGGCCCCGACCGTCACCGACGGTGTGCCGGATTCGATGCGATGCAACGTCACTCGGGATACTCCCGCTGCCTCGGCCGCGGTTGCCGCGCTGATTCGGAGTTCTTTGCGGCGCCCGCGAAGCTCCTCACCGATCTCGGCCAGTGCACGATTGGTCCAGTCGGTTGTGGCGGGACTCCGCGCAGGCATGTATCTCATTGTATACAATCGGCCCCTCACCGGTACGCAGTCAAACCACAGCACGCGGCGCCGATGGCGACTTCGCGCCTCGAAGCAGCCTGCGCCAGCGGCTATTTCGACCGGAACCCACCAGCGGAGCCGAGTAGCAGCCCACCGTCGACCACCATCGTCTCGCCGGTGATCCAGCTTGCCTCATCGGAGACCAGGAACGCGACCGCGCCCGCCACGTCAGCGGGTTCGCCGATTCTTCCCAGCGCAATCGATTTCGCCAGCGGTTCCTCGTTGTGCTTCCACAACGTCTCGGCGAGCCTGGTGCGCACCACGCCGGGGCAGATGGCGTTTACCCTGATGTTCGGTGAAAGTTCCAGTGCCAGTTGCTTGGTCACATGAATCAAGGCGGCTTTGGTGGCGTTGTACATGCCCATCGACGGCGATTGGTGCAGGCCGCCGATGGAGGAGATGTTGACGATAGCCCCGCCGCCCGAACCCATCCCCGACTTGACGACCAGCGACGTCCACAACAGCGGAGCCCACAGGTTGACGTCGAAAATCTTGTTGAACTGCGCATGGCTCTGGTCGATCAGCGGCCCATAGGAGGGGTTGGTGCCCGCATTGTTTATCAGAATGTCGACGCCGCCGAAACGCTCCACGGCGAGGTCGACGCAGCGGCGCGCGGCCTCCTCGTCGGCCGCGTGGGCGCCGACTCCCAGAGCGGTGCCGGCTACCTGGGCCGCCGCTGAGTCGGCCGACTCCTGCTTGCGTGCGGTCAGCACCACGTTGGCCCCGGCTTCGCCGAGTTGTTGCGCTATGGCCAACCCGATGCCGCGCGAGGCGCCGGTGACGATCGCGGTTTTGCCGGTCAGATCAAATGTCATCGCGGGTGCACCTTCCATTCTTTATCGGCTGGGGTTGCGGTCGACCATGAGTTACGACCGTAGTCGGTCCGGATTGGCAAGCCGGGCGATCCAGTCCCGGGACTGTGCGGGGTCGATGACGTCGTCCAGCTCGAAGGTGGTCGCGGCCCGCAGCGCCTTGCCGCGCTCGTAGGCCGCGGCTATCAGCTTGTCGAGCAATGCCTGACGTTGGGGCTCGTCGCTCACCGCCGCAAGCTCCTTGCTGAACCCCAGGCGCACAGCACCTTCCAGCCCCATTCCGCCGATTTCTCCGGTCGGCCAGGCGACGGTGAACTGTGGGGCGTGGAAGGAGCCGCCGGCCATCGCCATGGCGCCCAATCCGTAGCCTTTGCGCAAGATGATCATGCCGATCGGCACGGTGAGGTTAGCGCCGACGACGAACATCCGGCCGAACCGGCGCACTGCCGCCTCCGTTTCGGCCTCCGGGCCGACCATGAATCCGGGGGTGTCGCACAGCGACATGACCGGCAGCCGGAATGATTCGCACAGCGTCAGGAAATCGGCGGTCTTGTCGGCAGCCTCGCCATCGATCGCGCCGCCGAGATGACCGCTGCTGTTGGCGATCAGTCCGTACGGCCTACCTTCTACCCGCACGAGCGCGGTGACGATGCCCACGCCGTAGTCCGGCCGCAATTCCAGCACCGAGCCGACGTCGACAATCGACTCGACGGCCCGGCGCACGTCGTAGGCGTGCAACCGATTCTGCGGCACCACATGGCGGGCCGAACGCGGGTCCGGGGCCTCCCAATCGGCAATGTCACCTTGGAAATACGACAGGTACCGCTTGGCCAGCGATACCGCGTGCGCTTCGTCGCGCGCCACCAGGCTCACGACGCCGTTGCGGCGTTGCACGTCGATGGGCCCGATCGCCTCCGGGAGATATACCCCCAGACCGCCGCCTTCGATCATGGCCGGCCCACCCATACCGATGTTGGCATCCGGCGTGGCGATGATCACGTCGCACACTCCGGCCAGTGCCGCGTTCCCGGCGAAGCAGCGACCGGACACCACCGAGATCAGCGGGACCTTCCCGGACAGCCCGGCCAGCATCCGGAAGGTGGGCACATCCAGCCCGGCGTGGCCGCCGACGTCGGTGTCGCCGGGCCGGCCCCCTCCCCCCTCGGCGAACAGCACCACCGGCAGTCGCCTGCGGCGGGCCACGTCGAAGATGCGATCGGTTTTGGCGTGGTTGCGCATGCCCTGGGTGCCGGCGAGCACGGTGTAGTCGTAGGACACCACCACGGCCTCGGCGGCATCTCGGCCACATCGATCAGCGCCGATCGTGGCCACCCCGGCCACCAGCCCGTCGGCGGGGGTATTGGCGATCAGGTCCTCTTCGGTGCGCCTGCTGCGTTGTGCGGCTATGGCCAATGCTCCGTACTCGATGAAACTCCCGGGATCCACCAGGTCGGCGATGTTCTCCCGGGCGGTACGGCGGCCGCGCTGGTGCCGCTTGGCTACCGCGGCTTCCCGGCCCTCGTCGAGGGTGATCAGATGCCGCCGTCGCACCTCGTCGAGGTCGTCGCGAATATGGTCGGGATCGCCTGCCGGAGAGCTTGTTTGGTCGGCATCGTCAATCGCTGTGCGAGTGAACACCAGCAGCGGGTCTCCGGTGCCGACGACGTGACCCGGCGCCACCATGATTCGACACGTCCGCAGCGCACCCGGCGCAGCCAGAACGTGGTGCATCTTCATCGCCTCGAGTACCACCAGTTCCCCACCCGAAGCGACCTCGGTGTCCTTGGAAACTACGGCGACTACTGTGCCGGCAAGTTGGGCGCACAGAGCTTCCTCACCCGGCCGGAGTTCGAGGGAGACCGGCCGCCCGGTCCGGTGTTCGCACGACAACGTCGCACCGACCAGCTCGGGAAGCTTCCCATCGACGAAGGTCGTCGAGACAACCCCGGATTGAATTTCGCGCTCCGCCAGCAGCTTCCGCAGAAAGTCGACGTTGGTGTCGACACCCTCGATGCCGAACTCGGCCAGGGCCACGCCGGCCTTGCGCGCGGCAGCCGGAAACGATGTCCCCCGCACGTAGGTGATGACCTTGGCCAGCAGTGAATCGTATGCCGGGCCGACGGTGAGACCGGGGCGCCCGTGGGTGTCGACGCGAACCCCGGGGCCGGTCGGCGGCGAGAATGTCGTCACAGTGCCGGTAGCGGGATGAACGGACCCGTCCGGCGCGACGGCTTCGGTATTGACCCTGGCCTGAATCGCGATGCCTGGTTGTGCGGCCGGTTCACCGGCGAATTCGGCGCCGTCGGAGGATATTCCCGCGGGCAGGCCCAGTTCGCCGTATGACGCGCCCTGGGCGATGGACAGTTGCAGCGCAACCAGATCCAACCCCGAGACTTCCTCGGTCACCGTGTGCTCGACTTGAATGCGCGGGTTCACTTCCAGAAACACGAATTTCGTCCCCGAAACCAGGAATTCGACGGTTGCCAGCCCGCGTAACCCGCTGCGAGCGGACAATAGTGCCGCGGCCCGATGAAGGTCGCGACGGAGATCGTCGGAAAGCCCCTGGGTGGGCGCAATTTCAACCAATTTCTGGTAGCGGCGCTGAACGCTGCAGTCCCGATCTCCGAGTGCAAGCGCCTGCGTTCGCTGCCCGTCCGGTGCGGCGACGATCTGCACCTCGATGTGCCGCGCGCCATCGAGGAGCGCCTCGGCGAATACCGCCGAGTCACCAAATCCGAATTGGGCTTCCGCGGCGCACTGGCGAAACGCGTCGTCGATCTGGTCGGCGGTGTCGACCCGGCGTATCCCCCGCCCGCCGCCGCCCGCCAGCGCCTTGACCATGATCGCGGCACCATCCTGGGAAGCGAAAAACTCGCGGATTTCCGAAAGGCTGCTTGGTCCGACGGTGGCGGGCAACACCGGCACCCCCGCCGCGATCGCTTCAGCGCGGGCGGCGGACTTGTCGCCGAACAACTCCAGCACCGCGGCGTCGGGTCCGACGAAGGCGAGTCCGGCGGCGGCGCAGGCCCGGGCGAATCGGGGGCTCTCACTGAGGAACCCGTAACCCGGATGAACCAGCGTCGCACCCGAGGTGTTCGCCGCGGCCAGCAGCGCCGCTTGATCGAGGTAGGCCGCTACCCCCGCTACCCCCGCTACCCCCGCTACCCCCGCTACCCCGTTGCCTGGCAGGGCGATTGCGTCATCGGCTGCACGCACATGTGCACTGCCGGCGTCGTCGGCGGCATAGACCGCGACGGTGCGGAGACCCAGTTCTGCTGCTGTGCTTATGATTCGGAGTGCGATCTCCCCACGGTTGGCGATCAACAGGGTTGGGCCGAGATCACGCGGATGTCGCCGCATACCGCTCAGCGTACGGCCCGGATACCCGCTTTGGGTCACACGGCCCCGCCGATTACCCGAACCGCTGCGGGGGCACCACCGTCGGCTTGACCCCGTAACGCGGACCTGCAGGAGCATTGCCACCGTCGGCCGATACCACCATTCCCGGTGCTGGCGGTATCGCAGTATCCGGTTCCTCCGCTTCGGGAACCGCCCAATAGGTGCCGTCCACAACCGTGTGCTCCGCTGAAACGGGCACCGCGCCGGACCAGTTGGGCGGCACCAACAGGGCACCGACGGAACTCGCCGTGCCCACTGCCGGTAGCGACGCCCCCGCCAACGGCGTGGCGCCGCCCCCAGCCAAGACGCCAGAGTCCCGCGGCTCGGGTTCGGCATGGATATGGGACTCATCGTCGTCAACGTCCGCGTCGTCATCATCACCATTGCCGACGCCCGATACCGGAGTGTTCGTGGTGAAGTCTGCCAAGGTGCCGACGTTGTGATGGAACGCCTCGAAGAGCGGGATTTCTTCGTGATCGAGCATGGCGAGCGTCGCCAAAAAGGTGTTCATCCCTTCGGTCGGCGTCCCGGCTTCGGCCGGCGAGGCAAAGCCCATCAAGGTGGCGGGGCCGTTGCCGACCAGGCTGCTCAGCGTTGCCCGCTGCGCAGCGCCGACCGCGGAAAGGTCCGCGGTCTCGTTCGATTCGGCCGGCGACATCGGTGCGGTAAGCGGGTTCAAGCGTGCGGCGGCCGCCGACGACGCCGCGTAGCCGTACATGGCCGCAGCGTCCTGAGCCCACATTTCGCCGTAGCGTGCCTCCAGGGCGGCGATGGCGGACACGTTCTGCCCGAAGATGTTGGTCGCAGTCAACGCGGCCAGCCGGGCTCTGTTGGCGGCGACCTCGGCGGGCGGCACCGTCGCCGCGTAGGCGCTCTCGTATGCCGCCGCCGACGCCAAGGCCTGCCCCGCTGCCAGCGCCGCCGATTCGGCGGTTTCCTCCAGCCAGACCACCAGGGGCTGTACCGCGGCGGCCATGGACAATGCCGCTGGGCTCCGCCAGTGTTCGCTGGTCAGCCGAACGACCACCGACTCGAAGGAGCTGGCGGAGGTGCTCAACTCGGCAGCTATCGCATTCCACGCAGCCCCCGATGCGAGCATCGGCGCAACGCCCGCACCGGTGTACATGAGCCGGGAGTTGACCTCAGGAGGTATGGCTCCGAAATCCACGTAGGCGTTCCGTTTCCAGTCGAGCGTGCGCTGGCGTGCGCCAATCCACCGGGGAATCGTCCCGTCAACGCGACCCGCGAGTGTCAAACTTCGCGCGATCACACGACGTTCGGTCGACGGCGCTCGCCCATTGTCGCACGGCGTCCGGGTCGGGGGTTGAAGCCTGCTCGGCCGGGTTTCATCACGTCATCAATGTCGCGGCCACCGTCGCACCCAGGTTCCAGCAGGCCTCGACATCGGCCTTGCTCGGTTTTCCCGCCACCACGACCGTCTCGGCGACCGGAACCCAACCGAGGCCGGTGGTGATGCCGCCGAGGGCTCGCTGCGCCCCTTCGGTGCCCTCGTTGCCGTGCAGGTAGACCCCGTACGGGCGCCCCCGGGTGGAGTCCAACAGCTGGTAATAGGCCTGGTCGAAGGCGTGCTTGAGGGCACCGCTGATGTACCCGAGGTTCGCCGGGGTGCCCAGCAGGTAGCCGTCGGCCTGCAGCATCTCGACCGGCGAGACCGTGAGCGCCGGGCGCCGGATGACCTCCACCCCCTCGATGTCGGGGTCGGTCGCCCCGGCCAGCACGGCCTCGAACATCTCCTGGCAGTGCGGGCTCGGGGTGTGGTGGATGATCAGCAGACGGGGCATGGACGAGGCTCAGATCGAATCGAAGAAATCTTCATCGAGTCGGTAGAGCGTGACCGACTGCTCCGGTTGCACCCCGACGCCGTACCGCACCAGCAGCTCGGCGAGTCTCGCACCGTCGATCAGTTCAATCCGCGCGTTGATCCGGTCAGCTTCCTGCCGCGCCCCCGAAGTGAACCGCGACGTCGTGATGAACACACCCCGGTCGCCTTGCCTACCGAGCAGCGCCCCTGCGAACTCATGAATCCTTGGCCGATCGACCGGAGCGTCGGTATAGCGTTTAGCCTGAACGTAAACTCGGTCCAACCCGAGTGGATCCTGGCTGATAATGCCGTCGATACCACCGTCGCCCGAAGGCGCGGTGCGACGCACCGAACCTGCCTTGCCGTATCCCATCCGATCCAGCAGCCGAACGACCAACTCCTCGAAGCCCGTCGGCGAGAGCCTGAGAGCCGCCGACAGCACTTCGCCTTCCACCGCCGCCCGGTTGACGAGGACCGCACTTTCTACGAGGTCATTGGGGGTCTGATGGTCATCGTCGGTGCCATCAGGTGTCGCGACGCTGCCGCCGCCCTGTTCAGGTGCGATCTTGGCGCGCTTGCGGTCACGAAATTCGATATAGGCCGGATACTTCTCCAGCACCTTCACATCGATCCGTTCCGGATACTCGGCCAGGGCCGCGCGCCCTTCTACTGAGATGACTTTGCGACCTCGGCCCGCACTGTCGACAAGCCCGGCCTGGGTCAGAT
Source organism: Mycobacterium sp. (assembly GCF_047975165.1). Classification (GTDB taxonomy): domain Bacteria; phylum Actinomycetota; class Actinomycetes; order Mycobacteriales; family Mycobacteriaceae; genus Mycobacterium. The sequence continues at coordinate 8,195 of NZ_JBKECZ010000028.1, forward strand.
AGGTCAGCGCCCATCCGACACGGTTATCCATCCTCTTCTGCGTCCCACTCGGCAGCATCTCATCGCGTTCCTCGGCGGTGAGGCCGAACTTTTCCGCCATCGCCTCGGTGATGTCGCGAGACCGATGCACCTGACCGTCAGACAAAAACACAAGCACCGGCCGCATGAGCGTCTGATAATCGGGAATCGTCACGCCACACCCTTCTCGCTCACCGAGTCCACACATCGAACCCTAATCGTCAGCGCTACCGTGCCCCTGCAGCTCAACGGCGGCCCTCATTGCTTCGCGCGCCCGGCGGCGATCCCCCGCGAGGTCGTAGGCCCGCGCGAGCCGGTACCAGCGCCGCCAGTTGTCGGGGTCGGCTTCGAGTTCGGTGCGCAGGGTGTGGAACATCGCGTCGGCGGCGTCCCGCTGAATTCGCCCGGACGCCCGTCGGGGCAGGTCTCCGATGTCGAGTTCCATGCCGTCCTCGGCGATCAGCCGGGCCAGCTTCTGGTGGGCAAACCCGGCACGCACGGTGGCCACCATGGCCCACACCCCGAGAATCGGCATGATCAGCACCGCCAGACCCAGGCCCATCGCGGCGGGCCGGCCGGAGGCGATCATCACCAGCCCGGCGCGGCCGAGCAGTGCGCAGTACACCAGCAGTGCCACGCACAGGAAGGCAAGGACCAGCTGAATTCGCAGCGTCCGCGTACCACCGGCCATGGTCACCGCAAATCGAGCAGCGGTTCCAGGCCCACCGTGAGCCCCGGCCGCCCGGCGATACCGCGCACCGCGAGCAGCACACCGGGGACGAACGAGGTGCGGTCCATACTGTCGTGGCGGATGGTCAGCGTCTCCCCCTCGGTGCCGAACAGCACCTCCTGGTGCGCGACCAGCCCTGCCAGCCGGACAGCGTGTACGGGGATGCCGTCGACGTCGGCGCCGCGGGCCCCCGGAAGGGCAGTACTGGTGGCATCCGGGTTGGGTGGCAGGCCTTTTCGGGCTTCGGCGATCAGTTTGGCAGTGCGGGTCGCGGTTCCCGAGGGGGCGTCGGCCTTGTGCGGATGATGCAGTTCGATGACCTCGACCGACTCGAAGTACCGCGCGGCCTGCTGGGCGAAATGCATGGTCAGCACGGCGCCTATGGCGAAGTTCGGCGCAATCAGCACGGCGGCGCCGGGATTGCCGCCAAGCCATGATTCGACCTGCCGGATACGCTCGTCGGTGAATCCGGTGGTACCCACGACCGCGTGAATTCCGTTGGTTATCAAGAACTCCAGGTTATCCATCACCACATCGGGGTGGGTGAAGTCGATGACGGCCTCGGTACCGCTGTCGGTGAGCAGGCTCAGTGCGTCACCGGCGTCGACCTGGGCGGACAGCGTGAGGTCATCGGCGGATTCGACAGCACGCACCATTGCCGTCCCGACCTTGCCCTTTGCCCCCAGCACACCTACCCGCATGCCCAGCAGCCTACTGCCCGCGATCGGGGTCGATTCCTGCACCACGAACCAATGCACCGGCCCCTGGCGCCACCGCCACCTCTAGGCTGGGATGATCGACGCACGCACCCGCCCCGGGGAGGTTTTCACGTGAAGTCCAGTGAAATCCGGATCCGCCAAGCCAAACCGAAGGATTTCGCGCGCGTCGCGGCGATGCACTACCCGGTGTGGCGGCAGTCGTGGGACGGGATTGTCGCACCGCATGTCCTGGACATGCTCGTCACACCCAAAGTGTGGGTGCAGACGTCCTATCCAGCCACCCTCAAACGCGGCGGCTGGACGATGTGGATGGCCGAAGCCCGAGGGAGACTGCTCGGGATGATGCTATTGGGGCCGGATCTGTTGAATCCCAATCATATTCAGATCGATGCACTCTATGTCACCGAACAGACCCAGCGAACCGGGATCGGCGGCCGACTGCTGGACACGGCACTGGAAACCTACTCCGGCAGAGACATGATCCTGTGGTGTGCGGAAAAGAACCGCAAGGCGCGCGACTTCTACGAGGCAAAGGGCTTCGAAGTCGACGATCGCACGTTCGTGTGGAGGCCGCTGCCCGGTGTGAATGTGCCGCATGTGGGTTACCGGTTGCACCGGCGGCGGCCCGACGACACGACCGGTTCGGCCGGCTAAGCGTCTATGACGATCCGGCCGCCTTTGGACCGCGAGACGCAGACCAGCATCTCGTCATCGCCCTCTGCGGTTCGGCCGCGACGATCGACCTGCCCACCGCTCACGGTGACCTTGCAGGTACCGCAAAAGCCCTGCCGGCAGGAGTATGCGGTCGTCGGATCGCGGTCGAGCATCACCTCCAGCGCCGAGCGGTTCGCCGGAACATCGACCACGTCGCCCGAGCGCGCGAGTTCCAGTTCGAACGGAACACCGTCGATGATCGGCGGCGGGCTGAAACGCTCGTAGTGCAAGGGCGCACCGGGGTGTTCCGCCCGCACCGCGCGAACCGCCTCGAGCATGGCGGTCGGCCCGCACACATAGGTGGCCGTAGCCGGCCCGGCGCCGGCCAGCAGATCGTCGACGCACGGAACCCCGCCGCGTTCGTCGTCGGCCCACACCGTCAGGCGTTCGCGCGCCAGCTCCGACACCTCGTCCAGGAAAGGCATGTACTCCCTGCTGCGCCCGGCATATATTGCCCGCCAGTCGATTCCGCGCTGTTGCGCAACCCGCATCATCGGCAGGATCGGTGTGACTCCGATACCGCCGATCACGAACACCACCTCGCGCTCCAGCGTTCCCAGATGGAACGCGTTGCGGGGCCCTTCGAAAGTGAGGGTGGCGCCGACGTGATAGGCCTCGTGCATCTCGATCGAACCGCCGCCGCCGTCGGCAATGCGGCGCACCGCGATCCGATAGTGGTCGCGCACCCCGGGGCGGCCGCACAGCGAGTACTTCCGGCGTCTACCGGAGGGCAACAGCACGTCGATGTGCCCGCCCGGCGTCCACACCGGCAACGGCCCGCCGCCGGCGTCGGCCAGCGTCAGCGCAACCACATCGGGGGCCACCACCGTGCGGTCGACCACCGTGGCGTCGTGGGTTCTTCGCACCTGCGGCACCCACGACGGCTCCCACCGCGACAGCACGGACATCCCGCGGGACATCCTGTTCAGCGCCCACAGCACCGTAAAGAAGCGGTCGCGGCCGCGGCCGCGGCCGCGGCGACCATACAAGTCGGCCGGCAGGCTCTCCCAGCTACTTTCCGGACCGGCCATGCCCAGCTCAGTGAGCCACTCGGGCAGCCGGGGACACGGCCAGGTAGTCGACCGCCAGTTCAAGCCCGCCCAACTCCGACGGGTGGAAGCCGGGCCGGTAGTAGGACAGGACAGACCACAGCGAACGCAGGACGCTCGGCACCAGGCCGCGGCGTACCGCGCTGACGTAGTCCCGCCAGCGGGCTTTGGTTCCCGGCGGCAGATAGGGGTCCTTGGAGAACATGAACCGGATGCCGCGAATCCACAGCAACAGCAGCGCCGGCGCGACAATCAGCTGCGCGCGTGCCTGCCGGAAGTAGCCGGCCCGCAGGTGCTTCATGGTGTCGAAGGCCACCGCCTTGTGCTCGACCTCTTCGGCACCGTGCCAACGCAGCATGTCCAGCATGACCGGGTTCGCACCCGCTGCGTCGAGGGCCGGCGAATCCAGGATCCACTCTCCGAGGATCGCCGTGTGGTGCTCGATCGCGGCAATGAACGCGACCTGATCGAGCAGCCACTTCTGCCGGCGCCGCGGGTCGCGCCGCGGCCCCGCCCCCAGCAGCTTGTCGAACATCCACTTGACCTGGGCGGTGTAGGGCTTGAGATCGACGCCGGCCGCCGCGAAATGATCGACGACGCCGTAGTGCGCCCGGGAGTGCATAGACTCCTGACCGATGAATCCCAGCACGTCCAGTCGGAGTTGATCGTCCTTGATCAGCGGCAACACCTCTTTGAAGACGGCGACGAAGTACTCTTCGCCCGCCGGCAGCAGCATGTGCAGCGCATTGAGTACGTGGGTCGGCAAGGGCTCACCCGGCACATAGTGAAACGGCAGGTTCGCCCAGTCGAACTCCACGTTGCGCGCCTCGAGAACGACGGGCTCATGGTCAGCTGTGCTCGATTGCGCCGCGCGCGGGAACCCCGGTGCGTCAAGTGCGCTCATCAAGGCTCCCCTACCTCGGTGTTGAGCCACGTGACCGGCAGGCAGCCGGACACGACGGCACTTACCGACAAGTCTACTGAAGCCCGCAGGTATCCGGTACCCGCGGTACTACCTTTTCTCGGCCCATTGCTTGAGGTGCTTCAGGGTCAGCTCGATGTTCTTGGCGTTGTGCGCAGCCCGGTCCGAGACTCCGGTGGCCATGCCGGCGATCTGGCGGAACCAGCCGGGGCGCAGATCCCACGTGCTTTCGGTCACCAGACAGCCCTCGCCGTCGGGAACGATGTCGTACTGCCAGCGGGCAACCGGGATGGCGATCGCGCGCACGTCGAAGGCGAAGGTGCGGCCCGGCTCGGCGTCGGTGACCGTGCATCGGGTGCTCCACCGCTTGCCCCGGTTTTCGTTGTGGCCGACGAACACCGCCCCCTTGGCGATCGCGCTGCCCTTGCGCAGGTCCATCGACACCGCTTCCTCAGCCACCGAAGCCAGGGTGGGCAGGTCGGTGATGAGGCCGTACACCTCCTCGGGCGTCGCGTTGATCTGTACGGTCGCACTGGCCGAAGGCATGGTCATCCGGCGATCATAACGAGCCCTCAGATGGGCGCCGCCCCGCGCAGGTGTTCGAAGATCAGCGATGTCTGAGTCCCCGCGACATCGGCGTCGGCATTGAGATTCTCCACCACGAAGGCGCGCAGATCCTCGGTGTCCCGGGCGGCGACGTGGAGGAGGAAATCATCCGCACCGGCGAGGAAATAGACGTCCATCACCTGCCGGCGGCTCCGGATTTTCTGGATGAAACTCCGGATCTTGACCCGCGCGTTGGACTGCAGGGTCACCGAGATCATCGCCTGCAGTGGTAGACCGACCGCGGCGGGGTCGATATCGGCGTAGAAGCCGCGGATCACCCCCAGCTCGACCAGCCTGCGGACCCGGCCATGGCAGGTGGACGCCGCGATCCCGACCGCCGCGGCGAGCGCGTTGTTGGCGATGCGGGCATCGCCGTGCAGAAGATCCAGGATCCGGTGATCCACCCGATCGAGATCCGGTGGACGAACATCCTTCGGCGCACCCCCCGGCCTGCCCTGCGGATTCGAAAATCGTCCATTTGATGTCATCATGATCGTCGTTTCTTCGTCTCTGTTGCCATTTTTTCGACGATCATTCCACACTAGAGGTGAGAATCGCGGTTTCGCATTCGACACCGCGCGGATACATCCGGGCAGGAGGCGTCATGCGAGTAGGAATCCCGACCGAAACCAAGAACAGCGAATTCCGGGTGGCCATCACCCCGGCCGGCGTCGCCGCTTTGACCGCCCGCGGCCACCAGGTACTGATCCAGTCCGGAGCCGGCGAGGGATCGGCGATCGGCGACGACAAGTTCAAAACCGCCGGAGCCCAGTTGGTCGACGACGCCGGGCAGGTGTGGGGTGACAGTGACCTGGTACTCAAAGTCAAAGAGCCCATACCCGGTGAGTACGGCTACCTTCGAAGCGGCCAGACACTGTTCACCTACTTGCATCTGGCCGCATCACGCTCCTGCACCGATGCCCTGCTGACCTCCGGTGCGACGGCGATCGCCTACGAGACCGTCCAGACCTCCGACGGCGCCCTGCCGCTGCTGGCCCCGATGAGCGAGGTTGCCGGCCGGCTTTCGGCGCAAGTCGGCGCATACCACCTGTTGCGCACCCAGGGCGGCCGAGGCGTCCTGATGGGCGGGGTGCCGGGCGTCAAGCCGGCCGACGTGGTCGTCATCGGTGCGGGCACCGCGGGCTACAACGCCGCCCGGGTCGCCGCCGGCATGGGCGCCTCGGTCATGGTTCTCGACATCGACATCGCCAAACTCCGGTTGCTGGACGCCGAATTCGCCGGAGCTGTCGGCACCCGCTGCTCCTCGGCGTACGAACTCACCGGGGCTGTCAAGCGGGCCGACCTGGTGATCGGGGCAGTCCTGGTACCCGGCGCCAAGGCTCCCAGCCTGATTTCGAACTCCCTTGTCGCACAGATGAAACCAGGTTCGATCCTGGTGGACATCGCCATCGATCAGGGCGGGTGCTTCCAGGAGTCGCGGCCCACCACCCATGACGAGCCGACGTTCGGCGTGCACGGCAGCCTGTTCTACTGCGTTGCGAACATGCCCAGTGCGGTGCCCAAAACGTCGACCTATGCGCTGACCAATGCGACCATGCCGTATGTGCTCAAGCTGGCCGATCTGGGTTGGCGGGGGGCGTGTCGTTCGGATCCCGCTCTGGCCAAGGGACTTTCGACACACGCCGGTGCGCTGTTGGCCAGCCATGTCGCCGAGGATCTGGGCCTGACGTTCACTGACCCCGCCCGGGTGCTGAGCTGAGACCGCTACCGGATGTAGGGGGCCAGTGCCGTGACAATATCGGCCGCCGGACCCGGCCGGGCCTCCCGATAAGCCTCCCCGGCCCACAGGTTGGCGCCGTGCGGATCCTCTTCCTGGATGGCGGCGGCGCGAATCGGTTTGGTCATTTGGTTGATCTCCGGATAACCCAGCGGCGCAACATGATCAAGCAGCCTGGTGAAGTTGTTGGCCAGGCCGCGGGCATACCGGCCAGAAAAAGCCCGGGTGACAACGGTGGCGTCGAACAGCGGACTCTTCAGCGCGACCCGGTGAGCGGGGTGGGTGCCGGCCTCGTCGGAAAGCAACAGCGCGGTGCCGACCTGCGCGGCCACCGCGCCACCGCGCAAGGCCGCGGCAACGGCATCCACGCTGCCCAGTCCCCCGGCGGCGATCAGCGGAACGTCATGAGCGCTTTTTATCTGGCCGAGCAGATCGTGCAGCGGCACACCGGCGGGTTCGGCATCCGGAGCGAAGGTGCCCCGGTGCCCACCAGCCGCGGGCCCCTGGACCACCAAATTATCCGCACCCGCAGCCACCGCCACACCGGCCTCGTAGGCCGACGTCACCGTGACCGACACCAGCATCCCCAACGCACTCAGCCTGCGAACGACATCCGGCGGCGGAGCCCCGAACGTGAACGAGACGATCTCGGGGCGGAGATCGGCCACCACTTCGAGCTTTCGTTCCCAGTCGTCGTCGTCCCCGTGAACCGGAAGGCCCACCTCGACACGGTAGTGATCGGCAACCTCTTCGAGTTCTTCGGCGTAGTACTCGAGTTGGGTCCAATCGGCGACGCTGGGCTGGGGCACGAACAGGTTGGCGCCGACCGGGCCTGTGGTGGCAGCCCGGGCGGCTTGAATATCTTCGGCGAACTGGTCCGCGCTGCGGTAGCCGCCGGCGACGAAACCGAGCCCGCCGGCACTGGACACCGCCGCGGCCAGCGCGGGTGTTCCCGGGCCACCGGCCATCGGTGCACCCACGATCGGTGCGTCGATGTCCCAGAAGCCCAGCACCATCGGGCTAATTTACCATCGTTCGAAGCTGTTGCGGCAGAAACCGTTTCGACTTGTACGGGCCAAGCACGGCAGCACCAACCTGTTTGGTCAGCACTCGGCGGGCCACCGCGTTGACTTCGCCGAGGGTAACCCGGTCGATTTGCCGCAGCGTGTGCTCGATGCTGCGGTGCGCACCGTAGTTGAGTTCACTGCGCCCAATGCGACTCATCCGCGAGCCGGAATCCTCCAGCCCCAGCACCAGCCCGCCCCGCAACGATCCCTTGGCGATACGGCATTCCTCCTCGGTGATGCCTTCCCGCGCCACCGATTCCAGTACCGCGGCGCTCACCCGGACGACATCGGCGAAGCGGCCCGGCAGGCAAGCGGCATACACCGACAGCGCGCCGCTGTCGGCGAAGACGTCCAGCGCCGAATAGATCGAATAGGCCAGCCCACGTGTCTCCCGGACCTCCTGGAACAACCGCGAACTCAACCCGCCGCCCAGCGCGGTATTGAGCACCGACAGCGCCCAGCGATGCTCCCAGCCGCGGCCCGGCGTGCGCACACCCAGCGACACGTGGGTCTGGTCGGCGTCCCGATTCCCCAACACCAGCCTCGGGCTGCCACCTACCCGGCCGGCGCCGCGGCGCGGCGGTGCGGGCCGGCGCCCGCGGACCAGGTGCGGCCCGAAGTGCCCGCGGACCAGCGCGACGACTTCGTCGTGGTCGACGTTGCCGGCAACCGACACCACCATGCGTTCGGGGGTATAGCGGCGCGAATGAAACGAGCGCAGCTGCGACCGTGTCATCGCCGCCACCGACGCCGTGCTGCCGATCACCGGACGCCCCACCGGGTGATCGCCGAACAGCGCCGTCATGAACATGTCGGTCAGCGCGTCCTCGGGGTCGTCGTCGCGCATCGCGATCTCCTCGAGGACGACGTCACGCTCCAACTCGACGTCAGCGACGGCACACTGACCGTTGAGCACGACGTCGGCGACCAGGTCGATGGCCAGGGCCAGATCGGTGTCCAGGACGTGGGCGTAATAGCAGGTGTGTTCCTTGGCGGTGAACGCGTTGAGCTCGCCGCCGACCGCGTCCATCGCCTGCGCGATGTCCACCGACGTGCGGGTCGGAGTGGACTTGAACAGCAGGTGCTCCAGAAAGTGCGCCGCCCCGGCCACCGTCGCACCCTCATCGCGAGACCCCACCCCCACCCAGACGCCCACCGAGGCGGACCGGACCGCCGGCAGGAATTCGGTGACCACGCGCAGCCCACCGCCCAGCGTGCTGCGACGCACGGCCCCACCTACCCTGGCCGGACGTCCGGTCTTGGCGCCCTGTTTGGCCCTCGGCAACGCGACGGCGGGATCAGTTGCCGGCGGTTGCGGCATCGGCGGGCGCTGCTGCCGAGTCCTCCTCGGCGACAAGGATCAACGAGATCTTGCCGCGAGCGTCGATATCGGCGATCTCCACCCGGAGCTTGTCGCCGACGTTGACCACGTCCTCGACCTGCGCGATGCGCTTGCCCCGGCCGAGCTTGGAGATGTGCACCAGGCCGTCACGACCGGGCAGCAACGACACGAACGCCCCGAACGTCGTCGTCTTGACGACGGTTCCCAGGAACCGCTCGCCCACGGTCGGAAGCTGCGGGTTGGCGATCGCGTTGATCCGGTCGATCGCGGCCTGCGCGGACGGCCCGTCGGTGGCGCCGACGAACACCGTGCCGTCGTCCTCGATCGAGATCTGCGCGCCGGTCTCCTCGGTGATGCCGTTGATGACCTTGCCCTTGGGGCCGATCACCTCGCCGATCTTGTCCACCGGAACCTTGATGGTGGTCACCCGCGGCGCATACGGGCTCATCTCGTCGGGGGCGTCGATGGCCTCGGCCATGACGTCGAGAATCGTCACCCGCGCATCCTTGGCCTGCGCGAGCGCGCCGGCCAGCACCTTCGACGGGATTCCGTCGAGCTTGGTGTCCAATTGCAGCGCGGTGACGTAGTCCTTGGTCCCGGCGCACTTGAAGTCCATGTCGCCGAACGCGTCCTCAGCGCCCAGGATGTCGGTCAGCGTGACGAAGCGGCGCTCGGTGCTGCCGTCGATTTCCACATCGTCGGAGACCAGCCCCATCGCGATGCCGGCCACCGGCGCCTTGAGCGGCACACCGGCGTTGAGCAGCGCCAGCGTGGAGGCGCAGACGGACCCCATCGAGGTCGACCCGTTGGAGCTCAGAGCCTCGGACACCTGACGGATGGCATAGGGGAATTCCTCGACGCCAGGCAGCACCGGGATCAGCGCCCGCTCGGCCAGCGCCCCGTGCCCGATCTCACGCCGCTTGGGCGAGCCGACCCGGCCGGTCTCGCCGGTAGAGAACGGCGGGAAGTTGTAGTGGTGCATGTAGCGCTTGGAGGTCTCCGGGCCCAGCGAGTCGATCTGCTGGGCCATCTTGACCATGTCGAGCGTGGTCACGCCCAGGATCTGGGTCTCGCCCCGCGCGAACAGCGCGCTGCCGTGCGCCCGCGGAACAACGGCGACCTCGGCCGACAGCGCGCGGATGTCGGTGATGCCGCGACCGTCGATGCGGAAGTGATCGGTGAGGATGCGCTGGCGGACCAGCTTCTTGGTCAGCGAGCGGAACGCGGCGCTGACTTCCTTTTCGCGCCCCTCGTAGGTGTCGGCGAGCCGTTCGAGCACCTCGGCCTTGAGCTCGTCGGTGCGGGCGTCCCGCTCGGCCTTGCCGCCGATGGTCAGCGCTTTGCTCAATTCGTCGGTGGCCACCGAGGCCACCGAGTAGTACACGTCTTCCTCGTAGGGGGGAAAGACCGGGTATTCACCGGTCGGCTTCGCGGCTGCGTCGGCAAGCTCCTGCTGGGCGGTGCACAGCGCGGCGATGAACGGCTTGGCGGCCTCCAGGCCGCCAGCGACCACCGTTTCCGTCGGGGCCTGGGCACCGCCCTTGACCAGCTCGACGACCTTCTCGGTGGCCTCGGCCTCGACCATCATGATCGCGACGTCGGGGGTGCCGTCGGCGTCGGTCCCGACGATCCGGCCGGCCACCACCATGTCGAACACCGCCCGCTCGAGCTGCTCGACGGTGGGGAACGCGATCCAGGTGCCGTCGATGAGGGCAACCCGCACGCCGCCGATCGGACCGGAGAAGGGCAGGCCGCCCAACTGGGTGGACGCCGAGGCGGCGTTGATCGCCAGCACGTCGTACAGGTCGTTGGGGTCCAGGCTCAGGATGGTGACCACCACCTGGATCTCGTTGCGCAGCCCGTCGACGAAGGACGGGCGAAGCGGCCGGTCGATGAGCCGGCAGGTCAGGATCGCGTCGGTCGACGGCCTGCCCTCACGGCGGAAGAACGACCCCGGGATGCGGCCGGCCGCGTACATCCGCTCTTCGACGTCAACTGTCAGAGGGAAGAAGTCGAAGTGCTCCTTGGGGTTCTTGCTGGCGGTGGTGGCCGACAGCAGCATGTTTTCCTCGTCGAGGTAGGCGACCACGGCGCCAGCGGCCTGCTGGGCCAGCCGGCCGGTCTCGAACCGGACGGTGCGGGTGCCGAAGCTCCCGTTGTCGATGGTGGCGGTCGATTCGAACACGCCCTTTTCAATTTCAGTCGCAGACATAGATGTCCCTGCGGCCTCTCTGGTTCACAAAGTTGTTTCGCGGGTCTGCCCGCACCACGAATGGGTTCGGCTCCATCGGGAGCGCACCGAAGAGTGGAATCTGGATGCGGCTACGGCCGTCGATCGAAGCTGCCGACCTTCCCCAGGTCCGGGGAGCCCGGCAGCCACTACCGAAGACCGTCCGATGCAGATCAGGCCGCTCACGGTGGTGCGGAGGCAACTCGCTGGAACGATGCACGCGGATCTGCGCGAACCGCACCAGTTGCTTGGGCCTGTCCGGCCCAGAACGCCCCTACTCTACACTGGCCGGCCCCTGGGCACCGCAAGCGTGGGCCGTCCGTTCGGCGCCGGGAGCCGTCAACTCCCGACACGGCCGTCGGCATCCTCCACGCACACCGCGAACCGGCGCTGGGTGTAGGCGTAGCCCTGGCCGCTGGCACACAGGTCGACGGTGACCGGAGGGGCGAGACCGGTCAGAATCTCAGTGGCCCGCTGGCGATGCAGCACCGAGGCGTCGTCGCAGTCCACCCGGAACGGGTCGGCGGCTTGCCGCGGGTCCACACTCATGCAGCCACCGACCACCCAGTCGATATCCAGGCAGATGGTGTCGTGGGCATGGCTGGACGAACGCCGCAGCGAATACGACGAATCGACGTCGGCGGGACATGACGCACCATCCCGGGCGTCGGCTACCGGGGCAACGACCTTGAAATTCGACTCATAGCTGCCACACGGAGCCTTGGCCGCCTCCGGCTGGTCGGGCGTGCCACCCAACTTGACGCAGTCCCCCACTTTGACGCCGGTGAGGTCCGGTCTGCCGGTGGGCGGCGAACAACCCACCGCGGTCCCCAATAGTGCGGCCGTCGCGGTGGCTGTAGCTGCGGCGACGACCCGGGCGCCCAGGGTTCGGCCAATCAGCGGCGCAGGCCCAGTCGCTCGATCAGTGAGCGGTAACGCTGCACGTCGACCTGCGTGAGGTACTTCACCAGCCGCTTGCGACGGCCGACCAGCAGCAGCAGCCCGCGGCGCGAGTGGTGGTCGTGCTTGTGCACCTTGAGGTGTTCGGTCAGGTCCGCGATGCGCTTGGTGAGCAGCGCGATCTGCGCCTCCGGCGATCCGGTGTCGGTCTCATGCAGACCGTAGGACTTGAGAATCTCTTTTTTCTGCTCGGCGGTCAGAGCCACGAAAACATCTCCATCAATAGGTCCGCGAGGGGGAATCGAACGGCCCGGCCACCGCGAACCGCAGCACGCGCCGATGTCGTCGGGCAGTTTAGCAGGGTCGGGGCGCCGCTTCCGCCCCCTCGCACCGCGAGCGTAACGCCACTGCGAAAAATCGGCCGCGGATCCGCACTGGCGTTACGCTCGCGAAATTGGGTGGGCTGTGGGCTGTGGGCTGTGGGCTGCGGGCTGCGGGCTGCGGGCTGCGGGCTGCGGGCTGGGGGCAGGCCGGCCGGAGGGCCGCCGGGCGGCGCCCGGCCCGCGCTCAGCCCAGCAACCTGCGGGTGCGCTCGGTGTCCGCGTCGATCTCGGCGGTGAGTTCACCGATGGAATCGAACTTGATCTGGCCCCGGATGCGCGCCACAAAATCCAGCGCTACGTGCAGGCCGTACAGGTCGGCGGTGGTGTCCAGAACGAACGCTTCCACAGTGCGGGTGCGTCCGGAAAAGGTCGGGTTGGTGCCCACCGACACCGCCGCCCGATACCGCTGCCCCGGAACCAGCTCACCGGCGGCCGGCCCTTGCCCCAGCACGGTGAACCAGGCCGCGTAGACGCCGTCTGCCGGGATCGCCGAATACAACGGCGGTGCCAGGTTCGCCGTCGGAAAGCCCAGCTGAGCACCCCGTCCGTAGCCTCGTACCACGACGCCCTCCACCCGGTGCGGACGGCCGAGTGCTTCGGTGGCGGCCATCATGTCTCCGGCGTCGACGCAGGACCGGATGTAGGTGGAGGAGAATGTCACGCTCTCGGTGCTGTGGTGCTCGGAGAGCAGCGACACCGACTCCACCGCGAAACCGAAGCGGTCGCCGGCCCGACGCAGGGTGCCGACGTTGCCCGCCGCCTTCCGCCCGAAGGTGAAGTTCTCCCCCACCACCACCTCGACCACGTGCAGGGATTCGACCAGCAGTTCGTGGACGTAACCCTCGGGGGTCAGCTTCATGAACTCGGCGGTGAAGGGCATCACCAGGAAGACGTCGACGCCCAGTTCCTCGACAAGTTCAGCTCGGCGGGTCAGCGTGGTCAGCTGGGCCGGGTGGCTGCCCGGATAGACCACTTCCATCGGGTGCGGATCGAACGTCATCAGCACCGACGGCACCCCGCGAGCGCGGGCGGCCTTGACCGCGTGCGCGATCAGCTCGGCATGGCCGCGATGCACGCCGTCGAAAACACCGATGGTCAGCACGCAACGGCCCCAGTCCGTGGGAATCTCGCCCTGACCGCGCCACCGCTGCACGACCGCGATCCTACGGCGTCGCTCGTAGGCCACCGGGACGGTCCGAGACCGACCTCGGCGCTCAATCGCCAGATACCTGCGTGGCCGGGCGGATCACCACCACCGACTTGGTTCGCCCGCCGGCGTCGCGCAGCAGCGCGACCACCCTGCCGCCGGGATCGACGGCGGCGTGGATACCGTCGACGCCTGCCGGCGACAGCGCCCGGCCGTTGCTCGCTGCCTCGGCCTGTTCGGCGGTCAGGTCGCGACGGTCGAACATCGCCAGGCAGGCCTCATCGAGGGTCAGACTCAGCCGTGGACGTTCGGCGAGCTCGTCCAGCGACACCGCGTGGCTCAGGTCGAACCGGCCGACCCGGGTCCGCCGCAACGCCGTCAGATGGCCACCCACCGCCAGGCCGTCGCCGAGATCGCGGGCCAGCGCACGGATATAGGTACCCGACGAACAATCCACTTCGACGTCGAGATCGACCACCTCGCCGCCGGTGCGCCGGGCGAGCACCTCGAAGCGGTCGACGCGTACCGGCCGGGGGGGCAGTTCGACGGCCCGGCCTTCGCGGACCAGCCGATAGGACCGTCGGCCGCCGATCTTGATCGCGCTCACCGCCGAAGGAACCTGGCGGATGTCGCCGCGCAGCCCGGCCAGCGCGGCGGCTACGGCCTCGTCGGACAGGTGCGCTGCCGGAACGGACTGCAGCAGTTCGCCTTCGGCGTCGTCGGTGGTGGTCGATTGACCCAGCCGAATGGTGGCGGCGTACGACTTGGCGGTGTCGCTCACCAGGCCGAGGATCTTGGTGGCCCGCTCGACACCGAGCACCAGCACCCCGGTGGCCATCGGGTCGAGGGTCCCGGCGTGACCCACCTTGCGAGTGCCGAAGATTTGCCGGCATCGGCCGACGACATCGTGGCTGGTCATTCCGGCGGGTTTGTCGACGACGACCAGGCCGGGCCGGGCGCCGCTCCCCGGCGCGGCGGCCGTCCCCCGTTCAGCGCCGCTCCCCGACTCGGCGCTGCTCATAACACGATCGCGGTCAGCACCAGGCCGTGCCGCACCGACCAACGCCCGGCCAGCGATGTCAACGGCGGTCCCGACAGGGCGGCCGGATCGATCAGGATGCGGGAGACGAACCGGCCTGCCGACCCCGACCGATCGGTGTCGAAGGTGATATGGGCATCCTCGAAACCCAGCCACCGCCTGGTCAGCGGAAACCAGGCCTTATACGTTGCCTCTTTGGCGCAGAACAGCATTCGATCCCAGTGCAACCCACCGGGCACCTTCGCGGGGATCTCGTCGCGTTCCCGGCGCAGGCTGATCGCATCCAGCACACCGGCGGGCAGCACATCGTGCGGTTCGGCGTCGATTCCCACCGAACGCACCCTCGGGCTTCGGCCCACCACCGCGCCCCGGTAGCCGGTGCAGTGCGTCAGGCTGCCGACGATGCCGTCGGGCCAGCACGGTTCCCCCTTGTCGCCTTTGAGGATCGGTGACGGCGCCACACCCAGCTCCGCCAGGGCGATGCGGGCGCAGTGCCGCACGGTGATGAACTCGTTGCGGCGCTTATCCACCGACCGGGCGATCAGGGGCTCCTCTTCGGGCAGCGGGGCAAGCCGCGGCGGGTCGTCGTACAACTCGGCGCAGGCCATGTCGCCGACGAGGGTGCCGGGCAGCAGCGACGGCACCAGCGGGTGCGCGGTCACCGGTCCTGCCGCTGCCGCAACCGCTCCCGGAACTGGGCGGCCTGGGCCCTCATCTCCGGGGTGATCACGAAGTGACCACCGAAATCGTTGAGGTAGCCCGGCGCGTACTGCGGGTCCGGCAGCACCTGCCGCAGCCAGCTGTAGGGCTTGCGGCGCCGCCACTCGCGCGGGTAGCCCACCGAGACCTCTTCGAAGCGCACGTCGTCGTACCACGTCGTCCGCGGAATATGCAGATGGCCGTAGACCGAGCAGACCGCGTTGTAGCGGGTGTGCCAGTCGGCGGTCCCGGTGGTTCCGCACCACAGCGCGAACTCCGGATAGAACAGCGCGTCGCACGGATCACGCACCAGCGGGAAGTGATTCACCAGAACGGTGGGCTGCACCCAGTCCAGTTCTTCCAACCGCGCGCGGGTCTTGTCGAGGCGATCACGACACCAGGCGTCCCGGGTGCCGTACGGTTCGGAGGAGAGCAGGTACTCGTCGGTGCACACCACGTTGCGTTCCCTGGCGATCGCCAGGCCCTCGGTCTTGGTCGCCGCGCCCTCGGGTAGGAACGAGTAGTCATAGAGCAGGAACATCGGCACGATGGTGGCCGGCCCGCCGCGTTCGTTCCACACCGGAAAGGGGTGTTCGGGGGTGACGACGCCCATCTCGTCGCACATGTTGACCAGATAGTCGTAGCGGGCGCGGCCGAAGATCTGCATCGGGTCGCGGGTGGTGGTCCACAGTTCGTGGTTGCCCGGCACCCAGATCACCTTCGCGAAACGTCGCCGCAGCAAGTCCAGCGCCCAGCGGATCTCGTCGGTGCGTTCGGCGACGTCACCGCAGACGATCAACCAGTCCTCCGGCGAAGACGGATGCAGCGACTCGGTGACGGGCTTGTTGCCCAGGTGCCCGGTGTGCAGGTCCGAGACAGCCCACAGGGTCGGCTGTCCACCGCCGCTGGGCTGCTGCCCCGGTATGTGCCCGGCCACGAGTACCCACCCTAGCGACCCGGCATGAACCGCCCGGCCGTTTGCGGGCTAGAACGTGTTCCTGTTTTACTGTGACCAAACGCACGCTGCTTGTACACTCCGCGCAGTAGACCCGCCAATACCGCCAACAATCGAGGGGGCGTCGTGGTCGCCAAGTTCCGACTGGCCGTTGCGTTCGCCGCCCTGCTTACGGCGGGCTTGGCGGGGGTCAGCGGCTGGCAGTCCGCCGCGCCGGAGGCACCGCGCAGTGTCGAATTGCGATCGACCGAGCAGCCCATGGAAACCACCATGAAGAGCCCGATCATCGCGACCAGTGACCCCAGCCCGTTCGATCCGTGCACCGACATTCCGTTCGGCGACGTGCAGCGACTCGGCTTGGCGTTCACCCCACCCGAGCCGCAGGAGGGGTTGCGCTGCCAATTCGACGCCGGCAACTACCAACTCGCCGTCGAGCCCATCATCTGGCGCACGTATGCCCAGTCGCTGCCCGCGGACGCCATCGAAACAACGATCCAGGGGCACCGCGCGGCGCAGTACTGGGTGCTCAAGCCCAGCTACCACAACGACTTCTGGTACTCGTCCTGCATGGTGACGTTCAAGACCAGCTACGGGGTGATCCAGCAGTCCCTGTTCTACTCCACGGTGTACGCCGAGCCCGACGTGGACTGCCAAGCCACCAACCTGCAGCGGGCCAACGAACTCGCACCCCTGTACAAGTTCTGACGCGCTGTCCCTAACCTGGAAGGCGTGAGTACCACTTCGGCTCCACACGACTGGCCGGTATCGGACACGCGGGCGGACGGGGCGGCCGGCAGGGCCGCGCTGCGGGCACTGGGACGCTCCTTCGGGCTCCGCCGGACCACGACGCGCTACACGGTATCCCGGGTGGAAGTTCCGATGCGCGACGGAGTGCGGCTGGTGGCCGACCACTACGCACCGCAGACGGGCAAACCCCTGGGCACCCTGCTGGCCCGCACGCCGTACCTGCGGGGGCTGCCGTTCTCACTGGCCTTCGCCCGGCTGTACGCGGCCCGCGGCTACCACGTGGTGCTGCAGAGCGTGCGGGGAACATACGGCTCCGAAGGCGAGTTCGTGCCGATGTCCAACGAGGCCGCCGACGGCGCCGACACCGTGGCGTGGCTTCGCCAGCAGCCGTGGTTCACCGGCCGTTTCGCCACCATCGGGTTGTCGTATTTGGGCTTCACCCAATGGGCGCTGCTCGACGATCCGCCGCCCGAGCTCGCGGCGGCCGTGATCATGGTGGGCCCGCACGACTTCCGGAAATCCGTGTGGGGCACAGGATCATTCGCGATTTACGATTTCCTGGGCTGGAGCCACCTGGTGGCCGAGCAGGAACGCTACGGCCTCTTTCAAACCGGAGTCCAGCAGATCCGCACTCCCCGCAAAGTCGCGCGTGCCGCAGCGAAGGTGCCGCTGGGGCGCGCCGCACGGGCAATGCTCGGCGACGGTGCACCCTGGTTCGAAGCGTGGGTGGAAACACCCGAGGACGACCCATTCTGGGACCGCCTGCGCTTCCCCGGCGCACTGGACCGCGTCAGCGTCCCGGTGCTGCTGCTCTCCGGCTGGCAGGACATCTTCCTGGGCCAGTCGCTGTACCAGTATCGGCACCTGCGGGACCGCGGCGTCGATGTCGCGCTCACCGTGGGGCCGTGGACGCATACCCAGATGATCACCAAGGCGCTGCCGGTGTGCACCCGGGAGACCCTCGACTGGCTCGATACCCACCTGAGCGGCAGGTCGAAGCTACGGCGGCCGAAACCGGTGCATCTCTACGTCACCGGTCAGGGCTGGCGCGACCTACCGCAGTGGCCGCCGAAGACGGGCGAGCATGCGCTCTACCTGCAACCCTACGGCCGCCTGGGCAACACCCCGCCCACCACCAACACCCGCCCGGCGCAGTTTCACTACGATCCGCGCCACCCCACCCCGACCATCGGCGGACCGCTGCTCGCTCCGCAGAGCGGGTACCGAGACGACACCAGCCTGGCCACCCGCGACGACGTCCTGAGCTTCACCGGATCACCGCTGACGCACGACGTGTGCGCACACGGCAACCCGGTCGTCGAGTTTGACCACAGTGCCGACAACCCCCACGTCGATCTGCTGGTGCGGCTCAGCGAGGTCGACGCGAAAGGCAAGTCGCGCAACGTCAGCGAAGGGTATCGACGGCTGGAACCCGCCGAGCCCGGAACACGCCGCGTCACAATCGAACTCGACGCCATCGCCCACCGATTCAAAGCCGGCTCCCGAATCCGGGTGCTCATCGCCGGCAGTTGGTTCCCGCGCTATGCGCCCAACCTGGGCGCCGGGGAGCCGGTGCTCACCGGGCGGGAGATCCGCCCGGCCACCCATTCGGTGCACTTCGGGGAGTCGCGGGTGGTGCTGCCGGTGGAGGGTGGGTGAGGGTTTCGGGGTGGGCGGCACCCACTCAGCCCAGGATCCGCTCGACATAGTCACGTAGCGCCGCCGCCTGCGTCAGGGAAGTCCACACCTGGCGGTAGTCGAGAGCTCTGTATTTGTGCGCCGTGATGATCCGGACGCCGATGATCTGCGGCCAGGGTTGAGCAGGATACTCGTCGCGGAACGCCGAAGGCAGATGCGAAGCGGTCTCGCCGATGCGGCCCAGAACGGCCTCCGCGACCCGTTGCTGACGCCACTGCGTCAGCAGGCATTCCTGGCCATCTGCCACCAATTCCGCTGCTTCCGAGCACAATTCGAGCAGATCGTCGAGCCTGTCGAGGAGACGATCGCCGTAGGAGTTGGCAAGATAGTCTCGACCGGTGCGCGACGGCATCACAGCGGCGTCGCATCGGTGGCGACTCGGCGTGCGAACCGCCCCCGCAAGCCGTCCTCACTGATGATTTCGACCGGCGCACCGAGCAGCTCGCGCAGATCCTGTTGCAGCAGAGCGACATCGCCGAGGGATACGCCCGACCGAAACCTCATCACCAGGTCAATATCGCTTTTCGGGGGTATCGGTGCCTCGCGGATTCGATCCGCGCGACGGTGGATAGCGCGCACTCGCCCTCCAATCCCCCGCCCCGCAATTGGCTACCGTAAACCCCATGACCGACGACGTCCTGCTGATCGACACCGACGCCCGGGTCCGCACCCTGACCCTCAACCGTCCGCAATCCCGCAATGCACTCTCGGCCGCACTGCGCGACCGGTTCTTCGGCGCGCTGTCCGACGCCGAATCCGACGACACCGTCGACGTGGTCATCCTCACCGGGGCCGACCCGGTGTTCTGCGCCGGACTCGACCTCAAGGAACTGGGCGGCCAGACCGCCCTGCCCGATATTTCGCCGCGCTGGCCGGCGATGACCAAACCGGTGATCGGGGCGATCAACGGCGCCGCGGTCACCGGCGGCCTGGAGTTGGCCCTGTACTGCGACATTCTCATCGCCTCCGAGCAGGCGCGCTTCGCCGACACCCACGCCCGGGTCGGCCTGCTGCCCACCTGGGGCCTGAGCGTCCGACTGCCGCAGAAGGCGGGGGTGGGCCTGGCCCGGCGGATGAGCATGACCGGCGACTACCTGTCGGCCGCCGACGCGCTGCGGGCCGGGCTGGTCACCGAGGTGGTGCCACACGGCCAGCTGCTGCCCGCCGCCCGCCGGGTTGCGGCGTCGATCGTCGGCAACAACCGGGACGCGGTGCGCGCCCTGCTGGCCTCCTATCACCGTATCGACGACGCGCACACCGCCGGCGGACTGTGGATGGAAGCCGCCGCGGCACGCCAATTCCTGCCCAGCGGAGACGATATCGCCGCCAACCGGGACGCGGTGCTGCAACGCGGCCGCACCCAGGTGCGCGAAAGCTGAATCCACGAGTGAACGGGCCGGGCAGGCCCCGCTCCGGTGAGAACTGGTCCTGCCCTTGTGATTCGGAGGGTGCCGGCCAACGACGGTGGCCGCGAGTCGTTCGCGAGCGTAACGTGGCTGCGATTTCGCGCTCCGGATTTCACCGTGGCGTTCCGCTCGCGAGCAAGGCCTACCTCGAACCAAGATCCGCCTGGGCGTAGACGTCCTGGTGGATGGTTTCGCAGATGTCCTCGATGGGGATGTCGTTGGCATCATGCCCGAAGGGGCTTTCGATCTCGACACCGATTTCCTCGATGCCAAAAAAGGTGTAGGCGATGATCAGGACGTCGATAATCGTTGTCCAGCCGAAGGTTTCGACCATGGCGAACGGGAGGGTGAAGCAATAGGCCACCAGCGCCCGGCGCAGGTGAACGGCGTAGGCGAAGGGCATCGGCGTCTTGCGAATTCGTTCACAGCTGCCCAGGTAGTCGACCAGCAGCTGAATGTTCTGGTCCATCGAGGTGAGCATGATGTCCGAGATCAGGCTGCGCTCGCGCGCCTCGGCGAGACACTCGGACATGTTGGCCGCGATAGCGAGAGCGGGATGGTGCGCGCTGATCGCCTCCTGCGCCTCGGCGGCCGGAAGTTCGCCGGATTGTGGCCCGATGCCTTCGGTACCGCGCAGGCTGTGCATGGCCGCCCAGGGGAACGCCGCCGTCCATCGGGTGAGCCGGGCGACCAGCACCGGATCCCCCTTCATGTATGCCCCGGCGCTGCGGACGAGGTTCCGTGTCTCGTTCACGATCCCGCCCCAGAGTTTGCGTCCCTCCCAGAATCGCTCATAGCTGGAGCTGGTGCGGAAAACCAGCAGCAGACCGATGGTCAGGCCCAACAGGGTGTGCAGCTGGAACGGCATACCCACCGGAGCGACATAGTTGTGAAAGGCGACCACCGCCGCCGACCAGGCAACGCAGAGGGAGACTCGACCGATGATCTCCCGGACCAGCGAGCCGCGGATGTCAAAGAAGTGGTCCAGCCATTTGTGTGAGTCGTATTCGATCATGATTCATTTCGCCTAACGGGACATCCGGGCCCAGCCGGCACGGGCACGGGGTTCGGGCCTTGCCCGCGCGGATTGGACACGGGATTTGCAGTTGAGCGGCTCCGGGCAGCGTAGCGGGTGTGCGGGTCCCTGCGCAGGCGGCGGGCCTGGAATGCCAGCGGCGGGAGCGGCATCGTTTCGCACCGGGTCGCGTCCCGCTGCCGACTAAACGGCAGCCCCGGTCACGGCGTCGAAGAAACTCACCTGCGGGTGCGGGACGATCCCCAGCGTCTCCCCCACCCGCACGGCGTCCCGACGGTCGATGCGGAACACGATGCGTTCCGCACGCGGCGACCAGCCGTCGGCCGCGACCGGCGTTGCGTAGACGAAGGATTCGAAGCCCAGTTCCTCCACCAGTTCGACACGGACCTGCACCGACCCGGGCGCACCCGCCGTGGTCAGGCCCCAGCATTCCGGACGAACACCGATCAGAACGTGCCCGGGCGTCCCCCGGGGCACCGGGATGCCCAGATCCGGGGATGCCACGACGCCGTCGGCAACGGTGGCGTCGATGAGGTTCATCGACGGCGCACCGATGAAGGTCGCCACGAATGTGTTCACCGGGTGGTCGTAGAGCTCCCTCGGCGTGTCGACCTGTTGCAGTACACCGTCTTCGAGGACGGCGACGCGGTCACCCATCGTCATCGCCTCCACCTGGTCGTGGGTGACGTAGACCGTGGTGGTGCCGAGTTGGCTTTGCAGTCGCGAGATCTGGGCGCGGGTGCTGACCCGCAGCTTGGCATCGAGATTCGACAGCGGTTCGTCCATGCAGAACACCTGGGGCCGGCGCACGATCGCGCGCCCCATGGCCACCCGCTGCCGCTGACCGCCGGAGAGCCTGGCGGGCTTGCGGTCGAGCAGGTCGGTCAGTTCCAGCATGGCCGCGACTTCACCGACGCGCACCTTGGTCTCGGCACGTGACACACCGGCGTTGCGCAGCGCAAACCCCATGTTGGCGGCCACGGTCATGTTCGGATACAGCGCGTAGTTCTGGAAGACCATGGCCACGTCGCGTGCCCGCGGCGGCAGGTGGGTGACGTCCACATCGCCGATGGTGATGACACCGGCTTCCACCGACTCCAAACCGGCCAGCATCCGCAGGGTGGTGGACTTGCCGCAGCCCGAAGGCCCTACCAGAACCAGGAATTCGCCGTCGGCGATATCCAGGTCCAGGCTGTCGACGGCCGGCTTCTCGGCGCCGGGATAGCGGTGGGTGACCCCGCGGTACCGGACTTCAGCCACGGCCGGCCAGCTTCCGCTTGAGCTGGCGGTCGTAGACGACTTGCAGGTGCTTGTTCATCCGGGTGAAGGTGCTCCGCACGTCGGCTCCCTTCAGTCCGATGGATTCCATTGCGGCTCCGATGATGCGGTCGCCGCCGGGCAGGAAGACCCGCGCGTTGTCCTGCGGCCGGGTGTGTGCGAGTTGGTCGAATGCCACCCGGGCACGCGGGTTTTCGTCCAGGTAGCGCTGTTCACTGCGATCGTGGATCGCCAATTTGCGCACCGCGAGGTATCCGGTGCGCCGGCTGAAATAGGCGGTGCTGGCCGGGTTGGTGATGAAGGCGATGAACCGCAGCGCGTTGAGTTTTCGTTCGTCGGAGAGTTTCGCGGGGATGGCCAGGCCCGCCCCCCCGTTGGGGCACCCCGGAGCCCCGTCGGGCGCCAGGGGCAGCGGTGAGACGCCGACGTCGAATCGGGCGTTTCGGGTGATGGCCGCCAGGTCGCCGGTCGTCGTCAACGTGGAGCCCAGGATTCCGGTGGCGAACTCGTTGGAGACATCCTTTGCCACCGCGGCGTAGTGCTTGCGATGGATGGAATCCCGGTAGAACTCCCCGGCGGCCAGGGTGGCGGGTTCGTCGGCGGTAATCTCCCAGCCCCGCGAGAAGGCGCCGCCGAACGTCCAATTAGGTCCCTGGAAGGTCCAGGGAATGACCAGTGCGTTGCCCCAGCCGTGCGCCCAGTTGCCGGCGCCGACCGCACGCTGCAGCTGCGGTCCCCATTCGTCGAACTCCTGCCAGGACACCGGCCCCCTATCCGGCAGTCCGACCTGCCCCCACAGTGCCTTGTTGTAGTAGAACAGCGGGGTCGAGCGCGAGTACGGCAGCGCGTAGTGGTGGCCGTCGAAGGCGTAGTCGGCGAACATCGAGTCGACGTAGTCCGACGTGTCGACGCCGACCTGGCCGAACAGGTCGTCCAGCGGTGCGATGACCCCGCTCAGCGCGAAGTGGAACCACCAGATATCGGACAGCACAACGACATCGGGGACGTCGGTGCCAATGAGTGCGGCGTTGAACTTCTGGGCCACCTCGTCGTAGTCCTTGCCGGCGTCGATCAGCTTGACCGACAGTCCGGGAAAGCGGTTCTCAAAGCGGCCGATCAGCTCACGTTCCACCCCGGCGGACTGGGCGGGATGGTTGGACCAGAACGAGATCGGCCCATCGCCGGACTTCACCGACGCGCCGCCGCCCATCCCGGCGCATCCGGCCGTCACCCCGGCGGCGGCCAGCGTCAGGAACTGTCTGCGATTCGGCGCGATCATCCTCAGCCCTTCACCGCACCCGAGGTCAGGCCCTTGATCATCTGGCGCTGCAACGCCAGGAAGACCAGCAGGATCGGCAGCATCGCCAGCAGGGTCACCGCCATCACCGGACCCCAGTTCGTCATACCCTCGGACTGCTGCAGGAAGGTCAGCCCCACCGGCAGCGGCGCCACCGAGGCGTCGTCGGCCATCAGGAACGGCCAGAGGTATTCGTTCCATTCGTTGACAACGGTGATGATGCCGAAGGCCACCATCGTCGGGCCGGACATGGGCAGGACGACCCGCAGCAGCAGTTGCCACCAGCGTGCGCCGTCCATCCGGGCGGCCTCGATGACTTCGCCCGGCAGGGAGCGAAAGTGGTTGCGCATCAGGAAGGTTCCGTAGGCTACCCCGGCCAGCGGCAGGATGATGCCGAGGAAGGTGTTGCGCAAACCCAGTTGGGATACCAGGGCGTAGTTGGAGATCACGGTGATCTGGTTGGGCACCATCAGTGCGGACAGAATCAGCAGGAACACCGCGTTGCGGCCTGGGAAGCGCGCGAACACCAGCCCGAAGGCGCTGAGCACCCCGAGCACGAATTTCACCGCGGCCAGCACCGAGGTGATGATCACCGAGTTGCGCAGATAGGTCCAGAACGGGATCTGTTCGGTGGCGGTCCGGTAGTTCTGCGGATGCCAGTGCGGCGGCCACCAGGTGGTCGGCTGCGAATAGATGTCGGGCTGGTCCTTGAACGAGGTGAAGCACACAAACGTCAGCGGTCCGGCGATCAGCACCACCACCAACAGCATTGCCGTGTAACCGAATAGCCGCGTAGCCACCGCGCCGGGCTTCATCGGCCCTGATCCCGGTCCATCACGCGCACCTGGTAGTAGGTGATGCCCAGCAGCACCAGGAACATGATGGTGGCGACGGTGGCGCCGTATCCGGCGCGGAAGTTGCGGAACGTCTCCAGGTACACCTGGAACACCATCGTCGTGGTGCCGGTGCCTTCAGGGCCGCCGCGGGTCATCACGTTGATGATGTCGAACACCTGTAGCGAGTTGATCAGCACGGTGATCGACAGGAAGAACGTGGTGGGCCGCAGCTGCGGCAACAGCACCCGCCTGAACGTCGTCCACCGGCCGGCGCCGTCGATCTCGGCCGCCTCCAACAGGTCCCGGAGCACACCCTGCAACGCCGCCAGATAGATGACGAAGGTGTAGCCGAGGTTCTTCCAGACGTAAGTGACCGTCACCATGAACAGCGCCCAGTGCGCGTCCTGGTAGAAATCGGGCACCGGCGCCCCGACGCGGTGCAGCAGATCCTGCACCAGTCCGAAATGCGGGTCGAAGACGAACTGGGCGGCCAGTCCGACCGCGGCACCCGAGATGACGAACGGTGCGAACACCAAGGAGCGCACCAGGTTTCGGCCCCGCAAATGCTGGTCGAGCAGCATTGCCAGACCCAGCCCCAACACCATCGAGCCGACCACCGCCGCCAGGGTGAACACCGCGGTGTTGAACACGATCCGGATCGTGTCCGGGTGGGTGAACCACTCCGCATAGTTGGCGAACCCGACGAATTCGGCTTTGGGGTCGGAGATGTTCCAGTCGAAGAACGACAGCCGGATGTTGTCGGCCAGCGGGCGGTAGACGAACAGCAACAGCAGCACCACGTTCGGACCCACCAGGGCGAGAAACAGCGCGTAGTCGCGTAGCCGTTCCCGCACTGCCCTGCGGCCGGGCCGCTGAGTCACCGGCGCAAGGGGGGCCACCGGGGCAGTGTAGCGCCGGAGGTCCCCCCGCGCCGTTCGGCACAGCGCCGACAACATACGGAAATCTCGTACGTCAGACGTACAATTATCCGGTACCACTACGAAAGGCGCCCATGAGCATCAGCGCAAGCGAAGCACGCCAACGCCTGTTCCCACTACTCGAACAGGTCAACACCGATCACGAGCCCGTCCGAATCAAATCCAAAACCGGCGAGGCGGTGCTGATGTCCGCCGAAGACTACGACGCCTGGCAGGAGACGGTGTACCTGCTGCGCTCACCGGAGAATGCCCGCCGCCTGATGCAGGCCGTTGCCCGGGACAAAGCCGCCCGCGACACATCGGCACCAGACACCAAGACGATCGAAGAACTGCGGGAGATGGCCGGCGGCCAGGCGTGAGAAGCATCGGCTTCGATACCGGCGCCTGGGAGGACTTCCTGTTTTGGCTCGCCACCGACCGAAAGACCGCTCGGCGCATCATCAGGCTGATCGACGAAATCCGGCGCACCCCGTTCACCGGGATAGGCAAGCCCGAACCCCTGCGCGGCGATCTATCGGGGTACTGGTCCCGCCGCATCGACGACGAGCATCGGCTCGTCTACCGGGCCGATGACCGCGAAGTGAAGATCCTCAAAGCGCGGTACCACTACTGAGGCCACCGGTCCGCGGTTCGGCTCAGGCCACGGCCCTACGCCGTCCCCGTCACCGCCCAGCGTCCGCTCAGCGTGCGCCATCCGACGAACACCAACCGCAGCACGACGAACACGCTCAGTCCCGCCCAGATACCGGCCAATCCCCACCCGTAGGCCAACGCCAGCCAGATCAGTGGCAGAAAACCCACCAGCGCGCTCACCACGGTGGCCGTCCGCATGAACGCCGCGTCGCCTGCCCCCAGCAGGACCCCGTCGAGCGCGAAGACGACACCGGCACACGGCAATTGGGCCACCAGAAACCACCACGGCACCTCGATCGCCGCCAGCACCGACGCGGTGTTGGTGAACAGCCCGGGCAGCACCGTCGATCCCACGGCCAGCGCACCGGCCAGCAACCCGGCGGCCAGCAGCGAAAACGCCGACACCCGCCACGCCACCCACTTGGCGTGCGCGACGTCGCCGGCCCCCAGCGCCGCGCCCACCAGCGACTGCGCTGCGATCGCCAGCGAATCCAGGATCAGCGCCAGAAACATCCAGAGTTGCAGCACGATCTGGTGCGCTGCAAGTGCGGCGGCGCCGAACCGGGCGGCGACCGCCGCCGCCGACACGTAGCAGGCCTGGAAAGCCAGCGTCCGCAGAATGAGATCACGGGCCATAACCAGTTGCGCACGCAACACCGCAGCGTGCAGCCGCAGCGAAACCCCCTCGTCCAGAAGCGCTTTCCCGAACAACAGCGCTGCCACCCACTGGCCGGCCAGGTTGGCCACCGCAGACCCGGCCAGACCCATCCGCGGCGCACCCAGCCAGCCGTACACCAGCAGCGGGCACAGCAACGCCGACAGCCCGAAGCCCACGACCACGTAGCGCAGCGGCCGCACCGTGTCCTGCACGCCGCGCATCCACCCGTTGCCGGCCAGCGAAACCAGAATCGCCGGAACACCCAGGATCGCGATCCGCAACCACGGCATCGCGGCCGCCGCAACCACGGGGTCACCCGCAATCGCCGATACCACGGGCACCGCGGCTGCCTGCCCCACGACGATCGTCAGTCCCCCGAGCCCCAACGCGAACCACGCCGCCTGCACACCCTCACCGACCGCGGCAGGCCGGTCGGCGGCACCGAAATATCGCGCCGCCCGCGCCGTCGTGCCGTAGGACAGAAAAGTCGCACCGGACCCGGCGAGCGCGAGCAGCAGGCTCCCGACGGCCAGCCCCGCCAGCGGCACCGCCCCGAGGCGCCCGACCACGGCGGTGTCAAACAGCAGATATAGCGGCTCGGCCGCCAACACCCCCAGCGCCGACAGGGCGAGTCCCGCCATCTGGCGTCCACCGGATGCGGAGCGGCCGGTACTCGGCCCGGCGTCGGTCAACGACCCGTCAATCCAGGGCTGCGCGCAACGCCGCCACGACGTCCTCGACCGGGCCGGTGGCCGAATAGCCGGCCGCCAGCCGGTGCCCGCCGCCGCCGAAACCCATCGCGACCGTCGACACGTCCATGGTCTTGGACCGCATCGACACCGACCACTGCTGCGGCCCGACCTCCTTGAACACCACCGCCACGTCGGCCTGTTGCGTGGTTCGCACGATGTCGACGACGCTCTCGACCTCCTCGAAGCGCGAGGCGGCCCACATCCGATGGCCGACCACGGCGTAGACGAGGCCGCGCCCGCCCGCCGCCTCGGGGATCAACGCCGAAGTACCCAGCACACCAGACAGCATCGGCAGCCATTCGTAGGGATGATCGTCCATCAGCGACCGGCTCAGTGCCGCGTTGTCCACACCGATGTCGATCAACCGGGCCGCCAGCCGCAGAGCACGCGCACTGGCCCAGCGGAAGGAGCCGGTGTCGGTGGTCAGCCCGGCGTAGATGCAGTACGCCACCGCAGGGTCGATCGGAATCCCCCAGGCGTCCAGGATCTCGGCAACCATCATCGTGGTCGAGTCCGCCGAGGTGTCGACGAAGTTCGCGGTACCGAAGAACCCATTGGATGCATGATGGTCGATCACCAGCAGCTGCCGATTTGACGCGGCCAGATCGCGCAGTCCACCGAGCCGGTGGACGTTGGGTACGTCGACGGTCACCACCAGGTCGACGTCCCGGCGCAACTCGTCGGGACCGACCAGCAGATGACGGCCAGGCAGGCAGCGCAGCGACTCCGCCAGCTCCTGCGGTTCGGCAAAGCTGACCTGGGCCGGCTTGCCCCGCTGGTCGAGCACCGCGGCCAGCGCCAGCGCGGCACCGATGGCATCCGCATCGGGATGAACGTGGCAGATCACCGCGACCGTGTCGGCGGCCGACAGCAGTTCGACGGCACCGAGTGCGTCGACGCGCGCCCCGGCCGGCCGCGGGCTGCCGGCCGGCTCAGTCTTCGGATCGATCGCCGTCATCGGTGTCCTCAGCTTCGAGCCCTTCACCACTCGTCGCGCCAAGTCCCCCGCGGCCGCGCGGTTCGGCCGCCGACCCACTGTCACGGTACGGGTCGGCCTCCCCCGCCGGTTCGGCACCCACCCGCACCCGCGCCAGGTCGGCGTCGGCCGCGCGGGCGCGGGCCAGCAACTCCTCCATGCGATTCACCGTGTCCGACGTCGTGTCGCGGGTGAAGGTCAAGGTAGGGGTGAACCGCACGCCGGTGCCCGCTCCGACCTTGGTGCGCAGCACCCCCCTGGCCCGGTCCAGGGCCATCGCCGCGCCGGCATAGTCCGGTTCGTCGTCGAGAGTCGGCCCCATCACGGTGTAGTAGAGCGTCGCGTCGTGCAGGTCGGCAGTCACCTTGGCGTCGGTGATGGTCACCCCGACCAGCCCCGGATCCTTGATCTCGTACTCGATCGCCGAGGCGACGATCGCCGAGATCCGCTTGGCCAGCCGGCGCGCCCGAGCGGGATCAGCCATGCCGGAGCCTCACCGCGGCGATCACGAGCGGTCCTTTGCGACGAGCTCGTAGGACTCGACGACGTCGCCCTCCTTGATGTCGGAGTAGCCCAGTGTCAGACCGCATTCGAAGCCCTCCCGGACCTCGGTCACGTCCTCCTTCTCCCGGCGCAGCGAGTTGATCGACAGGTTCTCGGTGACCACGATGTTGTCCCGCAGCAGTCGAGCCTTGGCGTTGCGACGGACCACCCCGGAGGTGATCATGCAGCCGGCGATGAGGCCGACCTTCGAGGACCGGAACAGTGCGCGGATCTCCGCCCGTCCCAGCTGATTTTCCTCGTACACCGGCTTGAGCATGCCGCGCAGAGCCTTCTCGATTTCGTCGATCGCCTGGTAGATGACCGAGTAGTAGCGGATCTCGACGCCCTCGCGGTTGGCCAGCTCGGTGGCCTTGCCTTCGGCGCGCACGTTGAAGCCGATGATGATCGCGTCCGAGGCCGAGGCCAGGTTGACGTTGGTCTCGGTGATACCACCGACACCGCGGTCGATCACCCGCAACACCACTTCGTCGTCGACGTCGATACCCATCAGGGCCTCTTCCAGCGCCTCGACGGTACCGGCGTTGTCGCCCTTGAGGATCAGGTTGAGCTGGCTGGTCTCCTTCAGCGCCGAATCCAGATCCTCCAGGCTGATCCGCTTGCGGCTGCGCGCGGCCAGCGCGTTGCGTTTGCGGGCACTGCGCCGGTCGGCGATCTGGCGGGCGATCCGGTCCTCGTCGACCACCAGCAAGTTGTCGCCGGCACCGGGCACCGAGGTGAAGCCGATCACCTGCACCGGCCTCGACGGCAGCGCCTCGTCGACATCGTCGCCGTGTTCGTCGACCATCCGGCGAACCCGGCCGTAGGCATCGCCGGCAACCACCGAGTCGCCGACCCGCAACGTGCCGCGCTGCACCAGCACGGTGGCAACCGGGCCGCGGCCGCGGTCCAGGTGCGCCTCGATGGCCACACCCTGGGCTTCCATCTCGGGGTTGGCCCGCAGGTCCAATGCGGCGTCGGCGGTCAGCAGCACGGCCTCTTCGAGCTTCTCGATGTTGGTGCCCTGCTTGGCCGAGATGTCGACGAACAGCGTCTCCCCACCGAATTCCTCGGCGACCAGACCGTATTCGGTGAGCTGGCCGCGAATCTTGGCCGGGTCGGCGCCTTCCTTGTCGATCTTGTTGACGGCCACCACGATCGGCACGTCGGCGGCCTGGGCGTGGTTGATGGCCTCCACCGTCTGCGGCATCACACCGTCGTCGGCCGCGACCACCAGGATCGCGATGTCGGTGGCCTTGGCGCCGCGTGCGCGCATCGCGGTGAACGCCTCGTGGCCCGGGGTGTCGATGAAGGTGATCAGCCGCTCGGCACCGTCGTGCTCGACACTGACCTGGTAGGCGCCGATGTGCTGGGTAATACCGCCGGCCTCGCCCTCACGGACGTTGGCCTTGCGGATCGTGTCCAGCAGGCGCGTCTTGCCGTGGTCGACGTGACCCATGACGGTGACCACCGGCGGTCGCTGTTCGAGATCCTCCTCGCCGCCCTCGTCCTCGCCGTAGGTGAGGTCGAAGGATTCCAGCAGCTCGCGGTCCTCGTCCTCGGGGCTGACGACCTGTACGACGTAGTTCATCTCGCCGCCGAGCAGCTCCAGCGTCTCGTCGGCGACCGACTGGGTGGCCGTCACCATCTCGCCGAGGTTGAACAGCGCCTGAACCAGTGCCGCCGGGTTCGCGTTGATCTTGTCGGCGAAGTCGCTCAGCGACGCCCCACGGGCCAGCCGGATCGTCTCGCCATTGCCGTGCGGCAGCCGCACGCCGCCGACGACGGGGGCCTGCATGTTCTCGTATTCGGCGCGTTTGGCCCGCTTGGACTTGCGTCCACGCCGGGGCGCTCCGCCGGGACGCCCGAAGGCACCGGCCGTTCCGCCGCGCTGTCCGGGCCGGCCACCGCCACCGGGACGGCCCCGGAAGCCACCGGGGGCCGCACCAACACCACCGCCGCCACCGCCGCCACCGCCGCCACCGCCGCCGCGGTAGTTGCCGCCGCCACCGCCGCCGGGACCGCCTGGCCGGGCGCCGCCCGGCCGGGGTGCGCCGGGGCG
>NZ_JBKECZ010000029.1:0-1878 GCF_047975165.1 Mycobacterium sp.
GGGAACGGGCCGCGCAGCGCGCCCCGGTAGGCCGGTCCGCCCCGCGACGCCGGGAAGATCTTCACGACGTGAACGCCGACCCGTAGCGCCGTCATCACCTCGCTGGGGGTCAGGGCCCCGGTCATCGTGACCCGTCCGGTGGCCAGCATCGCGGCGGCCAGTTCGGGAACCGTGCCCGGGCTGACCAGGAAGGCTGCGCCGGCCTCGGCCGCCTCGGCCGCTTGGGCGACGGTGGTGACCGTCCCCGCGCCGACCAGCACGGCGTCGCCGTGGCGGCTGCGGGCATCGGCGATCACCGTGGCTGCATCGGGGGTGGAGTAGGTCACCTCGATGCCGGTGATGCCGCCGCGCCCGAGGGCATCGACGGCATCCGAGGCGACGGCGGCGGAAGGTGCGCGGAGCACGGCCAGCACGCCGGCGCGGCGGGTGGAGCTGAGAGGATCGGTCACGGCTCGCCTTTCATCAGGGGCGGGATCGGGGCGCGTACCGTCCGGGACGGTGAGCGTGCGGCCCGGTGTCGTCGAGTCCACCGTGGTGTCGGCGGCCGGGTGTTCCGGGGCGCCGGGGCAGCGAACGCCGCCGGATGCGGGCGTTCCAAGGGGGGCTTGTGCAACGGGATCAGCCTACCCGTGACCGCCGTGTCATGCGCGGCCCGACTCGTCGCGCGGTCAGTCGGCGAGGCCGAACAACTGCAGTGGGTGGGTGAGGCGCCACCATGCCGACGGGGCGGGGATGTCCGCCGACAGCACCACCGGGACCTCCGACGTGGTCACCGGGTCGGTCAGTGTCAGCGCGCCCACCTCCGCACCGGCGGTACGCGCCCGGCCGAGGTCTCTCGCGACCTCGCTGGACGTGGTCGCGCCGTTCCACAGGACCGCGGTCGCGGTCTGCGCGGTGACCGCATCCACCGTCGCGCCCCACTCGGTGGTGACCCGTCCCGCCAGCGTGCCCGCGGGAAGCTCGGCGGCGACGACCTGTGCGGACACCGCATCCAGAAGGCGCGCGGTCTCCTCATCCCGCAGCCGGTCCGAGGGCTGGCCGAGCACCGCCGCGTAGGCGTGCAGCGTGACCCCGGCCACTGACACGTCCTTGGCCCCGAGCAGGTTGTACCGGCCCCACAGGCTGCCGGTCTTGACACCCGCGATGGTGCCGTCGTCGGCGAGCAGGTCATTGGTGTTGGTGATGGTGCCCGCTCCGGGCAGAACGACGGACTCGGTGCGGACGATCTCCGCGACGACCGGATCCGCCAGCGCCAGATCGGCCAGCGCCGCCAGCGCCGCCGGCGCGGCGGTGTTGCCCGGATCGATGCCGGTGGGCTCGACCACCGTGATCCCGGCGATTCCCTTGCGCTCCAGCCAGCGCGTGGCGGCACGGGCGAAGGCCTCGTCACTGCCCCACAGCGACGACACCAGCCGATCGGTGTAGTTGCCGGCCGAACCGATCAGCATCCCCTGAAGCAGCTGATAGAGCGACAGCGAGCCGCCCACGGGTACGTCCAGCGCCGACTCGTGGCGCGCGAGGTAGTTCCAGTACGCGGCCCGGTCCTGGAAGGTGAAGGCGAACCCCCGCCCCTGCTCGCCCGGCTGCAGCGGGCGCTGTTCCAGCACCATCAGCGCCGTGATGACCTTCGTGATGCTGGCCATGGGCATCTGCTCGGTGCTCGAGGCCACCGGCGCGAACCCCGCGACGCCGACGGCGGCGGAGCCGCTGTCGGGCCACCGGGGGGTCGTGTCCGCCGCGGTCAGCGGCTCGACAGCGGCCGGTCGCACGTCGGGCGCGACGGCGTGCAGCGGCCACAGCAGCGTGGCACCCGCATAGCCGCCGACCAGCCCGATCGCCAGCACGGTCGGCACCAGGACCCCGGCTCGCAGGGGTGAC
>NZ_JBKECZ010000030.1:0-25758 GCF_047975165.1 Mycobacterium sp.
ATTACCGCGGCTGCTGGCACGTAGTTGGCCGGTGCTTCTTCTCCACCTACCGTCCATCCGGGAAAACCCGAACCTTCGTCGATGGTGAAAGAGGTTTACAACCCGAAGGCCGTCATCCCCCACGCGGCGTCGCTGCATCAGGCTTGCGCCCATTGTGCAATATTCCCCACTGCTGCCTCCCGTAGGAGTCTGGGCCGTATCTCAGTCCCAGTGTGGCCGGTCACCCTCTCAGGCCGGCTACCCGTCGTCGCCTTGGTAGGCCATTACCCCACCAACAAGCTGATAGGCCGCGGGCCCATCCCACACCGCAAAAGCTTTCCACCGCAAGGACATGCGTCCCGCGGTCCTATTCGGTATTAGACCCAGTTTCCCAGGCTTATCCCGATGTGCAGGGCAGATTACCCACGTGTTACTCACCCGTTCGCCACTCGAGTATCTCCGAAGAGACCTTTCCGTTCGACTTGCATGTGTTAAGCACGCCGCCAGCGTTCGTCCTGAGCCAGGATCAAACTCTCCAAACAAAAACCCCTCGATATCGAGGTGAATTCACAATCAGAGATACCTGACAAAGACACCAATGAACTGGCATCTGAAAAAACGACCGCACCCACACACGGGGGGTGTCGAATGCGGTCAAAAAACAACAACAAACAAAACACCAAACACACTATTGAGTTCTCAAACAACACTTAACGCTTGCTGCCACCCCTCTTCGGGGCAACCCTGCCAGCTTAATACATTGCCGGAGAGTGGTCAAGCCCGGTTTCGATCTTCTTTTCGACCTTCTTGCCGAAGACCGCGCCTATGGGCGTTGGCCTTGGCTACTGTACCCGCTCGATCTCTGCTCCCAAAATCCCCAGGTTCTCAACGAAAAGCGGGTAACCGCGGTCGATGTGGAACACGTCGTGTACCTCGGTGTCGCCGTCGGCGACCAGGCCCGCAAGCACCAGTCCGGCGCCGGCACGGATGTCCGAACACCACACCGGCGCACTGGAGAGCTGGGGCAGCCCGCGCACCACGGCGTGGTGGCCGTCGGTGCGGGCATCCGCGCCGAGCCGGATCATCTCTTCGACGAACCGGAAACGGGCTTCGAACACATTCTCGGTGATCATCGAGGTGCCATCGGCGATCGACGCCAGCGCGATAGCCATCGGTTGCAGGTCGGTGGGAAACCCTGGGAACGGCAACGTCGCCACATTGACCGCTTTCGGTCGCTCGTATTGCATGATCCGGAAACCGTCGTCGGACTGGGTCACGGTGGCCCCCGCATCGTGCAGCTTGTGCAGCACCAGCTGCAGATGCGCGGGATCCACGCCCGTGACCGTGATATCGCCGCGCGTCATCGCCGCCGCGATCCCCCAGGTCGCGGCCACGATGCGGTCGCCGATCACCCGATGCTCCGTCGGATGCAGCCGCGGCACACCGGTAATCGTCATCGTCGGCGACCCCGCGCCTTGGATCCGCGCACCCATCTGATTCAACATCGTGCACAGATCGACCACATCGGGTTCCCGCGCGGCGTTGTGAATGACGGTGACACCTTCGGCCATCACCGCGGCCATCAAGATATTCTCGGTTGCCCCCACCGACGGGAACTCCAGCTGAATCTCTGCGCCACGCAATGTCTGCGCCTCGGCAACCACGCAGCCGTGCTCGATAGTGCACTGCGCCCCCAACTGCCGCAGGCCCGCCTGGTGCATATCCAGGGGCCGCGATCCGATCGCATCCCCGCCCGGCAACGCCACCTTGGCCCGCTTGCACCGCCCGACCAACGGCCCCAGCACGCAGACCGACGCCCGGAATTGGCGCACAGCAGCAAAGTCGGCGTCATACTTGGGCTCGTCGGGCGAGGTGATCCGGGCCTTGTCGCCGTCGAGTTCTACCGTGGCGCCCAAGCCGCGTAGCACCTCGGCCATCAGCGGCACATCCAGGATGTCGGGGCAATTGGTGATCGTGCTGGTGCCTTCGGCCAGCAGTGTCGCCGCCATCAGCTTCAACACGCTGTTCTTGGCGCCCCCGACGGCGACTGCGCCGGACAACCGGGCGCCTCCGGTCACCACGAATCGCTCAGCCACCCGCGTCAGTCTAGTAGCCTCCGACGGCCGCACGACCAACACCGCGGATCGGCAGCGGCGCCGACGTCCCGGTACCGTTTGCCCATGGCAGTCCACCTGACCCGCATCTACACCCGGACCGGCGACGACGGCACCACGGGGCTGAGCGATTTCTCCCGCGTCGCCAAGACCGATTCGCGCCTGGTCGCATACGCCGACTGCGACGAGGCGAACTCCGCGATCGGGGTTGCGGTAGCACTGGGCAACCCCGACGCCGCCGTCACCGCGATTCTGCGTCAGATCCAGAACGACCTGTTCGACGCCGGCGCCGACCTGTCGACTCCCCCGATGGACAACCCCACCCACGCGCAGCTACGAATCACCCAGGCCTACATCGATCGGCTGGAGGGCTGGTGCGACACCCACAACGAAGGGCTGAACGCGCTCAATTCCTTTATCCTGCCGGGCGGCACACCGCTCGCCGCGCTGCTGCACATGGCTCGCACCATCGTCCGCCGTGCGGAGCGATCCGCTTGGGCTGCAGTCGAACAACACCCCGATGGCGTCAGCCTGCTACCCGCGAAGTACCTGAACCGGCTCTCCGACCTGCTGTTCATCCTTTCGCGGCTGGCCAATCCAGCCGGCGATGTGCCTTGGAAACCGGGCGGGAAGCCAGGAGGTAACACTGCCGGAGCGGATTGACCCCGGTCCGAGCCGTCACAACCTGGGCCGCCGGGAGCGCGGCGACGGCCGTGACTCCAACCACGATTGAAATGCGGTCAAAGCCCCTCTGTCCAAGGCGATTTCGTAACCGAACCGGCGTTCCTGGCTAGTGTCACGCAACTCCAGCACCGCGATCTGATCGGTCATGATGTCGAATTCGTCGCCGTGCGGGCTACGCCGCGCCACGACCTCCACCCCGCGCCTGCTCAACCGGCGATCCGGCCACAGCCGCACACTCGACAACCGGTAGAACGCCGCCTCACCGCCCCGGTAACGAATCACGCCGTGCCGCCAGCCGTGGCCTCCAACGGCAGGAACATCGCGCATGATGGCCGCCGTGCCGCCCTGCCGCAACTTCCACAGCCGGTAGCTCAAAGCCAGAACCGTGGCCCCGAGGATCGCGATGAGCGCAACCATCGCGACTATGGGCGCGCTCATCGGTAGGAGTCAGTCGATCGCGCCGACGGCGCGCAATCTGGCGCGCCCCCGAGCAGCGACGACCGGGTCGTCGGACTCGGAATCCTGCCGGGCTGCGGCCTCGTCGATCTCCGAGGCGAATTCGGCCGACTCCGCGAGGATGGTCACACCCTGCTCGGTCACCGAAATAAAACCGCCGTCGATCGCGACTCGCAGGTCGTCGGCACCTTCCCGCTCGACGCGCACCATGGCGTCATCGACCAACTGAGCCACCAGCGGAATGTGATGGGCCAGGATTCCGATTTCACCGGCAGTGGTGCGGGTGAAGAGGAAGGTCGCGTCACCGGACCAGATCTTCCGGTCAACGGCAACGATTTCAACCGTCATATCGGCCATGCCGCACCACCTTTCGTACCCGGAGAAGGCTCATCACAACTTGGCGCCGAGGCTCTCGGCCTTCTTCGCCAAGTCGTCGATCCCGCCGATCAGGAAGAACGCCTGCTCAGGCACATGGTCGAACTCCCCCTTGCACAAGCGGTCGAACGCGTCGATGGTCTCCTTGACCGGGACGGTCGAACCCGGCTGGCCGGTGAACTGTTCGGCCGCCATCATGTTCTGCGACAGGAATCTTTCGATGCGTCGCGCCCGGTTGACCAGCTGCTTGTCCTCCTCGGAGAGCTCGTCGATACCCAGAATCGCGATGATGTCCTGAAGGTCCTTGTAGCGCTGCAGGACTCGGATGACTTCCTGTGCCACCCGGTAGTGCTCGTCGCCGACCACGGCCGGGTCGAGGATGGTCGAGCTCGATGCCAACGGGTCCACCGCCGGGAAGATGCCCTTGGAGAACACCGCCCGGGAGAGTTCGGTGGTGGCATCCAGGTGCGCGAATGTGGTGGCGGGAGCCGGGTCGGTGTAGTCGTCGGCAGGCACGTACACCGCCTGCATCGAGGTGATCGACCGGCCACGAGTCGAAGTGATGCGCTCCTGCAGCTCACCCATTTCGTCGGCCAGGGTCGGCTGGTAACCCACCGCGGACGGCATGCGTCCCAGCAGCGTCGACACCTCGGAACCGGCCTGGGTGAACCGGAAGATGTTGTCGATGAACAGCAGTACGTCCTGGCCGGCCTCGTCGCGGAACCATTCGGCCATGGTCAGCGCCGACAACGCCACCCGCATACGGGTGCCGGGCGGCTCGTCCATCTGACCGAACACCAGCGCGGTGTCCTTGAGCACGTTGGCTTCCTTGAGTTCGACCCAGAGGTCGTTGCCTTCGCGCGTGCGCTCACCCACACCGGCGAACACCGAGGTCCCGCCGAAGTTGCGGGCGATGCGGTTGATCATCTCCTGGATCAGCACCGTCTTGCCCACACCGGCGCCGCCGAACAGTGCGATCTTGCCGCCACGGACGTAGGGAGTCAGCAGGTCGACGACCTTGAGGCCGGTCTCCAGCATCTCGGTCCGAGGTTCGAGGTCCTCGAATGCCGGCGGCTTGCGGTGGATCGACCACTGCTCGAAGTCTTCTCCGTAGCCCGGCTCGTCCAGGCAGCGCCCCAGCGCGTTGAAGACGTGGCCCTTGACCTTCTCCCCCACCGGCACCGAGATCGAGGTCCCGGTGTCGGTGACCTCGACGCCGCGCACAAGGCCGTCGGTGGGCTGCATCGAGATGGTGCGCACCAGGTTGTCGCCGAGGTGCTGGGCGACCTCCAGGGTCAGGGTCTTGGCCAGCGACCCGAAGGTGATGTCGGCGTGCAACGCGTTGAACAGTTCCGGTACGGAACCGCGCGGGAACTCGACGTCGACGACCGGCCCAGTGATCCGGACGACCCGGCCGCTGGTCTCGGAGCGCTTCTTGGCTGGTGCAGACGTTTCCGTTGTAGCAGTCATACTCTTCTTCGCTTCCTCGTGGGGCCTACTGAGCAGCGTCGGCGAGCGCATTTGCGCCACCGACGATTTCGCTGATCTCCTGGGTGATCTGGGCCTGGCGCTCGCGGTTGGCCATCAGCGTCAGGACTTTGATGAGATCGTCCGCGTTGTCGGTGGCCGACTTCATCGCGCGTTGGCGAGAGGCCAGTTCCGAGGCAGCGGACTCCAACAGCGCCGCGTATACGCGCGTGGTCAGATACCGCGGCAACAACGCGTCGAACAGGGTGGTGGCGTCCGGCTCGAAAGAGTAGAGCGTGGTTGGTCCGCTGTCCTCTTCGACGTATTCGATCACCATCGGCGCCATCCGGTGGGCCACCGCCGTCTGCGACATCATCGACTTGAACTCGGTGTAGACGACGTGCAATTCGTCGACACCCGGTCCGCCTGCGACCGTCGCGTCGTCGGTGTCGGCCAAAAAGGTCTCCACCAAGGTCGAGCCGATCATCGCCGCGTCCTCGTACTTGGGTTGCTCGGAGAAGCCCGTCCACGCTTCGGTGATGTCCCAGTTGCGGAACTTGAAGTAGTTCTGTGCTTTTCGACCCACCGTGTACAGCACGGGTGTCTTTCCTTCGTCCCGCAGCAGCGAGAAGAGTTCCTCGGAGAGGCGGAAGATGTTGGAGTTGTATCCACCGCACAAACCGCGGTCGGAGGAGACCACCAGGACACCGGCCCGCGTCGGATTCTCCCGCTCGACCAGCAAGGGATGATCCAGAGCGGCCTCGGCGGACAGGGTGGTCAGCATCGACGTGATTTGAGCCGCGTACGGCCGTGCCGATTGCAGCCGGGTCTGCGCCTTGCCGATGCGCGAGGTGGCGATCAGCTCCTGGGCCTTGGTGATCTTCTTGATCGACCCTGCCGAGCGGATCCGCCCACGTAGTTCACGAAGTGTGGCAGCCATTGTCCGCTACTTCTTTTTCGCAGGTTTCTTGGGCTTTTCCTTTTTGACGTGCACGGTCTCCTTGCCGACATCCTCTTCGTCCATCGCCTCGACGTGCTCGTCGGGCACCACCGAACCGCCGTCGCTGGCCGCGAAGCCCTTCTTGAACTTGTTGATGATGGCAGTGAGCTGCTGCTCTTCGTCGTCACCGAGCTTCTGGGTGGTACGAATACCCTCCAGGAATTTCGCTTCCGATCCCCGCATGTGATCCAGAAGTTCGGTCTCGAACCGACGGACATCGGCCACCGGCACCGAGTCCAGGTGCCCACCGGTGCCCAGGAAGATCGAAATCACCTGCTCCTCAACCGGCATCGGCTGGAACTGCGGCTGCTTGAGCAGTTCGACCAAGCGTTCGCCGCGCTCCAGTTGCGCCTTTGACGTGGCGTCCAGGTCGGAGGCGAATGCGGCGAAGGCCTCCAGTTCGCGGTACTGGGACAGGTCCAGACGAAGGCTTCCCGCAACCTCTTTCATGGCCTTGATCTGTGCGGCTCCCCCGACGCGGGACACCGAGACTCCAACGTTGATGGCGGGCCGCACGCCCTGGTTGAACAGGTCGGTCTCCAGGAAGCACTGACCGTCGGTGATCGAGATGACGTTGGTCGGGATGTAGGCCGAGATGTCGTTGGCCTTGGTCTCGATGATCGGCAGGCCGGTCATCGAACCGCCACCGAGTTCGGCGGACAGTTTGGCGCAACGCTCGAGCAGCCGCGAGTGCAGGTAGAACACGTCGCCGGGATAGGCCTCGCGGCCGGGCGGTCGGCGCAGCAGCAGGGAAATGGCGCGGTACGCCTCGGCCTGCTTGGTCAGGTCGTCGAAGACGATCAGCACGTGCTTGCCATCGTACATCCAGTGCTGGGCGATCGCCGAACCCGTGTACGGCGCAAGCCATTTGAAGCCGGCCGAGTCGGACGCCGGCGCCGCCACGATGGTGGTGTAGTCCATCGCGCCGCCCTCGTCGAGCGCGCGCCGAACCGAGGCGATGGTGGTGCCCTTCTGGCCGACGGCCACGTACACGCAGCGCACCTGCTTGTCGACGTCGCCGGACTCCCAGTTCTGTCGCTGGTTGAGGATCGTGTCGACGCACAGCGCCGTCTTGCCGGTCTTGCGGTCGCCGATGATCAGCTGCCGCTGGCCTCGCCCGATCGGGGTCATCGCGTCGACGGCCTTGACGCCGGTCTGCAGCGGCTCTTTCACGCTTTGGCGCTCCACCACCGAGGGTGCCTGCAACTCCAGCGCACGCCGGGTCTCGGCTTCGATATCGCCGCCCCCGTCGATCGGTTGCCCCAGCGGGTTGACCACGCGTCCCAGGAACGCATCCCCCACCGGGACGGAAAGGACCTCCCCGGTGCGCTTGACCTGCTGACCCTCTTCGAGGTGTTCGAAGTCGCCCAGGATCACCGCACCGACGCTGTGCTCGTCCAGGTTCAGCGCGACACCGAGAACCCCCCCGTGGAACTCCAGCAACTCCTGGGTCATCACCGATGGCAGGCCCTCGACGTGCGCGATACCGTCCCCGGCGTCGACCACGGTGCCGACCTCCTCGCGGGAGGACTCCGCGGAGAAGGACTCTACGTACTCTTCGATGGCGCTCTGAATCGCATCAGCGGAGATTGTCAACTCGGCCATGTCTTTTCGTCTTCCTACTTCGATTTGTGCTGACTGGTTCGTGTTTGCGTCGGACTTGTCAATCGGGTAGTTGGGCCTCGGCAGCGGCCAAACGTGATTTGAGCGTGCCGTCTATCACCTCGTCACCCACCGAGATCAGGAGACCGCCGAGCAGGTCGGCGTCCACATGCATCTGGACGGCAACGGGGTGCCCATAAATACGGGCCAGGACTGTGCTGAGACGGGTGCGCTGGGCGTCGCTCAGCGGAGCAGCGGCGCTCACCTGAGCCACGATCTCGCCACGCCGGGCAACGGCGCCCTCGGCCAGCAGAAGTACGGCTTCCTGCGTCGGCTGGCCCCGCAACAACTCGACCGTTTGGACCAGCAGGGCCTGCGCCACCGGGTTGACTTTGCCGCTCGAACCCTCCAGGACCTTGCGCAGCAGGCTGACCCGACCGTCCGCCGGGGTCCGGCGGTTGCCCAGCAAGGTGGCCAGGTGCGGCTGCGCATCGAGAACTCGCGAGAATCGGAACAGCTGATCTTCCACCTCGTCGACTGTTCCGTCGTTTTCCGCGACCTGAAGCAGGGCTTGACGCGACACGTGTTCGATTGCCTCGAGTAGATCGTTGTTCGCCGACCAGCGCTGTGAAACCGCG
Organism: Mycobacterium sp.; assembly: GCF_047975165.1. Lineage (GTDB taxonomy): Bacteria > Actinomycetota > Actinomycetes > Mycobacteriales > Mycobacteriaceae > Mycobacterium. The sequence goes on from NZ_JBKECZ010000030.1 coordinate 8,316, forward strand.
GCGCGCACGACCTCGAGAGCCGGGCCGCCGACCTTGTCCGACAGAAGCCGTTCGACCAATCGCACCCGCGGCGCCGCATCGTCGGAAGGCACCGTGAGATACCGGGTGACCACCGTGTTGCCGGCCAACAGCTTGGCCACCGAAGCCAACTCGCCGGCAAGACGGGTCAAACCACTGTCGTCCAGACCCGACGCCAGGGATGTGAACTGCTCCCCGACGTTGCCCAACGCCAGCCGGCTCGCGGAGCGCATTGTGGCCAACAGGCCGTATTCGACCTCGACGGCCTCTGGCGCCATGGTGTCGAGTTCATCGAGGAAACGATCGACGGTGCTCGACCGCTGTGCCGGGTCGGCCACGTAGTCGCGGACCAAATCGCCTGCCTGACGTACGGATTCCTGCCCGAGCTCGAAACGGAGCTGCCGAGTCAACTGTGCGCGCAGCAGGCCCGCCTGCCGGGTACCCTGGGCTTTGACACGTTCGGCATCGACTCCGGCTTGCACGCGCATCTGCTCCTCGATGCGTTGGGCATCGGTCTCACCTTCCTCGATGAGACGCTGCGCCTCGTCCTTCGCGGCGACGACGGCCTTGGTGTGCGCCGATGCCGATTCCGCAAGTCGCGCGGCCGCAGCTTCGGCGTCGCTCAATTGTTTGCGCACTGCTTCCTGCCTCGCGGTCATCAGGTTGCGCACCGGCGGCACCACGTACCGCCACAGAAGGAACACGATGGCGCCGAAACCGATCAGCTGTCCGATGAATGTCGACATGTGACGGCTACCTGGCCTTTTCCGAGATTGCAGGTGCGGATCCGATGTCGACGCCCAGGATCCGGCTGGCCAGCTTGGCCGACAGGTCGCCGACGTTGGCACGCAGGTCGAGGTCCACAGCGTCGCGTTCCCGCTTCAACTGCTCGTTGGCGCGCGCCAATTCCTCTGCGACGTGCCGTTCGGCACCGGCCCGCGCGTCGTCGACGGTTTTACGACCCTCTGCCCGGGCGTTGTCCCGCGACGACGACGCCTGGACGCGGGCGTCCTTCAACGCCGCTTCGTAGTCGGCGTCGGCGGCAGCGAACTGCTCGGCCGATTCCTTGTCATCGGCCTGGGTCTTGGCGACCATGGCGTCACGGTCCCGCAGTACCTTGACGATCGGCGGCACGACGAAGGTTCCGATGACCGCCAGAACCGCCAGGAAGATGGCCAGCACGAAGAAAAACGTGCCGTTGGGGACCAGGAAGTTGCTGGTCCCACCGCCTTCCTCGGCCGCCTGAGTCACCTGGCTCCAGGCCAGGACAACCACGTTCGGGTCACCCATCACAGCGAATTACTTGACGGGCGTCGCGAAGACGAAGAGCGCCATGAACGCCAGGTTGATGAAGTAGGCCGCTTCGACCAGACCGACCGTGATGAAGAACGGCGTAAACAGCCGTCCCTGTGCCTCGGGCTGCCGGGCGACACCGGAGATCAGTGCGTTACCGGCAATACCGTCACCGATACCCGCGCCGATAGCGCCACCCGCCATGATCATTCCGCCCCCGATGAGGGCGCCGGCCGCGATAGTGGGGTCCATTTCTTATCCTCCTTGATAACTCTGCTAGCGGTTTACCGGGGTTGTTAGTGGTGGTCTTCTTCCAGTTCCATGGCCTGGCTGAAATACAGGACCGTCAGCAACGAGAAGATGAACGCCTGGATGGCGCCGACGAACAGGTCGAATGACTTCCAGATCGCGTTCGGCAGCCACATCACGTATGGCGGAAAGAGCGCGATCAGCGCGACCAGGATGCCGCCGGCGAAAATGTTGCCGAAAAGTCGGAGCGACAACGAAATCGGCTTCGCGAGCTCCTCGACAATGTTGATCGGCGCCAGGATCGCAACATGCCCCTTCAGTAGCTTGACGGGGTGGCCGATGATGCCGCGACGCCAGATCCCGGCCGCGTGGTAGCAGACGAAGACGAACGCGGCCAGCGCCAGCACGTAGTTGATGTCGGCCGCCGCCGAGGAGAGCAGTTCGGTGGTCTTGCCCTCGCGGTCGGTGTATTGCAACGGCAGCACCGACAGCCAGTTCGAGATGAGAATGAACACGAAGAGCGCCACCGCCAGCGGCAGCACGAACGGTGCGACCCGCATCCCGATGGCGGTCTCCACCTGGCTCCGCATCTGAATGGTGATCGCCTCGAAGAACAACTGCACTCCGCCCGGCACGCCGGTGGAAGTGATCTTGGACTTCAGAAAGAACGCCAGCGCGATGACGATCGCCCCCGCGATCGCGGTCGAAAGAACGGTGTCGGTGTTGACGGTCATCCCGAGCCAGGTGGCGGTGTGGTGCTCGCCGACCTCGATCTCGGCGGCCAGGATCGACTCAATCATCGCTGGCGCTCCTCCCTTCCGTCCCTTCCGATCCGGTCAATACTCTGCCGTCCCCGTCTGCCGAGGCTCCGTCGGGGTCCCCGGTTCGCAGCTTCTTCCAGACCGGCAGTGCGGTGGCGACAACCAGCAGCACCTGGAAGATTGCCAGCCCGAACAACACGCCCAAACCCTCGGGGCGGAAATAGAACGCGATGGCGAGCGCCAAAACGGTGATGACGGCGATCCGCGACGCCGAGTTGATCGCCATCGAACTTTTCAGCGGATGCTCACGAGAGGTGATCGATTCCACCGATCGGCGCACCAGCAGTGCGTTGAGTAGACCCAGGAGCAAACCGACTCCGAAGAACGCCCCGAGAGCCGGACGCCCCATATAAGCGGTCGCCGCCGTCGCGGCCGCAGTCAATGCCAGGCTGATGACGAACAAGCGGACCGGCCGGAACGCGACGGCGGGAAACACCAACGGTGCGTCCTGCGTCGGTGTCGTCACCGCAGCACCTCAGTCCCGGATTGTCGTTTCAGAAAGTAGTCGAACGAATCATCTGTGGCTCGCAGAGCGTATCGCAAGTCCCCTACCGGGAACACCTACGGGGCCACTCTCCATACCCGTCGTCTTCGCCGATCGGTCAGTCCTCGTCCCAGTAGTCGTCGGTGCGTCGCAGCAACGGAATCGCCGTCGCGATACCGGCCACCACGATCGCACCCAGCATCACCGCTCCGGTTTGCCGCGGATCGACGAAGATGGTGCTGGCCGCACCGAAGGCGACGATGCCGACCCACAGGTAGATGATCAGCACCACCCTGCGGTGCGAATGCCCGATCTCCAGCAGACGATGGTGCAGGTGCATTTTGTCCGGGGTGAAGGCACTGCGACCCGCTCGGGTACGCCGAACGATCGCCAGCAGCAAATCGAGCATTGGTACGAAGATGACCGCCACGACCAGAAGGAACGGCGACAGCAGGGCAAACACGTCACGTGCACCGTAGGCGTTCTGCGAGATCGGGCCGGCGGCCGTGGTCGATGCGGCCGCGAGCATCAACCCGATCAGCATCGAACCGGAGTCGCCCATGAAGATCCGGGCACGGTGAAAGTTGTGCGGTAGAAACCCCAGACAGGCGCCAGCCAACACCACCGAAATCACCGCGGGCGGATAATAGAGCACGTCGCCGCCGTGGTCGCGAAGCAGACCCACCGAGAAGACACAGATCGCCAGCGCCGTGATCAGGCCCAGGCCGGCGGCCAGGCCGTCGAGGCCGTCGACGAAGTTCATCGCGTTGACGATCGACACGGTCAGGGCGAGCGTGAGCAGGATCGACGAAGCCTGGTCCAGCACGATGGTCCCGACGCCACCCACCGGGATGTACAAGACACTCCACGCCACACCCATGGTGACCAGCACGCTGGCCGCGGTGATCTGACCGGCGAACTTGGTCAGCGCGTCCAGGCCCCAACGGTCGTCGAGGAGGCCGATGACCAGGATCACCGCCCCCGCGACCAGCACGGCAGGCATGCCGTTCGAATAGGCGAACCCTCGGGTGAGCGCGGGCAGCTGCCAGGCCAGGAAGATCGCCGACAGTACCCCGAAGAACATCGCCAATCCGCCCATCCGCGGCGTCGGCGTCACATGCACATCGCGCTCTCGCGGATAGGCGATGGCCCCCACCCGGATGGCCAGCACCCGCACCGGGCCGGCGGAGAAATACGTGATGATCGCGGCGGTCAGACCCACCAGCGCAAGCTCGCGCAACGGGACGCCGGCGCCGCGATCAGCAAGTGCCAGCACCCCACCGGCAACATCGGTCACATCGCGGGACACCTCGAGACCCTACTTCAGCGGCCGCCCAGCCGCCCAGCCGCCCAGCCGACCAGCCGCCCAGCCGCCCAGCCGCCCAGCCGCCCAGCCAACCCGCGAGCGTAACGTGGTTGCGATATTCCGTCGGGAATTTCGCAGCAGCGTTACGCTCGCGGTCCGCAGTCCGCGGTCCGCAGTCCGCGGTCCGCGGTCCGCGAGCGGCGGCGGGCGGCGGGGCCCGAGGCGTGGGGCGTGGGGCGTGGGGCGTGGAACGTGGGGCGTGGGGCGTGGGACGTGGAACGTGGAACGTGGGGCGGCGGGGCTCAGCCCAACAGCCCAGACGCATCCACCCCGAGCACATCGGCGACCTGCTGCGTGCTCACCGGCCCCTCCCGCAGAATTCTGGGACTGGCTCCGCTGAGGTCGACGATCGTCGAGGCGGCCTGCTGCGCAGCCGGCCCGGCGTCGAGGTAGACGTCGACCAGGTCGCCGAATTGCCGGCGCGCCGCGTCCGCGTCCACCGCGGCGGGTTGTCCGGAGACGTTGGCGCTGGACACCGCCATCGGCCCGACCTCCCGCAGTAGTTCGACGGCGACCGGGTGCAGCGGCATCCGCAGCATCACGGTGCCCTGCGCATCGCCGAGATCCCAGTGCAGCGACGGCGCCTGCCTCACGACCAGGCTCAACGCACCCGGCCAGAACGCGCGGACCAGGTCGCGGGCGCCGTCGGGCAACCCGTACACCAGCCCCTCGATGGTGTACCAGGACCCGACGAGCACACCTACGGGCATGTCGCGGCCGCGGCCCTTCGCCCTCAGCAGCGCCTCGACCGCCGAGCCGTCGAAGGCATCCGCACCGATGCCGTAGACGGTGTCGGTCGGCATGACGACCAGCCGGCCGGCCTTGAGCGCATCCACCGCTGCCGTCAGTCCGCGGGACCGCCGGGTCGGGTCGGCGCAATCGAACACCTCACTCACCGGAACTCACCGGAACTCACCGGCAAACCCGGATCTGCGAGCAGTCACGAACCGCTGCCGTCCGGTCAGATCGCGTCGAGGAACCACGACTTCGAAATATCCTGTGTCACTGATCAGTTCGACCGTCCGGGCAGAGGCGGTGTCGTCGTGTTCCACGGCCAACAGGCCACCCGGGCGCAACCAGCGCACGGCCGTCCCGATCACCGCGGCGACCACCGCCATCCCGTCCGGGCCGCCGAACAGGGCATGGTGCGGATCGTGCTGCGCCACCTCCGGTTCCAGCGCCGTCCCGTCGGGGATGTACGGGGGGTTCGCGACGAACAGGTCGACACCCGCGTCGAGCTGCGGCAACAGGCCGGGCGCACCGATGTCCGCCCGCACCAATTCCACCCGGCCCGCGGCATTGCGGCGCGCATAGGCCAGCGCCGTTTTGGAGTCATCGATTCCGACTACCCGGGCGGCGGGCCAGCGCCGGGACAGCGCCACCGCCAGCGCGCCCGAGCCGGTGCAGGCGTCCACGATCACCGGATGCTCCGGAAGCGGCTGCGCGACAGCCCATTCCAACATTGCTTCGGTCTCCGGACGCGGGATGAACACACCCGGGCCGACATCCAACAGGACCGGACCGAATGCCGCGGTTCCGATGAGATGCTGCAACGGAACCCGGCGCGCCCGGGCGGCGACCGCAGTTCGGTAGCGGCCGAAGAACTCTTCTCCCGGGGGATCGAGCATCGCCAGATGTCCGCGGTCGGTGCCCGACAGGTGGGCGGCCAACTGTTCGGCATCGCTGCGCGCCGAGCCGATACCCGATTCGGCCAGCACCGCCGCGGCCGAGTCGATCGCCTGGCGCAGTCCGGAGCGGCCGGCCGGTGTCCCCGTCGGCGCCTCGGTCGCGCAGTTTCGCCGGAGGGTCATGTCGGCTGTTGCAGCCGGGACTGCTTGTCGGCCTCGCGCAACGCATCGAAAAGTGCGTCCAGGTCGCCGTCGAGAACCTGGTCGAGATTGTGGGACTTGAAACCGATTCGGTGATCGGCGATCCGGTTCTCCGGGAAGTTATAGGTCCGGATGCGCTCGCTGCGGTCCACCGTGCGAATCTGGCTGGCCCGATCGGCCGAGGCGTCGGCCAGGGCCTGCTCCTCGGCCAGGGCCTGCAGTCGGGCGGCCAGTACCTGCAGCGCGCGAGTCTTGTTCTGCAATTGCGACCGCTCGTTCTGGCAGGTGACGACGATGCCCGTGGGGACGTGGGTGATCCGCACCGCGGAGTCTGTGGTGTTGACGCCCTGGCCGCCCTTGCCCGACGACCGGTATACGTCGATGCGCAGATCCGACTCGTCGATCTGCACCTCGCCTACCTCTTCGGGTTCGGGATAGACCAGCACGCCGGCAGCAGAAGTATGCACGCGCCCTTGGGATTCGGTTACCGGCACCCGTTGGACCCGGTGCACTCCGCCCTCGAATTTCAACCGTGACCACACCCCGTCGGCACTGTCGCCCTTACCGGTGATGGCCAGCGTCGCGTCCTTGTAACCACCGAGATCGGAAGTGGTCTCACCCAGCACCGTCACCGACCAGCCATGCCGTTCGGCGTAGCGAAGGTACATCCTGGCCAGGTCGGCGGCGAACAACGCGGATTCCTCGCCGCCCTCGCCGGACTTGACCTCCAGCACGACGTCATCGGCGTCGTGCGGATCGCGCGGGGCCAGCATGTCTGTCAGCTGGGTGTCCAATTCGGCGACCCGGGCCTCCAACTCGGTGACCTCGTCGCCGAACGACGCGTCGTCGGCCACCAACTCGCGGGCGGTTTCCAAGTCTTCGCGCGCCGACACCAGGTTGCGGTGCGTCGCAACGATCGGGGCCAGCCGGGCGAACCGCCGTCCGGCCTTGCGCGCGTCGGCGGGCCTGCTGTGCAGTTCGGGGTCTGCCAGCGCTTTCTCGAGCTCGGCATGCTCGGCGAGCAGAACGTCGATCGTCTGCACCGGCTCAGCCATGGCCACACCTCCCTCAAGGCGAGTCGCGACGCGGATCCGTCGGCGCGAGTGCTACCCCCGCCATCGGCTCCACCCGCCCGCACACGAACCGACGCCCGGCCTGTGCGCGCGATGCACAGTTCGGGCGTCGGTAGGCCGGCTATTTGTCGGCTTGCTCGGCTCCGGTCTTGCGCTTGCCGTAGCGCCGCTCGAATCGGGCCACCCGGCCACCGCTGTCCAGAATCTTCTGCTTACCGGTGTAGAACGGGTGACACTGCGAGCAGACCTCGGCCACGATACGGCCACCGGGCTTGGTGCTGCGGGTCTGGAAACTATTCCCGCACCCGCAGACCACGGTGGTCTCCTCGTAGCCCGGATGAATGTCGGTCTTCATGCTGTCCTCTTCGATCGTTTGCTGTTCGTCTGCAGCCGGTGCCGTTTCGGTGCGAACGCGACGGTCCGGCGCGAAGTCGAAGCTCGATTATGCCAGCCCGACCACCACCAGCCCAAACACCGGGCGGCACCCGCGCATTCCCCGCGCTCCGACGCCTGCGCCCGGGCCCCGGCGTCAGGGGCCCGACGCCTTGCGCCGCGCACCTTCCTCAGTCGTCGTCCATACCGCCCGGGGTCGTCTTGGACACCTGCACCAGGAATTCGTAGTTGGTCTTCGTCTTGCGCAGCTGGGACATCAGCAAGTCGATCGCCTGGTGGGAGTCCAGACCCGACAGGACGCGCCGCAGCTTGTGCACGATGGAGAACTCGTCGGGCGAAAGCAGCAACTCGTCCTTGCGGGTGCCCGAGGGGTTCACGTCGACAGCGGGGAACACCCGTCGTTCGGAGATCTTGCGGTCCAGCTTGAGCTCTGCGTTGCCGGTGCCCTTGAACTCCTCGAAGATGACGGTGTCGCCGGTCGATCCGGTCTCCACCATCGCGGTGGCGATGATCGTCAGCGATCCGCCTTCTTCGATATTGCGAGCCGCACCCAGGAAACGCTTGGGCGGGTACAGCGCGGTCGAGTCGACACCGCCGGACAGGATCCGGCCCGACGCCGGCGAAGCGTTGTTGTACGCCCGACCCAGCCTGGTGATCGAGTCGAGCAGCACCACGACATCCTTGCCCTGCTCCACCAGACGCTTGGCACGTTCGATGGCCAGCTCGGCTACCGAGGTGTGATCCGACGGCGGCCGGTCGAACGTCGAGGCGATGACCTCCCCCTTCACCGAGCGCTGCATGTCGGTGACCTCTTCGGGCCGCTCGTCGACCAGGACGACCATCAGGTGGCATTCGGGGTTGTTGCGGGTGATCGCGTTGGCGATATCCTGCAGAATCGTCGTCTTGCCGGCCTTGGGCGGCGAGACGATGAGCGCGCGCTGGCCTTTGCCGATCGGCATGATGAGGTCGATCACACGGGTGGTGAGACGGTCAGGAGTGGTCTCCAGCCGCAGCCGCTGATTCGGGTAGAGCGGTGTGAGCTTGGTGAAGTCGGCCCGCTTCTTGGCGTCTTCGACCGATCCGCCGTTGATGGTGTCCAGCCGAACCAGCGGGTTGAACTTCTGCCGCGGGTTCTTCTCGCCGCCCTCCCCCTCCCGGGGTACCCGGACGGCACCGGTCACCGCGTCGCCGCGGCGCAAGCCGTTCTTGCGCACCATGTTCATCGACACATAGACGTCCTGCGGACCCGCCAGATACCCCGACGTGCGGACGAACGCGTAGTTGTCCAGTACGTCGAGAATGCCGGCCACCGGCTGGACAACGTCGTCCTCGCGAAGTTCGGACTCGCCGCCCTCGCCCGCCCGTTCGCCGCGGCGCCTGCGGTCGCGGAAGCGGCGTCCCCGCCTGCCCTGGCGGTCGCCGTCGTCGTCGGCGCGCTGCTGACCGCCGCCGGCCTGGTCGTCTCCCTGGTCGCCGGCGGAGCCGGTGGATCCCTCGGCGTTCTCGTCGTTCTTCTTCTTCTTCTTCGCGCTCTCGCCCTGCTGGGTCTTGTCGGTCTTCGATCCGCCCCCTGCTGCGCCGTCCTTGGCGCCGTCCTTGGCGCCCTCCGCGGCAGAGGAATCGTCGGACGAGCCCGGTCCCGCGGACTGGTGTCTGGTCGCCGGCGCCGGAGCATCCTTTCGAGCCTGGACGCCGGCCACGGACGCGTCCTGCGCGGCTCGGCCCGCCCCGTCGGCCTTGCCGGCCTTGTCTGCCGCATCTGTGTCGACAGCGCCCGCCTTGTTCCCGTTTTCCACTACGTCCACCTTGCCCACCGACGGGGTCGTTCCATTGGCCCGTCCGCGGCTTTCTTCAATAGCTATGATCAGGTCGCTCTTGCGCATTGCCGACGCGCCTTTGACACCGGCCCGGTTGGCCAGAACCCGCAATTCGGGCAGCACCATGGTGTCCAGCGCACGCGACGGTGCATTGGTCCTGACGGCTGAACCGCCGGGAGAGTCTTCGGTCGCGGTTTTCGAAAGCTGGCTGCTGTGAGCGCTTTCGTCAACCGTGATGAGGTCCGTATCGGCCACGGATTTCCTTTCCTGCCCCGTTGAGTATTTCGAACGGGAATTCCTGCAGTCGGACGAATATTCAGGCAACCCGCCCGCTACACCCGACTCATCGACCCTGAAACGATGACCCCCCGGTTCGGCACCAACCGACGAACTTCGTTCACGAGAAGAATTGGTAGTTGTCCCAGCGCTAAGGCGGCGTTAATGCATATGCAGGTGTCGCGATTGCTGGACGGGTCCGACAATAGCCCGCTTCCCGACGGGAAGCAAGAACACGCGCCGACGCCGCGCAAATCACCCCGGGACCGCGTCTCCCGGCCTCCAGCTAGCTCCGTCGCCCACCGCCATCTTCTTTACGACGAATCCGTTCGCCGCTCCGTACTCCATGGCCTCCGCCGGTAGCTGGGGTTCGGTACCAATCGCGATCAGCGCCGGTCCGGCGCCGGAAAGGGCGGCGGCCACGCCGTGGTAACGCAACAGCCGCACATATTCCGCCGTCGCCGGCATTGCCGGCGCACGCTGCGGCTGATGAAGTACGTCCTGCGTGGCTGCCAGCAGCAGTTCCGGACGCTGGGTCAGCGCGACCACCAACAACGCGGCGCGGCTGAGGTTGAACCGCGCATCCTCGTGACTGACCTTGGCGGGCAACAACACTCGGGTCTCGGCCGTGGACGACCGTTCTTCGGGAATCGCGACGAACAGGTGGATGCCGGGGTGCAGGCCAAGCGGGACCGCAAAGTAACCCGGCGGGCCGCCGCCACCGTCGCCCTCGGCCCAGGAAACCACCGCGCCGCCCAGTACAGCAGCTGCGGCATTGTCGGGGTGACCTTCGAACTCCGAAGCCAACTGGATCAACTCGCGGTCGCTGAATGCTGGGCAATCGGCTTGCGTGACAAGCCCGTTGACCACGGCAAGGCCGCTGACCACCGCAGCGGCCGAAGAGCCCAGGCCCCGCGAATGCGGAATGTCGTTGCGGCAGCGCACGGCCAGGCCCGGCGCACCGACCCCGGCCGCCCGCAGGCCGCGTTCGATGGCACGCACCACCAGGTGCTCTGGCCCCAGCGGCACCTGGCCGGCACCCTCACCGTCGACCGTCACCACCAGACCGGAATCCGTCGTCTCGACCACGATCTCGTCGCACATCCGCAGCGCCAGGCCGATGCTGTCGAAACCCGGCCCCAGGTTGGCGCTGGACGCCGACACCACGGCACTGGCCCTCAGCCCGGCGGGCAGCCTGCGGGTCACCGCTACCCGAGCCCCAACTGCTCGACCACGCGAACCGGATCGACCGGCAGCGCGGAGACTTCCGGCATATCGCGCAGTGCGGTGTCGGGATCCTTGAGGCCGTTGCCCGTCACGGTGCACACCACCGTCGACCCCGGAGTCACCCACCAGTCGTCGACGGCCTTGAGCAGGCCCGCGATGCTGGCCGCCGACGCCGGCTCTACGAAGACGCCTTCGAGGCTGGCCACCAGGTGGTAGGCGGCCAGGATCTCCTCGTCGGTCGCGGCCAGGAAACGTCCGGCGGACTGCTGCTGCGCCTCGACAGCCTGATTCCATGACGCGGGTGCCCCGATGCGGATGGCGGTGGCAATGGTCTCGGGGTTGAGCACCGGCTTGCCACGCACCAGGGGTGCGGCGCCGGCCGCCTGGGTGCCGAGCATCCGCGGCAGCTTGTCGATCACGCCGTCCCGGTGATATTCGGTGTAGCCCTTCCAGTAGGCGGTGATGTTGCCCGCGTTGCCGACCGGCAGGGCATGGACATCCGGTGCCCTACCGAGGGCATCGACGATCTCGAACGCCGCGGTCTTCTGTCCTTCGATGCGCACCGGGTTGACCGAGTTGACCAGGGAGATCGTCGGGAAATCGGCGGTCATCTTCCGTGCCAGCTCCAGGCAGTCGTCGAAGTTGCCGTCGATCTGGATGATCTTGGCCCCGTGCATCACCGCCTGGGCCAGCTTGCCCATGGCGATCTTGCCCTGCGGAATCAGGACCGCGCAGGTGATGCCGGCGCGGGCGGCGTAGGCCGCCGCCGACGCCGAGGTGTTTCCGGTCGACGCGCACAGCACCGCCTGCTGGCCCCGGGCCAGGGCATCGGTGACCGCCATCGTCATGCCCCGGTCTTTGAAGGAGCCGGTGGGATTGAGTCCCTCCACCTTCAGGTAGATGGTGCAACCGGTTTTCTCCGACAACCGGGGCGCGGCGATCAGCGGTGTGCCGCCTTCGAGCAGCGTGACCGGGGTCCAATCGTCGCCGACCGGCAGCCGGTGCCGGTACGCCGCGATCAGCCCCGGCCAGGGCCGGTGGACCGCGGTCGGGAAGTCACTCACAGGTCCGTTCCTTCCAGCCGCAGCACGCTGGTCACGCGCTGTACGGCGTCCAGTTCGGCCAGTGCTTCAACGGTTTTGGAGAGCGCGGCGTCGGTCGCCCGGTGGGTGACCACCACGATCCTGGCGCCCGTCGGCCGACCGCCCTCGTCGGCGACACCCTCCTGGCGCACCTCGGCGATACTCACCTCATGCTTGGCGAATTCGGCCGCCACCGCGGACAACACCCCGGGTTTGTCCGCAACGTTCATGTTGACGTAGTAGCGGGTTTCGATGACTCCCATCGGCGCAACCGGTAACTGCGCGTATTTGGACTCGCGGGGTCCGCGGCTGCCGAGCACCCGGTTGCGTGCCGCCATCACGAGGTCGCCGGTGACCGCGGACGCCGTTGGCGCACCACCGGCCCCCTGGCCGTAGAACATCAGCCGCCCGGCCGCATCGGCCTCCACCACCACCGCGTTGAACGCGCCGTTGACGGTGGCCAACGGATGCGACAGCGGAACCAGCGCGGGATACACCCGGGCCGAAACCCGTTGCTGCCCTTCGTCAGTGGTTATCCGCTCACAAATCGACAGCAGTTTTATGGTGCAGTTCAGCGAACGCGCCGATTGGAAGTCCTCCGGCGTGATGTTGGTGATGCCCTCGCGGTACACGTCGTCGGCGGTCACCCGGGTATGGAAGGCGATGGACGCCAGGATGGCGGCTTTGGCCGCGGCGTCGTAGCCTTCGACGTCGGCCGTCGGATCCGCTTCGGCATAGCCGAGCGCGCTCGCGTCGGCCAGTGCGGTGTGGTAGTCGGCGCCGGTGCTGCCCATCTCCGAAAGGATGTAGTTGGTGGTGCCGTTGACGATCCCGGCAACCCGCAACACCGTGTCCCCGGCCAGCGACTGGGTCAGCGGACGGATCACCGGGATCGCGCCGGCAACGGCAGCCTCGAAGTAGAGGTCGACCGATTCTCTCTCGGCGGCGGCGGCCAATTCGCCCGAAGACGTGGACAACAACGCCTTGTTGGCTGTGACGACCGACTTGCCGCGCGCCAGCGCCGCCAGGATGGCCTTGCGCGCCGGTTCGACCGGTCCCATCACCTCGACGACGACGTCGACGTCGTCTCGCGTCACGAGTTCCTCGATGTCGTCGGTGAGCAACTCGATCGGCACCCCGCGGTCGGTGCCCACCCGGCGCACACCAACTCCGCGCAGCACCAGCGGTGCGCCGATGCGGCCGGCGAGATCGTCGGAACTGCACTCGATGATGCGCACGACCTCCCTGCCGACGACACCCAACCCGAGTACCGCTACCCCTACCGCCTTTTCGTCACCGGGCACGGGTCACCTCACCTCCAAACTCAAAAGGTCCTCCATCGTCTCGCGGCGCAGGAGCAGACGCGAACGTCCCCCCCGTGCGGCCGCCACCGCGGGACGACCCACCATGTTGTACCGGCTCGACAGCGCATAGCAGTAGGCCCCGGTGGCGGCCACCGCAACCAGGTCGCCGGGCCGGATGTCGTCGGGCAGCCAGGTGTCGCGCACGATGATGTCGCCGCTTTCGCAGTGCTTTCCGACCAGGCGGCAGGCCGTCGGCGAGGCATCGCTGCGCCTCGAAACCAATCGCACGTCGTACTGCGCGTCGTAGAGCGCGGTGCGGATGTTGTCGCTCATGCCGCCGTCGACGCTGATGTAACGCCGGTTCGCGGTAGCGCTGACGTCCACATCCTTGACGGTGCCGACTTGGTACAGGGTCACGGTCCCCGGTCCGGCGATGGCGCGTCCGGGTTCGACGACCAGCCGGGGCGTCGGCAGGCCGACCGCGGCGGATTCGGTGCGCACGATGGCGCTCAGCTTCTCGGCCAGCTCGGCGACCGGCGGCGGGTCGTCGGCCGCCAGGTACGAAATACCAAGGCCGCCACCGAGGTCGACTGTCGAGATCTGGGCCGTTCGCTCGGCTCCGAATACCGCGACAACCTCGCGTAGCAGCCCGATCACCCGGTGTGCGGCGACTTCGAAGCCGGCGACGTCGAAGATCTGCGAACCAATATGGCTGTGCAGGCCGACCAGGCGCAGGTGCTCGGAGTCCAGTACCCGGCGCACCGCAGCCATCGCCGCGCCGCTGGCCACCGACAGCCCGAACTTCTGGTCTTCGTGGGCGGTTGCGATGAATTCGTGGGTGTGCGCCTCCACGCCGACGGTCAGGCGCACCAGCACATCCTGGACGCGATTCGCTTCGCCGGCAATGGTGTCTAGTCGTTCGATCTCGCTCATCGAGTCCAGCACAATGTGGCCGACGCCGGCTGCCACCGCCGCCCGCAGTTCATCGACCGATTTGTTGTTGCCGTGCAGCGCGATCCGTTGCGGTGGGAAATCCGCATGCAGGGCGACGGCGAGTTCGCCGCCGGTGCACACGTCCAGCGACAGCCCCTCTTCGTCGATCCACCGGGCGATCTCGCCGCACAGAAACGCCTTCGCGGCGTAGTGCACATTGGCGCCCCCACCGAAGGCGGCGGCGATCTCGCGGCAGCGGGAGCGGAAGTCGTCCTCATCGAGGACGAACAGCGGTGTCCCGTACCGCTGGGCCAGGTCGACAACATCGACACCCGCGATCGCGACGACGCCGCCGTCAGCTCGGGTAGTGTTGCGCGGCCAGACATTCGGTGCCAGATGCAGCAATTCATCGGTTGACTGCGGGCGGGGTGGAGTGCCGCCGTGCCGGGCATCTTCGGCATGGCGTGGTCCCGCAGGATGAACGTTCACATTCTCTCCGGCGCACTGACTCCGAGGACGGCCAATCCGTTGGCGACGACCTGCCGGGTGGCCTGGCACAGCGCCAGTCGTGCGGTGTGCAGATCGGTAGGCTGCTCGTCACCCTGCGGAAGCACTCGGCAGGAGTCGTAGAACCGGTGGTAGGCGCCGGCCAGGTCTTCCAGGTAGCGACAGACCCGGTGCGGTTCGCGCAGGTCCGCCGCGGTTGTGAGCACTCCCGGGAACTCGCCGATGGTGCGCAGCAGCGCACCTTCTTTGTCGTGGCCGAGCAGTTGCAGATGCGCGGTGTCGGCGACCAGACCCAGTTCGGCAGCGCTGCGGGCCAGCGCCGACAGCCGGGCGTGCGCGTATTGCACGTAGTAGACCGGGTTTTCGTTGGACGCCGAGGACCACAGCGCCAGGTCGATGTCGATCGGGGTGTCCACCGAGGAGCGGATGAGGCTGTAGCGTGCGGCGTCGACGCCGACGGCCTCGACCAGGTCGTCGAGGGTGATCACCGTGCCCGCCCGCTTGCTCATCCTGATCGGCCGGCCGTCGCGCACCAGGTTGACCATCTGTCCGATCAGGACTTCGACGGTGGCCGGGTCCTCGCCGAATGCGGCGGCGGCGGCCTTGAGCCGGGCGATGTAGCCGTGGTGGTCGGCGCCGAGCATGTAGATGCACAGGTCGAACCCGCGCGCCCGCTTGTCCAGGTAGTAGGCCAGGTCGCCGGCGATATAGGCCGGGTGGCCGTCGCTCTTGACCACCACACGGTCCTTGTCGTCGCCAAAGGCACTGCTGCGCAACCAGGTTGCGCCGTCCTTTTCGTAAATATTGCCGGTTTCACGGAGTTTGGCGATAGCTTCGTCCACCCGACCACTGGTGTGCATCGAATCTTCGTGGGTGAACACATCGAAGTCCGTCCCGAATTCGTGCAGCGATTCCTTGATGTGGGCGAACATCAGCTCGACGCCGATCTCGCGGAACGTCTCCTGCATCTGCGCTTCGGGCAGGCTCAGCACGTCGGGCTCCTTGGCCAGCACCTGGGCGGCGATATCGGTGATGTAGGTGCCCGCGTAGCCGTCTTCGGGGGTCGGGTCCCCCTTGGCCGCGGCGAGCAGCGAGTCGGCGAACCGGTCGATCTGGGTGCCGTGGTCGTTGAAGTAGTACTCGCGCACCACCTCGGCCCCCTGAGTGGACAGCAGCCGTCCCAGCGCGTCGCCCACCGCCGCCCATCGGGTGCCGCCGATGTGGATCGGGCCGGTCGGGTTCGCCGAGACGAATTCCAGGTTGACACACCGGCCGCCCAGGGTCCCGGCGTGGCCGTAGGCGGCCCCGGCGTCCAGGACGTCGTCGACGATCTTGGCCTGTGCCGAAGTCTCCAGGCGCAGGTTGACGAAGCCGGGCCCGGCCACCTCCGCCGAAGCGATGCCGGCCTCGCGGCCCAGCGCCTCGGCCAGCCATCCGGCCAGTTCGCGCGGATTCGCACCGACCTTCTTGCCCAGTTGCAATGCCAGGTTGGTGGCGTACTCGCCGTGTTCGGGGCTGCGCGGGCGTTCTACCGTGACCGTCTGCGGCAACGCGGACACGTCGAGGCCATGCTCGGCCAGCACCGCCGCGGCGGTGATTCCAAGCAGCTCGGCGAGGTCAGCGGGGGTCACGAGCGTTCATCCTATTGGCTGAGGTGCTCGCGCCCCGAATCCATTACCGGCAGCCGCGCCGTGGCCGGGATGCGTTACTCTGACGGAGCTTGTGCAAGCCCTACGGCGCACCATGATGCCGTGCGCCCCCGTAGCTCAGGGGATAGAGCGTCTGCCTCCGGAGCAGAAGGCCGCAGGTTCGAATCCTGCCGGGGGCACCATCTGGCCTGTAGGTATGCCGGTCCGTGCACGATTGACGCAATAGGCACCCCCGCACCGGCTCGATGAACACGTGACCTGCGCGCGGCGCAAGGTCCCCGGCGAACCGATCAGGAATTCCCGCGGTTGATGTCCGTGCGGGCGTCTACCGTCGTTCAGGGAGTGCGTCTCGTCCGCGGCGGTATTCGGCGGCGAGCACGGCGGTGTAGTCGTCCACCTGCTCACACAACGTTGCGACGATGTGGGCCAGTGCCGTCGAGTCATTGGGGTCAGCGCTGTCGTCCCGCATCCGCTTCGCCACCGACACCAGCCCCGGATCGCCCTCCCACCATCCGACGCCGTGACAGCCGATCCAGCTCAGGCCGGTGCCGAACAGGGCCAGTACCGGTCCGTAGGGCATGGCGTCGAGAGGTTCCAGGCCCTGGTGTTCGCACCAGCCCTCGACGGGCGACCACCTGGCGGCGTCGGGCCATTCGGCGAGATCGTCGGCGTCATCGACCAGCAGCTCGTCGATGGCCGTGATGATGTCGGCGGTCACGGGTTAGAGGATACGTGGACATTGGGACACCGGGCGCGCGCTGACGTTTCGTGTCCCGCTGCCCACACGTTGTGCCGGCGATGCACGGCGAGCCACCGGGCCAGAAGCCTAGGAATTCTCTATGAACACACTCTGTACATCTTCCGTTAACCTACCGTTCAGCTTTACGCTAAGTGTGCGTCACTTTCCGGCAATCGTCACACAGGCGGAAACCATGAGGATCAACGCACTCATCGCGGCAATGGCCCTCGCACTCGCGGCGGGCGCAATCGCTGAAACTCCATTGGCGCACGCCGGCGCCCCGGCGATGAACGGCGTGTACCGATATACCGACGAAGACGGCGCCACCGGAACGTGGGTGATCAGCACCACGTGTACACCCGGTTGCGTCGCGCATGTGACGA
>NZ_JBKECZ010000031.1:0-51681 GCF_047975165.1 Mycobacterium sp.
ACGAAAAACCCAAAGCGCTCTACCACACCAAACGCTTCGCCTCAGAATTCCAACGCCTGGTCCTGCACGCCGGCGAACGCGGCTGCACCAAACCCGGCTGCGACACCCCCGCCGCCCACTGCGAAGTCCACCACGTCACCGGCTGGACCAAAACCAGGCGCACCGACATCAACGACCTCACCCTGGCCTGCGGCCCCCACAACCGCCTGGCAGAAAACGGCTGGACCACCCGAAAAAACAGTCGCGGCCACACCGAATGGATCCCACCCCCACACCTCGACACCGACCAACCCAGAGTCAACAACTTCCACCACCCCGAACGACACTTCACCCGCCGGCAAGCCGAGGAAACAGGGGAAGACGAGGACGGGCCGACCGGGGCAGCCGAGGCCGAGCAGACCGGGCAGGCCAGGCAGACCAGGCAGACCGGGAACGCCGGGAACGGCGGGGAAGCAGGAGTGGCGGGGGCGGCTGCGGACGGCCGGGCCGATCAGGCGGACCGGGCAGACCGGACCGACTCGACCGACCGGCGCGATCGGGACCGGGACCGCTGAACAGTAGCCGTCGTAGCCGTCGAAGCAGGCCAAGCGGCCGACACGGGCCAAGCTAGACGTCTCGGGTGCGGCTTTGCCTGAATCCGGGCCCCATTTCCGAGGGGATATTTCGACGGTCCGCCGTTATCCACAGTTCCGACTTTCTGCAGAGCTTTGGGAAGGCGGCGCGTTCGGACGCTCGAACTGTCGGCACCAGCGTGCTGAATGGGCATTGCAAGCGGGCGTGACCTACCGGGCGTCGACGAAAGCGCCATCGCGTCCGCAAGAAGGGATGTCGAGCCAATGTTCGAAACACCGTTGACCATCGTCGGTCACGTCGTCAACCAGCCGGTGCGCCGGCGAGTCGGCAACGAGGAGGTCATCAACTTCCGGGTGGCCAGCAATTCACGCCGGCGGACCGAGGACGGCGGGTGGGAATCGGGAAACTCGTTGTTCATCACGGTGAACTGCTGGGGCAGGCTGGTCACCGGGGTGGGCGCCGCACTGGGGAAAGGGGCGCCGGTGATCGCGGTGGGCCACGTCTACACCAGCGAGTACGAAGACCGCGACGGCAATCGCCGATCATCCACCGAGATGCGTGCGACCTCGGTCGGGCCGGACCTGGCCCGCACTATCGTGCGCATCGAGAAGCCGAGCTACACCGGCCCGGCTGTGGTGGAAGCGGAGGTCGCGACCGCACAATCGGCCGGGCAAGCAGGTTGCGAGGTCGATCCGGCGGGCGTCGATCCGGCGGAGGTCGATCCCGAGCCCAAGGCCGACTCCGGCGCCGACAGCAGCGCACTACCACTGTCGGTCTAGCGCTATCGGCCGGTGCATAGGATGGGCCGCGGGAATTTTTCCGTAGACCAGAAGGGCAATACCGCGGCATGGCTGAGTTCATCTACACGATGAAGAAGGTCCGCAAGGCGCACGGCGACAAGGTCGTCCTTGACGACGTCACGCTGAGTTTCTTCCCCGGCGCGAAAATCGGCGTTGTCGGTCCGAACGGGGCCGGAAAGTCGAGCGTCTTGCGGATCATGGCCGGGTTGGACAAGCCGAACAATGGCGATGCTTTCCTGGCCAACAACGCGACGGTCGGCATCCTGCTGCAGGAGCCGCCGCTCAACGAGGACAAAACCGTTCGGGGCAACGTCGAAGAAGGGCTGGGCGAAATCAAGGTCAAGCTCGATCGCTTCAACGAAGTCGCCGAGCTGATGGCCACCGACTACTCCGACGAACTGATGGACGAAATGGGCCGGCTGCAAGAGGAATTGGACCACGCCGACGCGTGGGACCTCGACTCCCAGCTGGAGCAGGCGATGGACGCGCTGCGCTGCCCGCCGCCGGACGAACCGGTCACCAACCTGTCCGGTGGCGAGCGCCGCAGAGTCGCGTTGTGCAAGCTGCTGCTGTCCAAGCCTGACCTGTTGCTGCTCGACGAGCCCACCAACCATCTGGATGCCGAAAGTGTGCAGTGGCTGGAGCAGCACCTTGCCAGCTACGCCGGGGCAATCCTGGCGGTCACCCACGACCGCTATTTTCTGGACAACGTCGCCGAATGGATCCTCGAGCTCGACCGCGGCCGCGCGTACCCCTACGAAGGCAACTACTCGACCTACCTGGAGAAGAAGGCCGAACGTATTGCGGTGCAGGGTCGGAAGGACGCGAAGTTGCAGAAGCGGCTTCAGGACGAGTTGGCCTGGGTCCGCTCGGGCGCCAAAGCCCGCCAGGCCAAGAGCAAGGCGAGGTTGCAGCGTTACGAGGAGATGGCTGCCGAGGCGGAGAAGTCCCGCAAGCTGGATTTCGAAGAGATACAGATCCCGGTCGGACCCCGGCTGGGATCTGTCGTGGTCGAGGTTGAGCACCTCGACAAGGGCTTCGAGGGTCGGGTTCTGATCAAGGATCTGTCCTTCACATTGCCTCGCAACGGCATCGTCGGTGTCATCGGCCCGAACGGTGTCGGCAAGACCACCTTGTTCAAGACGATCGTCGGTCTCGAGGACCCGGACAGCGGCACTGTCAAGGTGGGCGAGACAGTCAAGTTGAGCTATGTCGACCAGACCCGGGCCGGGATCGACCCGAAGAAGACTGTGTGGCAAGTCGTATCCGACGGCTTGGACTACATCCAGGTTGGCCAGGCTGAAGTGCCGTCGCGGGCCTACGTTTCGGCGTTCGGCTTCAAGGGGCCCGACCAGCAGAAACCCTCGGGCGTGCTGTCCGGCGGTGAACGCAACCGGCTGAACCTTGCACTCACCCTCAAGCAGGGCGGCAACCTGATCCTGCTCGACGAACCGACCAACGACCTCGATGTCGAGACGCTGAGCTCGCTGGAAAACGCGCTGGTGAACTTCCCCGGATGCGCCGTGGTGATCTCCCACGACCGCTGGTTCCTCGACCGCACCTGCACACACATCCTCGCCTGGGAGGGGGACGCCGACAGCGAGGCCAATTGGTTCTGGTTCGAAGGCAACTTCGGCGCCTACGAGGAGAACAAGGTGGAACGGCTAGGCGCCGACGCGGCTCGTCCGCATCGGGTGACCCATCGCAAGCTGACACGGGACTAGTGTCAGTACCGCACCACGACGATGCGGCCGGTTCGGCCGAGGAGAAGTGGAGCCAGAGGAGCTAGTCCCGTCACGAGTTGGGAGCATTCGGTATGGCGATCGATCCCGGAGCCCGAGAAGTTGTCCCGGCATGGACCAGGTTCCGCGAGGGCGCGGCCGTTCCAGACTGGGTGATCAAAACCTACGAGGACAGTTTCCGAGCGTCGCAGGAAGACGGTTCACCGGCTGCGCCGGGCGTCGCGTTGGTGACGCCGGCGATGGTGGCCGCGCACTGTCGTCTTGGTGAGCATCTTCCGCCCGGGGAGAGTCGTGTCGAGGTCTACGAGGCGGACGACCCGGCGGGATTCGGGCCGGCGCTGCAGGTGGTCACCGAGCACGGCGGCATGCTGATGGATTCGGTGACGGTCCTGCTGCACAGGTTGGGGGTGTTCTACACCGCCACTATGACGCCGGTGTTCGAGGTGCACCGCACCCCGTCGGGTGACCTGCGCAGCGTTGCACACAAAGCGGACAAGGGTTCCCCGTTTGCCGGCGAGGCTTGGATACACGTCCAACTTTCCCCGTCGGCGAATCAAACAGCCCTTGCCGAGGTGGAACGGCTGCTGCCGAAGGTATTGGCTGATGTCCAGCGGGTCGGGGTCGACGCAACGGCGATGTTCACGGCCCTGGGTGATTTGGCGACCACGATCGACGATGATCCCGAGGGTAGGTTTTCCGCACCGGATCGCCGCGAGGTAGCCGCACTACTGCGCTGGCTTGGTGAGGGGAACTTCCTGCTGCTGGGTTACCAGCCGTGCCGGGTGCAGAACGGTTTGGTGCTCGGCGACGGAACGAGCGGCCTCGGTGTGCTTCGTGCTCGGGCGGGCTCCCGGCCCCGGCTCACCGACGATGACAAGATGCTTGTCCTGGCCCAGGCGGCGGTCGGCAGCTACCTGCGCTACGGCGCCTATCCCTATGCGATCGCCATCCGGGAAAACGTTGGCAACGAAGTGAGGGAACACCGTTTCGTCGGGCTGTTCACCGTTGCCGCGATGAACGCCGATGTCCTGGAGATCCCGATGATCTCACAGCGGGTTCGCGACGCATTGACCCTGGCCAGCAGCGACCCGAGCCACCCCGGCCAGCTACTGCTTGACGTCATCCAGACGGTTCCGCGGCCCGAACTGTTCACGTTGAGCCCCGACCGGCTGCTGAATATGGCCAAGGCCGTGGTCGACATGGGTTCGCAGCGACGCGCGTTGCTGTTCTTGCGTGCCGACCGCCTGCAGTTCTTCGTCTCATGCCTGGTCTACGTGCCCCGCGACCGCTACACCACGGCGGTGCGTCGCAAGATCGAAGACATCCTGGTCCGCGAATTCGGTGGCACGCGACTGGAGTTTACCGCCCGGGTCAGTGAATCACCGTGGGCATTAATGCATTTCATGGTTCGACTGCCCGGGGACAGCATGACACGCGAAGCCGGCTCGCAGTCGGATCCGGTCGACGTTTCCGAAGGCAACCGCCTTCGTATCCAGGCGCTACTCAGCGAGGCTGCGCGCACGTGGTCCGATCGGCTGACCACCGCTGCCGCGGCCACCTCTGCGGCTACCGCCGCGGCCACACCACCGGCAACTGTGGTGAATTCCACCGACGCCGAGCACTACGGGGCCGCGTTCCCCGAGGCCTACAAGCAGTCCGTCACTCCGGACGGCGCCATCGCCGACATCGCCGTCATCAACGAGTTGTCGGACGATTCGGTCAAATTGGTGTTCACTGACATCGACGATCAGGGGCTTGCGCAACTGACCTGGTTCCTGGGGGGCCGCAGCGCCTCGCTGAGCGAGTTGCTGCCGATGCTGCAGAGCATGGGTGTGGTGGTGCTCGAAGAGCGGCCGTTCACCGTCACCCGGCCCGACGGACTGCCGGTGTGGATTTACCAGTTCAAGATTTCCCGGCACCCCACCATTCCGCTGGCGGAGACGGAAGCCGAACGGGAGGCGGCCGCGCAGCGGTTTGCGGACTCGGTCACCGCGATCTGGCACGGCCATGTCGAGATCGACAGGTTCAACGAGCTGGTGATGCGTGCCGGGTTGACCTGGCAGCAGGTGGTGCTGGTGCGGGCCTACGCGAAATACCTTCGGCAGGCGAACTTTCCCTACAGCCAGCCCTACATTGAATCCGTGCTCAACGAGCACGCGTCGACCGTGGCGTCGCTGGTGGCCTTGTTCGAGGCGATGTTCGATCCGGCGGCAGTTCAGTCGGGGGGCAGCAGCCGTGCACAAGCCGCGGCCGCGTCCGTCGCCGCTGACATCGATGCTTTGGTGAGCCTTGACACCGACCGCATTCTGCGTGCGTTCGCCTCTCTGGTTCAGGCGACGTTGCGCACCAATTATTTTGTGACGCAGGCGAGTTCGGCCCGCAGTCGGGACGTGCTGGCCCTCAAGCTCGACGCGAATCTCATCGACGAGCTGCCGCTGCCGCGCCCCAAATTCGAGATCTTCGTCTACTCGCCCAGGGTCGAGGGCGTGCACTTGCGGTTCGGCCCGGTGGCTCGGGGCGGCCTGCGCTGGTCGGACCGCCGGGATGACTTCCGGACGGAAATCCTCGGCCTGGTCAAGGCGCAAGCGGTGAAGAACGCGGTCATCGTTCCGGTCGGGGCGAAAGGCGGGTTCGTCCTGAAGCGTCCCCCGCTGCCGACCGGGGATGCCGCCGCCGACCGCGACGCCAACCGGGCCGAGGGGGTCGCCTGCTATCAGCTCTTCGTATCCGGCCTGCTCGATGTCACCGACAACGTCGACCAACTCACCGGCGCGGTCATCCCGCCACGGGAGATGGTGCGGCGCGACGGCGACGACGCATACCTGGTGGTGGCAGCCGACAAGGGCACCGCCACCTTCTCCGACATCGCCAACGAGGTCGCGAAGTCCTACGGATTCTGGCTCGGTGACGCCTTCGCATCCGGCGGTTCGGTCGGCTACGACCACAAGGCCATGGGAATCACCGCCCGCGGCGCCTGGGAGGCGGTCAAACGACACTTCCGTGAAATGGGAGTGGACACCCAGAGCGAGGAGTTCACCGTCGTCGGCGTCGGTGACATGAGCGGCGACGTGTTCGGCAACGGCATGCTGCTCAGCAAGCACATCAGGCTGATCGCGGCTTTCGACCACCGTCACGTCTTCCTGGACCCGAGCCCGGATGCCGCCGCATCCTGGGCAGAGCGCCGCAGGATGTTCGACCTCCCCAGATCGAGCTGGGACGACTACGACAAGTCGCTGATCAGCGAAGGCGGCGGGGTATACAGCCGCGACCAGAAGACCATTCCGGTCAGCTCGCAGATCCGCGCGGCGCTGGGTATCGACGGCGACGTGACTGAACTGGCACCGCCCAACCTGATGCGGGCAATTCTGCAGGCGCCGGTGGATCTGCTGTTCAACGGCGGTATCGGAACCTATATCAAGGCGGAGTCGGAATCGGACGCCGACGTCGGCGACCGTACCAATGACGCGCTTCGGGTCAACGGAAATCAGGTGCGCGCCAAGGTGATCGGCGAAGGCGGCAACCTGGGCGTGACGGCATTGGGCCGGATCGAGTTCGACCTGTCCGGTGGCCGGATCAACACCGACGCGATGGATAACTCCGCCGGTGTGGACTGTTCCGACCACGAGGTGAACATCAAGATTCTGATCGACTCGCTGGTCACCGCGGGCAAGGTCAAGCCCGAGGAGCGCGCCGCGCTGCTCGAGTCGATGACCGACGAGGTTGCCCACTTGGTGCTGGCCGACAATGAGGACCAAAACGATCTGATGGGCACCAGCCGGGCCAACACGGCCAGTCTGCTCCCGGTGCACGCCGATCAGATCAGGTACCTGGCGGCCGAGCGCGGGGTCAACCGTGAGCTGGAGGCGCTGCCGTCGGAGAAGGAGATCGCCCGGCGAACCGAGGTCGGCATCGGTCTGACGTCCCCGGAACTGGCGACGCTGATGGCGCACGTCAAGCTGGCCCTCAAAGACGACGTGCTGGCCACGGACCTACCCGACCAGGACGTGTTCGCGACGCGGCTGCCCGAGTACTTCCCGAAACCGCTGCGGGATCGGTTCACCCCGGAGATCCGTGCTCATCAACTGCGGCGCGAGATCGTCACCACCATGCTGATCAACGATCTGGTCGACACCGCGGGAATCACCTATGTCTTCCGGATCACCGAAGATGCCGGCGTCACCGGTGTTGACGCGGTGCGCAGCTATGCGGCGATCGACGCCATTTTCGGGGTCGGGGACGTGTGGCGCCGCATCCGCTCCGGCAATCTCGCGGTGGCGGTGTCGGATCGCATGACGTTGGATACCCGTCGGCTGGTCGACCGCGCGGGCCGCTGGCTGCTCAATTACCGCCCCCAACCGCTGGCGGTCGGCGCCGAGATCAACCGGTTCGCGGAGAACGTCAAGGCGATGACCCCGCGTATGTCGGAATGGCTGCGTGGAGGCGACAAAGTCATCGTGGAAAAAGAAGCCGCAAAGCTCGTCGGGCTGGGGGTCGACCCCGAGTTGGCCTACCGGGTTGCGGTCGGTCTCTACCTCTACAGTCTGCTGGATGTCATCGACATCGCCGACATAACCGAGATGGACCCGGCCGAGGTCGCCGACACCTACTTCGCGTTGATGGACTATCTGGGTACCGATGCGCTGATGCGGGCGGTCTCGGAGTTGCCGCGGACCGACCGCTGGCAGTCGTTGGCGCGGTTGGCTATTCGCGACGACATTTACGCGTCGTTGCGTTCGCTGTGTTTCGATGTGCTGTCCGTCGGAGAACCCGATGAGAGCGGTGAGGAGAAGATCGCCGAGTGGGAGCAGCTCAGTGCGTCGCGGGTGGAGCGGGCGCACCGAACACTGTGTGAGATCCGGGAGAGCGACGCGAGCGACCTTGCGACATTGTCGGTGGCCGCACGGCAGATTCGCCGCATGACGCGGACCAGTGGGCGGGGAGCCTCGGGGTGAGCGTCGGGTACGTCGCGGCCGTACCGGTGCGGTGGTCGGACATCGACATGTATCAACATGTCAACCACGCCACCATGGTGACAATCCTGGAGGAGTCGCGAGTCCCATTCCTGCGGGAGCCGTTCGGCACGAACATTGCCACGATCGGCCTGCTGATCGCCGATGTCCGGGTCACCTACAAGGATCAGCTCCGCCTGGTCGATTCGCCGCTGCAGGTGACGATTTGGACCAAGCGACTGCGCGCGGTGGACTTCACGCTGGGCTATGAGGTGCGGTCGGTCGCCGCGGCGCCGGAGAGCAAGCCGGCTGTCATCGCCGAGTCGCAGCTCGCCGCGGTCCATATCGAGGAACAGCGGTTGGTGCGTCTGACACCCGATCACCGGGAGTACCTGCAGCAATGGCTTCGGGGTTAGCGCAGGAACCCGAGCGCGGGCTGTGGCTGGGCCCGCAGCGGTTGGACCTGCACCGCGCGGACCTGACCACATTCGTCGAGCATGCGTTGCGTCTCGACGATTCCGCGGTGATCCGGATTCGGGCCGGCTCGGCGGGGTTGGTGAGGGTTTGGGCGGCAACGGGTTTCGACGTGCTGGCCGGCCGTGTCGTGGCCGGCAGGGTACGGCCCGGGGATCTCTCGGTTGCCGCGGACGGTTTGGCGCGCGGTCTGGCAGTTGCGGATGACTCGGGCTATGTGGATCCCGGCTTTGCGATGGACTCGGCGTGGCGCGGTGGGCTGCCGCCCGAGTCCGGTTTCGAGCACCTGGACGACGTTCCCGCGCGGGTCATCCGTGAGCTGGCCCAGCGGGGCGCGCAACTGGTCAGGGAGCACAGCGGCTCGCACGGCCCACCCGCGTCGCTGCTCGACCAGGAGATCGTCGAAGTCCGCTCCGGAGACATCGCCGCCGGTCTGCCGATGCGTTGTGTGTTCGCGTTGACGGCGATGGGTTTCCTGCCCTCGGGGCGTGAACCGATCGACGACGGCGAATGCGTGCGGGTCCGCGTCTCGGCGGGCTGGCTGCGCCTGGATGCGCGATTCGGCTCGGTGTATCGGCATCGCGGGCACGCCGCACTGCTGCTGGGCTGAGGGTGTGCAGTGGGGGGCGGGGGACGAGCTGTGCGGTTCTCAGAGCGGCGAGTTGACCAGGGCGTTGGCCGCCATGTCGAGGTACTGGAGCAACTCGCGTCGGTGCTCGTCGTCGAGGGTTCGCGAATCGACCGAAGCGATTGCGGTGTGCATGCAGCGTAGCCAGGCGTCACGTTCGATCGGTGTAATCCGGAACGGTATGTGCCGCATGCGCAGGCGGGGATGTCCGCGGCGTTCGGAGTAGGTCCGCGGCCCGCCCCAGTACTGTTCCAGGAACATCCGCAGCCGGTCTTCGGCGCCGGTCAGATCCTCTTCGGGATACAGCGGTCGCAGGATCTCGTCGTCGGCAACCTGCTCGTAGAAGCGCGAGACGATTGCGTCGAAGGTCTGCGCGCCGCCGACAGCGTCGTAGAAAGACTCTGGTGTTTGATCCATCGCTATCTATTGTGGGCCACCGTCGAGTCGGGCCCGGAGGGTGTCGCGCGGCCGGCTTCACCGAAACGGCGCCACTGGGGCGATTCGCGTGCGTTCCGCAGCAGTTCATGGTGGACTGTCGGCGGAGGTTTCATGGCGCAGCGCAACCAACGCCGCGCCCACCGCAACGTGGGTGGTGGTGCGGCCGACCGGTCGGGGCAAACCGCTGCGGCCTGCCTGCGAAGTGTCAGTGGCGAAACCCCGCCGGCAAGTCGCGCCGAGAACGCGGGGATGTGGGCCAGGTGCCGGGTGCTGCTGTTGAATTCCACCTACGAACCGCTGACCGCCCTGCCAGTGCGGCGCGCCATCGTCATGGTGATTTGCGGCAAGGCCGACGTGGTACACGACGACCCGGCCGGCCCGGTCGTCCACTCCGCGACCCGGTCCGTCGCGGTGCCGTCGGTGATCCGGCTGCGGTCCTATGTCCGGGTGCCCTACCGGGCCCGGGTTCCGATGACACGGGCCGCG
Source organism: Mycobacterium sp. (assembly GCF_047975165.1). Lineage (GTDB taxonomy): Bacteria > Actinomycetota > Actinomycetes > Mycobacteriales > Mycobacteriaceae > Mycobacterium. The sequence goes on from NZ_JBKECZ010000031.1 coordinate 10,091, forward strand.
CTCATGCAGCGGGACCGGTTCCGTTGCGCCTATTGCGGTGCCGGGGCCGACACCGTCGACCACGTGGTGCCCCGTAGCCGCGGTGGCGGGCATTCCTGGGAGAACTGTGTCGCCTGCTGCTCGACGTGCAATCACCGCAAGGGAGACAAACTACTGTCGGAACTCGGGTGGTCGCTGCGGCGTGCGCCACTGCCGCCGACCGGCCGGCACTGGCGCTTGCTGTCGATGGTCAAAGAACCGCATCCGGCGTGGGTGCCATATCTCGACGAGGGTGCGGCCTGACGCGGGAAGGCTCAGGCGCCGCCGTGGGCCTGAACCTTCCCACGCCGAACGTGACTCCACAGTCCCGTTGGGCGGCGAGGGTGACTGTGGAGTCACGTTCGGCGGGGTGGCGTTGGGGTGGGGGGCGTGGTGGTGTGGCGGTGTGGTGGTGTGGTGGTGGGCGGCGCCGCACCCACCTACGAGCCGGCGTCGAAGTCGCGTGCCCGCAATGACCGCTTGATCCCGGCCTGGCCCTCCAGCACCAGGCGGCGCAGCGCCGGGGGGACGTCCGGGCCGGCGAGGAACTCGTCGGCGGCCGCGATGGCGTCCGCGGTGATGTCCCAGTAGGGATACAGGCCGATCACCACCGATTGTGCGACTTCGCTGGACCGCCGAGCCCACACTCCCGGGATCGCCTCGAAGTAGCGTGCGGTGAACGGCTTGAGCAATTCGGCCTGGCCCGCGGCGCCGATCCCGGCAATCATGGCCCTGCTCAGGGCATTGGCCAGGGTGTCGTCCTGGACGACGGTGGTGAACGCGGCCTGCTTGACCTCGATCTGCGGTCGCGCTGCGGACGCCTGCGCACCGTGCCGCTCGCCCGCTGCTGTGCGGTCGCGCCGCACCTCGGTGTCGATACGCGGTGTGCCCGGGCCGTCGGCATCGATTGCGCCGGCAGCGGCAAGGGCGATGACCACTCGCCAGCGCAGGTCGGTGTCGACTTGCAGCCCGTTCAGGCTCAACTCGGCAGGGTCACCGTCGAGCAGCGTCGACAGCGTATCGACGTGTCGCGGCGACAATACCGACGTGCAGAACGCGTTGATGAAGGCAAGCTGATGGTCGGACCCGGGCTCCGCGCCGCGGGCCAGTTCCAGCAGCCGGTCGGCAAGGTGCGGCCAGCCGTGCTCGTGTGCCCAGGCCGGCTCGGAATAGCTGCCCACCGCGGTCTGTGCCTGCAGCAGCAGCCGCTGCAACACCGTTACTTCGGTTTCGCCCCCGATACCACCGCACACCAGCGTGACGAAGTCGCGGGCGCGCAGCTCGGCCTCCCGGGTCATCTCCCACGCGGCCGACCACACCAGCGACCGGGGCAGCGGCTCGGCGATCTCGGCGATGCGACTCAACGCGGTCCGCAGCGACTCCTGATCCAGACGCAGTGAGCAGTAGGTCAGGTCGTCGTCGTTGACCAGCACCAGCTTTCCCCGGGGAACACCGACAAGGGCAGGAACATCGGTGCTCGGGCCTTCGATGTCGAGCTCCTCGCGGTGGACCCGGATCAGCTTTCCCGGGCCACCCGGATCATCGGGGTCGTCGTCGTAGACGCCGACAGCCACCCGGTGAACCCGGGTTTCACCCGCGCCGGGTGCGGCTCCGGTCTGCGTCACCGCGAACCGGGTGAACCGGCTGCGGCCCTCGGCATCCGCTTCGACGTCGAAGTCCGGACGCAGCGTGTTGAGCCCGGTGGTCTTGAGCCACTGCCGGCCCCAGTCCGAGAGGTCACGGCCGGATGCCTGCTCCAGCGCGCCCAGCAGGTCGTCGAAGGTGGCGTTGCCGAACGCGTGGGTGCGAAAGTAGTCCCGCAGCCCGGCCAGGAAGTGGTCCAGGCCCACGTAGGCGACGAGTTGCTTGAGCACCGAGGCGCCCTTGGCGTAGGTGATGCCGTCGAAGTTGACCTCGACCGCGTGCAGGTCCGGAATATCGGCGGCGATCGGGTGTGTCGAGGGCAGCTGGTCCTGGCGGTATGCCCACGACTTCTCCACGGTGGCAAAGGTTGTCCACGCTTGGGTGTATTCGGTCGACTCGCTTTGGCACAGTACGGAGGCGAAGGTGGCGAAGGATTCGTTGAGCCACAGATCGTCCCACCATTTCATGGTGACCAGGTCGCCGAACCACATGTGGGCCATTTCGTGCAGTACCGTCTCGGCCCGTCGTTCGTAGGAGGCCCGGGTGACCTTGCTGCGGAACACGTAGTCTTCGAGAAACGTCACCGCGCCGGCGTTCTCCATCGCGCCGGCGTTGAATTCGGGGACGAACAGCTGGTCGTACTTGCCGAATGCGTAGGATATGCCAAAGTTCTTGTGGTAGAAAGCGAATCCCTGTTTAGTCTCGGTGAACAGCCGTTCGGCATCCATGAACGCCCGCAGCGAGGACCGGCAATAGATACCGAGCGGGATGTCACCGTGCTCGTCGCTGTAGGTGTCGTTCCAGACGGCGTAGGGGCCGGCGACGAGCGCGACCAGATATGTGCTCATCCGTGGCGTGGTGGCGAACGTGTGCACACTGCCCGTTGCGGTGTCGTCGACGGAGGCGGTGGCGCCGTTGGAGACCACTTTCCACGACCCCGGCGCGGTCACCCGGATGTCGAAGGTGGCCTTGAGGTCGGGCTGGTCGAAACAGGCGAACATCCTTTTGGCGTCTGCGGTTTCGAACTGCGAGTAGAGGTAGGTTTCGTTGTCGGCCGGATCGACGAACCGGTGCAGGCCCTCCCCGGTGTTGGAGTAGCGGCAGAGTGCGTCGACAACGAGGACGTTGTGGCCGGTGAGTCCGCGCAGTGCGATCCCGGTGGATTCGTCGTAGCCGGAAACGTCCAGGGCCTGGCCGTTGAGGGTGGCGCTGTGCACGATGTCGGCGGCGATGTCGATGACGGTGTCGGCACCTGGCTCCGCGTCGAACGTCACCGTGGTGACGGAGCCGAAGGTGCGGTCGCCGGCCTTACCGTCACCGTCGGTGACGTCGAGGTTGACCTGGTAGCTGTGCACGGTGACCAGGGCGGCGCGTTCGATCGCCTGGTCCCGGGTGAGGTTGGGAAGGGCCACGGGTTCCAACATATCGGGCGGCTCGGCGACGAAGCGCAGTGTGCCTGGGGCGGTGGGCGCGCGTCGGCCTGCCCGGGCGGGATCCGATCGCCGGAAGTCGACGCTAGGGGAACAGGTGCGGCGTCGCTACGGTTGTGCTGGATGGTGCTTCGGCCGTACAGGTCAGCCGACCGCCCCGAGCAGCAAGGAGATGACCGCTCACATGTCCGAGAAGGCTCCGTCGTCGCATGAGACCCCGCCCAGAAGTAGGGCTGACTTCTGGTTCGATCCGTTGTGTCCCTGGTGCTGGATCACCTCCCGGTGGATTCTCGAGGTGCAGAAGGTCCGCGACATTGACGTCAACTTCCGCGTCATGAGCCTGGCCGTGCTCAACGAAAAGCGAGACGACACGTCGCCGGAGTACCGCGAAGCGATGGCCAGGGCCTGGGGGCCGGTGCGGGTGGCGATGGCCGCCGAACAGGCCCGTGGCGCCGAAGTTCTGGCGCCGCTGTACACCGCGATGGGAACTCGAATCCACAACGATGGCAACAAGAATCTCGACGAGGTGATCGGGCAGTCGCTGGCCGAGGCCGGGCTGCCCGCGGAGTTGGCTGCGGCGGCGACCAGCTCTGCCTACGACGAAGCGGTGCGCGAAAGCCACCATGCCGGGATGGACGCCGTCGGCGACGACGTCGGCACGCCGACCATCCATGTCAACGGGGTGGCGTTCTTCGGTCCGGTGCTGTCGCGGATTCCGCGCGGTGAGGAGGCCGGGAAGCTGTGGGACGCCTCGGTGACGTTTGCGGCTTACCCGCACTTTTTCGAGCTCAAGCGGACTCGTACCGAGCCTCCCGAGTTCGGCTAGCCGCCGAGAGCGCCGCGCACCCGGGCGTGCAGAATGTCGGGCATGCGCGTCTACCTGGGGGCCGACCATGCCGGCTTCGAACTCAAGCAGCGGATCATCGAGCATCTGAAGCACGCTGGCCACGACCCGGTCGACTGCGGCGCGTTCGGCTATGACGCCGAGGATGACTACCCGGCGTTCTGTATTGCCGCGGCGACCCGCACGGTGGCCGATCCGGGCAGTCTGGGGATCGTGCTGGGCGGTTCGGGCAACGGCGAACAGATCGCGGCCAACAAGGTGCCCGGCGCCCGCTGCGCGCTGGCCTGGAGCCCGCAGACCGCGGCATTGGCCCGCGAACACAACAACGCCCAGTTGATCGGCATCGGCGGCCGCATGCACACCGTCGAGGAGGCGCTGGCGATCGTCGACTCGTTCCTGTCCACACCGTGGTCCGATGCCGACCGTCACCAGCGGCGAATCGACATCCTGTCCGACTACGAACGCACCCGCCAGGCGCCGCCGGTGCCCGGATCACCCGGCTGAGAGGCGCCGGTGCCCGAAGGGCATGCGGTACACCGGCTGGCCCGCCTGCACCGGCGCCGGTTCGCCGGGGCGCCCGTAGGGGTGTCGAGCCCGCAGGGCCGCTTCAGCGACGCCGCCGCCGTCGACGGGCAGGTGTTGCGCAGCACCTCAGCCTGGGGCAAGCACTTGTTCCATCACTACGCCGGCGGCCTGGTGGTGCACATCCATCTGGGGATCTACGGCGCTTTCACCGAATGGCCGTTGCCCGCCGACGGGCTTATTCCGGCGCCCGTCGGGCAGGTGCGCATGCGGATGGTTGGCGGCGGATACGGCACCGACCTGCGCGGCCCGACGGTATGCGAACTGCTGAACCCGGCCCAGGTCGACGACGTGATTGCCCGGCTGGGTGCTGATCCTTTGCGTCCCGACGCAGACCCGGCCCGGTCGTGGTCGCGGATCGTCAAGTCGCGCAGAGCTATTGGCGGTTTGTTGATGGACCAGAGCGTCATTGCCGGGGTGGGCAACATCTACCGCAGCGAGCTGCTGTTCCGCCGCGGCATCGACCCGTACCGGCCCGGACGGACGATCTCCGAGCCCGAGTTCGCCGCCGCATGGGCCGATCTGGTCGCCCTGATGAAAGTCGGTGCGCGCCGCGGCACGATCGTCGTGGTCCGTCCCGAAGATGATCACGGCGCGCCGTCCTACCGGACCGGACGGCCGCGAACCTATGTGTACCGGCGCGCCGGCGAGCCATGCCGATTGTGCGGGACGGCTGTGCGCACCGCGGTGCTTGAAGGTCGCAATCTGTTCTGGTGCCCGCGCTGTCAGCCCTCGTCGGGGAGGACGCCCAGCACCCGGTAGACCTCGTTGCTCAACGCCACGCTGCGCGGGTCCGCGTTGGCCTCGCTGGCGTCGAACCGGTTGGACACATAGCTGTAGCCGATGCGGTGTTCCAGGTCGACGAATGCGAACGACCCGCCCAGCCCGCCGTGTCCGAATATCTTCGGGTTGGGTCCGTTGACGCGCCGCTGGTTGAGCATGTACCCCAAGCCCCAGCCGTGGTCGGCGACCCGAGGCCCCAGCACCAGGTCGGTGTCCAGGCCGCCCTGGCACTGACGGACCAGCTCCATGTGCCCCCGGCTGAGCAGTTTCTCCTGGGCCAGCGCGTTGTAGAACGTCGCCATGCCCAGTGCGGAAACCTGACCGTTGGTGCCGGGGAACTCCAGTGCGCGCCACAGGTGCAGGTTCTCGGTGTCCAGATCGTCGTCCGGCAGGAACCCCATGGCGATCGACATGCCGGCCTTGGGGTGCTCGTCGAGGCTGGTCGGGTAGCCGGGGGCTTGCAGCTCGGCCAGCAGCTGCCGGCCGGTCGGCTTGTCGATCCGGTCGGCGCAGCGACGCTGGTCGGCATCTGAGAGGCCGATGTGCACCTCGGCGCCGATCGGCTCGGCGATCTCGGTGCGCAGATACTGCCCGATGGTGCGGCCGGTGACGCGGCGGAACACCTCGCCCAGGATGAAGCCGAAGGTGGTCATGTGGTAGCCCTGCGCGGTGCCCGGTTCCCACCACGGCTCGGCGGTGGCCAGTTGAGCGCAGACGTAGTCCCAGTCGACGAGTTGTTCGGTGGTCAACCGGGTGCGGGGGCCGATAACGCCGGACCGGTGGCCCATCACCATGGCCAGGGTGATGTCTTGCTTGCCGGCCTGGCCGAACTCGGGCCAGTAGCGGGCTACCGGAGCTCCCAGGTCCAGCTCGCCCCGGTCGATGAGCTGGTGCACGCAGGTGGCCGACAGGCCCTTGGTGCCGGACAGCACCGTGGTCAGGGTGTCCTGCCGCCAGGGCCGGGTGCCGGCGGCGTCGGCCCAACCGCCCCAGAGGTTGACGGCCAGATTCCCGTCCACCCAGATCGCAACCGCCGCGCCGACCTCCCGATGCGCGGCGAAGTTGCGCTTGAATGCGTCGCGAACCCCGGAGAAGTCCGACGCGCATGAGCCATGGATGTCGACGGGGGCGTCGACCTCGTCTACGTCGCTCATGGTGCTCTTTCTACCGACCAATTATGTGCCGCTGAGCGGGCGACGGGAATCGAACCCGCGTAGCTAGTTTGGAAGACTAGGGCTCTACCATTGAGCTACGCCCGCATGTGCCAGTCGAGCGTGACTGTACGTGCGTGACTGTACGTGGTGGCGGAGATCAAATCTAATCCGTTATTGCCAGGTGAACGCGCGGCACGCTGCTGGCCTGCCCGGAGGTCGCCGAGGGGTGGGCATGACGGGGCCGTAGGATCGCGACGTCACCGCGGGGTGTAGCGCAGCTTGGTAGCGCATCCGCTTTGGGAGCGGAAGGCCGCAGGTTCAAATCCTGTCACCCCGACAAGACCGACACGCGCATCGCAGCGCACCCGACCGACACACCGAGGAGCATGCCGTGAAGAGCACCGTCGAGCAGTTGAGCCCCACCCGGGTTCGCATCAATGTGGAGGTGCCGTTCACCGAACTCGAACCGGACTTCCAGCGCGCCTACAAGGAGCTGGCCAAGCAGGTCAGGCTGCCCGGCTTCCGGCCCGGCAAGGCGCCGGTCCGGCTGCTCGAGGCCCGGTTCGGCCGAGAGACGATGCTCGCCCAGGTGATCGAGGACGTGGTGCCCAGCCGGTACGGCCAGGCACTCACCGAGTCGGACGTGCAGCCGATCGGCCAACCGAACATCCAGGTGACCAAAAAGGAATTCGGTGAGGATCTGCAATTCTTCGCCGAAGTCGACGTGCGGCCCAAGCTGGATCTCCCCGACTTGGACGCATTGAGCGTTTCGGTCGATCCGGTCGAGGTCGCCGACGAGGAGGTCGACGCCGAGTTGGACTCGTTGCGGGCCCGTTTCGGCACGTTGACCGGGGTGGACCGGCCGGTGCGCGGCGGCGACTTCGTCTCGATCGATCTTTCGGCGACCGCCGGCGGCGAGGATGTGCCGCAGGCCGCCGCCGAAGGCCTGTCCTACGAGGTCGGGTCCGGCAGGCTGATCGCCGGCCTCGACGACGCCCTGGAGGGTCTGTCCGCCGACGAGTCGCGGGTTTTCCGTGCGAAGCTGGCCACCGGCGAGCACGCCGGAGAAGAGGCCGACGTCACCGCCACCGTCAAATCGGTCAAGGAACGCGAACTGCCCGAGCCCGACGACGAGTTCGCGCAGCTGGCCAGCGAGTACGACACCATCGGCGAGTTGCGCGCGAGCCTGCGTGAGCAGGTTCGCAACCTCAAGCGGGCCAAGCAGGCCGACCAGATCCGCAATACGGTGCTCGACGCCGTGCTCGAGCAGGTCGACGTGCCGGTGCCGGATGCGGTCGTGCGGTCCCAGATCGACGAGTCCACGCGTGCCGCGATGGCAGGTGTCAACAATGACACGGGTGCTTTCGATCAGCTGCTCGCCCAGCGGGGCTCCTCGCGCGCGGAGTTCGACTCTGAAACGGCCGCGGCCGCGGAGGCCAACGTCAAACGACAACTACTGCTGGACGCGATCGCCGACGAACTCGACGTCACCGTCGGTCAGGACGACCTGACCGAGCGGTTGGTGACGACGGCGCGGCAGTACGGCATCGAACCGCAGCAGCTGTTTGCCTACCTGCAGGAGAACAACCAGCTGGCCGCCATGTTCGCCGACGTCCGGCGGGGGATGGCCGCGGAGGCCGTCGTCACCAAGGCGACGGTCACCGACACCGACGGCAACGCGATCGACACCAGCGAGTTCTTCGGCAAGCGCGGCGCCGATCACGACCATGATCACGCGGACGGCGCCGATGGCGCTGATGGCACCGATGACACCGCCGATAACGCCGCCGATGGCCCTGCCGATGACGCCCCGGCCAGCACCGCCGAAGAAGCCGAGCAGTCCGGCGCATGACGCTGTAAGCGAACGCGCCCCGCTGCGGTGGGCACAGTGGGGTGTCGGTTGGTTAATGTCGGTGCAACTAGCAACACGAGAAAGCAGGTAACCCGGTCGTGACTGACATGCGTTCGAATTCGTTGGGTCTCAACCTCACGGACTCCGTCTATGAGCGCTTACTCTCCGAGCGCATCATCTTCCTGGGCTCGGAGGTGAATGACGAAGTCGCCAACCGGTTGTGCGCACAGATACTGCTGCTCGCCGCCGAGGACGCCGACAAAGACATCCACCTCTACATCAACTCGCCGGGCGGATCGATCAGCGCCGGCATGGCGATCTACGACACCATGGTGCTGGCGCCCTGCGACATCGCCACCTATGCCATGGGCATGGCCGCCTCCATGGGCGAGTTCCTGCTGGCGGCGGGCACCAAGGGCAAGCGGTACGCGCTGCCGCACGCGCGCATCCTGATGCACCAGCCGCTGGGCGGGGTGACCGGTAGCGCGGCCGACATCGCCATCCAGGCCGAGCAGTTCGCGGTCATCAAGAAGGAGATGTTCCGGCTCAACGCCGAGTTCACCGGCCAGTCGATCGAACGCATCGAGGCGGACTCCGATCGCGACCGCTGGTTCACCGCCGCGGAAGCTCTCGAGTACGGCTTCGTCGACCACATCATCACCCGCGCCGCCCACATCAACGGAGAAGCCCAGTGAATCCCCTGAACCCGCAGCTACAGCCGCAGGCGCGCTACATCCTGCCGTCCTTCATCGAGCACTCCAGCTTCGGCGTCAAGGAGTCCAACCCATACAACAAGCTGTTCGAGGAACGGATCATCTTCCTCGGAGTGCAGGTCGATGACGCCTCCGCCAACGACATCATGGCGCAGTTGCTGGTGCTGGAGTCGCTGGATCCCGACCGCGACATCACCATGTACATCAATTCCCCGGGCGGCGGTTTCACCTCGTTGATGGCGATATACGACACCATGCAGTACGTGCGGGCCGACATTCAGACGGTGTGCCTGGGCCAGGCCGCCTCGGCCGCCGCGGTGCTGCTGGCCGCCGGTCCGCCGGGCAAGCGGATGGCGCTGCCCAACGCCCGGGTGCTCATTCATCAGCCGTCGCTGTCGGGTGTGATTCAGGGGCAGTTCTCCGACCTTGAGATCCAGGCCACCGAGATCGAGCGGATGCGCAGCCTGATGGAGAGCACACTGGCCCGCCACACCGGCAAGGACGCCGCCGTGATCCGCAAGGACACCGATCGGGACAAAATCCTGACCGCCGAAGCTGCCAAGGAATACGGGATCATCGACACAGTCCTGGAGTACCGGAAGCTCTCCGCGCAGAACGACTGAACGGCGTACGGCCCGACTTGAAGATCCAGCCGAAACGGCCGCCGGGAGGCTAGTCGGCGGTTACGATTGCGCGCAGGTTGCCGTTGCACTACGCGCGGCGGGGAGGGGCTGAGCTATGTCGATCCGTCGCACGCGCGCGGAGGACGCGGTCAATCGGCTGGCCCGCAACGCGCGGATACGGGCCGGCGTGCATTGGGCCACCACCAAGACCGGCTACCGGCTGCTCAGCCGGGCACTCGCCAAGGACGATGTGCTGTTCCTCAATCTCGGATACGAGGAGGACCCGCCGATGGCGCTGTCGCTGGGGGCGGCCGACGAGCCCGATCGCTATCCCATCCAGCTCTATCATCGCGTCGGAACCCAGGTGGACCTCAAGGGCAAGGATGTGCTGGAGGTCAGTTGCGGGCACGGCGGCGGCGCGTCCTACCTGACCCGGACCCTGCACCCGGCCCGCTACACGGGCTTGGACCTGAACAACCTCGGCGTGGAATTCTGCCGCAGGCGCCATACTCTGCCCGGACTGGATTTCGTGCAGGGGACCGCCGAGAGGCTGCCGTTCCCCGACGAGTCGTTCGACGCGCTGGTCAACGTAGAAGCGGGTCTGCACTACCTGGATTTTCCGCGTTTTGTCGACGAGGTGGTCCGGGTGCTGCGCCCGGGAGGGCACTTTCTCTATGCCGATCTGCGCGACGCCGATGCGGTCGCGGCCTGGGAGAACACATTGGCCGCGGCCGCCCTGACACAGGTGGACCAACGGGGGATCAATGCCGAGGTCCTGCGCGGCCTGGAGAAAAATCGCCTGGTCGGCCAGATCACTCGCCGGCTGCCCTTCGGGCGCCGGATAGCCACCGCGATTGCCGGCGGGCCCGGCTCGCTGGGATACCGGCGGTTGAGCGACAACGAGATCGTGTACCGGATGTACTGCTTTACCAAGTAGTGACTGGCAGACCGCGCGTCTCGATGGGCGCCGGACACCGTGGGCGATATGTTGCACTCGCAAGACGATTACCAGCCTGAGACGGATGTAACGATGAGTCCCAGGGGAGCTATTCGGTGTTAACGGTCGCGTCGGGCCGGAACAAACGGGTAGCGTCGTGGGATACTCGCGGCAACCAGGACGATGACGACACGGCGACACAGGAAGTAGGCTCTGGGGCATCATGGCACGCATCGGAGACGGGGGCGACCTGCTGAAGTGCTCCTTCTGCGGGAAGAGTCAGAAGCAGGTCAAGAAGCTCATCGCGGGTCCCGGTGTGTACATCTGCGACGAGTGCATCGACCTGTGCAACGAGATCATCGAAGAGGAACTTGCCGACGCCGACGATGTGAAACTCGACGAACTTCCCAAGCCCGTCGAGATCCGCGACTTCCTGGAGAGCTACGTCATCGGGCAGGACACCGCCAAGCGGACACTGTCGGTAGCAGTGTACAACCACTACAAGTGTATTCAGTCAGGTGAGAAGGGGCGCGACTCCCGCCACGAGCTGGTGGAGCTGACGAAATCGAACATCCTGATGCTCGGGCCGACGGGCTGCGGGAAGACCTACCTGGCTCAGACGCTGGCCAAGATGCTCAACGTACCGTTCGCCATCGCCGACGCCACCGCCCTGACCGAGGCCGGCTACGTCGGTGAAGACGTCGAGAACATCCTTCTCAAGCTCATTCAGGCGGCCGACTACGACGTGAAGCGCGCCGAGACCGGCATCATCTACATCGACGAGGTGGACAAGATCGCCCGCAAGAGCGAGAACCCGTCGATCACCCGCGACGTCTCCGGGGAGGGAGTTCAGCAGGCCCTGCTGTAGATCCTGGACGGCACCCAGGCGTCGGTTCCGCCGCAGGGCGGCCGCAAGCACCCGCACCAGGAGTTCATCCAGATCGACACCACGAATGTGTTGTTCATCGTTGCGGGGGCATTCGCCGGTCTGGAGAAGATCATCTACGAACGCGTGGGTAAGCGCGGCCTGGGTTTCGGCGCCGAGGTGCGGTCCAAAGCCGAGATCGACACCACCGACCACTTCGCCGACGTGATGCCCGAGGACCTGATCAAGTTCGGTCTGATCCCGGAGTTCATCGGCCGGCTCCCGGTGGTCGCCTCCGTGACCAACCTGGACAAGGAGTCGTTGGTCAAGATCCTCTCCGAGCCGAAGAACGCTCTGGTCAAGCAGTACACCCGGCTGTTCGAGATGGACAACGTGGAGTTGGAGTTCAGCGATAACGCGCTGGAGGCAATTGCCGACCAGGCGATTCACCGCGGCACCGGCGCCCGCGGGTTGCGCGCGATCATGGAGGAAGTCCTGCTGCCGGTGATGTACGACATCCCGAGCCGTGATGACGTAGCCAAGGTCGTGGTGACCAAGGAGACGGTGGAGGACAACGTGCTGCCGACGATCGTTCCGCGCAAACCGTCGCGCAGCGAGCGGCGCGACAAGTCCGCCTAGCGCGAGTCGCGCCCGATGAGGCGCCGGCGGCGGGTGGCGAAAAATAGAACGTGTTCCGGTGTGCCGGGGGATTCCCCGGGACGCGGCGGCGACCATCCGGACGGTGCGGGAGTGCGGGGGTGATCAAAACCACAGTGATGTGTGGCCACCGCCCGCGCTAGTCCGTTGACGTGGCTTTTTGGCGCCTGACCTGGCACGGGTGAGGAATTCGGGCAGAATCGGCGGACACCGCACGGTGCCATAATCGGAATCACCGATGATGTGCGAAGCGGCGATCAGCGGAAGGCACTCCGACTACGCACATTCCTTAACCGCGACGGAGTGCCTGCCCGATTACCGACGGAACGCGTAGAAAGGCGCAGAGGTGAATCCGACCGGCAACGGTGCTGGGGCAGAGTCTGGCGACGGGACCGCCCCGCAGCGTCTGGAAAACGTCGTTATCCGGTTCGCGGGCGACTCCGGCGACGGCATGCAGTTGACCGGCGACCGGTTCACCGCCGAGGCGGCGGTTTTCGGCAACGACCTGGCGACACAGCCGAATTACCCGGCCGAGATCCGGGCCCCGGCAGGCACCCTGCCCGGAGTGTCGTCGTTTCAGATCCAGATCGCCGACTACGATATTTTGACTGCGGGTGACCGGCCCGACGTGCTGGTCGCCATGAACCCCGCGGCGCTCAAGGCCAACCTCGGCGACCTGCCGCGCGGTGGCATGGTGATCGCGAACTCCGACGAGTTCACCAAGCGCAATGTGACCAAGGTCGGCTACGTCACCAACCCGCTGGAGTCCGACGAACTCGAGGAATACGTCGTGCACTCGGTGCCGATGACCTCGTTGACCCTCGGCGCCGTCGAATCGATCGGTGCGACGAAGAAGGACGGCCAGCGCGCCAAGAACATGTTCGCGCTGGGTCTGCTGTCCTGGATGTACGGCCGGCCGATACAGACCAGCGAGACCTTCATCCGGGAGAAGTTCGCGCGCAAGCCCGAAGTGGCCGAGGTCAACGTACTGGCCCTGAAAGCAGGCTGGAACTACGGCGAGACCACCGAGGCTTTCGGCGCCACCTACGAGGTGGCCAAGGCCTCGCTGCCGGCCGGCGAGTACCGGCAGATCTCCGGAAACACCGCGATGGCCTATGGGATCGTCGCGGCCGGCCGACTGGCCGACAAGCAGGTCGTACTCGGAAGCTATCCGATCACCCCGGCGTCGGACATTCTGCATGAGCTGTCCAAGCACAAGAACTTCAACGTCATCACCTTCCAGGCCGAGGACGAGATCGGCGGGATCTGTGCGGCCATCGGTGCCTCCTACGGCGGGGCGCTGGGTGTGACCAGCACGTCTGGCCCGGGTATTTCGCTGAAGTCCGAGGCGCTGGGGCTCGCGGTGATGACCGAGATGCCGCTGGTCGTCATCGACGTGCAGCGCGGGGGGCCCTCGACGGGGCTGCCCACCAAGACGGAGCAGGCCGACCTGCTGCAGGCGCTGTTCGGCCGGAACGGGGAATCCCCGGTGGCGATCGTCGCACCGCGTTCCCCGTCGGACTGCTTCGACACCGCGCTTGAGGCGGTGCGGATCGCGGTCACCTACCACACACCGGTGATCGTGTTGTCCGACGGCGCGATCGCCAATGGCTCGGAACCGTGGCAAATTCCCGACGTCAGCGCACTGAACCCCATCGAGCACGTCTTCGCCGAATCCGACGCTCCCTTCGAGCCGTACGCGCGCGACCCCGAGACCCTGGCCCGTCAATTCGCCGTTCCCGGTACGCCGGGGCTGGAGCACCGTATCGGAGGGCTGGAGTCGGCCAACGGCTCGGGCAACATCTCCTACGACCCGTTCAATCACGATCTCATGGTTCGGCTGCGCCACACCAAGATTCAGGAGATCAGTGTTCCCGACATCGAGGTGGACGACCCCACCGGCGATGCCGAGCTGCTGCTGATCGGTTGGGGCAGTTCCTACGGCCCCATCGGCGAGGCGTGCCGGCGGGCGCGACGACGCGGCACCAAAGTTGCGCACGCTCACTTGCGGTACCTCAACCCGTTCCCGGCGAACCTGGGCCAGGTGCTGGGCCGCTACCCGCGGGTGGTCTGCCCGGAGATGAACATGGGCCAACTGGCGTTGCTGCTGCGAGCCAAGTACCTCGTCGACGTGCAGTCGGTCACCAAGGTCCGGGGCCTGGCGTTCCTGGCAGACGAGGTCGGCCGCTTCATCCGGGCTGCGCTGGCCGGGCGGCTGAACGAGCTTGAACAGGACAAGATGATGGTCGCCAGATTGTCGGCGGCCAGGATCACCGCGCAGGCGAGTGCATGAGCGGCGTCATGATGATCCGGTGTGAGGCGACGAGTAAGGAGCAGGGCTCATGACTGATGTGATGAGCAATCTGGCGCACAGCGATCTTGGTTTGACCCCCGTGTCGGAGGAAGACGCTCGGCCGCACAAGCACGACGGGGTTCCCACCACCGACCAGCCGCAGAAGAGCAAGGACTTCGCCAGCGACCAGGAGGTGCGCTGGTGCCCCGGATGCGGTGACTACGTCATCCTCAACACGATTCGGACCTTCCTGCCCGAACTCGGCCTTCGCCGCGAGAACGTCGTGTTCATCAGCGGAATCGGGTGTTCCAGCCGGTTCCCCTACTATCTGGAGACCTACGGGTTCCATTCGATTCACGGTCGGGCACCGGCCATCGCGACCGGCCTGGCGCTTGCTCGCGAGGATCTGTCGGTTTGGGTGGTTACCGGTGACGGTGATGCCCTGTCGATCGGCGGCAATCACCTGATCCACGCGCTGCGTCGCAACATCAACATCACCATCCTGCTGTTCAACAACCGGATCTACGGGTTGACCAAGGGCCAGTATTCGCCAACCTCGGAAGTCGGCAAGATCACCAAATCGACTCCGATGGGTTCGCTCGACCACCCGTTCAACCCGGTGTCGCTGGCCCTGGGTTCCGAAGCGACGTTCGTCGGCCGTGCGCTGGATTCGGACCGGGCTGGGCTGTCGGAGGTGTTGCGGGCCGCTGCTGCGCACCGGGGTGCCGCACTGGTGGAGATCCTGCAGGACTGCCCGATCTTCAACGACGGCTCGTTCGACGTGTTGCGCAAGGAGGGCTCCGAAGAGCGGGTGATCAAGGTGAGCCACGGCGAACCGATCGTCTTCGGGACCGACGGTGAATATTGTGTGGTGAAGTCGGGCTTCGGCTTGGACGTGGCCAAGACCGCCGATGTAGCGGCCGACGAGATCGTCGTGCACGACGCCCACGATGCCGATGGCGCCTACGCGTTTGCCTTGTCGCGATTGTCCGATCAAACCCTGGAACACACGGTGCTGGGTATCTTCCGCGACATCAGCCGCCCCACCTATGACGATGCCGTCCGCGCGCAGGTCGAATCCGCCCGGAGCTCGGACGCCGCCGACCAGGCTGCACTCCAGGCGCTGCTGCGCGGACGCGACACCTGGACCGTGGACTGAGGCACGGGCGTGCCCGGCGACATTCCGGTGGCCGCGGTGGTGCTCACCGGTGGCCGATCGCGTCGCATGGGGCGGGACAAGGCCACCCTGATCCTTGACGGCGGGGCGTCCACGCTGGTCGAGCGGGTCGTCGGTGTCGTCGGCCGATGCTGTTCGCCGGTCTACGTGATGGCGGCTGCGGGGCAGCGGCTGCCTGAACTGCCGGGTGCCGAGATCCTGCGCGACCGGGTGCGGGGGCTCGGGCCGCTGCCGGCGGTGGGGGATGGATTGCGGGCCGCCGCCGCGGGGGGAGTGCGGCTGGCGTTCGTGTCTGCTGTCGATATGCCTGGGTTGACGGTCGATCTGATCGATGAACTGCTGGGCGTAGCGGTTGCGACCGGTGCCGAAGTGGTTGTCCCCTGGGACGGCCGCAGCCACTACCTGGCCGCGTTGTACCGGACGGATCTGGCCGACCGGATTGATGCGTTGGTGGCCGCGGGTGAGCGGCGTATGCGCACCCTGATCGACGCATCCGATTGCCGGCGCCTCGTCGTGGCGCAGACGCCGGTATTGGCCAACGTCAACACCGTCACCGATTTGCCGTCGCAGTCGCCTGTACCGCGTAGCCGTTGATTCTGCGCTCAGGGTGTAGTCCACTCGCACTATTGCGCCGTGGGCGCAGGGTAAACGGGGCCAATGCAGGGTGATTCGGCTCACGAACCCCTGGTGACCACGCCTTGCGGCCCAGGGCTTGAAACCGGTTGTTGAACTGCGAATATACCGCGAATTTGCGGTCATTATCGGTCTGTGATTGTATCGAGATACCCGCATATCGGGGGTGACGAAATCAGATCGTTATCGTACGGTTCCATTGGGCGGTCCGAATTGGGCCGCAATCAACGGATCACGAAATTGAATCCACGGCACCGCGCACTGCTGCGTCGTTGACGTACCAAGTACCACCCAACCCGCATCTGCTGGGTTGCCCGCAGCGCGCGAAACGAAAGGAAGAACGTTGGAGAACGTCCGCAACAAGCTCATGGTCGCCGCGATCACCGGCGCACTCTTGACCCTGCCGGGCACCGCCATTGCCTACGCAGATGGTCCGGAAGTCGACACGAACGCGGCTCCAGGCATTGACCCGAACGTTCCGGACGTGAACGCCGGGGATTCCGACGCGCAGGCTTCAGACGAGCCGATGGACTTCGACCTTCCCGCGGTCGACGAGGTTCCCGAGCCGGTGGCCTTCGACGAGGCGCTGGCCGACGAAGCTGTGGCCGACGAGGCGCTGGCCGACGAGGCTCTGGCTGACGAGGCCGCTGCTGCCGACGAAGCCGTGGCCGACGAAGCCGTGGCTGACGAGGCTCTGGCTGACGAGGCCGCTGCTGCCGACGAAGCCGTGGCCGACGAGGCTCTGGCCGATGAGGCGCTGGCCGACGAAGCCGTGGCCGACGAGGCTCCGGCGCCGGCCGCTCCGGTGCGGGCCTACAGCGTGAACTGGGACGCGATCGCGCAGTGCGAGTCCGGCGGCAACTGGGCGATCAACACCGGCAACGGGTACTACGGCGGCTTGCAGTTTACCCCCGGCACCTGGCACGCCAACGGCGGATCGGGTTCGGCCTCGGCCGCCAGCCGCGAGGAGCAGATCCGGGTGGCCGAGAACGTGCTGCGCACGCAGGGAATCGGCGCCTGGCCGGTCTGCGGCCGCCGCGGCTGACCGCCTCGGTAGCGCCACACCGCGCACATCAACGACGAAGCGTCGGGCTTGAGGCCCGGCGCTTCGTCGCGTCCGGGGGCTGGGGGGTGCCAAACAGGTCGTTTCACGATCGGTAGCGGTGAACTCTCGGCGCCTCGCTCACCGTGCTCGCCGGAGTAGCCTCGTTCGGGTGACCGAGACGCCGCGCGAATTCGACATCATCCTCTACGGTGCGACAAGCTTTGTGGGCAAGCTGACCGCCGAATACCTTGCCCGGGCCGCCGGGGATGCGCGGATCGCCCTGGCCGGCCGGTCGATGGATCGCCTGCACTCGGTGCGCCAAGCCCTGGGGGCTTCAGCGCAGTCCTGGCCGCTGGTGCTCGCCGACGCCAGCGACCGCGCGTCGCTCGATGAGATGGCCGCCCGCACCCGGGTCGTGGTCACCACCGTGGGCCCCTACACCCGATACGGGGAACCGCTGGTGGCCGCATGCGCGGCGGCAGGCACCGACTACGCCGACCTGACCGGTGAGGCGAACTTCGTCCGCGAAAGCATCGAGACCTACCACAAACAGGCCGTCGACACCGGAGCCCGCATCGTGCACGCCTGCGGTTTCGATTCGATTCCATCAGACCTGACCGTATTCGCACTGCATCGCGCCATCGAGCGCGACGGCGCCGGTGAGCTGGGAGCAACCGATCTGGTGGTGCGGTCGATGCGGGGTGGTGCTTCGGGCGGCACCATCGCCTCGGTGCTGGAAGTGCTGCGCACCGCGTCCTCCGATCCCGATGCCCGTCGTCACATGCTCGACCCGTACACACTCAGCGGGGACCGTGCCGCGGAGCCCGAACTGGGTTCGCAGCCCGACCTGCCATTGCGTCGCGGGCGGAAGATCGCGCCCGAGCTGGACGGCGTGTGGACCGCGGGATTCCTGATGGCGCCCTACAACACCCGCATTGTGCGCCGCAGCAACGCCCTGCTCGGCTGGGCCTACGGACGCCGCTTCCGCTACACCGAGTCGATGAGCGTGGGTTCGTCGCCGCTGGCCCCGTTGACATCGGCGGTCGTGACCGGCGTCGGCAGCGTGATTTTCGGACTGGGGAGCCGCTATTTCCATCGGATTCCGCAGGGGTTGGTGCAGCGGATTGTGCCCAAGCCGGGGTCCGGCCCGAGCGCCGCGGCTCGTGAGCGCGGCTACTACAAGATCGAGACCTACACCGCCGCGACGTCCGGTGTGCGCTATGTGGCCCGGATGGAGCAGCGGGGCGACCCCGGCTACCAGGCGACCTCGGTCCTGCTGGGGGAGTGTGGTCTCGCCTTGGCGAAAGACCGCGACACGCTCTCTGAGCTGCGCGGGGTGCTGACTCCCGCGGCGGCGATGGGCGATGCGCTGCTCGCGCGATTCCCGGCAGCCGGAGTCACCTTGACGGCGGAGCGGTTGACCCCACCGGGGCAATAAAGGGCCGATTTCCGGCGAAGGGTGTTGGTCGGAGCAGTTGGCGGCTACTGTCTGAAACTAGTCCCACGACCCGTTCAGTAGCATTTCATCGACGTAAGGTAGAAAGCAATGGCCGAGCTAGCAGACCTGTTCGCACAGATTCCGACGGCGGATATCGCGGCAAAACTGGGTGCAGACGAAGGCGAAGTCGGCCAGACGATCCAGACCCTGGTTCCGGTGCTGCTCAGCGGGTTGCAGGAGAATTCGCAAGATTCCGATTTTGCCAGCACAATCGCGACAGCCGCCGCCGGTCAGGCCGCCAAGGGCCTACTGGACGCCGGAGGCCTGGGAAACCTCGATGAGGCCTTTGGGCTCGAAGCCGTCTCGACCCTGTTCGGCGGCAAGGACACCGACCAGGTTGCCTCGGCGCTGGCCGGCGGAGGAGTCGGCAGTGCCGTTCTGGTCAAGCAATTGCTGCCGGTCGTGCTGCCCATAGTGTTGGCGTACGTCGGAAAGCACCTTGCAGGTAATGCGGCTCCAGCGGGGGCCGGTGTCTCGCAGCAGAGTGCTTCCGGCGGGGCCCTGGGTGAGGTTCTGGGCAGTATCCTCGGCGGTGGCGGCAACAACAACGCGCTCGGTGGGATCCTGGGCAGCGTGCTGGGCGGCAACAAGGGCGGTGCCCTGGGCAGCATCCTCGGTGGCCTGCTCGGAGGAAAGAAATAGTCGCATCGGCGCCGCGGAGTTCCGGCGCATCAGTTTCTACGGCCGATGTCGGCCGCCAATTTTGTGACCGAAAGGAAAATCATGTCAGACACGCTTGACGCAGGGCAGAAGCTGGTTCGGGGAGAGTCGCTGGTCTCCAACAACGGTGCTTACAGCCTGACCTTGCAGGACGACGGCAACCTGGTGCTCGCCTGCTGGGGCAAGCCACTGTGGTCCACCGCGACCAATGGTCAGGACGTGGTGCGCGCCGAAGTGCAGAAGGACGGCAACTTCGTGCTTTACACCGCCGACAAGCCGGTGTGGCACACCGACACCAAGGGTAAGAAGAATGTCCGGCTCGTGCTGCAGGATGACCGCAACCTGGTGCTCTATGCCGCCGGCGGTCCGGCCTGGTCCACCAAGACCGAGACCGACGGCCCGCCGCCGCCCAACCCCAACGCCGACGGCGACGCCAAGACCGGGGCTGGTTCCGTCGACAGCGCGGTCTCAGGCGACCCGTCCGAGCCCGCCGCGCAGACGTACACCGTCGTCTCCGGCGACACCCTGTTTGCCATCGCCGAACGCTTCTACGGTGACGGCAATAAGTACCAGGCGATCGCGGATGCCAGTGGCATCCCGAATCCCGACCTGATCGATCCGGGGCAGGTGCTGACGATTCCCTGATCCCGGGCGGAGGCCGGAGGCCGGAGGCCGTGGGCAGGCGTCACCGCAGACCACGGCCCTTGCGCAGCGGTGCGGCCGGCGGTTCCTAGAATTGTCTGGTGACCGCCAGCCGCGCCGACGATCAGCTCCCCAAATCGTGGGATCCATTCGCGATGGAGCCCGCGATCTATCAGCGGTGGCTGGACGCGGGCTACTTCACCGCGGACCCGCGCAGCGCCAAGCCGGGGTACTGCATCGTGCTGCCGCCGCCGAACGTCACCGGCACCCTGCACATGGGTCATGCGCTGGAACACACCATGATGGATGCGCTGACCAGACGCACACGCATGCAGGGCTACGAAGTTCTGTGGCAGCCGGGCATGGACCACGCCGGTATCGCCACCCAGAGCGTGGTGGAAAAGCAACTCGCTGCGAACGGGCAGGCCAAAGAGGATCTTGGCCGTGAGTCGTTCATCGAGAAAGTCTGGGACTGGAAACGGGAGTCCGGGGGTGCGATCGGCGCTCAGATGCGGCGCCTCGGTGACGGTGTCGACTGGGGCCGCGACCGATTCACCATGGACGAGGGCCTTTCCCGGGCGGTCCGGACCATCTTCAAACGTCTCTTCGATGCCGGGCTGATCTATCGGGCGGAGCGGCTGGTCAACTGGTCGCCGGTGCTGGGAACCGCGATCTCCGACCTCGAGGTCAACTACCGGGAAACCGAAGGCGAGCTGGTGTCGTTCCGCTACGGCGCCCTCGACGATTCGCAGCCGCACATCGTGGTTGCCACCACCCGGGTCGAGACGATGCTCGGCGACACTGCGATCGCGGTGCACCCCGACGACGAACGCTACCGCCGGCTTGTCGGAACCACCTTGCCGCACCCGTTCGTCGACCGCGACATGATCATCGTCGCCGACGAACACGTCGATCCCGAATTCGGCACCGGCGCAGTCAAAGTCACACCTGCGCATGACCCGAATGACTTCGAGATCGGTATTCGCCACCGGCTTCCGATGCCCTCGATCATGGACACCGCCGGGCGAATATCGCAGACCGGAACTCAATTCGACGGCATGGACCGGGTCGACGCGCGCGTCGCGGTCCGCGAGGCACTGGCGGCCCAGGGCCGGGTGGTCGAGGAGAAACGGCCCTACCTGCACAGTGTCGGGCACTCCGAACGCAGCGGCGAGCCCATCGAACCCCGGCTGTCTCTGCAGTGGTGGGTCCGGGTGGAATCGCTGGCCAAGGCTGCGGGCGACGCGGTTCGCAACGGGGACACCGTGATCCATCCGGGGAGCCTGGAACCCCGCTGGTTCGACTGGGTCGACGACATGCACGACTGGTGCATCTCGAGGCAGCTGTGGTGGGGGCATCGCATCCCGATCTGGTACGGGCCCGATGGCGAGACCGAGTGTGTCGGCCCGGACGAGACGCCCCCGGACGGCTGGCGCCAGGACCCCGATGTGCTGGACACCTGGTTTTCCTCGGCGCTGTGGCCGTTCTCCACGCTCGGCTGGCCGTCGAAGACCGCCGAGCTGGAAAAGTTCTATCCGACGAGCGTTCTGGTCACCGGCTACGACATTCTCTTCTTCTGGGTCGCCCGAATGATGATGTTCGGCGCCTTCGCCGGCGCCGACGACGCCATCACCCTCGATGGCCGTCGCGGCCCGCAGGTGCCGTTCACCGATGTGTTCCTGCACGGGCTGATTCGCGACGAGTCCGGCCGGAAGATGAGCAAATCCAAGGGCAACGTCGTCGACCCGCTGGACTGGATCGACACCTTTGGGGCCGACGCGCTGCGTTTTACCCTGGCCCGCGGCGCCAATCCCGGCGGCGACCTTGCCATCGGCGAGGATGCCGTGCGCGCCTCGCGCAACTTCGGCACCAAGCTGTTCAACGCGACCCGCTACGCATTGATCAACGGTGCCGAGTTGGCGCCACTTCCGCCGCTCGAGCAGTTGACCGATGCTGATCGCTGGATTCTGGGTAGGCTGGAACAGGTTCGGGCCGAAGTGGATTCGGCGCTCCAGGACTTCGAGTTCAGCCGAGCCTGTGAGGCGCTCTACCATTTCGCGTGGGATGAATTCTGCGACTGGTACCTTGAGCTCGCCAAAACACAGCTCGCGCAAGGTGATACCCATACCACCGTCGTGCTGGCGGCGGGGTTGGACACGCTATTGCGACTGCTGCACCCGGTGATGCCCTTCATCACCGAGGTATTGTGGCAGGCTCTCGGCGGCCCGAATGGTGATCCGGTGTCGCTGGTGATAGCCGAGTGGCCGGCGCCATCGGGAATCGGCATGGACCAACGTGCCACACAACGGATTACCGATATGCAGAAGCTGGTGACCGAAGTGCGTCGTTTCCGCAGCGACCAGGGCCTGGCCGACCGGCAGAAGGTGCCGGCCAGGTTGGCCGGGGCCGACGAGGCCGATCTGAATACTCACGTATCTGCTGCGAGGTCGCTGGCGTGGCTCACCGAGCCGGATGCGGATTTTCGTGCGTCGGCGTCACTGGAGGTGCGACTGAGCGCCGCAACGGTATTGGTGGAGTTGGACACCTCGGGCACCATCGACGTGTCCGCTGAACGGCGCCGTCTGGAAAAGGACCTGGCGGCCGCGGAGAAGGAACTGGCGTCGACAGCCGCGAAGTTGGCCAACGCCGACTTCCTGGCGAAGGCGCCGGATGCCGTCGTCGCCAAGATCCGGGACCGCCGGCAACTGGCGCAGGAGGAGTCCACCCGGATCGCGGCCCGGCTGGCCGCACTGCGATGAGCTTCGAAATGACCGCCGGTTCAGCCGATTTGCCCGAACATGTTGCCGACACGGCACCCACTCCCGACGAGATCGCGGCGCTGTGGCAGGTGGAACACCTGCTCGACCAGCGCTGGCCGGAGACCCGCATCGAGCCGAGCCTGACCCGTATTGCGGCGTTGATGGATCTGCTCGGTTCACCGCAGCTCAGCTACCCGTCGATCCACATCGCCGGCACCAACGGCAAGACGTCGGTGGCCCGGATGGTCGACGCCCTGCTCACCGCCTTGCAGATGCGGACCGGGCGGACAACCAGCCCGCACCTGCAGTCCGCGGTCGAGCGCATCTCGATCGACGGCACGCCGCTGAGCCCGGCGCGCTACGTGGAGGTCTACCACGAGATCGAGCCGTTCGTGCAGCTGGTCGACGCGCAGTCGCAGGACGCCGGTGGTCCGGCCATGAGCAAGTTCGAGGTCCTCACCGCGATGGCATTCGCGGCGTTCGCGGACGCACCTGTCGACGTCGCGGTGGTCGAGACGGGCATGGGGGGGCGTTGGGACGCCACCAATGTGCTCAATGCACCGGTCGCGGTGGTGACCCCGATCGGCGTCGATCATGTGGACTACCTCGGTGCGGACATCGCCGGGATCGCCGCGGAGAAGGCGGGCATCATCGCCGGCGCCCGCGACGGCGCACCCGACACCGTCGCCATCATCGGGCAGCAGGTTCCCGAGGCCATGGAGGTGCTGCTGACGCAGGTGGTGCGCGCCGATGCCGCTGTGGCCCGGGAAGATTCGGAGTTCGCGGTGCTGGACAGACGGGTGGCGGTCGGCGGGCAGGTGTTGGACCTGCAGGGCCTGGGCGGGGTGTACCCGGAGATCTACCTGCCGCTGCACGGCGGGCACCAGGCCCACAACGCGGCCCTGGCCCTGGCCGCGGTCGAAGCATTTTTCGGTGCGGGCGCCCAGCGGCAGCTCGACGTGGACGCTGTACGTGCCGGGTTCGCCGCCGTCACCAGCCCCGGACGTCTGGAACGCATGCGCAGTGCGCCCACGGTGTTCATCGATGCCGCCCACAATCCGGCCGGCGCGGCCGCGCTTGCGCAGACGCTGGCCGACGAGTTCGATTTCAGGACCCTGATCGGGGTGATCGGCGTGCTGACAGACAAGGACGTCGACGGCATCCTCGCGTCGCTGGAACCGGTGCTGGATGCGGTGGTGGTCACCCACAACGGGTCACCGCGGGCACTGGACGTCGAGACGCTGACGCTGGCAGCACAGCAACGGTTCGGGCCCGACCGGGTGATCGCCGCGGCAAACATGGGCGATGCCATCGACGCGGCGACCGCGCTCGCGGACACCGCCGCTCTGGAGGAAGGGGTGGAAGCCGACATGTCCGGTATCGGAATCGTGGTCACCGGCTCGGTGGTCACCGCCGGAGCCGCTCGCTCGCTGTTCGGTCGTGATCCGCAGTGAACGACGAACAGCCCGCCGGGTCCGACCCTTGGAAGAGCTTCGCCGGGGTGATGGCGGCGACGTTGATACTGGAGGCGATCGTCGTGTTGCTGGCCATACCGGTGGTGGGCGTGGTCGGTGGCGGCTGGGGCACGGCGTCCCTGGGTTATCTGGTGGGACTTGCCGTGCTGTTGGTGGCGTTGGCCGGGATCCAACGCAGGTCGTGGGCGATTTGGGCCAACCTGGGTGTGCAGCCGGCGCTGGTGGCGGGTTTCCTGGTTCACCCGGCTGTCGGGTTCATCGGGTTGCTGTTCACCGGGGTGTGGTTGCTGATCGCCTATCTGCGCGCCGAGGTGCGGCGGCGCCTCGGTTTGGGCATCGACCGCGGGCCATCTACTCTGGGCCGGTGACCGAACGGACCCTCGTATTGATCAAGCCCGACGGGGTACAACGCCGGTTGGTCGGCGAGATCCTGCGCCGCATCGAGCGCAAGGGCCTCACCCTCGCGGCGCTGGAACTGCGGACCGTCAGCGACGACTTGGCGCGCCGTCATTACGCCGAGCATGACGGTAAGCCATTCTTCGGGTCGCTGCTGGAATTCATCACCTCGGGCCCGGTTGTTGCGGTGGTCGTGGAGGGGGCGCGGGCCGTCACGGCGTTCCGGCAGCTCGCCGGGGGGACCGATCCGGTGGACAAGGCCACGCCGGGCACTATCCGGGGTGATTTCGGCCTGGAAACGCAGTCCAATCTGGTCCACGGCTCCGATTCCGCGGAATCGGCGCAGCGCGAGATAGCGCTCTGGTTTCCGAGCCTCTAACCGGCAACCGGAGTGCCCTTCCGGGCTGATTGACTCAGCGGTGGGTGACCTCGTTGAGCGATGTGGGATACTGACTGTCAGGTGA
Source organism: Mycobacterium sp. (assembly GCF_047975165.1). Taxonomy (GTDB): domain Bacteria; phylum Actinomycetota; class Actinomycetes; order Mycobacteriales; family Mycobacteriaceae; genus Mycobacterium. The sequence continues at coordinate 35,235 of NZ_JBKECZ010000031.1, forward strand.
ACGTCGTCGAACGGCGCCGGTCACCCGAATGAAGGCTTTGACAAGCGCGACCATCGGCAGTCCGTGATGCGACGCAGCATGTCAGGACCTCATTGAGCACGGCGCCGAGTGGGTCCGAGGTGGGCCGCTCGGGGCGAGACCATCACAAGTCCGGGAGAAGTGAGCCGGACCCATAGCGAAGCCCTCGCGCGGCCGCGTCGATAGTCGACGCGCCCGGGGGCTTAAGGAGAATACGTGGTAGACGATGTCCCAACTTCAGACCCGGCAAACGAGCCGACTCCGCCCGGCGAACTGCCGGAACGCCTGAGGGTTCATTCGCTCGCGCGAACACTCGGCACCACCAGCAAGAGGGTTCTTGACGCCCTGGCCGGGCTCGACGGCCGAACCCGCAGCGCTCACTCCAGCGTGGACCAGGCCGATGCCGTCCGCGTGCGGGATTTACTTGCGGCTCAGCCGGAGACCCCCGCAGACGATGCTGCCGCAGCCGGCCCCGGAAACGGTGGAGCCGCTTCGTCGCCCGAAGAACCCGAATCCCGGCTGATCCTTGAGACCGGGGCTGCGGGGGGAGCGGAAGGGGCGGACCGCCCGCATTACATGCCGCTGTTCGTGGCGCCGCAGCCGATGTCCGAGCGCGCTCCGATCGCCGGCACCGCCGACGATTCCGCCGAGGGTTCCGACGACGAGGACAGGCCGGGAGCGGACGACGACGAACAAGCAGACCCTCCGGCCAACAAGCGACGTCGCCGGGGCCGCCGCGGGCGTGGCCGTGGACGTGGTGACCAGGGAGGCGCCGAGGCCGGCTCAGACGATCAATCAGACGATCGGAACGGCGAATCCGCACCGGCAGGCGAACAGCGCACCGGCGACGCCGACGATTCCAGCCGGGGCTCGGCTTCCGGTAGCTCCGGCGACGGCGACGACAATGGCGAGGACGGCGCGGGCTCCGACGACGCCGGCACCCGTCGCCGGCGCCGGCGCAGACGACGCAAATCCGGGTCGGGGGAAGACGGGGACGACGCGCCCTCGCCCGACGACCCGCCCAACACCGTGGTGCACGAGCGCGCGCCACGCACTGGCGGGAAGCAACAGGCGCGGAACAAGGGAACCGATTCCGGCGAGATCAAGGGCATTGACGGCTCGACCCGGCTGGAAGCCAAGCGGCAGCGTCGGCGGGACGGACGCGATGCTGGCCGGCGCCGGCCGCCGGTGCTCAGCGAGGCGGAATTTCTCGCCCGTCGTGAGGCCGTCGAACGGGTGATGGTGGTGCGCGACCGCGTCCGCACCGAACCGCCGCACCCCGGCGCGCGCTACACCCAGATCGCGGTACTCGAAGACGGAATCATGGTCGAGCATTTCGTCACCTCCGCGGCATCGGCATCGCTCGTCGGCAACATCTACCTCGGCATCGTGCAGAACGTGTTGCCGTCGATGGAGGCAGCGTTCGTCGACATCGGCCGCGGGCGCAACGGCGTGCTCTATGCCGGCGAAGTGAACTGGCAGGCCGCCGGCCTGGGTGGGGCCGACCGCAAGATCGAGCAGGCCCTCAAACCCGGCGACTACGTCGTGGTGCAGGTGAGCAAAGACCCCGTCGGACACAAGGGCGCACGCCTGACCACCCAGGTTTCACTGGCCGGACGCTTCCTGGTCTACGTGCCCGGCGCGTCGTCCACCGGCATCAGCCGCAAGCTGCCCGACACCGAACGCCAGCGCCTCAAGGAGATCCTGCGTGAAGTGGTCCCGGCCGACGCCGGCGTCATCATCCGCACCGCGTCCGAAGGCGTCAAAGAGGACGATATCCGGGGTGACGTCGACCGGTTACGGCAACGGTGGAACGAGGTCGAGGCCGAGGCGGCGGAGACCAGGAAGAAGGCGGCCGGTACCCCGGTCGCGCTGTACGAAGAGCCCCATGTCCTGGTCAAGGTGATCCGGGACCTGTTCAACGAAGACTTCTCCGGGTTGATCGTCTCCGGCGACCAGGCCTGGGAGACGATCAACACTTACGTGAGTTCCGTTGCCCCAGAACTGGTTTCGAAGCTGAAGAAATACGAGCCCGCCGGTGAGAACGGTCCGGACGTGTTCGCCGTACACCGTATCGACGAACAACTGGCCAAGGCGATGGACCGCAAGGTCTGGCTACCCTCCGGCGGCACCCTGGTGATCGACCGGACCGAGGCGATGACGGTGATCGACGTCAACACCGGGAAGTTCACCGGGTCCGGCGGCAACCTCGAACAGACGGTCACCAAGAACAATCTGGAGGCGGCCGAGGAGCTGGTGCGCCAACTCCGGTTGCGTGACATCGGAGGCATCGTTGTCGTCGACTTCATCGACATGGTGCTCGAGTCCAACCGCGACCTGGTGCTGCGCCGGCTGACCGAGTGCCTGGGCCGCGACCGAACCCGGCACCAGGTGTCCGAGGTGACCTCGCTGGGACTGGTGCAGTTGACTCGGAAACGTCTGGGTACCGGGTTGATCGAGGCGTTCTCGACTTCGTGTCCCGATTGCGCGGGCCGGGGTCTGCTGCTGCACGGAGATCCGGTGGATTCGGCCCCTGCCGCCGGGCGCAAATCGGAGGGCGGCGGCCGGCGCAACAGGCGGTCGAGGAAGAACCGGTCCGAAGAATCCGCCGAGAAGGCTGTCGTGGCAAAGGTGCCGGTCCGTACCCCGGGCGAGCACCCCATGTTCAAGGCGATGGCCGCCGGTGGGTCTTCGCGCGACGACGAATCGGGCGACTCCGGCGAGGAACCCGGCGGCGAGGACGACGAGAATGCGGCGGCCGCACTCGCCGCCCAGGACGACGCACAGGTCACTGTTCGTCGGGAGTCCGGGGACGCAGGGAAGGGGTCCGGCCGCGACGAGCAGGACGACGACAACGATCTCGACGACGAGGACGACGAGGACGACGAGGACGACGAGGACCTCGACGACGACGTCCTTGCCGACGACGAGGACTTCGATGACGATGACTCCGATGACGAGGACTCCGATGACGAGGACTCCGATAGCGAGGACGATCTCGACGACGAGGACTCCGATGACGAGGACGATCTCGGCGACGAGGACTCCGATGACGAGGACGATCTCGGCGACGAGGACGATCTCGACGACGAGGACGATCTCGACGACGAGGACGACGAGGACGACGAGGACGACGAGGACGACGAGGACGCCGGCGATGGTGCCGACGAGGGCGCGGCGGCATCCGCGACGCGCGTCGGGCCGGTTTCTTTCGCCGGGTTCCGTCGCCGGCGCGCGGCGGGGCGGCCGGCGGGCCCGCCGATCCACCTGGACTAGGTTGTGCGGGGCATGTCGCAGGGACCCGGTTTGACCCTGTAGCCGCTGGCCACGTACCCTTGGACAGTTGTCGTCAGGCTGTGCAGACGCTGGCGGGCGACGGCGGGCCGCACCGGCCCGCACCAAGACCACCCACCGCGCACCGGGTTGGTACGCGCCCGAGTGCGACGGTAGACGGTAGACGGCCACGAGAAGGGGCAGGAGCAACGATGGCGACCTACGCAATCGTCAAGACCGGCGGTAAGCAGTACAAGGTTGCCGAAGGTGACGTCCTCAAGGTCGAGAAGCTGGAATCCGAACCCGGCTCCAAGGTGTCACTGCCGGTCGCGCTGGTCGTGGACGGCGCCAAAGTCACCACCGATGCCAAGGCGCTGGCCAAGGTCGCGGTCACCGGCGAGGTGCTCGAGCACACTAAGGGACCCAAGATCCGTATCCACAAGTTCAAGAACAAGACCGGCTACCACAAGCGTCAGGGGCACCGTCAGCAGTTGACGGTCCTGAAGGTCACCGGCATCAAGTAGTAGGGGCGAGAAGACATGGCACACAAGAAGGGCGCTTCCAGCTCACGCAACGGTCGTGACTCCAACGCTCAGCGGTTGGGTGTCAAGCGGTTCGGCGGTCAGGTCGTTCAAGCCGGGGAGATCCTGGTGCGCCAGCGCGGCACCAAGTTCCACCCGGGCGTCGACGTCGGTCGCGGCGGCGACGACACTCTCTTCGCCAAGGCGGCGGGTGCGGTCCGGTTCGGCGTCAAGGGCGGTCGCAAGACCGTCAACATCGTTGCCGCGGGGCAGAGCTCCGACTGACTGCCCCGGGCGTGCGCGGACCACTAGCGCATCCGTGATCGATTGAGGGGAAGCCCGATGCCTCGATTCGTCGATCGGGTTGTCATCCACGCTCGCGCGGGTTCCGGCGGCAACGGCTGCGCGTCGGTCCACCGGGAGAAATTCAAGCCGCTCGGCGGTCCCGACGGCGGTAACGGCGGTCGTGGCGGCAGCATCGTCTTCGTCGTCGACCCGCAGGTGCACACCCTGCTGGACTTTCATTTCCGTCCGCATGTCACCGCGCCGTCGGGCAAGCAGGGGATGGGGGGCAACCGCGACGGTGCCGCCGGGGCCGACCTGGAACTCAGGGTTCCCGACGGCACCGTGGTGCTGGACGGCAACGGCCGGATACTCGCCGACCTGGTCGGGATCGGCACCCGCTTCGAGGCCGCCGCAGGCGGGCGGGGCGGCCTGGGCAATGCCGCGCTGGCGTCGAGGGCCCGCAAAGCTCCCGGTTTCGCCCTGCTCGGTGAGCCGGGCCAAGCTTGTGACCTGACCCTGGAACTCAAAACCGTGGCCGACGTTGGACTGGTCGGCTTTCCTTCGGCGGGAAAGTCTTCGCTGGTCTCGGTGATCTCGGCGGCCAAGCCCAAGATCGCCGACTACCCGTTCACCACGCTGGTGCCTAACCTCGGTGTCGTTTCGGCCGGCGAATACTCCTTCACCGTCGCCGATGTGCCCGGCCTGATCCCGGGTGCGTCGCAGGGCCGTGGTCTGGGCTTGGACTTCCTGCGGCACATCGAGCGCTGCGCGGTGCTGGCCCATGTGGTGGATTGCGCCACCGCGGAGCCCGGACGCGACCCGATCTCCGACATCGATGCGCTGGAGGCGGAGCTGGCGGCCTACACACCCACCCTGCAGGGGGATCCCGTGCTGGGTGACCTGGCCGAACGGCCACGGGTGGTGGTGCTGAACAAGATTGATGTGACCGAGGCCCGAGAAATGGCAGAGTTCGTCTTCGATGAGGTCACGCGGCGCGGGTGGCCGGTGTTCATGGTGTCGACGGCAACCCGGGAGGGCTTGCAGCCGTTGGTCTTCGGGCTGTGGCAGATGGTTTCGGAGAGCAGGGAATCTCGCCCGCCGGCGGTGGCCCGGCGACCCGTCATCCGGCCGGTTCCGGTGGATGACAGCGGTTTCGCCGTGGAACCCGACGGACATGGCGGCTTTCTGGTCACCGGTGCCCGGCCCGAACGCTGGATCGGTCAGACCAATTTCGACAACGACGAGGCCGTCGGATACCTGGCCGACCGGCTGGCACGCCTGGGTGTCGAGGACGAACTGCTTCGTCAGGGGGCACACCCCGGTTGCGCGGTGACTATCGGCGACATGACCTTCGACTGGGAGCCGCAAACCCCGGCGGGCGTAGACGTGCTGCTGACCGGGCGGGGGACCGATGTCCGGCTGGAACGCAGCGACCGGGTCGGTGCCGCCGAACGCAAGGTCGCCCGCAAGCAACGACGCGAGCGGGATCCGTCGGTAGGTGAACGATCGTGACCGGTACCCACCGCGAAGCCATCCGGGTCGCACGCAGCGTCGTCGTCAAGGTCGGCACCACGGCGCTCACCACCGAGTCGGGCATGTTCGATGTCAGCCGGCTGGCCGCTCTCGCCGAGGCGATCGAGGCGCGCATGCGAATGGGCTCCGACGTGGTCATCGTGTCGTCGGGTGCCATCGCCGCCGGTATCGAACCGCTGGGGTTATCCCGTCGGCCAAAGGATCTGGCGACCAAGCAGGCCGCGGCCAGTGTCGGCCAGGTTGCGCTGGTCAACTCGTGGAGTACTGCGTTCGCGCGCTATGGCCGTACCGTCGGACAGGTGCTGCTGAGCGCACACGACATTTCGTTGCGTGTACAGCACAACAACGCCCAGCGGACGCTGGACAGGCTGCGGGCACTGCACGCGGTGGCTATCGTCAACGAGAACGACACGGTGGCCACCAATGAAATTCGGTTCGGTGACAACGACCGGCTGTCGGCTCTGGTTGCCCACCTCGTGGGTGCCGAAGCGCTGATCCTGCTGTCGGATATCGACGGCCTGTACGATGCCGACCCGCGAAAGGTACAGGGCGCAAGGTTTATTCGAGAGGTGACCGGGCCGCAGGACCTGGATGGCGTGGTGGCCGGTAGCAGTAGCCACCTGGGCACCGGCGGTATGGCCTCGAAGCTGTCGTCGGCACTGCTGGCAGCCGATGCCGGAGTGCCCGTATTGTTGGCCCCGGCCGCCGATGCCGCGACCGCCCTCACCGACGCCTCGGTCGGGACGGTGTTTGTGCCGGGTGCAGAGCGGATGTCGGCGCGCCGGTTCTGGATGCGCTATGCCGCCGAATCCTCCGGGTCATTGACCTTGGATGCCGGTGCCGTCAAAGCGGTTGTGCGGCAACGGCGTTCTCTGCTTTCCGCGGGAATCACCGCGGTGTCGGGGAAGTTCCTCGGCGGTGATGTCGTGGAGTTGTGCGGACCCGACGCTGTGGTCGTGGCCCGGGGGGTTGTCGCCTATGACGCGGCCGAGCTTGTCCGAATCATGGGGCGGTCAAGTTCGGAGTTGTCAGCGGAGTTTCGCCGCCCCGCGGTGCACGCCGACGACCTGGTGGCCGTGTAGTCCTACCGGACCGGCTTCAGATATAATGCGCCCCAAATGACTTCAACCAGCGTGCTGGCCAGCTCGGGGTCGAATTCGGGTGGCCGCGCCGGCAAGTTCTGCTGGCATGTGCGCTCCACCATCCAGGTCAGTGCGCTGGCGGTGGTGGCCGGGGGGAGTTCGCGGCGGATCGAGCCGTCTTCCTGTCCTTCCTGGATGACGCTGGTTACCCGGTCGATGATGGCGCCCAACAGATCGCGGTAGGCCTGTGCCGTTGCGGGGTCGTAGCCCGACGCCTCGTCGAGTGCGATGAGCACGGCCTGGTGGCGGCGGTAGCCCGCGATGATCCCGGACACCGCGGCGTGCACATCCGCGCGATCGTGGCGCCAGGCCACATCCCACCAACGTTTTCCGCCGGCAGCCAGATCGGCGAATGCCTCGTCTGCGAGCCGGCGCAGGAGGTGACCCTTGTCTTCGAAGTAGAGATAGAAGCTGGCCCGGGAGATGCCGGCCTCGGTCGCCAGGCGATCGACGCTGAGTTCGGTGAACCTGGTGCCGTCGTTCATCAGGTGCTCGGTGGCCTCCACCAGCCGGCGTTCCATCTGCTGTTGGCGGTGTTGGTCCGCGTTGCCGCGATGGTCCTGGGGCTTGCGAGTCGCGGCCGGCATCCGCCGAGCATATCGGGCCGCATTCGGGCCGGCCTGCCCGTCCCGGGAACAACCTGTGCGCGATCGTCGTTACCGGTGGCGTGACTACCCGTGATCTCACCGCAGCGCAGTTCAACGAGGCCATCGCCGAAAACGAGATGGTGTTGCTGGACTTCTGGGCGTCCTGGTGCGGCCCCTGCCGGGCGTTCGCGCCGACGTTCAAAGCAGCCTCCGAACAGCATCCCGACGTCGTGTTTGCCAAGGTCGATACGGAGGCCGAACAGGAACTGGCGGCCGCCGCCCAGATCCGATCCATTCCCACGCTGATGGCCTTCAAGAAGGGCAAACTGCTGTTCAACCAGGCCGGCGCGCTGCCCGCGGCGGCGCTGGAGGATCTGGTGCAGCAGCTCAAGGCCTACGACGTGGAAGCTGCGGAGGCCGAAGCCGCCGACGCGGACGTCACCGAGGTCTAGGTGACCGGCGTCTGAGTTGCCGACGAGCAAGTGGCACATGCGCATGCCATGCGCATGTGCTGCTTTGTGGTCGTGGCCGTTGCGATTCAGATCAAAGATGTCCCCGAAGAAGTTCGCGACGCACTGGCGGACCGCGCCGAGGCGCGCGGTCAGTCCACCCAAACGTACCTGCGATCACTGCTGGAACGGGAGTATCAGGCGGGGCGTAATCGGCAGGTCTTGGAGGCGTTGGCCGGCCATCGCAGCCTCACCATGACAGCCGAGGAGGTAGCGACCGTCATCCGCGCCGACCGCGACGGGTGAGTTCCCTCCGGTGATCGTGGTGGACGCAGGCGTGCTGGTCTTGGCGCTCACGAGCGGTACTCCGGAAGGCGACGCGGCGCGCGCAGCCCTGAATGGCGACGACGGCTGGCTCGCCCCGGCCCATATGCCGGGCGAGGTGCTACGCAACCTGCACAAGGCCGTACTGCGCAAGCAATTGGAACCTGACGACGCCGAGGCCGCTGCGGACGCCGTCACCGCACTCGCCATTGAATACCTGCTTCCTGATGCACTGCTCCTGCGCACCGTCTGGGCCTGGCGGCACCGCATCTCGATCTACGACGGACTGTATGTCGCTGTCGCCGTCGAACACTCTGCCGCGGTGGTTACCGTCGACAGGCGCTTGGCCAGTGCAACTGATCAGCTCGGTATACCGGTCTCGATCACTCTGCTCTAGGTCCGCCGGAGATACCGGCGTACACGACTCGCGAGCGGGGAGATTCCCGCCTTGCATCAAGCCTGGCCTGCCGGTGCCGCAAACGTCACCTGCTCAAGACCCCCCACCATTTTCAGTCGAGCTCGGCCGGCCGGGGAGACCCACCGATGCGAATCCTGGGCCATACGGGTGAGAATAGATGCACGATGCGCCAGCACAGGGACTTCTACAACGCCTACCGGCACGGGTTGGTGCGCGTCGCGGCATGTACCCACCACACCACCCTCGGGGACCCGGCGACCAATGCCACCTCGGTTCTGAGCCTGGCGCGCCAATGTCACAACGACGGTGTGGCGCTGGCGGTATTTCCCGAGCTGACGCTCTCGGGTTACTCGATCGAGGACATCCTGCTGCAGGACACCCTGCTCGACGCTGTCGAGAACACGCTTGCGGAGCTGGTGGGCGCCTCGGCGGACCTGCTGCCGGTACTGGTGGTGGGGGCGCCCCTGCGGCATCGGCACCGCGTCTACAACTGCGCGGTCGTCGTGCACCGGGGCACTGTGCTCGGTGTGGTCCCCAAGTCGTATCTGCCGACGTACCGGGAATTCTATGAGAATCGCCAGCTGGCGCCCGGAGACGCCGAACGCGGAGTTATCCGGATAGCCGGTGCCCCCGGGATCGAAGCCCCCTTCGGCCCGGACCTGCTGTTCGCTGCTTTGGACGTGCCCGGCTTCGTGCTGCACGTGGAGATCTGCGAGGACATGTTCGTACCGCTGCCGCCCAGCGCCGAGGCGGCACTGGCCGGCGCGACGGTGCTGGCAAACCTGTCGGGCAGCCCCATCACCGTGGGCCGCGCGGAGGATCGAGCGCTGCTGGCCCGCTCAGCGTCGGCGCGATGCATCGCGGCCTATGTCTACGCGGCCGCCGGGGAAGGCGAGTCGACTACCGACCTGGCCTGGGACGGCCAGACGATGATCTGGGACAACGGTGCGCTGCTCGCGGAATCCGAGCGCTTCCCGAAAGGGCACCGACGATCCGTCGCCGATGTCGACGTCGAGATGCTTCGCTCCGAACGGCGGCAACGGGGGACGTTCGACGACAACCGGCGCCATCACCGGTCCGTGACGGATGCGTTCCGGCACATCGAATTCCGGCTGGACCCGCCCGATGGCGATATCGGACTGCGCCGCACAGTCGAGCGCTTTCCCTTCGTGCCGGCCGACCCGCAACGGCTGCGACAGGATTGCTACGAGGCCTACAACATCCAGGTGTCCGGCTTGGAGCAGCGGCTGCGCGCGCTGAACTATCCCAAGGTCGTCATCGGCGTGTCCGGCGGATTGGACTCGACGCACGCCCTGATCGTCGCCGCGCGCGCGATGGACCGCGAAGGCCGGCCGCGCAGCGATATCCTGGCTTTCACGCTGCCGGGTTTCGCGACGGGTGACCGCACCAAGAACAATGCGATCACCTTGTCGCGGGCGTTGGGCGTGACGTTGGAAGAGATCGACATCCGCCCGACGGCCACATTGATGCTCGACGAAATGGGGCATCCGTTCTCCCGTGGCGAGCAGGTCTACGACGTCACGTTCGAGAACGTCCAGGCCGGCCTGCGCACCGACTACCTTTTCCGGTTGGCCAATCAGCGCGACGGGATCGTGCTGGGCACCGGCGATCTATCCGAATTGGGGCTCGGCTGGTCGACTTATGGTGTGGGCGACCAGATGTCGCACTACAACGTCAATGCCGGGGTGCCCAAGACGCTGATTCAGCACTTGATTCGTTGGGTCATGTCCTCCGGAGAGTTCGACGAACAGGTCGGGGAAGTGCTGCGGTCGGTGCTGGACACCGAGATAACGCCCGAACTGGTGCCTACCGGAGACGAGGAACTGCAGAGCAGCGAGGCGAAGGTGGGTCCGTTTGCGCTGCAGGATTTCTCACTGTTCTACGTACTTCGCTACGGATTCCGGCCCTCCAAGATCGCATTCCTGGCCTTCCATGCGTTCAGCGACGCCGGCCGCGGCAACTGGCCTCCCGGCTTCCCCGCGGACAAGCGTCCGGCCTATTCGCTGGGGCAGATCCGGCACTGGCTGCAGGAGTTCGTGCAACGGTTCTATGCCTTCAGTCAGTTCAAACGCTCTGCCTTGCCCAACGGTCCCAAGGTTTCCCACGGTGGGGCACTGTCGCCCCGGGGCGATTGGCGCGCACCCTCGGACATGTCGGCGCGAATCTGGCTCGACGAGATCGAGCACGAGGTGCCCGACGGGTAGTCCGTGTCACCGTCGGGTGGAGTCCCGAATACGGGATGGCGTCGGTTTTCCAGCGTGGCCGATAGCCGCGGCTTTCGCGAGTTAGGGTGCAGCGTGTTGACATCGGACGAGGCACCAGCGCCGGCATCAGCGCCGGTACCGGAGGCGCACGGCGCTCCGGCCCACAAGCGCGCCCGTCGGCGGCTGCCCAGGTCGCGTTTCCGCATCAGCATCCAGTCCAAGATCCTGATAGCGCTGTTGCTTTCCAGCATTCTGTCGGTGGCGGTGATCGCCTACATCTGCGCGGTTACCGGTCGCAACACTCTGCGTGAGGTCGAGTCGGAGAGGCTGATCGAGCTGCGTCAAACCCAGACGCGGCAGATCGAGTCCCTGTTCCGACGCTTGACGAATTCCCTGATTGTCTACAGCGCGGACACCACACTCGACGAAGCCGTGGTGGCGTTCAGCGTGGGCTTCGACCGACTCGCCGACGCGAGCATCACACCCGTCCAGCAGAACTCGATCGTCGACTACTACCGGAACCAGATGATCGACCCGATCGAACGGCTGACCGGGGAAAAAATCGATCTCAACGCCGTTCTGCCGAAAGGCAATGCGCAAAGGTACCTTCAGGCGCACTACACAGCGCCTCGGGCAGCCGATGCGGACCCGGTCGCCGATGCCGGCGATGGCAGCGTGTGGTCATCGGCCGATGCCCGGGTCGGCCGCTATCTGCACCAAATCGTCAAGTATTTCGACTATCAGGATGTGCTGCTGCTGGATACCGATGGCAATGTCGTCTACTCGGTGGACAAGGGCCCGGACCTCGGCACCAACATCCTGACCGGGCCCTACCGCGAATCCAATCTGCATGACGCGTACCAGAAGGCGCTGCGGTCCAACGACCTCTCCTTCGTGTGGATCACCGACTTCCAGTCGTACCAGCCGCAACTCGCCGCACCGACGGCGTGGGCGGTGTCGCCCATCGGCGTCGACGGCAAGATCACCGGGGTGATGGCGCTTCCGGTGCCGATCTCCAAGATCAACAACATCATGACGGCCAGGAAGCACTGGGAATCGGCCGGCATGGGGAAGGCCACCGAGACCTATCTGGTGGGGCCCGATCACCTGATGCGCTCGGACTCGCGGCTCTTCCTGGAGGACCCCCAGCGCTACCGGACCGAGGTGATCGCCGCGGGAACGGCGCCCTCGGTCGCGGATCGGGCCATCAGGCTGGGCGGAACCATTCTGGTGCAGCCGGTCGAGAACGCCGGGGTGCGGGCCGCCCAGCGCGGCGAGCTCGGGGTGTCGAGCTCCACCGACTACACCGGATCCAGGGAACTGGAAGCCTATGGTCCGCTGGACATTCCGAATTCGGACCTGCACTGGTCGGTGCTGGCAACCCGCGACGATTCCGCCGCATTCGAGCGGATCGGGAAGTTCAGCAAGACGCTGACCATCGCCGTGGCGGTGATCGTCTTCCTCATCTGCCTCGCGTCGATGCTGATCTCGCAGGCCGCGATGCGACCTCTGCGCCGGCTCGAAAAGGGTGTGCACCGGGTCGGTTCGGGTGACTATGACGTCGATATCCCGGTCCGGTCGCGAGACGAAATCGGCGATCTGACACATGCGTTCAACGAGATGAGCAGGAGTCTGGCGATCAACCGGGAGCTGCTCGACGAGCAGCGCAAAGAGAACGATCGGATGCTGCTGGCGCTGATGCCGGAATCGGTCGTGCAGCGCTATCGCGGGGGCGAGTCCACTATCGCACAGAAGCATCAGGATGTCGCGGTAGTCTTCGCCGATATTGTTGGGCTGGACGAGGTTTCCGCCGACATGTCCGGAGACGAACTGGTCGGAGTCATCGATGAGTTGTTTTCTCAATTCGATTCGGCAGCCACGGCCTGTGGGGTGGAGCGGATTCGCACCTTTCACAACGGATACCTCGCCAGCTGCGGAGTTGTCACACCCCGACTGGACAGCATTCATCGAAGCGTCGAGTTCGCCCTCGATATCAGCCGCGTCATCGAACGCCTCAACAGCCGCGGCCGCCACCGATTGGGGCTGCGGGTCGGCATCACCACCGGAAACGTCGTCAGCGGGCTGGCGGGGCAATCCGGCCTAGCCTTCGATATGTGGGGCTCCGCGGTAAGCCTGGCATACCAGATGCACAGCAGTGCAACACAGCCCGGAATATTCGTCTCACCCGGGGTATACGAGGCGATGCGTGACTCACGTCAATTCACCGCTGCCGGCACGGTTTCCGTCGACGGCGCCGAACAGACGATCTACCGGCTGTCGGAGCGCCGATGACCGTCGTCCACTCCTCCTGGTTCCACTGGGCTGTCGTTGTGATGATCGGATTTCCGCTTGCGCTGATCCTGCTGACCGAGCTGCACCACCACCTGCTGCGTCGCGACAAACGGCTGGCCCGCGAAGTGGGCCTACTGCGCAACTACCTGGTGCCGCTCGGCGTGCTCCTGCTGCTGCTGGTCAAGGCGTCACAGATTTCGGCCGGCACCACCGGGGTGCGGATCCTGACCACTCTGTTCGGCTTCGGTGTGCTGATGCTGCTGCTGTCCGGGCTGAACACCACGGTGTTCCAAGGAGCCCCGGAAAACAGTTGGCGCAAGCGAATCCCGACGATCTTCGTCGATGTCGGCCGCTTCGGGCTGATCGGGGCGGGTCTGGCCGTGATCCTGTCCATGGTCTGGGGGGTGCGGGTCGGCGGGGTCTTCACCGCGCTGGGCGTGACCTCGGTCGTCATCGGGCTGATGCTGCAGAACTCGGTCGGCCAGATCGTCTCGGGGCTGTTCATGCTTTTCGAGCAGCCCTTCCGGATCAACGACTGGCTGGACACCCAGACGGCGCGCGGACGAGTCACCGAGGTGAACTGGCGGGCCGTGCACATCCAGACCGGCGGCGGACTGCGGATCATGCCGAACTCGGTGCTGGCGACCACGGCGTTCACCAACCTCAGCCGCCCCGCCGGGCCGCACAAATGCTCGGTCACCACCACATTCGCCAAAGAGGACTCCCCGGACCAGGTGTGCGCGATGCTGTCGCGCGTCGCGGAGTCGTTGCCGCTGATCCGGCCCGGCAGCACCTCCACCTCGGTTGCGTTGGGCGGCGGTGAGTACCGCACCACCGTTTCGGTGGACTCGCCCGCTGACGAGGGAGCAACCCAGGCAACGTTCCTGCGCTGGGTTTGGTACGCCGCTCGCCGCCACGATCTCCACCTGGACGGCGCAGACGATTCGTTCTCAACGCCCGAACGGGTCTACCGAGCCCTGCGAACGGTGGTTGCGACCGGACTGCGTCTGACCCTTGCCGACCAGGAGCTGCTGGCCCCCTATGCCAGGCTTGCAAGGTTCGGCAGCGGTGAAATCGTGCAGTATGCGGCGGTGGTGCCCGCGGTGGTGACGTTCATCGTCTCGGGCACGCTGCAGCTGACCGTGACCGACGACGCCGGCAGCGTGGTGCCGGTCGGCACCCTCCGCGGGGGTTCATTCATCGGTATCACCGCGCTGACGCGCCAGCCCAACCTGGCGGGCGCCTACGCCCTGGAGGAAGTGACGGTGCTGGAGATCGACCGCGAACATATCGAGAAGATCGTGATGGAACGCCCGGCGCTCCTCAAAGACCTCGGCAGGCTCATCGAGGAGCGGCAGAGCAAGGCGCAACGGGCGATTCACCGGGAACGCTCGGCTGACCCGGTGCGGGCGTAGCCAATCCGGGCAGGCCCGATACCCTGGGGCAATGAGTCTGCACGCGCCATCCCGCAGCGGGGCGAGCCACCGCCAGCAGCCCGACCTGCGCCAAGAGGTGCACGACGCCGCCCGGCGCGCCCGGGTGGCCGCCCGCGTGCTGGCCATCACCCCCACCGCGGTCAAGGACCGCGCGCTGCACGCAGCCGCCGACGAGATCCTGGCCGGTGCCGACACGATTCTGGCTGCCAACGCCGCCGACGTCGATGCCGCGCGGGCAGCCGGCACCCCCGCCGCCATGCTCGACCGGCTGGCGCTCAACCCGCAGCGCATCGACGGTATTGCCGCGGGGCTGCGACAGGTCGCCGGCCTGCCCGACCCGGTGGGTGAGGTGCTGCGCGGGTACACCCTGCCCAACGGTCTGCAACTGCGCCAGCAGCGGGTGCCGCTGGGTGTGGTCGGCATGATCTACGAGGGCCGCCCGAACGTCACCGTGGACGCCTTCGGGCTTACCCTCAAATCCGGCAACGCCGCTCTGCTGCGCGGCAGCTCCTCGGCCGCCAACTCCAATCGAGCCCTGGTTTCGGTGCTGCGCAGCGCCCTGGTCGGCCAGGAGTTGCCGGCAGACGCGGTTTCGCTGTTGTCCTCTGCCGACCGGGTCACCGTCACCCACCTGATCCAGGCGCGCGGCCTGGTCGACGTCGCGATTCCGCGTGGCGGAGCGGGGCTGATCGACGCGGTGGTGCGCGACGCCCAGATACCCACCATCGAGACCGGTGTCGGCAACTGCCACGTCTACGTGCACGGGGCCGCGGACCTCGACGTCGCCGAGCGCGTCCTGCTCAACTCCAAGACCCGCCGGCCCAGCGTGTGCAACGCCGCGGAGACCCTACTGGTAGACACCGCCATCGCGGGCACGGCGATGCCGCGGCTGCTGGACGCGCTGCACGCCGCGGGCGTCACCGTGCACCTGGACGCGGGCGAAGACGACCTGCGCCGGGAGTATCTGGGGATGGACATCGCCGTCGCGGTGGTCGACGGCGTCGACGGCGCCATCGAGCACATCAACGAATTCGGCACCGGCCACACCGAAGCCATCGTCACCACCGATCTGGCGGCGGCCCAGCGGTTCACCGAACAGGTCGACGCCGCCGCGGTGATGGTCAACGCCTCCACGGCGTTCACCGACGGCGAGCAATTCGGCTTCGGCGCCGAGATCGGCATATCCACCCAGAAGCTGCATGCCCGCGGGCCGATGGGGCTGCCGGAACTGACGTCGAGCAAATGGATCGTGTGGGGATCGTCCGAGACCGGCCACACCCGCCCGGTCTGACCGGGCAAGTACCAGGAGAATCCGATCGTGAGCCTGCCCGCCCGCCCCGCACCACTGTTCGCCGACATCCCCGACGTTTCACGAAGGCTGGCCGAGACCGGCTACCTGCCCGACACCGCGACCGCAACGGCGGTGTTCCTGGCCGACCGACTGGAAAAGCCGCTGTTGGTGGAGGGTCCGGCCGGCGTCGGCAAGACCGAGCTGGCCCGGGCAGTCGCGCAGGCGACGGGTTCTGGCCTGGTCCGGCTGCAGTGCTACGAGGGCGTCGACGAGGCCCGCGCGTGGTATGAGTGGAACCACGCCAAGCAGATCCTGCGCATCCAGGCCGGCTCGGGCGACTGGCAGGCGACCAAGGACGACGTGTTCAGCGAGGAGTTCCTGCTGCAGCGCCCCCTGCTGACGGCGATCCGGCGCACCGAGCCGACCGTGTTGCTGATCGACGAGACCGACAAGGCCGATATCGAGATCGAGGGCCTGCTGCTGGAGGTGCTGTCCGACTTCGCGGTGACCGTGCCCGAACTCGGCACCATCGCCGCGACCCGCAAGCCGCTGGTGGTGTTGACCTCCAACGCCACCCGCGAGCTGTCCGAGGCCCTGAAGCGGCGGTGTCTGTTCCTGCACATCGACTTCCCGACACCGGAGCTGGAGCGCCG
>NZ_JBKECZ010000032.1:0-78688 GCF_047975165.1 Mycobacterium sp.
CCCGGCGGCGACGGCGGCGCCGGGTGTGGTGCCGCCGACGGCGGCACCACCACCACGGGGGGCGCCGGAGGCTCCGGTGGGGCTGGCGCCCGGAGCCGCTCTACCGTCGGCCCCGGCGGCTCCGGCGGCGCCGGCGGCCCCGGCGGCACCCGTGGTGCTCCCGATGCCACCGGCCCCACCGAGGGCGGCGCGGGCGGCAACGGCAACAACGGCGGTAACGCCGGGCCAGGCGGTAAAGCCGGCAACGGCGGCAACGGCGGCAACGGCGGCAATGCCGCCAACGGCGGCATAACGAACACCGGCGGCGCCGGAGGTCGCGGCGGCGCCGGCCGCGGGATCCAGGGATCTACAACGGTAGGCGACGGCGGTAACGGCGGCGACGGCGGCGACGGTGGCAACAGCGGGGTCGCCGCGGGCGCCGGCACCAGCACCGGCGGCCCCGGCGGCAGCGGCGGCAACGGCGGTCCAGGCAAGACCAATGGCTTGAGCGGCGACGGCGGTGACGGCGGCGGTGGCGGTAGCAGCGGAGGCGGCGGTACGGCCAACGGCGGCAACGGCGGCAAAGGCGGCAACGGCGGGGCCGGCGGCACCGGTGGCGACGGCGGCACCGGTGGCGGCGGTGGAGGAGCCGGCAGCGGCAGTACCGCCGGGAGCGCCAGCGTTACACCCGGTGAGGGTGGAAACGGCGGCAACGGCGGCAGTACCGCTGGCACCGGCGGCGACGGCGGCAAAGGCGGCAACGGCGGCAACCGCTCCGGCAGCCACCCCAGCGGCGACGGGGGCGCCGGGGGCGGTGGCGGCGGCGGCGGACTCTCCAGTGCGGGCGGCGCCGGAGGCATAGGCGGCAACGGCGGCACGGCCGGGCCGGCTGGCGCCGGTGGCGACGGCGGTGGCGGCGGAGGCGGCGGCGGTACCAGCACCGCTGGCAGCGGTGGTACCGGGGGGACGCCCACCGGCGGTGGTATTGGCGGCACGGCCGGTACCGGCGGCACGGGTGCCACCTCCGGCGGCAACGGCGGTACGCACACTGGCACGGGTGGCGGTGCCAGCGGCACCGCCGGCATGGCCGGGGCCTGATATTGCAGTGCGTCCTTGGGGCGAAGGGCGCCCCAGCGCAGGGAGCACCGGAATGCCGGTGAACAAAACGCCTCGGTGCGCAAACATTTACCGCACCGCGCTGTGAAAGTGACACTGGTTGAGCACAGTTGTCCCGATGACGGCGCGGAGGCTGACCCTGAGGTGTGCGGCCATGGTGGCCGGAGTGTTCGGCATGTCGTCCACGCTGGTGTCGCCACCCGCCCACGCCGACATGATGGGCAACGCTTTCCTCAACGCCCTCAACGACGTCGGTATCCAATTCGGGCAGCCCGAAACGACGATGGCAACCGGCCGGTCGATCTGCCCCGAGGTGCTCTCACCGGGCGGCACCCTCGATGCCGTCGTCGCCGAGGTTGCCGAACTCAATGGTTTCTCCACCGACATGGCAGCCGCCTTCGCCATCGTCGCGATCTCGACGTACTGTCCGTCGCTGTTGTCGCCGCTGTTTCCCAGACGATTGCAGGCGTAGTTCCCACCCACCGCACCTGGCAACCCCGCCGCGGGTGCCCGTAACCTCTACCGAGTGGTCGACGACAGCAGGGGGCGCAGCACCCGTGGGCACAGTCGGCGCCGGACGCCCAGCGGCGACCGCGGGCGCGCACCTGACGACGGTCCCCGGATTCCCGACGATATCGACGCCCGGCAACTGGCCCCGGAGGTCCGCCGCGAATTGAGCACCCTGGACCGGGCCAGCGCGGACAGGGTGGCGCGCCACCTGGTAGCGGCGGGCGGCCTGCTCGACGACGATCCCGAAGCCGCGCTGAGTCACGCACGGGCGGCTCGCGCCCGGGCCAGCCGGATTGCCGCCGTTCGCGAGGCCGTCGGAATCGCCGCCTACCACTGCGGCGACTGGGCTCAGGCGCTGGCCGAATTGCGGGCCGCGCGCAGAATGGGCAGCAAATCCGCTCTGCTGGCATTGATCGCCGATTGTGAACGCGGCCTGGGGCGCCCGCAGAAGGCGATCGACCTGGCCCGCGGCCCGGAGGCGGCCCAGCTCACCGGTGACGACGCCGACGAGTTGCGGATCGTGGCCGCCGGCGCTCGCGCCGACCTGAGCCAGTTCGAGCAGGCCCTGACTGTGCTGTCCAACCCGCCGCTGGACCCGAAGCGCACCGGCACCACGGCCGCGCGGCTGTTCTACGCCTACGCCGAGACGCTGCTGGCGCTGGAACGCACCGACGAGGCGTTGCAGTGGTTCCTGCGTTCGGCGGCGGCCGATATCGACGGCGCGACCGATGCCGAAGAACGGGTCGGCGAACTTGGCTGAGTTCAGATCGCTTGCGCAGCAATACGACTGCCTGCTGCTGGATTTGGATGGAACCGTGTTCCGCGGCCACTCGGCCACCGAGGGAGCCGTCGAGTCGCTGGCCAGGGTCGAGGCCCGCACCTTGTTCGTCACCAACAACGCCTCGCGCAGCGCCTCCGAAGTCGCCACGCATCTGGGCGATCTCGGCTTCACCGCCGGCCCCGACGACGTCGTCACCAGTGCCCAATCCGCAGCCCGCCTGTTGGCCGGCCAGCTCCCCGCCGGGACGAAAGTGCTGGTCATCGGCACCGATGCGCTGGCGGGCGAAATCACCTCAGCCGGCTTGGTGCCGGTCCGGCGATTCGAGGACCGACCCGGGGCCGTCGTGCAGGGCCTGTCGATGGTGGTCGGCTGGCCCGAGCTCGCCGAGGCGGCGCTGGCCATCCGGGCCGGCGCGGTGTGGGTGGCCACCAACATCGATGCGACGCTGCCCACCGAGCGGGGCCTGTTGCCGGGCAACGGCGCCCTGGTCGCGCTGCTGTGCACCGCGACCGGCGCGGCGCCCCAGGTGGCGGGCAAGCCCGGGCCGCAGCTGCTCAACGATGCCGTGGCGCGGGGCAGGTCGCGCTCCCCGCTGGTGGTCGGGGATCGGCTGGACACCGACATCGAGGGGGCCAGCGCCGCCGGCCTGCCCAGCCTGATGGTGCTCACCGGGGTGAACTCCGCGCGCGACGCCGTGTACGCCGAACCCGCCCGCCGGCCCACCTTCATCGGCCACGACCTGCGTTCGCTGCATCGGGACCCGGCCGGCCTAGCCGTGGGCCCGCAGCCGGGCTGGCGGGTCGAGGTCGCAGGGCAACGGGCAATGGTCTGGGCAACCGGCGACGAACAGGGGGACGATCTGGCGGTCGTTCGCGCCGTCGCCGCCGCCGTCTGGAGCCTGGACGCCCCGGTAGCCATCGAAGCCGGCGACCAGCGTGCCCGCGACGCCCTGGCTCGCTGGTCACTGCTGCAGGCCGGCTGATCATCACCGAGCAGGTGGGCGCCGTGTCCGCCGAGCGGTTCCGGCGGTACGCGCCCGAACTCGCCCTTTCCCGCGAGGGACTCGGCGAAGTGCGGCGGGTCCTGGCCCACATGCTGAGCATGTAGGCATTCACACACAAGGATTCGATGTGCCCGCACATCGACCGACCGCTCAGCGCGCCGGCGCCGAACCCCACCCGCAGCCTCTCGGCCGGCGACAACCGACCAGCGACTAGCGTGAGAACGCAATGACTATCGACCCCGACCAGATTCGCGCAGATATCGAAGCCCTGGTAGCGCAGCTGCCCGACACTGCCGATGCCGAGGACGCCCCATCGCTGGCGGAGCTCGAGGACATCGCACGCCGCCTGTCCGAGGCGCACGACGTGCTGCTGCGGGCCCTGGAGTCGGCGGAGAAGGGCTGAGTGCCCGCATGCCACGGCGTGCCCGCGTCGACGCCGAGCTGGTCCGCCGCGGGCTGGCCCGCTCCCGGGCACAGGCCGCCGAATTGATCGAAGCCGGACGGGTCCGCCTCGACGGCCTGCCGGTGGTCAAACCCGCCACCGGGATGACCCTCACCGCGGCACTGACGGTGACCGGGGACGGCGAACGCGGCTGGGTATCGCGCGGGGCGCACAAGCTCATCGGCGCGCTGGACGCCTTCGGGATCGTTGCGGCGGGCCGCCGCTGCCTGGACGCGGGCGCCTCGACCGGCGGGTTCACCGAGGTCCTGCTGGACCGGGGCGCAGCCGAAGTCGTTGCCGCCGACGTCGGTTACGGCCAGCTGGCCTGGCCGCTGCGCAACGATCCCCGGGTGCGGGTACTCGAACGCACCAACGTCCGCGAACTCACACCGGAGATGATCGGCGGGCCGGTCGAGCGGGTGGTGGCCGACCTCTCCTTCATCTCGCTGGCGACGGTGTTGCCCGCGCTGGTTGGGTGCGCGGGTCCGGGCGCCGATATCGTTCCCATGGTGAAGCCGCAATTCGAGGTGGGCAGGGGCCGGGTCGGACCCGGCGGGGTGGTCGCCGATTCGCGGTTGCGCGTGGACTCGGTGCTTGCCGTCGCGCACCGCGCGGCCGAGCTGGGCTGGCACCCGGTCGGCGCGGCGGCCAGTCCGTTGCCGGGCCCGGCGGGCAACGTCGAGTACTTTCTGTGGCTGCGGAGGCAGTCAGATCGCGCGCTGGCCGGTGACGCCCTAGTGTCGGCGGTGCACCGCGCTGTCGATGACGGCCCGGCGACACCGGTGGCACGGGTTACCCAAGGCGACCCCGGACAGTCTGCGGGAGACCGCAGGTGACCGCACAGCGAACCGTACTGCTGGTGGTCCACACCGGACGCGATGAGGCCGAGGAAACCGCCCGGTACGTCGAAAAAATATTGGGCGACAACGGTATTGAGCTTCATGCCTTGTCCGCCGAGGCGGTCGATCGAGGATCATTGCCGGTAGCGCCCGGTGATGTGCGCGCCGTCGGCGTCGGCATCGAAGTGGCCGACCCCGACCCGATGGTGGCCCGGGGCTGCGAACTGGTGTTGGTGCTGGGCGGCGACGGCACCTTCCTGCGCGCGGCCGAACTGGCGCGCAACGCCGGCATTCCGGTGCTGGGCGTCAATCTGGGCCGGATCGGTTTCCTGGCCGAAGCCGAAGCCGAAGCCATCGACGCGGTGCTGCGACACATCGTCGCCAGGGACTACCGGGTGGAAGATCGCCTCACCCTCGATGTGACCGTGCGCCACCGCGGCCAGATCATCCAGCGGGGCTGGGCGCTCAACGAAGCGAGCCTGGAGAAGGGGCCGCGGCTGGGCGTGCTCGGTGTCGTCGTCGAAATCGACGGCCGCCCGGTGTCGACATTCGGTTGTGACGGCGTGCTGGTCTCCACACCGACCGGCTCCACCGCGTACGCCTTCTCCGCCGGCGGACCGCTGCTGTGGCCGGACCTCGAAGCGATCCTGGTGGTGCCCAACAACGCTCACGCACTGTTCGGCCGGCCGATGGTCACCAGCCCGGACGCCGCGATCGCCGTCGAGATCGAGGCCGATGGTCACGACGCACTGGTGTTCTGCGACGGCCGCAGGGAAATGCTGGTGCCGGCCGGCGGGCGCCTTGAGGTGAGCCGCGCCGTCACGCCGGTCAAATGGGCGCGGCTGGACAGCGCGCCGTTCACCGACCGGCTGGTGACCAAGTTCCGGTTGCCGGTGACGGGTTGGCGCGGGCGGTAGCCGATGCTGACCGAGTTGCGAATCGAGTCGCTGGGCGCGATCACCGTCGCTACCGCGGAATTCGGCAGCGGGCTGACCGTGCTGACCGGCGAGACCGGAGCCGGCAAGACCATGGTGGTCACTGGCCTGCACCTACTCAGCGGCGCCCGCGCCGACCCGGCCCGCATCCGGTCCGGATGCGACCGTGCTGTCGCCGAAGGCCGTTTCACCACAGCCGATGTCGATGACACCGTGACCGCCGACCTGGAGGAGATTCTCGACGCCTCGGGTGCCGAGCGCGACGAAGACGGCAGTGTGATCGCGCTGCGCCGGGTCAGCCGGGACGGCCCGTCGCGCGCCTGGCTCGGGGGTCGCAGCGTGCCGGCGAAGTCGCTCACCGGCTTCACTGCCCGGCTGCTGGCGCTGCACGGCCAGAACGACCAGCTGCGCCTGATGCGCGCCGACGAGCAGCGGGCCGCGCTGGACCGGTTCGCCGCCACGGGTCCGACACTGCGCCGCTACCGCACATTGCGCGACGAGTGGTTGTCTGCCCGGCGCGATCTCACCGAGCGCCGCGACCGGGCCCGGGACCTGGCCCAGGAGGTCGACCGGCTCACCTTCGCGCTGACCGAGATCGCCGCGGTAGACCCGCAGCCGGGGGAGGACGACGCACTGGTCGCCGATATCGTGCGGCTTTCCGAATTGGACATGCTGCGGGAAGCCGCCGCCTCGGCGCGGTCGGCGCTAACGGGCAGCTCCGAGGAGTCACTCGGCGCTGCCGAAGCCCTGGGCCGGGCACGCGCGACGCTGGAGTCCACCGGCGATCCCGGGCTGGCCGCGCTGGCCGATCAGATCGGTTCGGCGCTGACGCTGGCCGTCGACGCCTCCGGTGAACTGGGCGACTATCTGGAAGGCTTACCCGCCGACGCGAGTGCACTGGACGCCAAGTTGGCACGCCAGGCCCAGCTGCGCACCCTGACCCGCAAATACGCTGCCGACATCGACGCGGTGTTGGGGTGGGCGCGGGAATCCGGCGAACGGCTGGCTCAACTCGATGTCTCCGAAGAGGGCCTGGCCGTACTCGAACGCCGGGTCGAGGAACTCCGGCTGCACCTGACCGAGGCCGCCGTCGACCTCAGCGGGATCCGCCGCACAGCGGCCGCCAAGCTGGCCGCCGAGGTGACCGCCGAGCTGTCCGCACTGGCCATGGCCGACGCGCAGTTCACCATCGGCGTCCGCGCCGATGACCTGAAACCTCATGACCCCGGCGCACTGACGCTGCCGTCCGGAGAATTCGTGCGGGCCGGAGTCGACGGCATCGACGTCGTCGAGTTCGGCTTCGCCGCGCACCGGGGCATGCCGGTGTCACCACTGGCCAAGACAGCATCCGGCGGCGAGCTGTCCAGGGTGATGCTGGCGCTGGAGGTGGTGCTGGCCACCTCGCGTAAGGAGGCGGCCGGCACCACCATGGTCTTCGACGAAGTCGACGCCGGCGTCGGTGGCCGGGCGGCGGTGCAGATCGGCCGCCGCCTGGCGCGGCTGGCCCAGAGCTGCCAGGTCATCGTCGTCACCCATTTGCCGCAGGTCGCGGCATACGCCGACGTCCACCTGGTGGTGCACAGCCAGAGCGCAGAGGGAGCGGGCGCCAGTGGCGTGCGGCGGCTCACCAGCGACGAACGGGTGGCCGAGCTGGCACGGATGCTGGCCGGGCTGGGCGAATCCGACAGTGCACGCGCCCACGCCCGGGAGTTGCTCGACACCGCGCAGAACGAACTCCGATAGGAGCGTGGGTCGGTAGCACGCCTGGTGGGGTGGTTTGACCCTGCACTGAGGGCGCCCTCCACTCGCACTTTTGCGCCACCGCCGCAGAGTGAACGCTCAGGGAGGCCGATACCCACCGCCGACCTGTTACAGATGTGATTATTTATAACTGCTGTTACAGATGTGACGGCGCGCCTCCACCCTCCAACGGTGCTTCGCAGTCAGAATCACCCTCCATGAGGATGTCAGCGCTCCTGTCCCGAAACACCGAACGCCCAGGCCTGATCGGCACCGCCCGAGTGGACCGCAATATCGATCGCCTGCTGCGCAGGGTCTGCCCGGGCGACATCGTCGTACTCGACATTTTGGACCTCGACCGCATCACCGCCGACGCTCTGGTCGAAGCGGACATCGCCGCCGTTGTCAACGCCTCGCCCTCGGTGTCGGGCCGCTATCCCAACCTCGGCCCCGAGGTGCTGGTCAACAACGGGGTCACCCTGATCGACGAGACCGGTCCGGAAATTTTCAAGAAGGTCAAGGACGGCTCAAAGATCCGTCTCCACGAAGGAGGCGTCTACGCCGGCGACCGGCGGCTCAGTCACGGCACCGAGCGCACCGACCACGACATCGCCGACCTGATGCGCGAGGCCAAGAGTGGCCTGGCCGCACACCTGGAGGCCTTCGCAGGCAACACGATCGAGTTCATCCGCAGCGAAAGCCCGCTGCTGATCGACGGCATCGGCATCCCCAACATCGACGTGGACATGCGCCGGCGGCACGTGGTGGTCGTCGCCGAGGAACCCAGCGCCGCCGACGACCTCAAGGCGCTCAAGCCGTTCGTCAAGGAATACCAGCCGGTGCTCGTCGGCGTCGGCCAGGGCGCCGACGTGCTGCGCAAGGCGGGGTATCGCCCACAGCTGATCGTCGGCGACCCCAGCCGGATCAGCACCGAGGTCCTCAAATGCGGCGCTCAGGTGGTGCTGCCGGCCGACGCCGACGGCCACGCACCGGGCCTGGAACGCATCCAGGATCTCGGTGTCGGGGCGATGACGTTCCCGGCAGCCGGTTCCGCGACCGACCTGGCCTTGCTGCTGGCCGATCACCACGGCGCCGCTCTGCTGGTCACCGCCGGCCACACCGCGAACATCGAGACGTTCTTCGACCGGACACGCTCGCAGAGCAACCCGTCGACATTCCTCACCAGGTTGCGGGTGGGGGAGAAGCTGGTGGACGCCAAGGCCGTCGCCACGCTCTACCGCAACCACATCTCCGCCGGGGCCATCGCACTGCTGGCCTTAACGATGCTCATCGCGATCATCGTGGTCCTGTGGGTGTCGCGCACCGACGGCATCGTGCTGAACTGGGTCACCGACTACTGGAACCAATTCACCCGGTGGATCCAGAACCTCCTGTCCTGAAAGCCGGCTCATGATTACTTTGCGGCAGCATGCCATCTCACTGGCCGCGGTCTTTTTGGCCCTGGCTTTCGGAGTCGTGCTGGGGTCCGGCTTCTTCTCCGACACCGTGCTGTCGGGCCTGCGCAGCGACAAGCACGGCTTGGCCTCCCAGATCAACGCGCTCAACGACGAGCGCACCGTACTCAACGAAAAACTTAGTGCGGCAAATGATTTCGACACCCAGATGCTGGGACGGATCGTGCACGACGCACTGGCAGGCAAGACCGTCGTCGTCTTCCGCACCCCCGACGCCGACAACGACGACGTCGCCGCGGCGGCCGATGTCGTCGCACAGGCCGGCGGGTCGATCACCGCAACGGTGTCGCTGACGCCCGAGTTCGTCGAAGCCAACTCGGGGGAAAAACTGCGGTCGGTGGTCAGTTCTTCGATCCTGCCCGCCGGCGCCCAGTTGAGCACCACCCTGATCGACCAGGGTTCGCAGGCCGGCGACCTGCTGGGGATAGCCATGCTCACCAACGGCAAACCTGATCTACCCGAAGTCGACGACACACAACGCGAAACCGTCCTGAGCGCCCTGCGCGAGACCGGCTTCATCACCTTCGACCCCGCCGACAGTATCGGTGCGGCCGACACGGCACTTGTGATCACCGGCGCGGGACTGCCCACCGATGCCGGCAACCAGGGAGTCACCGTGGCCAGGTTCGCCACCGCGCTGGCTCCCCACGGTTCGGGGATCGTGCTCGCCGGACGTGACGGCTCGGCGGGCGGCACCGCCGCAGTCGGGGTGACCCGCGCCGACCCCGGGATGGCGGGTGCTATCAGCACCGTCGACGACGTCGATACCGAGCAGGGCAGGATCACCGCCATCCTGGCCCTGCAGGATCTGCTCGCAGGCGCGCATCCCGGCCAATACGGCATAGGACATGCGGCGACCTCGGTGACCGTCGCCCAGTAAAAGCGGTGTCCGGGTACGGCAGGGCGTGTTTCCGGCGCAGGCCCGATACGGGTGTTAGGGTTAATTTCCGTGGTCCGGCAGGCCCATATCAGCCCTGCTCGTCTTCACGGAGGTCGCCTAGTTGCGTAAGCACTCGCATACCGCCACCAAGCACCTCTTCGTCAGCGGGGGCGTCGCCTCGTCGCTGGGCAAGGGCCTGACCGCCAGCAGCCTCGGCCAATTGCTGACCGCCCGCGGACTCTACGTGACGATGCAGAAGCTCGACCCGTATCTCAACGTCGACCCGGGCACCATGAACCCGTTCCAGCACGGCGAGGTATTCGTCACCGAGGACGGCGCGGAAACCGACCTCGACGTCGGCCACTACGAGCGCTTCCTGGACCGCGACCTGTCCGGGTCGGCGAACGTCACGACCGGACAGGTGTATTCGACCGTCATCGCCAAGGAGCGCCGCGGGGAATACCTCGGCGACACCGTCCAGGTGATCCCGCACATCACCGACGAGATCAAAAGGCGCATCCTGGCCATGGCCGAACCCGACGCCCTAGGCCACCGACCCGACGTCGTCATCACCGAAATCGGCGGCACCGTGGGCGACATCGAGTCGCAGCCGTTCCTGGAGGCCGCGCGGCAGGTGCGCCACGACGTGGGCCGCGACGACGTCTTCTTCCTGCACGTGTCGCTGGTGCCGTATCTGGCGCCCTCGGGTGAACTCAAGACCAAGCCCACCCAGCATTCGGTGGCCGCCCTGCGCAGTATCGGTATCAGCCCGGACGCATTGATTCTGCGCTGCGACCGCGATGTCCCCGAAGCGCTGAAAAACAAGATCGCCCTGATGTGCGACGTCGACATCGACGGTGTCATCTCCACCCCCGACGCACCCTCGATCTACGACATCCCCAAGGTGCTGCACCGCGAGGAACTCGACGCCTACGTGGTCCGCAGGCTCAACCTACCTTTCCGCGACGTCGACTGGACCGAATGGAACAACCTGCTGCGCCGGGTGCACGAGCCGCAGGACACCGTGCGAGTTGCCCTGGTGGGCAAGTACGTCGACCTATCAGATGCCTACCTGTCGGTATCCGAGGCGCTGCGTGCCGGCGGGTTCTCTCACCGCTCGCGCGTCGAAATCCATTGGGTGGCCTCCGACGACTGCGAGACACCCGGCGGGGCGGCCGCCGCGCTGGGCGACGTGCACGGGATCCTGATTCCCGGTGGGTTCGGCATCCGGGGCATCGAGGGGAAGGTCGGCGCCATCCGCTACGCACGAGAGCGCGGCGTGCCCGTGCTGGGACTGTGCCTGGGACTGCAGTGCATCGTGATCGAAGCCGCGCGGTCGGTCGGCATCACCCAGGCGAACTCGGCCGAATTCGAGCCGCAGACACCCGATCCGGTCATCTCGACCATGGCCGATCAGGAGCACATCGTCGCCGGCGGGGCGGATCTGGGCGGTACCATGCGCCTCGGCGCCTACCCCGCGACGTTGACGCCGGATTCGATTGTGGCACAGGCCTATGGGACGTCCACGGTTTCCGAACGTCACCGCCACCGCTACGAGGTGAACAACGCATACCGTGACCGCATCGCCGCCAGCGGGCTGCGATTCTGCGGAACCTCACCAGACGGCAACCTGGTGGAGTTCGTCGAATACCCCCCCGATCAGCACCCGTTCCTGGTCGGCACACAGGCGCACCCGGAACTGAAGAGCCGGCCCACCCGGCCGCATCCGCTGTTCGCCGCCTTCGTCAAGGCGGCCATCGACTACAAGGCGGGTGAACTGCTGCCGGTGGAGATGCCCGAAATCCCCGAGCGGCAGGAACCCGACGATGACGAGAGTCCCGGCGGCGTCGAGAGTCCCGACGGCGTCGAACAACCGCTGCCCGAACCCGCCACCAGTGCCTGAGCACGAATTCGAGACGCTGTCGTCGGAAAGTCTCTACCGGGGAGCTATTTTCGCACTCCGACGGGACGAAGTGCGAATGCCCGGCGGCAACGTCGCGATGCGTGAAGTAGTCGAGCACTACGGCGCGGTCGCGGTGGTGGCCATAGACGACGGCAACAACATCGCGATGCTCTACCAGTACCGACACAGCAGCGGCCGCCGGCTATGGGAACTGCCGGCCGGCCTGCTCGACGTCGCGGGCGAACCGCCGCACCTCACCGCCGCCCGGGAACTGGCCGAAGAGGCCGGCTTGCAGGCCGGCCGCTGGAGGCTGCTCGTCGACATCCAGACAGCACCCGGCTACAGCGACGAGGCGGTACGGATCTTCCTGGCCACCGACCTGACCCCGATCGCCCGCCCCGAGGCGCACGACGAAGAGGCCGACATGTCGATGCGGTGGTACGGCATCGATGACGCCGTCCAGCGGGTGTTGAGCGGTGAGTTCACCAATTCCATTGCCGTAGCAGGCATTCTGGCCGCGCATGCCGTCACCGAAGGCCTGGCGCAAACGCGTCCGGCGGACAGTCCCTGGATCGGCCGGCCCACCGCATTCGTAGACGGAATCGCCGACGGGGCACCGCGGTGACAACCGGGACCCTCGATTTCCAGATGCGCGGCTACCTGGACCACCTGACGATCGAGCGCGGCGTTGCGGCCAACACGCTCAGTTCCTACCGTCGTGATCTGCGCCGGTACTCCCAACACCTGGAGGAGCGGGGGATCCACGATCTGGCCAAGGTCGCCGAAGACGACGTCAGCGACTTCCTGGTGGCCCTGCGGCGCGGGGATCCCGAATCCGGGACGGCGGCGCTGTCGGCGGTGTCCGCGGCGCGGGCCCTGATCGCGGTGCGCGGCCTGCACCGGTTCGCCGCCGCCGAAGGCCTGGCCGAACTGGATGTGGCGCGCGCGGTGCGGCCGCCGACGCCGGGGCGGCGGCTGCCCAAGAGCCTCACCGTCGACCAGGTGCTGGCCCTGCTGGAAGCCGCCGGCGGCGAGGACGCCGCCGACGGCCCGTTGACGTTACGCAACCGGGCGCTGCTGGAACTGCTGTACTCCACGGGCTCACGGATCTCCGAGGCCGTCGGCCTGGACGTCGACGACATCGACACCCATGCCCGATCGGTGTTGTTGCGCGGCAAGGGCGGCAAGCAGCGACTGGTTCCCGTCGGACGCCCGGCGGTACGGGCGCTGGACGCCTATCTGGTGCGGGGACGCCCGGATCTGGCGCGGCGCGGGCGCGGAACCCCGGCGATCTTCCTCAACGCCCGGGGCGGCCGGCTGTCCCGGCAGAGTGCCTGGCAGGTCCTGCAGGACGCCGCCGGGCGGGCCGGGATCACCACGGGCGTGTCACCGCACATGCTGCGCCACTCGTTCGCCACCCATCTGCTCGAAGGCGGCGCGGATGTGCGCGTGGTGCAGGAACTGCTCGGCCACGCCTCGGTGACGACGACGCAGATCTACACCCTGGTCACCGTCCACGCACTGCGCGAGGTGTGGGCCGGCGCGCATCCGCGGGCGAATTAGCCCTGTGCGCATCCGCGCACCATCTGGCCCCGTGCGCATCCGCGCACCATCTAGCCCCGTGCGCATCCGCGCACCATCTAGCCCAGGTACTGCGACTCCAGCACCAGGTCGCGGAGCAGAGTCTGGTATTCCACGTGCGTCTTGTGTTCCACGGTCTGCCAGCTGACACCCTGCTGCTTGCGCATGTAGGCCCGGTATTTCGGTGCCCCCGGGATTCCGACGTTGTCGGCCACCACGATCGAGCCCGGGTGCAGCCAGCCGCAGTCCAGGATGCTCCGCAGATCCCGCAGGTAGGCCGTCTTGTCGTGGTCGATGAATACGAAATCCAGTGCACCGGAAGCGAATCCGTGAGCTTCGGCCAGCGTGTCCAGGGTGCGGCCGCCGTCGCCGAGGGTGCCGACGACACACGTCACCCGGTCCGCGACGCCGGCGTGTTCCCAGATCTGCCGGGCGTTGGCGGCGTTGGCCTCGGAAATTTCGACGGAATAGACCCTCGCGGCGGGAGCGGCACGCGCGATCCGCAGCGCGCCGTAGCCGCAGTAGGTTCCCAATTCGAGCGCCAGCGTCGGTTCGGCGCGGCGCACCGCGGTATCGAGGATGGCGCCCTTCTCGTCGCCGACGTTGATCAGCAGCGACTTCTCGTAGGCAAAGGTGTCGATGGCGGCCAGCACGTCGTCGGCGTCCCCGGCGGTCGCGTTCTGCAGCACGTAGCGGACGGCCGCGGCCTCTCGGCCGTCGCCGATCTGACCGGTCCGGGAGATGTTGAGCAGTCCAGGCACCATCCGCCAGACCGACCAGCGCAGGGCCGGAAACCGGGATTTCAGGCTCATCGCAGCCACCTTACGCGGGGATTCCGCCTAGCCGACGGGCCAGCACGCCGTGCATCGGCCGGGGCGGGCGAGCGCAGCCGTTAGACTTTCCAGCGATGTCCACCCAGACCCACGTCATCGCCGCGGCGGACGGTCAACACCGGCCATGACCCTCCCGCCCGGCAGCGGCCCGGAGATCGGCCTGACCGGCCGGCCGTCGCAAGTGCTGCCCGACCCCCAGCCGCTGAGCACCCACGGCCCGGCCAAGGTCGTCGCGATGTGCAATCAGAAGGGCGGAGTCGGCAAGACCACGTCGACGATCAACCTGGGTGCGGCGCTGGCCGAGTACGGACGCCGGGTCCTGCTGGTGGACCTGGACCCGCAGGGTGCCCTGTCGGCCGGTCTGGGCGTGCCGCACTACGAACTGGACAAGACCATCCACAACGTGCTGGTGGAGCCCCGGGTCGCCATCGACGACGTGCTGATTCACACCCGGGTGAAGAACCTGGACCTGGTCCCCAGCAATATCGACCTCTCCGCGGCGGAGATCCAGCTGGTCAACGAGGTGGGCCGGGAACAAACCCTGGGCCGGGCACTGTATCCGGTGCTGGACCGCTACGACTACGTGCTGATCGACTGCCAGCCGTCGCTGGGGCTGCTCACCGTCAACGGATTGGCCTGCGCAGAGGGAGTGGTGATCCCGACGGAGTGCGAGTTCTTCTCACTGCGCGGGCTGGCGCTGCTCACCGACACCGTCGACAAGGTGCGCGACCGGCTCAACCCCAAACTGACCGTCAGCGGCATTCTGATCACCCGGTACGACCCGCGGACCATCAACTCACGAGAGGTGATGGCCCGGGTGGTGGAGCGCTTCGGTGACCTGGTGTTTCACACCGTGATCACCCGAACCGTCCGTTTTCCGGAGACCTCAGTCGCCGGCGAACCCATCACCAGTTGGGCCCCCAAATCCAGCGGCGCCCTCGCATACCGTGCGCTGGCGCGCGAGTTCATCGACCGCTTCGGCGGGTGAACGCCATCTCGAGCAGCCCCGAAACCGGCGAGGCGGCGCCCGAGGACGGCTCCCCGGACGGTTTCCGGGTCAGGCTGACCAACTTCGAGGGCCCGTTCGACCTGCTGCTGCAACTCATCTTCGCCCATCGGCTCGACGTCACCGAGGTGGCGCTACACCAGGTCACCGACGAATTCATCGCCTACACCAAAGCCATCGGCAGCCGGCTGGACCTGGACGAGACCACCGCCTTCCTGGTGGTTGCGGCGACCCTGCTCGACCTCAAGGCCGCGCGGCTGCTG
This sequence comes from Mycobacterium sp., assembly GCF_047975165.1. Taxonomy (GTDB): domain Bacteria; phylum Actinomycetota; class Actinomycetes; order Mycobacteriales; family Mycobacteriaceae; genus Mycobacterium. Next base: position 15,287 of record NZ_JBKECZ010000032.1, read on the forward strand.
CCGTCGGGCCAGGTCGACGACGAAGAGGATCTGGCGCTGCTGGAGGTGCGCGACCTGCTGTTCGCCCGGTTGTTGCAGTATCGGGCGTTCAAGCACGTCGCGCAGATGTTCGCCGAGTTGGAGTCCGCCGCGCTGCGCAGCTATCCCCGGGCGGTGTCGCTGGAGGAGCGATACCTCAACCTGCTCCCGGAAGTGATGCTCGGCGTCGACCCCGCACGGTTCGCCGAGATCGCGGCCATCGCCTTCACCCCGCAGCCCGCACCCAGTGTGGACACCGGGCATCTGCACGCGCCGACGGTGTCGGTGGCAGAGCAGGCCGACAAACTCCTGGCCCGGCTGGAAACCTACGGCAGTGGGAAGTGGGCGACATTTTCGCAGTTGATCGCCGACTGCACGGTGGCGGCCGAGGTCGTAGGGAGATTCCTCGCGGTGCTCGAACTCTATCGATCCGGCACGGTAGCATTCGACCAGTCCGAGCCCCTTGGCGTTCTTCAGGTTTCGTGGACCGGAGAGCGGCCGTCCAGCACCGACGACGATGCAGAGCGAGTAGCAGAGCGAAGCGATGACTGACCAGCCTCAGGAGCCCCCGGCCGGCGTCTCCGACGTCCCCTGCGTCCCCGACATCCTCGACAGCCCCGGCCTCCCCGACATCGCCGAGCCCGCCGAGATGGAGCCCGGCGAATTGGCCCGGGTGCTCGAAGCGCTGCTGCTGGTGGTGGACACGCCGGTGCCGTCGGAGGCACTGGCCACCGCGACCGGGCAGCCCGTCTACCGGGTGGTTGCCCAGCTGGGGCAGCTGGCCGAGGCGCTCGCCGACCGGGACAGCGGGATCGACCTTCGGCAGAATAGCGACGGCTGGCGGCTCTACACCCGCGCTCGGTTCGCCCCGTACGTCGAGAAGCTGCTGCTCGACGGTGCCCGCAGCAAGCTGACCCGGGCCGCCCTGGAGACGCTAGCCGTGGTGGCCTACCGGCAGCCGGTGACCCGGGCGCGAGTCAGCGCCGTGCGAGGTGTCAACGTCGATGCGGTGATGCGCACGTTGCTGGTGCGCGGCCTGGTCACCGAAGTGGGAACCGACGAAAACTCCGGCGCAACCCTGTTCGCAACCACCGAATTGTTCTTGGAGCGTTTAGGATTGACCTCGCTTTCCGACCTCCCCGACATCGCGCCGCTGCTTCCCGACGTTGACACCATCGACGAACTCAGCGAATCCCTGGACAGCGAGCCGCGTTTCGCCAAACTTCAGCACGGCGCGACACCGCGGCAGCCGCTCGCCTTCGACGTGGATCGTGACTGATGGCCGAATCCGACGAGCCACAGGGTATTCGCCTGCAGAAAGTGTTGTCCCGAGCGGGAATTGCCTCCCGGCGGACCGCGGAGAAGATGATCGTCGATGGACGTATCGAGGTCGACGGTCAGGTGGTGACCGAGCTTGGCACCCGGGTGGATCCGGACACGGCCGTGATCCGCGTCGACGGAGTCAAGGTGGTACTCGATGACACGCTGGTCTACCTGGCGCTGAACAAGCCCCGCGGGATGCACTCGACGATGTCGGATGACCGGGGCCGGCCCTGCATCGGCGACCTGATCGAACGAAAGGTCCGCGGCAACAAGAACCTGTTCCATGTGGGGCGCCTGGATGCCGACACCGAGGGGCTGATCCTGCTGACCAATGACGGCGAGTTGGCGCACCGGCTGATGCATCCCTCCCACGAGGTGCGCAAGACCTACCTTGCGACGGTGACCGGTGCGGTGCCGCGCGGGCTGGGCAAACGGTTGCGTGCGGGCGTCGAGCTGGACGACGGTCCGGTGCGGGTCGACGATTTCGCACTGGTCGATTCGATCCCGGGAAAGACCCTGCTGCGAGTGACCCTGCACGAGGGTCGAAACCGCATTGTGCGGCGGATGCTGGCGGAGGTCGGTTTTCCGGTGGAGGCGCTGGTGCGCGTCGACATCGGCGGGGTCGCGCTCGCCGAGCAGCGCCCGGGGTCGGTTCGTGCACTGCGCCGCGACGAAATCGGCACGCTATTCAAGGCGGTCGGGCTGTGAGCCGATCCGAACACCTCGCCCCGAGCACGAAGGGCGCAGCGGGCGGGCTCGTCATCACCATCGACGGCCCGGCGGGCACCGGAAAGTCCTCGGTCTCACGCGGTCTGGCGCGGGCACTGGGGGCACGCTTTCTCGACACCGGGGCGATGTACCGGATGGTGACATTGGCGGTGCTGCGGGCCGGAGTCGACCCCGAAGATGCTGCCGCAGTTGCCGAGTGCGCCTCAACCGTAGAGTTGTCGATCGGTCATGATCCAGATTCGAGCCTCTTTCACCTTGCCGGAGAGGATGTTTCGACTCAGATCCGCACCGACGATGTCACTCGGGCGGTGTCGGCGGTGTCGGCGGTGCCGACGGTGCGCAGCCGGCTGGTCGGTATTCAGCGGGACATGGCCGCGGGCCCGGACAGTATCGTGGTGGAGGGCCGCGACATCGGAACCGTGGTATTCCCCGATGCACCGGTGAAGGTTTTCCTGACCGCTTCGGCGGAGACCCGTGCGCGCCGGCGCAACACCCAGAATGTGCGGGCGGGCCTGGCCGACGACTACGACGCGGTACTGGCCGATGTGCGCCGCCGGGACCATCGCGACTCCACCCGCGTGGTGTCACCCTTGCAGGCGGCAACCGATGCGATCGTAGTCGACACCGGCGACATGACCCAGTCCGAGGTGATCGAACATCTGCGGGCTCTCGTCACCCAGCGAAGCGAGGCCCCATGTTGACTCAGGACGGCACCTGGTCGGACGAAAGCGACTGGGATTTAACGGATTCGGGATCCGAGGAGCCGGCCGGACCCGGGCCGGCGCCGGTCGTGGCCATCGTGGGCCGGCCCAATGTCGGAAAGTCGACGCTGGTGAACCGGATCATCGGCCGGCGTGAGGCCGTCGTGCAGGATGTGCCCGGCGTGAGCCGGGATCGGGTGTCCTACGACGCATTGTGGACCGGGCGCCGGTTCGTGGTGCAGGACACCGGGGGATGGGAGCCCGACGCCAAGGGCCTGCAGCAATTGGTCGCCGAACAGGCCTCGGTGGCCATGCGCACCGCCGACGCGGTGATCCTGGTGGTTGACGCCACCGTCGGCGCCACCGCCGCCGACGAGGCCGCGGCCCGGATCCTGCTGCGCTCGGGCAAGCCGGTGTTCCTGGCGGCCAACAAGGTTGACTCCGAGCGGGCCGAGGCCGACGCTGCCGCGTTGTGGTCGCTGGGCATGGGCGAACCCCATACAATCAGCGCGATGCACGGCCGCGGGGTGGCCGATCTGCTCGATGTGCTGCTGACCGCACTGCCCGAAGTCGCCGAAGCCGCAGCGGCCGGTGGCGGACCTCGCCGGGTGGCACTCGTCGGCAAACCCAACGTCGGAAAGAGCTCGCTGCTGAACAAGCTCGCCGGCGATCAGCGCTCGGTGGTGCACGACACCGCCGGCACCACCGTCGACCCGGTGGACTCGCTGATCGACCTCGACGGCCGGACGTGGCGGTTCGTCGACACTGCGGGTTTGCGGCGCAAGGTCGGCCAGGCCAGCGGGCACGAGTTCTACGCCTCAGTGCGCACCCGCGGGGCCATCGACGCCGCCGAGGTGGCGATCGTGCTCATCGACGCCTCCCAGTCGCTCACCGAACAGGATCTGCGGGTGCTGTCGATGGTGATCGAAGCCGGCCGCGCCCTGGTGCTGGCCTACAACAAGTGGGATCTGGTCGACGAAGACCGCCGCGATCTGCTGGAACGCGAGATCGACCGCGAGCTGGTACAGGTGCGCTGGGCGCAGCGGGTCAACATTTCCGCCAAGACCGGCCGGGCAACCCAGAAGCTGGTGCCGGCCATGGAGAGTGCGCTGGCATCCTGGGACACCAGGATCGCGACCGGCCCGCTGAACACTTGGATCAAGGAGATCGTCGCCGCCACCCCGCCGCCGGTGCGGGGCGGCAAGCAGCCCCGCATCCTGTTCGCCACCCAGGCCACCGCCCGCCCGCCGACGTTCGTGCTGTTCACCACCGGTTTCCTGGAGGCCGGGTACCGGCGGTTCCTGGAGCGGCGGCTCCGTGAATCGTTCGGGTTCGAGGGCTCGCCGATCCGGATCAACGTGCGGGTCCGGGAGAAACGCTCGGCCAAACGGCGCTGAGCGCAGCGACGGCCGCGCGCCCAGGATTGCCCTGCGGTAGGCTTTCGACCTGCTGCCGGTTCGCCGACGGCGGCAACGGGCTGTGGCGCAGTTTGGTAGCGCACTTGACTGGGGGTCAAGTGGTCGCAGGTTCAAATCCTGTCAGCCCGACCAAGAAAAAGCAGGCTTTGACCTCGGTCGGAGCGGGTTTGTCGTTTCCGAACTCCTGGTCGGTTCAGGGCCAGTGCCCCAAGAGTGTCCCCAGCGATATTCGGTGGGCCACGCGTCAGCCGAACAGTGCGGCGCCGCCAGCCCGTAGATCCTCGAGTTGGGCATCGGAGTAGATCGATAGTGAGACTGACGGATCATGGCCGTGCCACACGGCGACCACGTGCACTGGCAAACCGCCGGCAAGCATCAGGCTGACGCTGGTGTTGCGAATCCCCTTTGGCGGCACGATCAACCCGATTCCTCGCGAGCGTAACGCCACGGCGAAATGCGGAGCGCAAAATCGCAGCCCCGTTACGCTCGCGAACGACTCGCGGATCAGGTGGGCTACTCGATCCCGCGCGCCCTTTGACTTCCGGCCCCCTGGCCGATCACGTCGGAATGGCACGCCGGGTAACGACCACCCGTCCGGCGATGGCGTTGGAATCATGACCGGACTTGGCCGCTACGTGAAGCTCTGGTGCACAGTGCATCACGCGACCGTGTCGGCATTCGTGATCGCGCTCACCGGTCTCGGCCTCGCCCCGGCGGCGCACGCCGCCGCGCCCGCCGCGACCCTGTGGGTTTCCTCTGCGTGGCAGACCGGTTTCATCGCGCACTTCACGATTTCCAACATGAGCTTGACCGAACTCAACGGCTGGCGGCTCGAATTCGACCTGTCCCCAGGTGAATCCATCCAGCACACCTTCTGATTCCACCCGACGCCGCGGTTTCGCCCGACACCGATCTCCCCACCGATCTCCCCACCGATCGCCCCACGATTGACCCATGATTGACCCACGATTGACCCACGATTAACCCACCCCGGTTGCAGGTCTAACGTCGGAACGAAGTCGGATGTCGCATCGATTGGAGCCGGGGGAGTCGCTTAACCGTGGGCAGTAGTCGGCGAGCCAACGTGATCGCCAAACTCTGGCTGCCCATCGTCGTCCTAGTGACCGCGACGGTTGTCGCATACGGCATCAAGGAAATTCGCCGCCAGACGGAAGAGATCAGCCTTCCGCCCGTGATCGAATCCATTCCCCCGACGGTGGTCGAGATCCATCAAAAAACGTCGTCTACGAAGTCTTCGGGGACCTCGGCGGGGGAGGCCGCGTCGCCTATGCGAACCTCGACAGCCGACCCGTCGAGGTGACGCTGACCTCGCTGCCGTGGTCTCATTCCGAAACGACGATGTCGCCAGCGGCCAGTTTGAGCCTCGTCACCCAAGTCCAGGGCAGTTCAGTCGGATGCCGAATCATCGTCAACGGCAAGGTCCGAGACGAGCAGGTGGTCAACCACACCGGCGCCGCCGCCGCCTGCACGGTGGTCGCCGCGGGACCGCCGTCGCAGAGGACGAGCCCGCTCAAACCGACAGCAAGATTCCGCCAAAGCGGCCCCGAATCGCGAAACTCCTGCGTGTCCTCACGATTCCGATCATTCTCTTCTGGATCGCCGTCGCGGTCGGCACCAGTGTCCTCGTGCCGTCTCTGGAGGATTCCACCAAGGCCAATGCCGGCGCGATGGTGCCCACCGACGCGCCATCGTCCCGTGCCGCGGTCCGGATCGGCAAGGCATTCACGGAAACCCACTACACCAGCGTTGCGGTTGTCCTTCTTGAAACCCACGGCCGCAAGCTCGGCGAGCAGGATCACCGCTACTACGACGAGGTAGTGCACAAACTGCGGGAAAACCACAAGCACGTGCAGGCGGTGATCGACCTGTGGGGCGACCCGGTGACCATGTCGGGCCAGCAGAGCGCCGACGGCGACGCCGCCACCGTGAACGTGAGTCCCACCGGCGACCAGGCCGACGCGAACGCGAACGCGTCGATCGAAGCGATTCGAGACACGGTCAACGAAGTTCCCAAACCGAGCGGCCTGAACGTCTACATCACCGGGCCTGCACCCCTGGCCGCCGATTCGCTCGAAGCGTCCGACAAGAGCATGTTCAAGCTGACGATCGTGACCATCGCCTTGATCATCGTCATGCTGGTCCTGGCCTATCGTTCGCTGACGATCGCGCTGATTCCGTTGTTCGGTGTGCTGATCATCCTCACCTGCGCCCGGGGCATCGTTTCGCTGCTCGTCCAGCATCATGTCATCGGCATCTCGTCGTTCGCCGCCAATATGCTGGTGTCGCTGGTGCTCGGCGCCTCCACCGACTACGGCATCTTCTTCCTGGGGCGATATCAGGAAGCACGCCAATCGGGGCAGAACCGGGAAGACTCCTACTTCAAGCACGTGCCGCACGTGATCACCGGCTCCGGCCTGGCAATCTCGGGCGCCTGCCCGTGCCTGACGCTCACCCGTTTGGACTACTTCCGCACCCTCGACCCGGCGCTGTTCGTATCGATGATCGTCGCGGTCGTCGGCGCCCTCACCCTCGGCCCGGCGCTGCTCACCGCAGGCAGCAGCATCAAACGGCTGGATCTGACCGCACCCAAACATCAGCAGGCCAACCCGATCTGGCAGAAATTCGGCACCTGCATCGCGCGCTGGCCGATTGCGATGATCGCCGTCGCCGCGTTGATCATCGCACTGTGCATTCTCAACCTGACGAACTACACCGTCAGCTACAACGACCGGGATTTCACTCCCCAGAATGTTGAATCCATCGCCGGCTACGCCGCGGCCGACAGGCATTTCCCCAAGAGTCATCTCTCGGTCGACACGATCTACGTCGAGGCCGACCACGACATGCGCAACACCACCGACATGATTTCGCTGGACCGGATCGCCAAGAAGGTGTTCCATGTTCCAGGAATTGCCATGGTGCAGAGCATCACCCGCCCGAACGGCCGGCCCCTGGAACACGCCTCGCTGCCGTTCGCCATGGGCTCGATGGGAACGAAGATCGGTGAGCACATCGGCTTCCTCAGCGACCGCATCGCCGACATCGACACGTTGGCGTCCAAAATGGGCACGATCGTCGAGCTGACCACACAGATGGAGTCACTCACCGACCAGATGTCGGTGGGCACCCACATATCCCGCGACGCCGCCGATCAACTAAAAGTCGCGTCCGACCTGGCGCGCGACAATCTGGCAAATCTGGATGACTTCCTGCGGCCCATACGAAGCTACTTCTACTGGGAAAAACACTGCTTCGACATCCCGCTCTGCTGGGCGCTGCGGTCCTTCAACGAGACCATCGACAATACCGACCAGATGGCCGAGCAACTCGGCTACATGCTGGACGGCATCACCATCATCGACGAGGTCACCCCGCAGATGGCCGCTCAACTACACGACACCGCGCAGAACATGCGCACGATGCAGTCCCTGACACTCACCGTCCAAAGCCTGCTGCACGCCACGATTCCGCAGCTGGATTCGATGGTCAACCCGATGGTCGACATGGCTACGGCCTTCGACAACGCCAAGAACGATGACTTTTTCTTCATGCCGCCGGAATCCTTCGAGACCGACGACTTCAAGGCCGGAGTCCGGTTCTTCATGACCGCCGACGGCCGAGGCGCGCGCATGATGGTCTACCACACCGGTGAGGCCATGAGCGTCGCCGGCATCAACCAGATCGAGGACGCCACCGGCGCCGCCCGGGAAGCCATCAAGGGCACCTCACTGTCGAATACCCAGATCTATGTGGCGGGGGCCTCGTCGAACTATCGCGACGTCCAGGAGTTCTCGCACAAAGACATTGCGATCATGATGCTCGCGACGTTCGCACTGGTGTTCCTGATTGTGCTACTGGTGACCAGGGCACTGGTCGGCGCCATCATCGTGCTGTTAACGGTGATCCTGTCCTTCGCCGGCGCATTCGGTCTGTCGGTGTTCGTCTGGGAAACACTGCTGGGCGTGCAACTGCACTGGCTGACGCTACCCATCGGATTCATCGTGCTGGTCGCCGTCGGCTGCGACTACAACCTACTGCTGCTCTCCCGGTACAAGGAAGAGTTGGGCGCCGGTATTCAAACCGGCGTCATCAGAACGATGCGCAGTTCCGGCAGCGTGGTGGTGACCGCCGGATTCGTTTTCGCGTTCACCATGCTGGCGCTGTTGTCCAGCGACGTCATCAACATCGGCCAATCCGGTGTGACCATCTGCATCGGACTGATCTTCGACATGCTGATCGTCCGGTTGTTCTTGGTCATGCCGCTCGCGCGGCTGCTGGGACCGTGGTTCTGGTGGCCCCAGCGGATCACACGATCAGTGCGGCGTTGACAGCCGCGTCGCACTACTTCTTCTTGACCCACTTTGTCACCGCATCCTGCAGCGCGGCGGCGACACTGATCCCGGCGGCGTCGGCAGCCTTTTCGAAGCGCTCCAGCAAGTCCGTCGGGATCGAGGCGCTGAGCTTGGAGTTCTCCGGCTTCGGCTTCGGGGGCGGAACCGACGCCAGAATTTCATCACGATTTCGGTTGGGAAACCAAACGGCCGCATTGGCCCGACACGCCGGGCGGCTACCACCGGTGCGGCGATAGTGTCGGTAACCATGACCGGACGCAACCGCTACGTGAAGCCCTGGCGCACAGTACTTCACGCAGTCGTGTCGGCATTCGTGATCGCGCTCACCGGCCTCGGTGTCGCCCCGGTGGCGCATGCCGCCGCGCCTGCTGCGACGCTGTGGGTGTCATCGGCGTGGCAGACCGGTTTCATCGCGCACTTCACAATCACCAACATGAGCTTGACCGAACTCAACGGCTGGCGGCTCGAATTCGACTTGCCCCCAGGCGAATCCATCCAGCACACCTGGAGTAGCAACTTTGCGCAATACGGCACGCACTTCGTGATCACCCCGGTGAGTTGGACTCAAATGATTGCACCGGGCGGTTCAGCGACCGGCGGCATCAGGGGAGTGCTGACGGGTTCCTACTCGCCACCGGTGAACTGCCGGATCAACGGACAGCCCTGCACGTCGATGTGATTCTTCGCGACACAACGGTTGCCCCCCGACACCGACGGAACCGGCGCGGCGGCGGGTCCGGACTCGGAACGAGATCGGCCGCTACATCCGTTGTAGCCGTGGTACCGCTGGGGCGTGGGTGACGATCGATCACACACCCTGATCGTCAAACTCTGGCTACCCCTTGTCGCCCTGGTGACCGCGACGGCCGTCGGCTACGGCATCAATGAAATTCAGCGCCAGACGGCGGAGATCGGTCTTCCGCCCGTCGTCGAATCCATTCCCCCGGCAGTGGTTGAGATCCATCCCAAAAACGCCGTCTGCGAGGTGTTCGAGGATCTGGGCGGGGGCGGCCGGGTCGTATATGCCAGCCTCGACAGTCAACCCATCGATCTCATTCCGAGACGACGATATCGCCGGCAGCCGGCGACTGCGGGGGCGACCTGGGCGTCGAGGGTGAGCCGGCGGCATCGAGAGTGAAACCTGGGCGTCGACTGTGAAGCCACGGCGTCCACTGTGAACACATGGCGTTGACTGTGAATCGTTGGCGTTGAGAGTGAGCCTGCGGCGGGATTTTCGCCGAAACTCCGCCCTGACCTCACAGTGAAAGCCGTGGCTTCACAGTCAACGCCAACGATTCACACTCGACGCTCCGGCTTCACAGCCGACGGGGGCCGCGGTGACTTCACGCCCTCGGACGCCAGCAGAACCGGCTCGTGATCGTTGAGGGTGCAGAGGGGATCGGTGTGCCGCACCCGCAGCCGCAGCCGCAGCCGCAGCCGAGGGCTCCTCCCCGCCCCGCCGCGCGGGGCGCATCGTCGCCACGCCCGACCCGATGGGCGGCCTCCTCCCCGCCCCGCCGCGCGGGGCGCATCGTCGCCACGCCTAAAGTCACAGGCATGCAGTCGTGGCCGTCAGCATCCGTTCCGGTGCTGCCGGGACGCGGCCCCGAGCTTCGCCTCTACGACACCGCCGATCGCCAGGTGCGGCCGGTCACACCGGGGGCAAGGGCGACAATGTACGTCTGCGGCATCACCCCCTATGACGCGACTCACCTGGGTCACGCCGCCACCTATCTGGCCTTCGACCTGATCCACCGGCTGTGGCTCGACCTCGGCCACGACGTGCACTACGTGCAGAACGTCACCGACGTCGACGATCCGCTGTTCGAACGTGCCGACCGCGACGGCCTCGACTGGCGCGACCTCGCCGACCGCGAGATCGCCCTGTTCCGCGAGGACATGACCGCCCTGCGGATCCTGGCTCCGCACGACTATGTCGCGGCCACCGAGGCCGTCGCCGAAGTGGTCGAGTTCGTCGAGAAGATGCTGGCCGCCGGCGCGGCGTACGTGGTCGACCCCGAAATCGGGGAGTATCCGGACGTCTACTACCGGGCAGCCGCCACCGTGCAGTTCGGCTACGAGTCCGGCTACGACCGCGATACCATGCTGACTCTGTTCGAACAGCGCGGCGGCGACCCGCGCCGCAGTGGCAAGACCGATGAACTCGATGCGCTGCTGTGGCGGGTGCACCGGCCGGGCGAACCCAGTTGGCCATCCCCGTTCGGCCCCGGCCGGCCCGGGTGGCACGTCGAATGCGCGGCCATAGCCCACAGCCGCATCGGCAGCGAACTCGACATCCAGGGTGGCGGCAGCGACCTGATCTTCCCCCATCATGAATTCACCGCGGCCCATGCCGAATGCGTTTGTTCCCAACGTCGATTCGCCCGCCACTACGTGCACGCGGGAATGATCGGCTGGGATGGGCACAAAATGTCGAAGAGTCGTGGCAATCTCGTACTCGTCTCGCAACTACGGGCTCGGGGGGTCGACCCATCGGCGGTGCGACTCGGCCTGCTCGCCGGGCACTACCGTGCGGATCGCTCGTGGAGCACGCAGGTGCTAGACGACGCCGTGAAACGCCTGCACCGCTGGCGCACCGCGACGTCACTTCCCGCCGGACCGGATGCATACGACGTTCTCACCCGCGTTCGCCGCTATCTTGCCGACGATCTGGACACACCCAAAGCGGTTGCCGCACTGGATGGCTGGACTACAGACGCAATGGAATACGGCGGCCACGACGAAACGGCGCCTGCGACGGTGGCGTCGGCGATCGACGCACTCCTGGGGGTGGCGCTCTAGCCGGCGGTGGTACGTTTCCGGCTATGGCATCGCTTCAGGACAAGGTGGTCTTCATCACGGGCGCCGGTCGCGGAATCGGCGCCGAGGTCGCCCGCCGACTGCACGGCAAAGGCGCCAAACTGGTGTTGACCGACCTCGGTGAGGCCGAGCTGAAGTCGATCGCCGCCGAACTCGGCGGTGACGGCCGCGTGTTGACCGCGGTAGCCGACGTGCGGGACCTGTCTGCAATGCAGGCCGCCGCCGACCAGGCGGTGGCAATATTCGGTGGGATCGACGTCGTCGTGGCCAACGCCGGTATCGCCAGCTACGGGTCGGTGCTCAACATCGACCCGGAGGTGTTCACCCGGGTCATCGACGTCAACCTGCTCGGTGTTTTCCACACCGTGCGCGCGACGTTGCCGGCGATCGTCGAACGCCGCGGTTATGTGCTGATCGTCTCGTCACTGGCCGCGTTCGCGGCGGCACCCGGCATGGCCAACTACGACATTTCGAAAGCGGGCAACGAGCACCTGGCCAACTCGCTGCGCCTGGAGGTGGCTCACCTCGGCGTCGACGTCGGATCTGCCCACATGTCCTGGATCGACACCGCATTGGTCCGCGACACCAAGGGAGACATGCCGGCATTCGCCGACATGGTGGCGAGCATGCCGTGGCCGCTCAACAGGACGACCTCGGTCGACAAATGTGCCGATGCGTTCGTCAAGGGCATCGAGGGCCGCAAGGACCACGTGTACTGCCCGCGCTGGGTCGGCCTCTTCCGCTGGATCAAGCCGGTGCTGTCGACCCGCATCGGCGAGGCCCCGATCCGCAAGATCGCGGTGGACATGGTGCCGCGGATGGACGCCGACGTGGCCGCACTCGGTCGCGCCACCAGCGCCTACAACGAGTCGATGGAGAGCCCGCCGAACTCGTGACGAGCCGGGTACCGGCCGGAGGATCAGCGCCCCAAGCCGCGACGGCGGCGCAGATGGCGTTCGAACTCGGCGGCCAGCGCATCTCCGTCGATCTTGCCGAGTGCGTCTTTGACCTGATTTCGGACACGGTCTCCGAGATTCTGCTTCGTTAGGTCTTTGACCTGTGGGTTTGCTTGGTCGGGTGGCCGGTTTGGGGTACTAGGCGGGTAGGTTCGCGCGGTGGCGTACGTGCGGGAGGCGCGCACGACCTCGGGCGCGCCGCGCTGGCCGAGCCCGCTTGCTCGCGAGCGTAACGCCAGGGCGAAATCCGGAGCGCAAAATCGCAACCACGTTACGCTCGCGAACGACTCACACTCACGCCTGGGTACTAGGCAAAATGTCCGAACTCAGGCGCCTACAACGAGTCGATGGAGAGCCCGCCGAACTCGTGACGAGCCGGGTACCGGCCGGAGGATCAGCGCCCCAAGCCGCGACGGCGGCGCAGATAGCGTTCGAACTCGGCGGCCAGCGCATCCCCGTCGATCTTGCCGAGTGCGTCTTTGACGTCGACCGCGGAGTCCCCGTGCTGTTCGAGGGCCTGGACGTATTCGGCGAGCTCGGGGTCGTCGGAGGCCAACTCGCTGATCTCCTGTTCCCAGGTAGCGGCCAGTTGCGGAAGTTCACCCAACGGCACTTCGACGTCGAGCACCTCTTCGACGCGATGCAGCAGCGCCATGGTCGCTTTCGGATTGGGCGGGTGCGACACATAGTGGGGAACCGCCGCCCAGAACGACACCGCCGGCAATCCGGCGGCGACACAGACGTACTGGAACACGCCCGCGATTCCGGTCGGGCCCTCGTAGCGGGTTTCCTCCAGTCCGAAGACGTTGGCCGACTCGGTCGAGTAGGCCGCGCCCGAAACCGGAACCGGACGGGTGTGCGGCGTATCGGCCAGCAGCGCACCGAGGATCACGACGGTATCGACGTTCAGCTTGTCGACCACGGCCAGCAACTCGTCGCAGAACGTGCGCCATTGCATGTTCGGCTCGACTCCCGACATCAACACGATGTCGCGGTCGTCCTTGGGCGGGCGGCAACGCGAAATTCGCATAGCCGGCCATTCCAGCTCCCGGGTGACGCCGTCGATCTGGCGGATGACGGGACGATTGACCTGGTAGTCGTAGTAGGCCTCGTTGTCGATTTCCACTATCGGACGGGCATCCCAGATGTCGTAGAGATGTGCCACCGCATTGGACGCGGCGTCGCCGGCGTCGTTCCAGCCTTCGAACGCGGCCACCGCGACCGCGTTCCGCAGCCGGGGAAGCGAGCCCGGATCGCCTGGCAATATCACCAGATCAGCCTACGGCGTAGGGGCCGGCGTCCGGTGAACCGGCGCGGGGTCCCCTCCGGGGCGACTATCCTGGGTGGGTGACACCCCTGTTGAAGCCCCGGTACGACACCGACCTCCTGGACGTATTGGCCCAGCGTGTCCTGGTCGGAGACGGCGCGATGGGCACCCAGCTGCAAGCCGCTGACCTCACGTTGGACGACTTCAACAACCTTGAAGGCTGCAACGAGATCCTCAACGAGACCCGGCCCGACGTGCTGGAGACCATCCACCGCCACTACTTCGAGGCCGGAGCGGACGCGGTGGAGACCAACACCTTCGGCTGCAACCTGTCCAACCTGGGCGACTACGACATCGCCGACCGGATTCGGGAACTCTCGGAGAAGGGCACCGCGATCGCGCGCCGGGTTGCCGACGAAACGGCCGGTTCGGACCCCGTTCGCCGGCGCTACGTATTCGGGTCGATGGGGCCGGGCACCAAGTTGCCGACCCTGGGGCACATCGAGTACGGCGTCATCCGCGACGCCTACACCGAGGCCGCCCTGGGCATGCTCGACGGGGGTGCGGACGCGATCCTCGTCGAGACCTGCCAGGATCTGCTGCAGCTCAAGGCCGCGGTACTGGGATCGCGGCGGGCGATGACCCGCGCCGGCCGTCACATCCCGGTGATCGCCCACGTCACCGTCGAGACCACCGGCACGATGCTGCTCGGCAGCGAGATCGGCGCCGCGCTGACAGCGGTCGAACCCCTCGGGGTGGACATGATCGGCCTGAACTGTGCCACCGGACCGGCCGAAATGAGCGAACACCTGCGCTACCTGTCGCGCCACTCGCGAATTCCGGTGTCGGTGATGCCCAACGCCGGCCTGCCGGTCCTGGGACCCAACGGCGCGGAATACCCGCTGTCGCCCGACGAGTTGGGTGAGGCGCTGGCCGGTTTCATCGCCGAATTCGGCCTCTCGCTGGTGGGCGGCTGCTGCGGCACCACACCGGAGCACATCAGTGCAGTGGCCGCGGCGGTTGCCGATTTCAACGGCGGGACCAAACAGCGCGGACAGCGCGAGGTGACCTACGAGCCCGCTGTTTCCTCGCTCTACTCCGCGGTCCCGTTCGCCCAGGAGGCTTCGGTCCTGGTCATCGGTGAGCGCACCAATGCCAACGGCTCCAAGGCTTTCCGTGAGGCGATGATCGCCGAGGACTACCAGAAATGCCTGGACATCGCCAAGGACCAGACCCGTGACGGCGCGCACCTGCTGGACCTGTGCGTCGACTACGTCGGTCGCGACGGTGCGGCCGATATGACGGCCCTGGCCAGCCGGCTGGCGACGTCCTCGACACTGCCGATCATGCTGGACTCCACCGAAACCCCGGTCCTGAAGGCGGGTTTGGAGCACCTCGGCGGCCGCTGCGCGGTCAACTCGGTGAACTACGAGGACGGCGACGGGCCCGAATCGCGATTCGCCAAGACCATGGAACTGGTCGCCGAGCACGGCGCCGCCGTGGTGGCGCTGACCATCGACGAAGACGGCCAGGCCCGCTCCGCCGAAAAGAAGGTGGAGATCGCCGAGCGGCTGATCACCGACATCACCGGCAACTGGGGTGTCGACGAATCCTCCATCCTCATCGACACCCTGACCTTCACCATTGCCACCGGCCAGGAGGAGTCCCGCAAAGACGGTGTGGAGACCATCGAGGCTATCCGCGAACTGAAGAAGCGCCACCCCGAGGTGCAGACCACACTCGGGTTGTCCAATATCTCGTTCGGCCTCAACCCCGCCGCCCGCCAGGTGCTGAACTCGGTGTTCCTGCACGAATGCCAGGAGGCCGGGCTGGACTCGGCGATCGTGCATGCCTCCAAGATCCTGCCGATGAACCGGATACCCGACGAGCAACGCGAGGTGGCACTCGATCTGGTCTATGACCGTCGTCGTGAGGACTACGACCCGCTGCAGGAGCTGATGCGGCTGTTCGAGGGCGTGTCGGCGGCGTCGTCGAAGGAATCCCGTGCGGCCGAATTGGCGAAGCTGCCGTTGTTCGAGCGGCTGGCGCGGCGCATCGTCGACGGTGAACGCAACGGCCTGGAAGCCGATCTCGACGAAGCGATGACGCAAAAACCCCCGCTGGGGATCATCAACGAGGACCTGCTGGCCGGCATGAAGACCGTCGGTGAGCTCTTCGGCTCCGGCCAGATGCAGTTGCCGTTCGTGCTGCAATCCGCTGAGGTTATGAAAACCGCTGTCGCACACCTCGAGCCGCACATGGAGAAAAGCGACGACGACACGGGCAAGGGCCGCATCGTGCTGGCCACCGTCAAGGGCGACGTGCACGACATCGGCAAGAATCTCGTCGACATCATCTTGAGCAACAACGGCTACGAGGTGGTCAACATCGGCATCAAGCAGCCGATAGCGACCATTCTCGAAGTCGCCCAGGACAAGACGGCCGACGTGGTGGGAATGTCGGGCCTGCTGGTGAAATCGACTGTGGTGATGAAAGAAAACCTCCAGGAGATGAACACCCGCGGCGTCGCCGAGTCGTATCCGGTGCTCCTCGGCGGGGCGGCCCTGACCCGCAGTTACGTGGAGAACGATCTCGCCGACGTCTATCAGGGCGAAGTGCATTACGCACGCGACGCATTCGAGGGTCTGCGGCTGATGGACGACATCATGAGCGTCAAGCGGGGTGAGGCGCCGGACCCCGACAGTCCGGAGGCGATCGCCGCCCGGGAGAAGGAGGCCGAACGCAAAGCCCGCCATGAACGTTCCAAACGCATTGCGGCGCAGCGCAAAGCAACCGAAGTACCGGTGGTGGTTCCCGAGCGGTCCGACGTCGCCGCCGATGTCGAGGTGCCGACACCGCCGTTCTGGGGTTCGCGGATCGTCAAGGGTCTGGCAGTGGCCGACTATGCCGGGCTGCTCGATGAGCGCGCACTGTTCCTGGGGCAGTGGGGATTGCGCGGTCAACGCGGGGGCGAAGGACCGTCGTATGAAGATCTCGTGGAAGCCGAGGGTCGTCCGCGCCTGCGGTACTGGCTGGACCGACTGTCCACCGAAGGTATCCTGGCCCATGCCGCCGTGGTGTACGGCTACTTTCCGGCGGTGTCGGAGGGCGACGACGTCGTCGTGCTGGCCGAGCCTTCCGCCGACGCCCCGACACGATTCCGTTTCACCTTCCCGCGCCAGCAGCGGGGCCGCTTCCTGTGCATCGCCGACTTCATTCGCTCGCGGGAGTCGGCCACCGCCCGCGGCGAAGTCGACGTGTGGCCGTTCCAGCTGGTGACCATGGGCACGCCCATCGCCGACATGGCCAACGAGCTGTTCAAGTCGGACTCCTACCGCGACTACCTGGAGGTGCACGGCATCAGCGTGCAGCTCACCGAGGCGCTCGCGGAGTACTGGCACCGCCGCATCCGCGAGGAGCTCACCTTCGCGGGGAACCGGGCGATGTCGGCCGAGGATCCCGAGGCGGTCGAAGAGTACTTCAAGCTCGGCTACCGGGGCGCCCGGTTCGCGTTCGGCTACGGGGCCTGCCCGAACCTCGAGGACCGCGCCAAGACGATGCAACTGCTGGAGCCCGGACGCATAGGTGTGACGCTGTCGGAGGAATTGCAACTGCACCCCGAGCAGTCGACCGACGCGTTCGTGCTGCACCACCCCGAGGCCAAGTACTTCAACGTCTGATCCCTGCCGGATTGCCCGTCCGCGCTGAAACAGAGGTGACTTTGCCGGTCGCCACATGGAACAATCGCTGGCCGTGAAGACCTTCGAGGAACTGTTCGCCGAACTCGGCGAACGAGCGCGCACCCGCCCGGCCGGCAGCGCCACCGTCGCCGCGCTGGATGCCGGGGTGCACGCGCTTGGCAAGAAGATCCTCGAGGAGGCCGGCGAAGTGTGGCTGGCCGCCGAGTATCAAAGCGATGACGAGCTGGCCGCCGAGATCAGCCAGTTGCTGTACTGGGCGCAGGTGCTGATGATCTCGCGTGGGCTGTCCCTCGACGACGTCTACCGGAAGCTGTGAGCATGCTGCGCGTTGCCGTTCCCAACAAGGGGGCCTTGAGCGAACCGGCCGCCGAGATCCTCTCCGAGGCCGGCTACCGGCGTCGCACCGATCCCAAGGATCTCACCGTCATCGACCCGGTCAACAACGTCGAGTTCTTCTTTCTGCGGCCCAAGGACATCGCCATCTATGTCGGTTCGGGGGAGCTGGACTTCGGTATCACCGGCCGCGACCTCGCACTGGATTCCGATGCGCCGGTTCGTGAACGCCTGGGGCTGGGTTTCGGATCGTCGCGGTTCCGCTATGCCGGGCCGGCGCGACCCGCCGGGCCGGACTGGACTATCGCCGACCTGGCCGGAAAGCGAATCGCCACCGCATACCCGAACCTGGTGCGAAAAGACCTGGCCGACCGGGGGATCGCGGCCACGGTGATCAGACTCGATGGCGCCGTAGAGATTTCGGTGCAGCTCGGCGTCGCCGACGCCATTGCCGACGTCGTGGGTTCGGGCCGCACCCTGCGCCTGCACAATCTTGTCGCCATCGGTGAACCGCTGTGCGATTCGGAGGCGGTGCTGATCGAACGGGACGAACCCGGCAGCCGGTCCGGTGCGGCAGGCGACCAGCTGGTCGCCCGGGTTCAGGGTGTGGTGTTCGGCCAGCAGTATCTGATGCTCGACTACGACTGTCCGCGTTCGGTATTGGATCGGGCCACCGCGATCACGCCGGGCCTGGAGTCGCCGACCATCGCTCCGCTGGCCGACGCACAGTGGGTCGCGGTTCGTGCCCTGGTGCCGCGCCGGGAGGTCAACGACATCATGGATCGGCTCGCCGGGATCGGCGCGAAGGCGATCCTGGCATCGGATGTCAGGTTTTGCAGATTCTGATCGGCTATCGGTGCGGCTGCTGTGTTAGCGTCCGGCTGGGACGCGTGCACGCCCCGGCGCACTTCCGCCGCGGCCGCCAGGCAGTGCGTCTGTCCCAGGAGGGAATGCCGTGACGCAGGTACTTGTCCTGTTCCTGGCCCTGCTCATCGGTACGGTCGCGGGTTTGCGGTCGATGGCGGCGCCGGCCGCGGTCTGCTGGGCGGCCTATCTCGGTTGGCTGAACATTCAGGGAACGTGGGCTTGGTGGGTGGGAAGCATTGTGCCGGTGGCGATCCTGAGTGTGCTGGCCTTCGCCGAGGTGGTCTTAGACAAATTCCCCGGCGCCCCCACCCGTCTGACGCCGGTGGTGTTCGCGGTCCGGCTCATCCTCGGCGGGCTGGCCGGTGCTGTCATCGGCACCGCGTGGGGCTACCGGATCGGCGGGCTGGGGGCTGGCTTGATGGGAGCCGTGCTGGGCACCGTGGGCGGCTACCGCGCCCGCCGGCAACTGGTTGTGCAGAACGGCGGCCATGAGCTGCCCGTCGCACTGCTGGAAGATTCGTTGGCGGTGCTGGGCGGGTTCGCCACCGTTGCGCTCGCGGGCGCAATGGTCCCCGATGCACTGTGACCCGGGGTCGCCAACCCACCGGTCAAGAACACCTAGCGCCGCTGAATCAGCAAAGTCTGCGCCGAGGTGCCGACGAATCCGATGCTGTCGAAGACCTCGGCCGTCGTCACCCCGGCCCCGTCCGGACCGACCGACGCGCGGGCGCGCAAGGCGAAATCGTTGCCGACCGGTAGCCGGTGCAGGTGCACGACGGTGTCGGTGTTCATGAACGCGACGCGCCTGGGGTCGAGGATCTTGCCGACGCCGTTGGCGCAGTCCACCACCGCTGTCAGCCGTTGCAGTGCCGTGGTGTCGTCGGTATCGACGATGTGGGCTCTGGTGCTGAACCAGGACACGGCGGCCGCACCGCCCTCGACACGCTGGGGACGCCAGCTGATCGTGTCGAAATAGCCGCCCGCGCCGGCGAAGACGTCCGGCACCGGCTGGGACGACCCCTCTCGCAACGGCGGATACCGGTCGCTCGCCAGGTCGCCGGTGTCGGAGGCCTTGACCAGCCACGCTGTGACCCGCGCGACCGCGCGGGAGGTTCCGTCGCCGCTGCCGGCGCGCATTTCCGCGGCCATCATCGCGACCCTGGAACCCGGGCGCTCCACCCAGGCCCGGGCCCGGACCGGCGCCACCGGGAGTGCTCCGAGGATGTCGAGGCTGAGTCTGGCGATCCGCAGGCCCGACCCCGCCGAACGCTCCTCGATGAGTTTGGTCAGCAGCGCCAACGGGGGCGAGCCGTGCTGAAGGTCGGGACCCCAGTTGCTGCGGGTGCACTCCGTCGAGTCGAATGCGGCCCCCAACTCCGCATGCGCCCCGGGTTCTTCGCTGGTACCCGGGCCGGTACTCGGGCCGTTGCCGGGGCCGTCGCCGGGGCCGTTGCCGGGTAGGCGGCGATAGTAGCTGCAGTTCATGCCGACGACCGGTCCGTCATACCGGCAGTTTAGGGCTCGGCCGCGGGCTGCCCCGGCAAACCCG
Organism: Mycobacterium sp.; assembly: GCF_047975165.1. Lineage (GTDB taxonomy): Bacteria > Actinomycetota > Actinomycetes > Mycobacteriales > Mycobacteriaceae > Mycobacterium. The sequence continues at coordinate 35,342 of NZ_JBKECZ010000032.1, forward strand.
GGCGCCTGCAAACCCGGGCGCCGGGATCGCCGGGTCGCCTGGCACGCTGGACCCGTGTCGGCGACCGGGGTGTTCACCGCCGGTGAGCGAGTTCAGCTCACCGACGCCAAGGGACGTCACTACACGCTGAGGCTAACCCCGGGCGCGGAGTTCCACACCCATCGTGGGCGCGTCGCCCACGATGCGATCATCGGCCTTGAGCAGGGCAGCGTGGTCAAATCCAGCAATGGCGCGCTGTTTCTGGTGCTGCGCCACCTGCTGGTCGACTACGTCATGTCGATGCCGCGGGGGCCGCAGGTTATCTATCCCAAGGATGCCGCCCAGATCGTGCACGAGGGCGACATCTTTCCCGGCGCCCGGGTGCTGGAGGCCGGGGCGGGGTCGGGTGCACTGACCCTTTCGCTGTTGCGCGCGGTCGGGCCGCGGGGTCGGGTGACGTCGTATGAACTGCGTGCCGATCACGCCGAGCACGCCCGCGGCAACGTCGACACCTTCTACGGCCGGCCGCCGGAGAACTGGCGACTGATCATCGGCGACCTTGCCGACTCGGAGCTGTCCGACGGTGTTTTCGACCGTGCCGTGCTGGACATGCTGGCGCCATGGGAGGTCCTGGACTCGGTGTCACGGCTGGTGGTCGCCGGCGGTGTGCTGCTGATCTACGTGGCCACCGTCACCCAGCTATCCCAGGTCGTCGAGGCGGTGCGTGCCCAGCAGTGCTGGACCGAACCGCGATCGTGGGAGACGATGCAGCGCGGCTGGAACGTCGTCGGGCTGGCCGTGCGTCCGCAGCACACGATGCGCGGGCACACCGCGTTCCTGGTGGCCACCCGCCGGCTGGCGCCCGGCGCAGTCGCCCCGGCGCCGCTGGGACGCAAGCGCCCTGGACGCGACGGGTAGTGGAATGTGCGCATCCGGATGCGTTGGGGCGCAGGATGTCGCCTGGCATGGGACGTGATCGGCTAGCGCATCAGTCATCGCTGCGCTGAAACCCGCGGTGAACAGACAGTAGTTCAAACTCCGGATGCGCGGCCACCAGCCGCTCGGCCCGGTCGAGAACCTCCACGGCGTGCGCGCGGTCACCCGAGACCGTCGCCACCCCGATGCCGGCCCGCCGGTGCAGATCCTGGTGGTCGGTCTCGGCGGCTGAGACGCTGAACTTGCGCCGCAACTCGGCCAGTACCGGACGGATCACCGAGCGCTTCTGTTTGAGCGACCGCACGTCGCCCAGCAGGACATCGAACTCGAGCCAGCCGATCCACATCCGGTGAAGTCAGCCTGGGGGAGACGGGCCGGCGGGGGGACCGGGCTCGGCGGGGAGACCGGGCTCGGCGGGGGGAGCGGGATTCGACGGTGGTGCCGGCTCTGGTGAAGCCGGCGGTACCGTTCCGGAACTCTGCATGGCCAGCAGCATGTCGGCGGTCTTGCGGGACAGCTGCCAACCGTCGCCGGCCGCGGTGAACTCCATCGGGAAGGTGAACTCGCGATGATCCTCATTGGCGGTGGTGACGACGACGGTGGCGGCCACGTTGGACGGGTCGGTGCTCGATCGGGCGATGTCGTTGGCCTCGAACGCCATCGGCAGGTAGCCGCTGTCGCGGGCGGCGGCGATGAACCTGTCCAGGGCGCCGGCGGTATCGGGGCCGGAGCCGTCGACCAGATCCAGCTTTTCACCGCCCGGCACCGCCGGGTCGGCGAGCCGGGCCAGCACTCCGGTGAGGGCCTCCGGCGCGGGCAGTTCCGTGGCGGGCGGGACGGTCGCGGTGGCTACGGTGGAAACAGTGGTCAGCGGGGTTTCAGCCGTCGCCGCCGGCGTAGGTGGGGGAAGGGAGTCCCCGGCCGAGTCCGATTCGCTGTCCGAGCCACGCGAGCAGCCGAGGAGCCCCGCTACGGCCACCGCCACGCCGGCGGTCAGGGTGATCCACAGGTGGCGGGACATACCTGCGGCAGACCGGCTACCGGCGGCCGGCAGGTGCGGGTGCGGCGACCACAGCGCCGCTCGCTACGGATTTCACGATCACAGATACCCTTTCGCGCGGCAGGATGGCCTGAGAATACCAGCGCGACCCGACTTGTTACTTTTCATGAACGTTCAATGCGTTTGACTGCGCACATGGAGTGCCCGCGGCCGGTAGCGTTGGGGTATCCGCCACGCGATTCCTGGTGTGGGAAAGGAGCGCAGCATGGGTGACCTAGAGCGTTCTGGCGCATTCGACAACCCTGGCGATAGCCGCCTGTCCAGCGACGATTCCGCGGAGTTGGAACAACTTCGGCGCGAGGCCGCGGCGCTTCGCGAGCGGCTCGACAACGCCGTCGCCCAGCAGGGCCCGGCGCGCTCACCCCGCGACGTGCAGCAACTCGAAGCCCGCATCGACTCGCTGGCCGCCCGCAATTCCAAATTAATGGAAACTCTTAAAGATGCCCGCCAGCAGCTGCTGGCGCTGCGCGAGGAGGTCGATCGGCTGGGACAGCCGCCCAGCGGCTACGGGGTTCTGCTGGGCGCCCACGAAGACGAAACCGTGGACGTGTTCACCTCGGGCCGCAAGATGCGGCTGACCTGCTCGCCGAACATCGAGGCGGCCTCGTTGCGCAAAGGTCAGACGGTTCGGCTCAACGAGGCCCTGACCGTCGTCGAGGCCGGCACCTTCGAATCGGTCGGCGAAATTTCCACCTTGCGCGAGGTCCTCTCCGATGGTCACCGGGCACTGGTGGTCGGCCATGCCGACGAGGAGCGCATCGTGTGGCTGGCCGAGCCGCTGATCGCCGAGGATCTGCCCGACGGCGGCTCCGGGGAACTCAACGACGACAGCCGCCCCCGCAAGCTGCGCCCCGGCGACTCGCTGCTGGTCGACGCCAAAGCCGGCTACGCCTTCGAGCGAATTCCCAAAGCCGAGGTCGAGGACCTGGTGCTCGAAGAGGTGCCCGACGTCAGCTACGAGGACATCGGCGGGCTTACCCGCCAGATCGAACAGATACGCGATGCCGTCGAGCTGCCGTTCCTGCACAAGGAGCTCTACCGCGAGTACGCGCTGCGCCCACCCAAAGGGGTGCTGCTCTACGGGCCACCCGGCTGCGGAAAGACACTGATCGCCAAGGCGGTGGCCAACTCGCTGGCCAAGAAGATGGCCGAGGTGCGCGGCGACGATTCCCGCGAGGCCAAGTCCTATTTTCTCAACATCAAGGGCCCCGAGCTGCTGAACAAGTTCGTCGGCGAAACCGAGCGTCACATCCGGCTGATCTTCCAGCGCGCCCGCGAGAAGGCCTCCGAAGGCACCCCGGTAATCGTCTTCTTCGACGAGATGGACTCCATCTTCCGCACCCGCGGCACCGGGGTCTCCTCCGATGTCGAGACGACGGTGGTGCCGCAGCTGCTCAGCGAGATCGACGGCGTGGAAGGGCTGGAGAACGTCATCGTGATCGGCGCGTCCAACCGGGAGGACATGATCGACCCGGCCATCCTGCGGCCGGGACGCCTCGACGTGAAGATCAAGATCGAACGTCCCGATGCCGAAGCGGCCCAGGACATCTATTCGAAGTACCTGACCGCGGCGCTGCCGGTGCACGCCGACGACCTTGCCGAGTTCGGCGACGACCGCACCGCCTGCATCAGGGCGATGATCGCGCAGGTTGTCGAGCGGATGTACGCCGAAATCGACGACAACAGGTTCCTCGAGGTCACCTACGCCAACGGCGACAAAGAAGTCATGTATTTCAAGGACTTCAACTCCGGCGCCATGATCCAGAACGTCGTCGACCGCGCGAAGAAGAACGCGATCAAGTCGGTGCTGGAAACCGGGCAACCCGGCCTCCGGATCCAGCACCTGCTCGACTCGATCGTCGACGAGTTCGCCGAGAACGAGGACCTGCCCAACACCACCAACCCCGACGACTGGGCGCGGATCTCGGGCAAGAAGGGGGAGCGCATCGTCTACATCCGCACCCTGGTCACCGGCAAGAGTTCCAGTGCGAGCCGTGCCATCGACACCGAGTCGAACCTGGGGCAGTACCTCTAAGGGGTTGTCGGTGCCCCGGATTACCGTGGGCCGCATGCAGATGGATTTTGAGCCCCGCGCTTCTGACCACGGTGAATTTGAGCTTTTCGACGACGACCTGTCTGACGACGACCCGTGTGACGACGACCCCTATTTCTACGATCCCGATTACGACGAGTACGCCGAGGAAGGCGACGAGGACGACGAACTTCCTGCCGAAATGTTCGACGGCGTCGAGGACGCTTGGGGTCCTTACCTGAAAGCGAGGGATCCAGTCCTCGAATTGGCTGAGGCACTGCTGGATGGCGTGGATCTAGCCAATATGTCCGACGATCAGGTGCAGGCCGCACTGTTGGCCCGGATTGAGGAGTTCGACGCGCTGCCATCCGGGAAACGGAAGGCGCGCGCCGATAGGTTTGCCCCGGCACCGCCGGAGGCGGAGTCCCATGAGCTGCCGTTCCTCTACGTTGCGTCACCGCCCGAGGAGGTCGAGGCCGCCGCGGCCGCGGCGCCGCTGGCCGTCAAGGTGCAGGGGCTGCGTGATTTTCTCGGCCCGGACGGAAAGACGTTGACCGCCAAGGGAAATCTCAAACTCGCCGACGGCCGTGCGTTGGTCGGGCTGCTCGACACCGGTGACGACATAAACCCCCGGATCGGCAACGCAAGGTGGTATGCCGTCTCCACCGCGGAACTGCCGGGACTGGGCCTCATCCTCGACGTCGCCATGGCGGCCGGTGCGGTTCGGGTGTACAAGGGCCGGCTGGTCCCGGTGAAAGCCTGGACGGCCCGCTCCCGGGCGCAGCAGGGAGCGGAACTGTTTGCGGCGATCATCGACCTGGGGCCATTGCGGTCGCGCTTCTCCGGGCGGGTTTGGTACCTGACCGAACTGCACCGTCTGCTCGACGAGGGGATCGTGTACTGGCTGACGCCGTTGCTTGGGCTGGATGCCGCGCTCCCGATGGACGATATCGAGGGGTGGGCGCTAGCGGTGGTTGAGCACTCCGCACCGGCTGTGGACCACCTGAGCGCACAGCGGTGGGAGCGGTTGGTCAGGCGCAATCTGCGCCGCCTCTTCGATGTCCTCGACACCGCCGGCGTGGTGTGCTGGACCGACCGCGTCGAGGTGCCCGAGCCGTACGGCCCCAGTTCGTGGACCGGCGGCACCGTGACCATCACCGCACTCGGGCGTCAGGTCCTGCCGGACCTCCTCGAGGAAGCCGGATGGGCACTGCGCCGCGCTGAGGACATCGCCGGCGGCGACGGAGCCGCGCTTCTCGATGCGATGGCCCGGGTGCCCGACAGCCGGCTGGCGGCTCTGGTGGCGGGCTGGCAGCCCGATCGTTCCACTGTCGAGCGGGTGAAACTGATTGTCGAGGCCATTGCGGTGGCGGGCAGCGCCGATACGCGGATGACCGGCTTCATCGCCCTGGAGCAATTCGATATCGAGGTGGTGGAACCACTGGTGCGTGAGTTGCTGGACACGCCCGCCGCCGGGTATACGGCACTCTGGTTGATAGCGCTCGGCCGGGCCGGTGCGGACACGCTCGGCAGTTTCGTCGATCTGGGCTCGATCGTCGATGGTTTATGGGCGCTGAGCGTCGCCGACCCCGAACAGCTCTGCGACTTCTTCGTCCAGTACCTGGATCCGCCAGCGGTACTCGAGGGCATGTGGCGGCATCGCGCACCCGAGACGGCGATCGTGCTCGACACGCTGGGGCGCCATCTGCCCGACAAGGCAATTGCCAAGGCTGCCCGGAAGGCGGCCATGCGGCATCGCGGCTGGATGGCGAACCCCAGAGGTTAGGTCGCCGGCGCCCAGACCGTAGTGTCTGGGCCATGCAACGGATTATCGGGACGGAGGTCGAGTACGGTATCTCCTCGCCGTCGGACCCGGCTGCCAATCCGATCCTGACCTCGACTCAGGCGGTACTGGCGTACGCCGCCGCCGCCGGTATCCAACGGGCGAAGCGCACCCGCTGGGACTACGAAGTGGAGTCCCCGCTGCGCGACGCCCGCGGTTTCGACCTGGGTCGTGCGGCCAGCCCGCCACCGATCGTCGATGCCGACGAGGTCGGCGCGGCCAACATGATCCTGACCAACGGCGCCCGGCTGTACGTGGACCACGCGCATCCGGAGTACTCGGCACCCGAATGCACCGATCCGCTCGACGCGGTGATCTGGGACAAGGCCGGGGAGCGGGTGATGGAGGCGGCGGCCCGCCATGTCGCGAGCGTGCCCGGGGCCGCCAGGTTGCAGCTCTACAAGAACAATGTGGACGGCAAAGGCGCCTCGTACGGGTCGCACGAGAACTACCTGATGTCGCGCCAGACGCCCTTCTCGGCGATCATCGCCGGCCTGACCCCGTTCCTGGTCTCCCGGCAGGTGGTGACCGGCTCGGGTCGTGTCGGCATCGGTGCGTCGGGTGACGAATCGGGCTTCCAGCTGGCACAGCGCGCCGACTACATCGAGGTCGAGGTCGGGCTGGAGACAACCCTCAAGCGCGGCATCATCAACACCCGCGACGAACCGCACGCCGACGCCGACCGGTACCGCCGCCTGCACGTCATCATCGGCGACGCCAACCTCGCCGAGACGTCGACCTACCTGAAGCTCGGCGCCACCGCGCTGGTGCTCGACCTGATCGAGGAAGGCGTCGAACTCGAGGATCTGGCACTGGCCCGGCCGGTGCACGCGGTGCATGCGATCAGCCGCGATCCTTCGCTGCGCCAAACCGTGGCCCTGGCCGATGGCCGCGAGTTGACCGGCCTGGCGCTGCAACGGATCTACCTCGACCGGGCAGCCGCATTGGTCGGCCGCCGCGATCCCGACCCGCGCGCCTCCCACGTCATCGAGACCTGGGCACACGTGCTCGACCTGCTCGAACGCGACCCGATGGAATGCGCCGAACTGCTGGACTGGCCGGCCAAGCTGCGCCTGATGGAAGGCTTCCGGCAGCGCGAGAACCTCAGCTGGTCGGCGCCGCGGCTGCACCTGGTCGACCTGCAGTACTCCGATGTGCGGCTGGACAAAGGCCTGTACAACCGCCTGGTTGCCAGGGGATCGATGAAGCGGCTGATCACCGAACACCAGGTGATCGACGCGGTGGACAACCCACCGATCGACACCCGCGCCTACTTCCGCGGTGAGTGCCTGCGCCGGTTCGGCGCCGACATCGCCGCGGCCAGCTGGGACTCGGTGATCTTCGACCTGGGCGGGGAGTCGCTGGTGCGGATCCCGACACTGGAACCGCTGCGCGGCAGCAAAGCCCATGTCGGTGAGCTGCTGGATTCGGTGGACAGTGCCGTCGAACTGGTGGAGCAGCTCACCGGCTGACACACCGGCCGGCACACCTGCGGCCCGGGGGCCCGGGTCCCGCGGATGGGCCTGCTCACGGCGGCGACCGGCCTGAGCGGACCGGTAGGGTAGAGACATGCCGGCGGGCGGATGCACATCTCCCGCCGGCCGATGACGAAGCAGGAGGCGGGGATGGCCCAGGAGCAGACCAAACGCGGTGGCGGCGGCGGAGACGAAGACGATCTCGCCGCAGGCGCCGCGGCCGGCCAGGAGCGTCGCGAAAAACTCACCGAGGACACCGACGACCTGCTCGACGAGATCGACGACGTTCTTGAAGAGAACGCCGAGGACTTCGTGCGCGCATACGTCCAAAAGGGCGGCCAGTGACCTGGCCCCTGCCTGATCGCCTGTCCGTCAACCCGTCAACGTCCGGAGTTCCCGCGATAGGCGCTATCGGTCTGTCGTCTTTCGCCGAGTTCCTGCGCCACCGGGCGCCGGAATTGCTCCCGACGAGCTTCGGCGGAGCTCGGGCCGGTGAGCAACTGCCGCACGGAACCACCATCGTCGCGCTCAAATACCCCGGCGGCGTCCTGATCGCCGGCGACCGCCGCTCGACGCAGGGCAACATGATCGCCGGACGTGATGTGCGCAAGGTGTACATCACAGACGACTACACCGCCACCGGCATCGCCGGCACCGCTGCCATCGCCGTGGAGTTCGCCCGCCTGTACGCCGTCGAACTCGAGCACTACGAGAAACTCGAAGGTGTGCCGCTGACGTTCGCCGGCAAGGTCAACCGGCTGGCAATCATGGTGCGCGGCAATCTGCCCGCCGCGATGCAGGGGCTGGTGGCCGTGCCGCTGCTGATCGGCTACGACATCGACGCCGCGGACCCGCAGGACGCGGGCCGCATCGTCTCCTTCGACGCGGCCGGCGGGTGGAACATCGAGGAGGAGGGTTACCAGTCGGTGGGCTCGGGCTCGATCTTCGCCAAGTCATCGATGAAGAAGCTGTATTCCCGGGTCGCCGACGCCGATTCGGCGCTGCGGGTAGCCGTGGAAGGGCTCTACGACGCCGCCGACGACGACTCCGCGACAGGAGGGCCGGATCTGGTCCGCGGTATCTACCCCACCGCCGTCGCCATCGACGCACACGGTGCGGCCGAGATCGCCGAGGCGCGGATCGCCGACATCGCGCGTGAGGTCGTACAGCGCCGGTCCCGTCCGGACACTTCGGGCACCGAGGGCGGTGAGAGGTGAGCTTCCCGTACTTCATCTCGCCCGAGCAGGCGATGCGCGAGCGCAGCGAGCTCGCACGAAAGGGCATCGCCCGCGGCCGCAGTGTGGTCGCCCTGACCTACGCCGACGGGGTGCTGTTCGTCGCGGAGAACCCGTCGCGATCGCTGCAGAAGATCAGCGAACTCTACGATCGGGTGGGATTCGCCGCCGCCGGCAAATTCAACGAATTCGACAATCTGCGGCGGGGCGGAATCCAATTCGCCGACACCCGGGGCTACGCCTACGACCGCCGCGACGTCACCGGCCGCCAGCTGGCCAACGTCTACGCGCAGACTCTCGGCAGCATCTTCACCGAGCAGGCCAAGCCCTACGAAGTCGAGCTGTGCGTGGCCGAGGTCGCCCACTACGGCGAATCGAAAGCCCCCGAGCTCTACCGGATCACCTACGACGGTTCGATAGCCGACGAGCCGCATTTCGTGGTGATGGGCGGCACCACCGAACCCATCGTCACCGCGCTCAAGGAGTCCTACACCGAGAACGCCGGCCTGGCCGAGGCGCTGCGAATCGCCGTGGAGGCGTTGCGATCCGAATCCGCCGGCACCGCCGGGACCGCCGCCGCTGCCGCCGCTGCCGCCGCCGGCGGCCAGACCGGCGCGGAGGCGGAGAGCCTGGAAGTGGCCATCCTCGACGCCGGCCGGCCGCGGCGGGCGTTCAAGCGGATCGGCCGCCCGGCGCTGGAGTCGCTGCTGGAGCAGACCGAACCCGCGGGGTCGGGCCGGGAGCCCGACGCCGAAGAATCCCCGGACCCGTGATTCGGGCGCGGCTGCGCACCGCCGCCCGAAGCCAACCAGTACCCTCGAATGGGTGCAGCGTCGAATCATGGGCATCGAGACCGAATTCGGTGTCACCTGCACCTTTCACGGGCATCGGCGGCTGAGCCCGGATGAGGTGGCCCGCTACCTGTTCCGCCGGGTGGTGTCCTGGGGGCGCAGCTCCAACGTGTTCCTGCGCAACGGCGCCCGGCTCTATCTCGACGTGGGCAGCCATCCCGAATACGCCACCGCCGAATGCGACAACCTGACCCAGCTGGTCACCCATGACCGGGCCGGGGAATGGGTGCTGGAGGATCTGCTGGTCGACGCCGAGCAGCGACTCTCCGACGAGGGCATCGGCGGCGACATCTACCTGTTCAAGAACAACACCGACTCCGCGGGCAACTCCTACGGCTGCCACGAGAACTATCTGATCGTGCGCGCCGGGGAGTTCTCCCGGATCTCCGATGTCCTGCTGCCGTTCCTGGTGACCCGGCAGCTGATCTGCGGCGCCGGCAAGGTATTGCAGACCCCCAAGGCCGCGACGTTCTGCCTTTCCCAACGTGCCGAACACATCTGGGAAGGCGTTTCCTCGGCGACCACCCGCAGCCGCCCCATCATCAACACACGCGACGAACCACACGCCGACGCCGAGAAATACCGGCGGCTGCACGTCATCGTCGGCGACTCGAACATGTCCGAGACCACCACGATGCTCAAGGTCGGTGCCGCCGCCCTGGTGTTGGAGATGATCGAAGCCGGCGTGGCGTTCCGCGACTTTTCGCTGGACAACCCGATCCGTGCCATCCGCGAGGTCAGCCACGACGTCACCGGCCGGCGGCCGGTGCGGTTGGCCGGCGGCAGGCAGGCCGGAGCGCTGGATATCCAGCGGGAGTACTACAGCCGCGCCGTGGAGTACCTGCAGACCCGGGAGCCGAACGCGCAGCTCGAGCAGGTCGTCGACCTGTGGGGGCGTCAGCTCGACGCCGTGGAAAGCCAGGATTTCGCGAAGGTGGACACCGAGATCGACTGGGTGATCAAGCGAAAGCTGTTCCAGCGCTACCAGGATCGCTACGGCATGGAGTTGTCCGACCCGAAGATCGCGCAGCTGGATCTGGCCTATCACGACATCAAGCGTGGACGAGGAGTGTTCGACCTGTTGCAGCGCAAGGGTCTGGCGGCCCGGGTGACCACCGACGAGGACATTGCCGAGGCCGTCGACAATCCGCCCCAGACCACTCGGGCCAGGCTCCGCGGTGAGTTCATCAGTGCAGCTCAGGCCGCCGGCCGGGACTTCACCGTCGACTGGGTGCACCTCAAGCTCAACGATCAGGCGCAGCGCACGGTGCTGTGCAAAGATCCGTTCCGTGCCGTCGACGAGCGAGTCAAGCGGCTGATCGCGAGCATGTAGCACCTATCTTGAACCGCATGGCCATATCGAAAGTCGAACGGCTGGTCAACCTGGTCATCGCACTGCTGTCGACCCGGGGCTACATCACCGCGGAGAAGATCAGGTCCAACGTCGCCGGATACGCCGACAGCCCCAGCTCCGACGCGTTCTCGCGCATGTTCGAACGCGACAAGAACGAGCTGCGCGACCTGGGCATCCCCCTGGAAGTGGGCCGGGTGTCCAACCTGGATCCCACCGAGGGCTACCGGATCAACCGGGACGCCTATGCCCTGCCGCCGGTTGAGCTCAACGCCGACGAGGCGGCGGCGGTGGCGGTGGCCACCCAACTGTGGGAATCGCCGGAATTGATCACCGCCACCCAGGGTGCGCTGCTCAAGCTGCGGGCGGCCGGCGTGGAGGTCGACTCCGCCGACGGCGGGTCCGCGGTGGCGATCGCCGCCCCTGCCGGTTTCCCGGGGTTGCGCGGGTCCGAGGATGTGCTGGGACCGCTGCTGTCGGCCATCGAATCCGGTCGGGTCGTGCAGTTCGCGCATCGCCCGACGCGGGCCGAACCGTTTGCCACCCGCACCGTGGAACCGTGGGGTGTGGTCACCGAGCAGGGCCGCTGGTATCTCGTCGGCCACGACCGGGACCGCAACGCCACCCGCGTCTTCCGGCTGTCGCGAATGGGCGCGAGCGTCACACCCGTCGGGGAACGCGGAGTGGTCACCGTGCCCGCAGGCGCCGACCTGTCCGGGATCGTCGCCAAGGCGGTCGCGCGGACGCCTACCGGTGCCCGGGCGTCGGTCTGGGTCGCCCGGGGCCGGGCCACCGCGTTGCGCCGGGGTGCAACGCCGCTGGGGCCCCGGCGCCTGGCAGGCCGCGATGGCGATGTGATCGAGATCGAGATCGTATTCGCCGACCGGCTGGCCCGCGATATCGCCGGTTACGGCGCCGACGCGATCGCCTTGGAGCCGCCATCGCTACGCGAGGACGTGCTGACCCGGCTGCGTGCCGCGGCCGGTGGCGCGGAGGCGCCGGCATGACCGCCATCACCGTCCGGCTGGTACGCCTGCTCAACATGGTGCCGTACCTGCTGGCCAACCCGCGGATCACCAAAGCCGATGCGGCCAATGAACTCGGTGTGACCGAAAAGCAACTCGAGGCCGACCTCAATCAGTTGTGGATGTGCGGGCTACCCGGTTACCTGCCCGGCGACCTGATCGACTTCGAATTCTCCGGCGACACCGTCAAGGTGACCTTCGCCGCGGGCATCGACCGGCCATTGAAGTTGACCTCGCCGGAGGCCACCGGCCTGCTGGTGGCGCTGCGCGCATTGGCCGACATTCCCGGTGTGGTCGATCCGCGAGCGGCGCGCAGCGCGATCGTCAAGATCGCCGCGGTTGCCGGCGTCGCAACGACCGGACACGAACACGTCGCGACCGCCGTCGATCAACCGGCGCGGCTGGAGAGCCGCGCGGCAGCCCACGTCCGGGCGGCCGTGCGCGACCGGCGCGCGCTGACCCTGGACTACTACGCCGCCTCGCACGACTCACTGACCACGCGGACCGTCAACCCCATCCGGGTCGTGTTGATCGGCGGCCACAGTTACCTCGAAGCCTGGTCCCGCGAAGCCGAAGGGGTCCGGCTTTTCCGGTTCGACCGCATCGTCGACGCCACCGAGCTGGGGCAGCCGGCGGTACTGCCCGACCCGGTGCGCCGGTCACCGACGGACACCTCGCTGTTCGACGGCGACCCGGCCCTGCCCTCGGCGACGCTGCGGGTGGCACCGTCGGCATCCTGGATGCTGGAGTACTACCCGATGCGTGACGTTCGGGAGCTCCCCGGCGGCTGGTGCGAGGCGACCATGACCTACGCCTCCGACGACTGGATGACGCGGCTGCTGCTGGGTTTCGGATCGGAGGTGGCGGTGCTGGCGCCCGAATCGCTGGCGCACCGGGTACGCGCCGCCGCCGAGGGGGCGCTTGGGGCCTATCGGGCGGCCGAGCTGCGGTAGCATCGGGGCCGAACGTCTGGAGGTGATCGAAGTGGGCGGTCTTCAACCGTGGCACTGGCTGATTCTGGCGATCGTGGTGATCGTGCTGTTCGGTTCCAAGCGGCTCCCCGACGCGGCGCGCTCGCTCGGTAAATCGTTGCGGATCTTCAAATCCGAGGTCCGCGAGATGCAGAGCGAGAACCGCCCCGACACGCCCCCGCAACCCCCGGCGCCTCCCGCCGTCGCCCCAACGCCGGTGCAAGCCCAGCGTGTCGACCCGGCGGAGGGCGCCGAGCAGGGGCAGGACCAGGCCCGTCGGGCTTAGCCCGGCGGCGCGCTGACCGAGTGTGGTGAAAGGTTCCGGGGTCTCGGCGCGCACCCTTGGTTCTCTCAAACGGCTCAACCTGCGCAACCGGCGCAGTCGCGTCAACCCCGACGCGACCATGTCGCTGGTCGATCACCTGACCGAACTGCGCGCCCGGTTGCTCGTCTCGCTGGCCGTGATCGTGGTGACCACGATTTTCGGCTTCATCTGGTATTCGCATCCGATTTTCGGGCTGGACAGCCTCGGGGAGTGGCTGCGCCACCCCTACTGTGCGCTGCCCCCGTCCGCACGGGCCAGTATCAGCGCCGACGGGCAGTGCCGGCTGTTGGCCACCGCGCCGTTCGACCAGTTCATGCTGCGTCTGAAGGTTGGCATGACCGCGGGGGTGGTGCTGGCCTGTCCGGTGTGGTTCTACGAACTCTGGGCGTTCATCACCCCTGGGCTCTACAAGAAGGAGCGCCGGTTCGCCGTTGCTTTCGTGGTCCCCGCCGCGGTGCTGTTCCTCGCCGGTTCGGTGCTGGCCTACCTGGTGCTGTCGAAAGCTCTGGGTTTCCTGTTGACCGTCGGCAGCGACGTTCAGGTGACCGCGTTGTCCGGCGACCGGTATTTCGGTTTCCTGATCAATCTGCTGGTGGTGTTCGGGGTCAGCTTCGAGTTTCCGCTGCTGATCGTGATGCTCAACTTCGTGGGCATGCTGACCTACCAGCGGCTCAAGGAGTGGCGGCGGGGCCTGATCTTTGCGATGTTCCTGTTCGCGGCGGTGTTCACCCCCGGATCCGATCCGTTCTCGATGACTGCGCTGGGGCTGGCGCTGACGGTTCTGCTGGAGTTCGCCATCCAGATCGCCCGGCTGCACGACAAGCGCAAAGCCAAACGGGATGCAGCCGTCGAAATCCCCGATGATCAGGCGTCGGTCATCGAGCCGGCAGCACCCATACCGACGCCGTCGGCGATCAGCGGAACCCATGACGACGTCACCTGAGCCCGAGCTGCCCGAGCTGGACCGGTTCACCGGCGAGCTCTCCTTCACACTCGACGGGTTCCAGCGGCGGGCCTGTGCCGCGCTGGAACACGGCCACGGCGTGCTGGTCTGCGCACCCACCGGCGCCGGCAAGACGGTGGTCGGCGAATTCGCCGTGCACCTGGCGCTGGCCGGTGGCGGCAAGTGTTTCTACACCACACCGCTGAAGGCCCTGAGCAACCAGAAGCACACCGACCTGACCGCCCGCTACGGCAAGGAACGCATCGGGCTGCTGACCGGCGACCTGTCGGTCAACTCAGATGCGCCGGTGGTGGTGATGACCACCGAGGTGCTGCGCAACATGCTGTACGCGGATTCTCCTGCGTTGCAAGGACTTTCCCACGTCGTCATGGACGAGGTGCATTTCCTGGCGGACCGGATGCGTGGCGCCGTCTGGGAAGAGGTCATCCTCCATCTGCCCGAGGAGGTGCGCCTGGTCAGCCTGTCGGCGACAGTGAGCAACGCCGAAGAATTCGGCGGCTGGATCCAAACGGTGCGCGGTGACACCACGGTGGTCGTCGACGAGCACCGGCCGGTGCCGCTGTGGCAGCACGTGCTGGTGGGCAAGAGGCTGTTCGACCTGTTCGACTACCGCGACGGGGCCGGAGCGGGGACCGGGAAACCGGCCGATGCGGTACCGCACGTCAATACCGACCTGGTGCGCCACATCGCCCACCGCCGGGAAGCCGACCGGCTGTCGGACTGGCGCGGGCCCCGTCGGCACGGGGGGCGCGGAGGTGCCGGACGATCCGGCGGACGGCCCCGCTTCTACCGCATGCCCGCGCGGCCCGATGTGATCGCCACGCTCGATGCCGCCGGATTGCTGCCGGCGATCACGTTCGTGTTCTCCCGGGTCGGCTGCGATGCAGCCGTGCAGCAGTGCCTGCGTTCACCGCTGCAGCTGACCACCGACACCGAGCGCGCCCAGATCGCCGAGGTGATCGAGCACCGCTGCGGCGACCTGGCCGAGGTGGATCTGGCGGTACTGGGCTACTACGAGTGGCGCGAAGGCCTGCTGCGGGGGCTGGCCGCCCACCACGCCGGGATGCTGCCCGTGTTTCGCCACACGGTCGAAGAACTGTTCACCGCCGGCCTGGTGAAGGCCGTCTTCGCCACCGAGACCCTGGCGCTGGGTATCAACATGCCGGCCCGCACAGTGGTGCTGGAGAAGCTGGTGAAGTTCAACGGCGAACAGCACATGCCGCTGACACCGGGGGAGTACACCCAGCTGACCGGCCGGGCCGGTCGGCGCGGTATCGACGTCGAAGGTCATGCCGTGGTGCTCTGGCACCCCGGCGAGGCCACCGCGGAGCCGTCGGAAATCGCGAGCCTGGCCTCCACCCGCACGTTCGGGCTGCGAAGTTCCTTTGCACCGTCGTACAACATGACGATCAACCTTGTGCAGCAGCTGGGGCCCGAGCAGGCCCACCGGCTACTTGAGCAGTCGTTTGCCCAATACCAGGCCGACAGGTCGGTCAGCGGCCTGGTCCGCGGTGTCGAACGCGGAAAAAAGATGCTCGACGAGATCGCCGGCGACCTCGGCGGACATCGGGCGCCCGTCCTCGAATACACCCGGCTGCGCGCCCGGATCTCCGAGCGCGAACGCTCCCAGGCGCGCGCCTCGCGGCTGCAGCGCCGCCAGGCGGCCAGCGACGCACTGGCCGCGCTGCGCCGCGGCGACATCATCACCATCAGCCACGGACGGCGCGGCGGGCTCGCTGTCGTCCTGGAATCCGCTCGCGACGCCGCCGATCCGCGACCGCTGGTGCTGACCGAACACCGCTGGGCGGGGCGGATCTCCTGCGCCGACTATTCCGGAGCGACACCGCCGGTCGGGTCGATGTCGCTACCCAAGCGCGTCGAACACCGCCAGCCGCGGGTGCGCCGCGACCTGGCTTCGGCGCTGCGGTCGGCCACCGAAGGGCTGACGATCCCCAAGGTGCGGCGCGACGAGGAGGACGCCCACTACGACCCCGAATTGTCCGCACTGCGCGAGCAACTGCGACGCCATCCCTGCCACGGCGAGGCCGGCGTGCAGGAACGCGTGCGCCAGGCCGAGCGCTACCTGCGCATCGAGCGAGACAACGCGCAACTCGACGCCAAGGTGGCCGCCGCCACCAACTCCCTGGCGCGCACCTTCGACCGGATCGTCGGGCTGCTCACCGAGCGCGAGTTCATCCGGGGCTCGGCGACCGACCCTCGGGTCACCGATGACGGCCGGCTGCTGGCGCGCATCTACAGCGAGAGCGACCTGCTGGTGGCCGAGTGCCTGCGCACCGGTGCGTGGTCGGGCCTGAAACCGGCCGAGCTGGCGGCGGTGGTGTCCACGGTGCTCTACGAGACGCGCGGCGGCGACGGCCATGGCTCCGGCGCGCCGTTCGGCTCGGAAAGCCCCACGCCAGCGTTGCGCAGGGCGCTGGTCGCGACACTGCGGATGTCGTCGGCGTTGCGTGCCGACGAGCAGACGCACCGGATCGCCCTCAGTCGCGAACCCGACGACGGCTTCGTCCGGGCTGTCTACCGGTGGGCCCGCACCGGCGACCTGGCGGCGGCCCTGGCGGCAGCCGATTCCGGGAGCGCCGGAACGGCGCGGTCGCCGGCACGGTCAGCAGGATTATCCGCGGGGGATTTCGTCCGCTGGTGCCGCCAAGCGCTCGACCTGCTTGATCAGGTGCGTATCGCCGCACCCGACCCCGAGGTGCGGGCCGCCGCCAAGCGCGCGATCAATGACGTCCGGCGCGGCGTCGTCGCGGTTGACGCCGGGTAGGCTTGGCCGAGGTTACGGTGGCATTCGGAATGTGCCCGAACGTGCGGGAACGTTGCGGCAGGCGATGGCCGCGGGACTGCACTGCCGTTGGGCGGCCAGGACGATTTCGACTGAGGAGTGACGATGAGTGGACCGCAGGGGTCAGACCCGAGGTGGCAGCAGCCCGAGCAGGGTTCCTCGGACGCAACGGCGGTGGGGTCCGCCTGGCAGCCGCAGGCGGGGCAGGACGCGACCTGGCAGGCGCAGTCCTATCCGGCGGCGGAATATCCTGCCGGCTACCAGCCGCCGGCCGACCCCGCGTATCCGCAGAACTACCAGCAGCCGGGCTACGGATCGGACCTGGGCTCTCAGGAAACCCAGTTCGGCGCCGCGCCGCAGTCCGGCCAACCGGGCCAGTACGGCCAACCGCCGCAGTACGGCCAACCGGGCCAGTACGGCCAACCGCCGCAGTACGGCCAGCCGAGCCAGTACGGCCAACCGCCGCAGTACGGCCAGCCGAGCCAGTACGGCCAACCGCCGCAGTACGGCCAGCCGAGCCAGTACGGCCAGCCGGGCCAGTACGGCCAGCCCGACCAGCCGGGTCAGCCGGGTCAGCCGGATGGGTCACCGACACGCTCCAGGGGAACGCTGGTTGCGGTGGCGAGCGGGATCGCCGTGCTGTTCCTTCTCGCCGTGGGGATTCTCGGGTTCCTGGTTCCCGGGTTCTTCGTCACCACGCAGTTGGACGTCAGCAAGGCCAACGACGGGGTGCAACAGATCCTCACCGACGACACCAACGGCTACGGCGCCAAGAACGTCAAGGACGTCGAATGCAACGGCGGCTCGAACCCGACCGTGAAGAAGGGCGGCACCTTCGACTGCACGGTCAGCATCGATGGTGCGGCCAAGCACGTCACGGTGACCTTCCAGGACGACAAGGGCACCTACGAGGTCGGCCGGCCCCAGTAGCTTCCCCCGGCAGCCGTCAGGAGAGCCCGTCGAGCGCCGTGCGCAGGCGGGCGATCGACGAGCCGACTCCGTAGCGGGCCGCCAGTTCGGCGGTGCGATCCGGGTCGACGGGGCGCGAGGGCACGTTGTCGGTGGAGGTCGACAGTGTGACGGGGGCGTCGGTGGCGACCCGCACCACGGTGCCGGCGGCCTCGATGTAGCCGGCGGCGGCACGTAGTTTCGCTCGCACACCCTTGGCCATGGCGGATTCCGGATTCTCGGCGGCGGCCAGGATATCGGCCAGCGAGTGGTGTTGCGTCAGCAGCGCGGCCGCGGTCTTCTCGCCGATGCCGGGCACCCCGGGCAGGCCGTCGGACGGGTCGCCGCGCAGCAACGCCAGTTCGGCGTAGGCGTCTCCGGCGCGATCCACCGGGACCCCGTACTTTTCCGCCACCTCGGCCGGCCCGAACAGGGTGGCCCGGGCCAGCCCCCGGCCCAGGTAGAGGACGCGAACCGGGACCGGATCGTCGGCCACCACCTGCAGCAGGTCGCGGTCCCCGCTGACCACGACGACGGGGTTGCGGCGTTCCCGTGCGGCCAGCGTCCCCAGGACGTCGTCGGCCTCGAAACCCCGCGCGCCCGCCGTCGCGATCCCGACGGCGTCCAGCAGTTCGGTGATCATCTCGACCTGCGGTGTCAGGTCGTCGGGTATTTCTTCGGGGTCGGCCTGCCCGGCCGGCCCGGGCTCCGGCTCGCGCTCGAGCTCGGCAACCCGGTGCGCCTTGTACGACGGGATCAGGTCGACCCGGAATTGCGGGCGCCAGTCCAGGTCGAGGCACACCGCCAGCCGGGAGGGGCGCTGCCGGGTGATCACCACCGCCATCGAGTCGATGAAGCCGCGAACCGCATTGACCGGGCGGCCGTCGGGCGCCGTGATCACCGACGGCACGCCGAAGTAGGAGCGGAACCACATGCTGGCGCCATCGAGCAGCAGTAGCGGGGCGGGCATGCCGCCCATCCTGCCAGGGCGCCCGGTTAGCCTGGCTGCCATGGATTCTCACCGGTTCGAAACCTCGGTGTATGCCCGGCGGCTGGCCGCCGCGGCCGGCTTGGCCGCCCGGGCGGGCCTGGCCGGGCTGGTGATCACACCCGGCTACGACCTGCGGTATCTGCTCGGGTCGCGCGCGGAGACATTCGAGCGGCTTTCGGCACTGGTGGTGCCCGCTTCCGGTGCCCCGGCGATGGTGCTGCCGCGCCTGGAGATGGCCTCCCTGAAAGCCTCGGCCGCGACGGACCTGGGACTGGCCGTCCTGGACTGGGCCGACGGCGACGACCCCTACCGTCTGGTGCGCGATGCCCTCGGTGGCGCCTCCGGTTCGGTGGCTGTCGCGGATTCCATGCCGGCGCTACATCTGTTGCCGCTGGCGGCCGAACTGGGTGCGATGCCGGCGCTGGCCACCGGCGTGCTGCGGGAATTGCGAATGGTCAAGGAGCAGGCTGAGATCGACGCGTTGCGGGAGGCGGGGGCGGCGATCGACCGGGTGCACGCCCGGGTGCCCAGCCTTCTGCTACCGGGCCGCAGCGAAGCCGACGTTGCCGCCGACATATCCGAGGCCATCGTCGAAGAGGGGCATTCCGAAGTGGCGTTCGTCATCGTCGGATCCGGCCCGCACGGAGCTGACCCGCACCACGGCTACTCCGACCGCCGGCTGGCCCGGGGGGACATCGTCGTCGTCGACATCGGCGGAAGCTACCGGCCCGGGTACCACTCCGACTCGACCCGCACCTACAGCATAGGTGAGCCGGATAGTACTGTCGCGCAGCAATATTCGATTCTGCAGCGGGCGCAGCGGGCAGCATTCGAGGCGGTGCGCCCGGGGGTGACGGCATCGCGGGTCGACGCCGCCGCCCGCGACACGCTTGTCGCCGCCGGACTCGCCGAGTACTTCGTGCACCGCACCGGGCACGGTATCGGGCTGAGCGTGCACGAGGAGCCCTACATCGTGGCCGGCAACGATACGGAGCTGGCCGCCGGCATGGCATTTTCCATCGAGCCCGGAATCTATTTCGCCGGGCGCTGGGGCGCGCGCATCGAGGACATCGTGATCGTGACCGACGACGGGGCGGTATCGGTCAACAACCGGCCGCGGGAGCTGACGGTGGTGCCGGTGTAGTCAGGTGCGGTGGGGCTGGGGCCGCCGGCTCGGCGGGGCTCACGGAACAAGGGCGAAGGCCTCGGCGCGGCATGGTCGGACAACGGTGAAGTGACGACGGTCGACAGTCGCAATCTCCGCGATCCCCAATCGCTCCGCAGTGACCACCACGGAGGCATCGACGGGGTCAAGCGGCAGGCTTCGGTACCTCGCGACCAGTTCCGCGATCCGCAGCCAATCCCCGGCTGCCAGCGGTTCGACGGTGAAAGCGCCATCGGCCAAGTCGCCGAGGAACCGCACCTCGGGCTCGTAACCCAGTCGAGTACTCAGTAGGTAGACCACCTCGGTGACCACGAGTGTCGGGACGATCAACGGACCCGGATGGCTTTGCAGCAGCTCCAGCGATGACGCGTGGTGCGCGTCGTCGGCGTCGACGTAGGCGTATAGCGGACCCGCATCGACGACGATTGCCGCTATGGTCCGACCTCGGCAGTCAGGATCTCCTCGATGCGCTCGGAGACATCGCTACGGCCGCTTCGGCCGGCGGCTGCCGCGTTCAACTGCCGACGGCCACCGGTCGCGCCGAGGTGATTCGCTTGCTGTCGCCGGAGCGGGTCGGCGGAGCGGGTCGGCGGCGTGATCGGAACCGCGACGCCGTCATCGCCCGCGACGACTCCCGGCCAGGAACCAGGCGAGGTGGTAGTTGGCGGCGGTTTCGTCGCCATCGATCAGTGCCTCAAGGCCGGCAAGTAGCTGCCAGTTCCCGACATCATGGGCGTCGACGTCATCGGGGTAACTGTCCAACACGGTGGTGCCGACGGTTTCGATGTGCCCGCGCAGCAGCCGCAACTCGGAATCGAGCACACCGGTGCCCGTGGCGGCGGCCTTGGCGAGCGTATGGGCGAGCCGAGGCAGGCCATCGCGCCACCGGGTGGCCTGGGTGAGCTCCCAGCCGAGATCGCCGACGGCGGCGGCGAGTCGCGGGCTCGGCGAGGTGGCGGGCGGTTCGTCCCCGTCGGGCGTGTCCTGGGTCGGTGTGTACCTGGCGACGGCGGTGATGTCGCCCAGCAGGGATTCCAGGCTGCCGTCTCGGTGTGCGGGGTGCGGCAGTGTCACCGCGGAAGGCAGATCGATGCCCGGCGGAATCCATCCGCCGGCCAGATCGGTCGACAGGATCGTGGTGTCGTCGGCCCGGTCACCGGCCAGCCATGCCAGCCGCGGTTGTTGGCGGGCGACGGCGTTGACCAAGCGCCGCAATCGATTTTCGGCAGCGCCGTTCGCCGAAGCCGCATCGGCACAGACCGCTACCGCTCGGGCCGCGACTGCCGCCCCCGGCGGCGGGGCCGGGACGGCCGGCGGACGCCGACGCAGCACCGTGGGATGACCCGCGCCGCTGTGGCCGGCCGCGGACGTCACCGGCGCCGAACTCGGCGCGGCGGGTGCCGGTGGTGAGGCAGGGGCCGGCGCCGACGATGCGAGCGATGTCGAGGCCGGGGACTGGGCCTGGGCCGGGGCCTGGGGTCTGAGGTCGGCGGCGTAGCCCGGCAGTGGGCCGGCGACCGGCATTGGCGCGGGCGGCGCGACAGCGGCGACCGCGGGCGCGACTGCGATTGCCGGTGGTGGCGACGGCTCCGAGGTTGGCCCGCGGTGTGGCGGTGCGGGTGAATCGAATGCCGGCGCCGGCGCGTGGCCGGATGACACAGCGGGGGGAGGTGCGGCGGCGGCGGGCTCCCCGGGCTGCTCCGCCGGTGCGATCGGTGGCGATGGCACGGCGTAAGCGGCTGCCGAGAGGGGCGCGCCGGCTTCGAGGCCCTTGGAGAAGCTCCGTGCGAGTTCGCGGGGGCTGAGGGAGGGGGCGGTAGGCGCGGGGGGCAGCGGGGGCGCAATGGGTGCACGGGGCGCCGCCGGTGATGGCAGGCCGGGGGCCGGCGCCGGTGCCGGCGGTGCGAGTACGGGTGTCGACACCGCAGCGGGGGCGATCTCCGACGCCGGCGGTGCGTCGCCGACGCTCACGCTTGACCGCGGACGGCTGCCGGGGTGCGGCTGGGGCGCCGGGCCGCCCGGGCCTACCGGTTCCCCGGTCGAGTCCGCCCGCGCGCCTGGGCAATCGAGCATTTCTCGGATGCGAGTCCCGGAAGGGTGGTTGTCCCGGGGTTGGCGAAACATTTCCGAGGTGTCGAGGCCATGGACATCGGCGAACTGTCGGGCCGATTGCCCGGTTCCTTGTTCATCGAGGATTCGCTGCAGCGCGTCGAGTACGTTGCCGCCGCATTTTGCCGAGGCGACGTTGGCGAGCAATCGGTACCGCTGGATTACCTCGAGAGTCTGGGCGATCTTGGCTTCGGTCGGCTCCGGGGTTTGCTGAATGCTGTCGATCTCTTCGTTTCCGCTCCCGGCCAGGTTCGCGAGATCCTGGCGCAGGCACACGACGCTGTCGCGGGCGGTCCGGTAGGCCGCTGCTTTTGCCGCGTTCATCGCCGCAATGCTGCGAACTTGGTCTTCGCCACGCGAAAAGGCGGTTCGGAGATTGTCCGCGGTGATCCCGCGTTGGTCGGCTATCGGCCCCGTTCCGGCGTGGCCGAGCACATCGGCATAACGATTGAATTCGCGTTCGAGTCGACCGCGGTTGGCTTTGCCGGCACTCAGAGCCGCCAGGTCCTGATCGCTGGGCCATTGATCGCCGATGAGTAGCTGCGACCAGGTGCCCGCGGGGAATTCCATGCTGGTCAGGCTCGGCCTTCGCCGTCGCGCACGGCGTCGGGGAGCAGGATGCGCCGCGTCGCCATTGGTTTCCCGTCGGTGTGCCTGGTCGGCGTAGGTGCGGGCGGCGGCGCGGTGATGCGTCCCTGCACCGGCGCGCCGTTCTTCACCGTCGGTCCGACGATGCGCTTGGTGTCCGGTGCGGCGGCCTTGCCGGCGCCGCCGGCGCCGTGTGCGGCCCCCGGCGGCACCATCGGCATGGCGCCCATCGGTCCGCGCTGCACCGGTGGCGCCTCGACTGCCGGATGGACCACCGGTGCGGCGGCCTGCGACGACGCGGGAAAGGTACCGGGCGACGGTGACGGCGTTGGCGTCGGTGTCGGTGGCGGGCCCAGCAATGCGGTCGGGGTCGTCCCCTCGAATCCGCCACCGCCGCCCGCAAAGCCGCCGCCCGCGCCCCCGACACCGAAGCCGCTGCCACCCGGGCCCCCGCCGAACCCGTCGTCACCGAATTCACCGTCACCGAATTCACCGTCACCGAATTCACCGGCGCCACCGATCAATTCATCGGGCAGCACCTCGGCCTCACCGGCGCCGGCGCTCTGCAGCATCCCCATGCCCATCTGCATCGCTTGTTGCCCTGCCTGAGCGGCCTGCTGTGGAATCTGGCTCAGCGGCTGCAGGATCCCCCCGAGCGCCCCGGCGATACCCCCGGCAATGCCCGATGCCAGCTGTGGCACCTGCTGCAACATCTGTGACATCTCTGCCGAACCGCCGACACCGTCCAGTTGTGCGGTCGCCTGCTGTTCGTTCGACGGGAATTTGGCGAGCGCGTCGTTAGTCAGCGCTTCTCGCTCGCCATGCCCGTCCAGCGCCTCGCCGTAGTCGGCGGCATCGCCGGCGTTGGCGGCCACACCGAGCACCCGCAGCAACTCGCTGACGGTGGCACTGCCCATTGCCAACTCGTCGGAGGCGATCAGCGGCGGCGGCGGTATGCCGAGCAGTTGCGACAGCTGGTCCAGGCTGATTCTCAGCTCGTCGCCATCGGCGCTCATTGCTTCCCCCAAGCTCTGCCGTCCCGCCAGGCCGGTCTGCCGCCAGGCCCCAGGCACCAGACCCAAGGCCCAAGGCCCCCGACCCCAGGCCCCAGCGCCCAGGCCCCAGGCACCAGCGCCCAGGCTCCAGGCCCCAGACCCCAGACCCCAGGCCCGCCACCCGCCAGCGCCCAGCGCCCAGCGCTGCCGTGCCCAGGCTCCCGGCACGATGCTAGCGCCGATTCGCGTTTCGGGTAATTCAGGTTCGCCGCCCGCGGCGCGCACCTGTTCGCCCGCCCGCTAGCGATGCAGCGGGTCCGGGTCGGCGATCACCGCGTTGTAGCGAAGGATCATGTCCCGGTCAGCGATGAGCGGCCCGCCGGAGGTATCGCCGGAATTCTGCGCGAACAGCTCGGTCAGCGCCCGGTTGAGGACGTGGTCGTAGCGGCCGGATGTGAGATTTCTTACCCTGCCCGCCAATTCGTCCAGCGTCGCGATCCGGCCGTCGACCAGATACTCGCCCGGGACGGGGACGTGCTGCCCGGAGGCGATGAGCGCATTGAGAATCTCGCGATCGGCCTGCCCGACGGACATCTCCGGCAGCGGATGGCCGATCGCGGCTGAGCCGGTGGGCGCCGGCCCGACGACATCGTTCTCCAGCGCCGTGGTGAGCATCCCGACCCCCAAACCCGCGGACGGGCCGACGCCGGGGATCAACCCTGCGGCTCCGCTGAGTCCTTTGGCGGCCAATTCGTATGCGCTCTTCCGGTGGTCGTATTCGGTGTGCAGCGCGGTGTCCTCGGACAGTTGATGATTCTCGACGTCGGCGATTGCGGCGTTGCGGACACCGGCGGCGACTAGGCCGCGCAGGGTCGCCGCGTCGTGCAGATTCTCGTTGTAGCTGTTCAGGGCCGATGGGTGATCCACAAACTCACGCCCGTAGCCGGATTCGGCGAGCAGGGCCTGCCGATCGGCGGCGCCGTTGAATTGGTCGGATGCGTCGTGGTCGGTGCTCAGCACCGAGAACACCGCTTTGGCGACGGCCATCGTGCCACTGGCGGCGGACCCCTCGCCGTTTTCCAGGGAACCACCGAATTCCGCTACCGCACCTGACGTTCCAGCGATATTGCCGACGTACGGGGTGAGTCCGCGGGCTATGCTCCGGACCAGATCCGGGTTCACCTGGCCCAGGGTGTGGTTGCCGGGCAGGTGCAGCAGTTGGGGTTCGTTGGCTCCGAGGTATGACGCGTAGGCCCGTGCGGTCCCACCGGCGATTGCGGAATCGGGGCCGCGCGCACCGCTTTGCGTCCAATCGAACAGCGACCCAACGGCTTTGCCCCCATCCGACCAGTGGTGGCGGGTCAGGCTGTCGAGGAATGCCGCGCCGTCGGGTCCGGTAAGCATGTCGTGCACCGCCCGGTGGTCCGGTGATGCCGCGGCCAGAACGCCTGCAACCACCGGATCGAACGGGTTGTCCCGCAGGCTGCTCCGCCCGTTGCTGGCCGGGTCGCGACGCCAGTCCGGGGTGGCCATCGCAGCCGAGGCCCGGCGGATCATCGTGCGATCCAATTCGGTGTTGGTCTGGAATGCCGGGTTGCCGTCTTTGACGACGTTGCCGATGATCGACATACCGCCGACCGAAAGCACCCAGGGTGTGGTGAGCGCGGTTTCGACACTGCCGGGCAGTCGCTGGGCACCGCCGTTGAGCAACTCCGAACCCGGCGATGCACCGGACGTGGGCTCCGTCGCGGGAAACAGGATCGCGGTGTTGCTCATCAACTGCCATGAATTGCCGATCATTTCGCGCTGGTCGCCGAGGCGTTGTTCGGCGGACCACAGCGCGTCGATCGACATCCCGTGCTGTTGAGCCTGCAGCTGACCGAGCACGCCGGCCTGCTCAGCGGTCAGCGGGGTGCCCCCCGCACGCTGTTCGGCGGTTATCGAATCCAGGACGGCGTTGACCCGCTCTGCCGCCGCCACATCGCCGGCCAGGGCGGCGTGAACGTCTCGCTCTGCTCCGGCCTGCCCCGCGGGTTCGACGGCAGCCAGACCGGTGACCAGAGTCGCGTCATACCCGTCCTGGTCGCGCAGCGCGGTCATCGAGCGGTGCAGCGATTCCGAATACCGGTCCCGGATCCGATTCACCCGGTCGAGTGCCGCGACGGTGTCGTTGACGGCGTCGTGTTCGAAGCCGTCGACGATGTCGTCGAGCGCCCATTCCCGCGCCATGGCCAGGTGTCCGGCGCGCAGGAGTTCGTAGGCTTCGCCGAGCTGTCGATCGATGGCTTCCAGCCGGTGTTCCAGTGTGCTGATCTGGCCGCGGGAGGCCCGCTGCGCCTCGGCCAGAATCGCTGCCACCGTTTCGAGGTCTGCTGCGATCTTCGGCAGCTGCGCGACCTGATCGGCGAGGGTTCGGGTGACCTGTTCGACCTCGGCCGCGTCGTTGATCGGATGTTCGCCGGTCTCGCGGTTCCACGCACGCTCGAAGCGGCTGCGTGCGTCGGCGAATGCGATGTCGGCGGCACTCGCGCCGTTGCCGGCATCGTGAAACGCCTGAGCCAGCGACGAGATCTCTGCGGGGCGGCCGCGCTGCAGGGTGGTGTCGACCGCCCACGGATCTCCGCCGGCGGCCGAGACCAGCTTCGTCACGCTTATGTAGTGCAGGCGCATCGAATCACCCGCAGCGCATCGGCGTTGCCGACCTCCATGCCGGTGAATCCTGCGGCGGCGAGGTGCGCCCGGTCGCCGATCGAGGCCAGGGTTTCGCCGTGGGTGGCCATGGTCAGTCGGTGCCGATCCCGGGCTGACCGCGCCGCCCGGTGAAACGAGTCGGCCGCGGCGAAGTCGCCGAAAACCCCCGGCGAAAGCGCAACCGGGGCAAGGCAATCGGCGCCTCGGCGGGCATGGTCGCCCGCGTGGCCGACCGCGCTCGCGCCGGCACGCAATAACCCGCTGTCAACGAACATCGCTGATCCCCCTCAGTGGCGTCGGCGACGACGCGGCGACGCACGAACCCATTGGCGCGTTGACACGGACCGGAAACGCTGGCGAGGCTAATACCGGCCCGGCGCACCCGCAATTCACCGACGCCCGACGGCCGGCGCCCGCCGGTGCACCGCCCGGTGCTACTCGACCCGGGCCAGCAGGTGCGGCGAGCCCAGCACCCGCTCGATGTGGACCTCGATGACCACCCGCCGCGGATTGACCCGCGGGGTGCGATAGCGCTGGGCGTAACGCAGTTCCGCGTCGTGCACCGAATCGACGTCCTTGTGCACCGCCGCCCGGCCTTCCAGCGACAGCCACCGGGCGCCGTCGACCTGGCTGAGCACCGCCACACCGCCGCGTTCGGCGTTGACGGCCTTCTGCGAACCGCCGTTGGTGATCACCCGGGCTATGTGCGTTTTGGGGTCGAAGGTGAAGCCGACCGCCACCACGTGCGGCGAGTTGTCGGTGCGCAACGTCGTCAACATGGCCAGGTGGCGTTCGGTGAGAAACGCCAGTGCGTCGTCGGTCAGCCGCGCAGTGGTCTTGGCCATGGGCCCTCACGCTAGCGCAGGCGATAATCACTGCCGTGGACGACACGGACGTTGGCGCGGTGGTAATTTTCGGCGGCCGCAGCCAGATCGGGATTGAACTCGCGCAGCTCCTGGCTCCGGGGGCGGTGCTGGTGCTGGCCGCGCGCACTGCCGACCGGCTCGGCGACGAGGTGTCCGCGCTGCGCGCAGCCGGAGCGGCCGCGGTGCACACCGAGGAGTTCGACGCCGATGATCTGGGCTCGCACGGCCCCCTCGTGGAGCGGATCGTCACCGGGTACGGACCTATCGGGACGGCGGTGCTGGCCTTCGGGATTCTCGGCGACCAGACCCGGGCGGAAGCCGACGCGGCGCACGCCGTCGCCATCGTGCACACCGACTACGTCGCCCAGATCAGCCTGCTCACCCATCTGGCGAATGCGATGCGCCCGGCGGGACGGGGTTCACTGGTGGTGTTCTCCTCGGTGGCCGGCGTCCGGGTGCGCCGCGCCAACTACGTCTACGGCTCGGCCAAGGCCGGCCTGGACGGCTTCGCCACCGCGTTGGGCGATGCCCTGCACGGCACCGGTGTCCGGCTGTTGGTGGCTCGGCCCGGTTTCGTGATCGGACGAATGACCGAGGGCATGACCGCGGCACCGCTGTCGAGCACGCCTCGGCAGGTCGCCGCGGCCACAGCCCGGGCGCTGGCCCGGGGACGGCGCAGTGTCTGGATTCCGTGGGCACTGCGGCCGATGTTCGCCCTGCTGAAGTTGCTGCCGCAAGCCGTATGGCGCCGGATGCCGCGATGATCACCGGCGTGTCCCGGTGACCCTCCGCCACTTGCCCATTGACACTGCGCCTGTGGCGCAGAAGTGCGGGTAGGCCGTGCCCTGGGCGCAGAGTGAATGCTCAGGGGGCTGGGCAGTGGCGGTGACTCTGCGTCCACGGCGACGACACGCCGACCACCACCGCCCTGGACGCAGGATGAACTCAACTGCCCCTACCGTCTGGATTCGTCTAGATTTGGCGTCGTGACTCCGACGTTCGCCGACCTGGCCAAGGCGCAATACCTCCTGCTCACCACGTTCACCAAGGACGGTCGGCCCAAGCCGGTCCCCATCTGGGCGGCGGCCGACGGCGACCGTCTGCTGGTCATCACCGAGGCCACGTCGTGGAAGGTCAAGCGGATCCGCAACACACCGCGGATCACCCTGGCCATCTGCGACATGCGCGGGCGTCCGAAAAGCGAGTCCGTCGAAGGGACCGCGGCCATCCTCGACACCTCCCAGACCGGGGCCGTCTACGACGCGATCGGCAGCCGCTACGGCGTCGTCGGCAAGGTCTTCAACATGTTCAGCAAGCTGCGCGGAGGCATGGACCGCAACGTAGGACTCGAACTCAGGGTGGTCTGAGCGCCGGTTCCGCCCGAGATCCAGCCGAGTTGAGCCGCCCGGCACCGGAGGGGCGGCGGGCAGGGCTCAGGGCACAGGCGGCGGGATGACACGGGTTCCCGGCGCCGGCGCGCCGGCGCTACCTGTCGGCGCCGCGGGCGCTGCCGAAGGCGTGGGCATTGCCGAGGGCCCGGGCGCCGCCGAAGGCGTGGGCGCTGCCGAAGACGCGGGTGTCGCGACCGGCGTGGGCGTGGCGACCACCAGCACCCCACCGGATATCCACTGAATGGTGATCGTGGTCTGCGGCAACGCGGTCTGCAAGTCCGCTTGCAGTGCTTCGGTGTCGGGTTTGGTCGGGCCGATCAGAGTGACGGTGACAGCGCTGGAGGTACCCGAGATACTCAGGACCGAGGTGTCCGAGCGCTTGGCGGCCCACGCTCCGGCGGTGGACCGCACGGCGTCGAGGGCGGTCTTGGTTTCATCGGACCGGCGGGAATCCGGGGTGCGGGTCCAGGCCAGACTGACCGGGATCACGGTGTTGAATCGCGTGTTGATCAGCGACGTCAGGTCTTCGGACTTCTTCGGCGGGAACGGCCCGTTTGTCGCCACGACCAGGGTCCCCGACTCATAGCTGAGCCCCTGCAACGTCAGCGACTGGCCGGCCAGCCAACTCCGGATCACCGGGCCGAGTTCGTTCAGCGGCACCTGGGGGGTTTTCGGCCGGCTCTGTTCGGGGTCGTGCAGCGGAATCCAACTCAGCTCCACCGTGACCGGGTGCCCCAGGGCGCGGCTGAGGCTGGCGGCCACCGTCTGGACCGGCGGGGGAGACGTGGGGCTGGTGACCTCGGCGCGCACGGTGCTGCCCGAGGCCGTGATGTGGCTGAGCACACTGCCCGGGCTGAGCATGCTCGTCAGCGTCTCGGTGGCAACCTCGAGGTCACGCGCATGGCCGGTGAGGGCGATGAACCGTGGGGTGAGGATCATCGCCACCGCTGCGGCGCCGATGATGGCCATCGTCAGGGATGCCACGATGTGGTGGCCGTGCGTGCGGAAGTTGTCCCGCGGGACCAGCCCGCTCAACAGGAATACCAATGCGGCCATCAACACGATGCCCACCAGGTTCGAGGAGAACAGCAGCGCCGCGCCGCGTGCCAATTGCGGTTGCCCCCGGCCGAGCAGCACACCCACTGAAGCCAGCGGCGGAACGACCGCCACCGCGACCGCCACACCCGGCAGCGCCGAGGAGATCTTCTTGTTGATGGTGGCCAGTGCCCCGACAGCGCCGGCTCCCATGGCCACGAACAGGTCGCGGATGTCCGGGCTGGATCGCGAGATCACCTCCGCGGGCAGCCCGGCCCCGGTCGCGGGCAGTAGGGTAGCGGCCACCCAGCCCACAGCCACGGAACCGGCAGCCGACAGCAAAACCAGGGCGAGCACCGGGAATAGTCGGCGCACCCAGCCCATGACCAGGCAGGCAGCCATCCCCATCATCGGCGCCATCAGGGGCGCGATCATCATTGCGCCGATCACCACCGCCGCCGAATTCTGCAGCAGCCCGACCGCGGCGACCATGCTCGACAGGAACATCAACGCCGCGAATCGGCCCAGTGCGCCCCCCGAGGGAGCCACCATCAGCGTGTCGAGGATGTCGTGGCGCTCGTCATCGGGTATCGGTTTTGGCCGCCACAGGATCGTCCTGAATCTCCTGGGCTTCGGAGCGGCTGCCGTCCCGGTACAGCCGCCACCGGCGAGCGGCGGCTGGGAGCCGCCACCCGGCGTTGCCGGTGATTCCACCGTCATCGGTTCTGTCGCCTGTCGAAAGTCGAAGGTCAGGGCTGGATTCGGGGGAGCCGAAATCGCCTGGTGGAGACGCATGTTGGCAGTGTGGCAACCACACACATTATCTAAATAGCGACGCGCCGGAGTTGTGGCCGAAATGCAACCTCATACCCCGTGGCTCGTAGTGTATCGTGCGTCCGGGTCGATTGCAGGGGTCAATTGCAGGGCGCCCGGCTCGACTACCAGCCCTCGTACCGCTCCCCGTAGTTTTGCCGTGTGACGCGAACTTCCACCAGGCTGCTCGTCAACGGGCGAGTGCACAGCCCCACCCACCCGGACGCCACCGCCATGGCGGTGCGCGGGGACACCATCGCCTGGCTGGGCAGCGACGACGTCGGCCGAGCCCAGTTTCCCGACGCCGACGTGCAGGACCTCGCCGGTGGGTTCGTCGCGCCCGGTTTCGTCGACAGCCACATCCACCTCTGCGCCACGGGCCTGACCCTGGACGGACTCGACCTGCGGGCGGCCGGCTCCCGCGCACACTGCTTGCGGTCGATCGCCGAATACGCGGCCGCCAACCCGGGGCGGCTGGTGTGGGGTCACGGCTGGGACGAATCGGACTGGCCTGAGAACTCACCGCCGACCACCGCCGAGCTGGATGAGGTGCTCGGGGATCGGCCCGCCTACCTGGCTCGCGTCGACGAGCACTCCGCGCTGGCCTCGACCGGGCTGCGACGGCTCCTACCGGACCTGGCCTCGACCACCGGGTATGCCGCCCAGCAGCCCCTGTCCGGCGACGCGCACCACAGCGCGCGGGCCGGCGCCCGCGATCTACTCGATCCCGCACAACTAGCCACCGCCCGCGACGGCGCGCTGCGGGCGGTGGCGGCCGCGGGCATTGTCGCGGTCCACGAATGTGCGGGACCGCAGATCGGCGGCATCGACGACTGGCGGCAGCTGGCCGCCCGCCAGGGCGGCGTCGAGGTGATCGGCTACTGGGGCGAGGCGGTGAGCACGGCGGCGCAGGCCCGCGACCTGCTGTCGCGGACCGGGGCGCGCGGTCTGGCCGGCGATCTGTTCGTCGACGGCGCACTGGGTTCTCGGACGGCCTGGCTGCACGATCCCTACGCCGACGCCTCCGACTGCACCGGCGCCTGCCACCTCGACCCGGGTGCTGTCGAAGCCCATCTGCGCGCGTGTACCGAGGCGGGGGTGACCGCGGGCTTTCACGTGATCGGCGACGCCGCGGTTTCGGCGGTGGTCGACGCGCTGGAGCATGTGGTGGCCGATCTCGGGGTGGCCGCGGTTGCCCGTTGCGGCCACCGGCTGGAACATGTGGAGATGGTCACCGCGGAGCAGGCGGCGAAGCTGGGGTCGTGGGGTGTCATAGCCAGCGTCCAGCCCAACTTCGACGCGCTGTGGGGCGGTGGCGACGGCATGTATGCGCGGCGCCTCGGTGCCGACCGGAGTTGCCGGCTCAACCCGCTGGCACTGTTAGCATCCCAAGGCGTGCCCCTTGCCCTTGGTTCCGACGCGCCGGTCACCGGATTCGAGCCGTGGGCCAGTGTGCGGGCGGCGATCCACCACCGCACCCCCGGCAGTGGGATATCGGCCCGTGCGGCATTCGCTGCCGCCACCCGCGGCGGCTGGCGAGCCGGCGGTGTTCGCGACGGTATGACCGGGACACTGGTTGCCGGTGCGCTCGCCTCCTACGCGGTGTGGGACGCCGGCGTCCTTGACGTCAGCGCACCCCGCGACGCCGTGCAACGGTGGTCGACCGACCCGCGATCCCGGGTTCCGGTGCTGCCGCGGCTCGATGACGGCGACCCTTTGCCGCGCTGCCTTCAGACCGTGCACCGGGGAACGGTGCTGCATGGCTAGGCGCGGCGCAGGCGGCAACGGCGACACGGGCGACACGGGGGGCACGGGGGGCACGGGGGGCACGGGGGGCACGGGGGGCACGGCCCTGGAACCTGACTCTCGGCAAATCTCCACCGATTTGCCAGCAGAGTTCTCCGACAGTTTGCCAGGCGCATCCCCGGAGGGCCCGGCTTCCGGTGCGCGGCTCGGCCGGGCCGCCAGCCGCGGGTTGACCGGAGTCGGTGCGCGGGCCCGGGCGCTGTGGGGAATCCTCTCGCCGCGGCTGTTGCGACTGGCGGTCGCGGCGGCCGCCGGGGCACTGATGTACGGCAGTTTCCCACCGGCGAACAGGTGGTGGGCCGCCGTCGTCGCCATCGCCCTGTTGACATGGGTGCTGACCCGCCCGGCGACAACCCCGGCGGGCGGATTGGGCTACGGGCTCGTCTTCGGGCTGGCGTTCTACCTGCCGTTGCTGCCGTGGATCGGCGCCCTGGTCGGGCCCGGGCCGTGGCTGCTGCTGGCAGTGACATCAGCGTGTTTTCCGGCGGTCTTCGGTCTGTTCGCGGTGCTGGTGCGTCGGCTGCCGGGCTGGCCGGTCTGGTTCGCGGTGTTGTGGGTCGCCCAGGAATGGCTCAAGTCGATTTTTCCGTTCGACGGGTTCCCCTGGGGTTCGGCAGCGTTCAGCCAGGCCGAGGGGCCGTTGCTGCCGCTGGTCCGGCTCGGCGGGACGGCGTTGCTTTCGGTGTCGGTCGTGTTGTTGGGCAGCAGTCTGACGGCCATCGGCCTGGAGATCGCGGGATGGTCCCGCAGGGTTTCGGCGGCCGGGCCGCCGGCTGTTGTGCTGCCGGGCGCGATGATCTGCCTGGTGCTGTTGACCGCCGCCCTGGCCTGGCCCCCGGTGCGGCACGCGGGGGCCGGTGCGGGCAACGAACCCGCGATCACCGTCGCGGTGGTGCAGGGCAACGTGCCCCGGCTGGGCCTGTCCTTCAACGCGCAGCGCCGCCAGGTGCTGGACAACCACGTCTCCCAGACACTGCGGCTGGCCGGGGACGTGCGGGCCGGCGTCGTCCCGAAACCCCGGTTCGTGGTCTGGCCGGAGAACTCCTCGGATATCGACCCGATGATGAACGTCGACGCCCGGAAGGGAATTTCCAGCGCGGTGGACGCGATGGGCGTCCCGATCCTCGTCGGAACCGTCCAGGACGCGCCCGGCTGGACCCGTGAGCACCCGCGGTACACCAACACGATGATCGTGTGGAACCCGGGCACCGGGCCGGCCGCCAGGCACGACAAGGCGATCGTGCAGCCGTTCGGCGAATACCTGCCCATGCGGTGGCTGTTCGGGCGTCTGTCCGGGTATGCGGACCGCGCCGGCCACTTCGTGCCGGTACCGGGCACCGGCGTCGTGGATATCGCAGGAGTGCCCCTGGGGGTGGCGACATGCTGGGAGGTCGTGTTCGACCGTGCGCCGCGCAACTCCGTGCTCAACGGGGCGCAGCTGCTCGCGGTGCCCACCAACAACGCCACGTTCGACCAGACGATGAGCGAGCAGCAGCTGGCGTTCGCCAAGATCCGGGCCGTGGAGCACGATCGCTACGTCCTGGTGGCCGGCACCACCGGCATCAGCGCGGTAATCGCTCCGGACGGCGGCGAGTTGACGCGCACGGACTTCTTCGTCCCGGACTATCTGGACACCTCGGTGCGCCTCAAGACGGCGCTGACTCCGGCGACCCGGTGGGCCCCGGTCGTGCAGTGGGTTCTGGTGGGCGCGGCGGGCGCGGTCATCCTCGCCGCGATACGGCACAATGCCGCCCTCACTCCCGCCGAGGGTGACCATGCAGACACGCTCGGCGTCGAGGGTGACGGTAGTTTCACGCTCGACGGAAAGGAGTTGCAGTGACCACTGACCAATCGGCGGCCGGGGCACCGGGCGAACGCCGGAGTCAGAGCGTGCTGGTGATCATCCCCACCTACGACGAGCGCGAGAACCTGCCGCTGATTCACCGGCGCGTCAAGGCGGCCTGCCCGGGCGTCCACATCCTGGTGGTCGACGACAGCAGCCCCGAGGGCACCGGGCAGCTCGCCGACGAGTTGTCTGCCGCCGACCCCGCGGGCACCCACGTGCTGCACCGGACCGCCAAGAACGGCCTCGGCGCGGCCTACCTGGAAGGCTTCGCCTGGGGCCTGGACCGTGGGTACTCGGTCCTGGTCGAGATGGACGCCGACGGCAGCCACGCCCCCGAACAGCTCCACCGGCTGCTGGACGCCGTCGACGACGGCGCCGATCTGGCCATCGGCTCGCGGTACGTGCCCGGCGGCACCGTGCGCAACTGGCCGTGGCGGCGCCTGGCGCTGTCCAAGACCGCCAACACCTATTCCCGGCTGGCCCTGGGCATCGGTGTACACGACATCACCGCCGGTTACCGCGCCTACCGCCGCGAACTGCTGGAGCGGATCGACCTGGGCACCGTGGACTCCAAGGGCTACTGCTTCCAGATCGAGATGACCTGGCGCAGCGTCAACGCCGGCTTCGCGGTGACGGAGGTGCCGATCACGTTCACCGAGCGGGAGATTGGAGTGTCGAAGATGAGCGGGTCCAACATCCAGGAGGCGCTGGTCAAGGTGACCCGGTGGGGTGTGCGGGGCCGCCGGGAGCGACGCGCCGCGCGTGCTCGCACCCGCGGCTGAGGTGCCCGTGGCCCGTGGCCCAGCCCCGGTGGCCCCATGCCCCGCGGCTGACGGGCCCGTGCCCCGCGGCTGACGGGCCCATGCCCCGCGGCTGACGGCCCCATGCCCCGTGGCCCGGTGGCCCCGAGCGCGGCCCGGCCCGAGCCGATCAGCCGCGACGCCGCGACCGGATGAGGTCGAGGCGCTCCTTGAGCAGCTCTTCGAGTTCTTCGACCGAACGCCGCTCCAGCAGCATGTCCCAGTGGGTGCGCGGCGGCT
Organism: Mycobacterium sp.; assembly: GCF_047975165.1. Taxonomy (GTDB): domain Bacteria; phylum Actinomycetota; class Actinomycetes; order Mycobacteriales; family Mycobacteriaceae; genus Mycobacterium. Next base: position 70,476 of record NZ_JBKECZ010000032.1, read on the forward strand.
TGACCTTCTTGGGCTCGGGCACGTCGCCCTCGATCAGGGTCCCTTCCATGCCGTTGCGGCACATCCAGTTGGCTGGGATCTCCGCGTCGTCGGCGAAGGGCACCTCGAACTCCTCGCCGTTGTCGGTGCGGTACTTCGCGATCTGCCGCGGGGCGAGGTCATGGTTGCGGTCTGTCTCATAGCTCACGGCTCCGAGGCGACTACCTCGCAGAACACGATCAGCCATTGGCGGTGCGCTCCTTACGGGTCCGGTGAGCTGCTGGCGCTCCCGTGGTGAAATTCCGTCTTGACCAGGCAACCCTCGACCAAACCAACGATGCGATCGCCTGTGTGGTTCCGGCTGCCCGCCGCGAAAATCGCGACGCGACCACCAATGATACCGGGATTGGCCGGCAGGCCGGACTAAAGTCGGCAGGCGTGAGCCGTCACCATCGACCACAGCCCTGCCGCTGGTGCGGACGCGACGTTGCCGAAGCCGGGTTGGGCCGCCGCCGTCAGTACTGCCGGCAGTCGTGTCGGCAGCGGGCCTACGAGCAGCGGGCCATGATCACCCGGGGCCGGTCGGGCTCGGTCCCCGCCGACGCCGTGGTGCTGACGGCCGATGATGCGGCCGATCTCTCCGACCGGGTATTCCAGGTGCGCTGCGCGGCCGAGGACGTGGTCACCGCGCTCGACGAAGGTTCGGGAACCGCGGAGTTGCGGGACCTGTGCGACGACCTGCTCCGGGCGGCCAGAGCCGCCGACGGATGGCGTCGGGTGGGGGCCTGAACAGGCCCCTCCCGCCGGACGTGCGAGGGAGTGCGAGTATCCGGGAATGCCGGACGTTTTGAAATCCCGCCAGAGTTGGCGATACTCACCAGCGACATTCTTGGGTCGGTGTGCTGTACCCAGCCGGTCGCAAAACCGGTCGGAAAACCGGAGTCGGGCTGGTGCGGCACCTTCGACGACTCGGCGCGAGCCGTACTCGACGGGTCTGAGACGACCGAATCAGCGAGGGGTCCGGTAGTGGTTGATCAACTCCAGCATGCGACGGAGGCGCTGCGCAAAGCGCTGGTCCAGGTGGAGCGCCTGAAGCGGACCAATCGCGCGCTGCTGGAGCGGTCCACCGAACCGATCGCGATCGTCGGCATGTCCTGCCGCTTCCCGGGCGGGGTCGACTCGCCCGAGGGCCTGTGGCAGATGGTTGCCGACGAGCGCGATGTGATTTCGCAGTTCCCCACCGACCGCGGGTGGGATACGGCCGCACTCTTCGACCCCGACCCCGACGCACGACACAAGACCTACGCCAACACCGGTGGTTTCGTGGACGGTGTCGCCGACTTCGATCCGGCGTTCTTCGGGATTGCGCCCAGCGAGGCGGTGGCGATGGATCCCCAGCATCGCATGCTGCTCGAACTGTCGTGGGAGGCCCTGGAACGTGCCGGCATCGACCCGGGCGGCCTTCGGGGGAGCGCCACCGGCGTATTTGCCGGAATCATCGCGCAAGGCTACGGAATGTTTGCCGAGGAGATCGAGGGCTACCGTCTCACAGGTATGACGTCGAGCGTCGCCTCCGGGCGGGTGGCCTACGCACTGGGCCTGGAGGGGCCGGCGGTGTCGGTGGATACGGCGTGCTCGTCGTCGTTGGTGGCAATGCACATGGCGGTGCAGTCGCTGCGATCGGGGGAGTGCGACCTGGCCCTGGCCGGCGGTGCGACCGTCAACGCCACCCCCACGGTGTTCGTCGAGTTCAGCCGGCACCGGGGCCTGGCTCCCGACGGCCGGTCCAAGGCGTACGCCGGGGCGGCCGACGGTGTGGGCTGGTCCGAGGGCGGCGCCGTGCTGGTGGTGGAGCGGTTGTCGGATGCTCGGCGGTTGGGGCATCCGGTGTTGGCGGTGGTGCGGGGTTCGGCGGTGAATCAGGATGGTGCGTCCAATGGGTTGACCGCACCCAATGGTCCCTCGCAGCAGCGGGTGGTGCGGGCGGCGTTGGCCAATGCGGGGTTGTCGGCGGCCGATGTGGATGTGGTGGAGGGCCACGGTACGGGGACGACGCTGGGGGATCCGATCGAGGCGCAGGCGTTGCTGGCGACCTATGGGCAGTCCCGGGGTGCGGATGGGGCGCCGTTGTGGTTGGGGTCGATCAAGTCGAATATGGGGCATACGCAGGCGGCGGCCGGGGTGGCGGGTGTGATCAAGATGGTGCAGGCGATGCGCCACGAGATGTTGCCGGCGACATTGCATGTCGATTCCCCGAGTCCGCATGTGGATTGGTCGGCGGGGGCGGTGTCGTTGTTGACCCGGGCGCAGCCGTGGCCGGCGGGGGATCGGGTGCGGCGTGCGGGGGTGTCGTCGTTCGGGATCAGCGGCACCAATGCGCATGTGATCGTCGAGTCGGTGCCGCCGGCGCCGGCGCGCGCGGCGGATACCGGGGCGATCCCGCAGCGCCCGGTGCTGCCGTGGGTGGTCTCGGCGAAGTCGGCGCCGGCGTTGCGGGCGCAGGCGGCGCGGTTGGCGGAGTTCGTCGGTGCTCGCGGTGAACTGGACTGCGGTGACGTGGGGTGGTCGTTGGCGGGCCGGTCGGTGTTCGAGCATCGGGCCGTGGTGGTCGGCGGCGGGCGCGAGGAGTTGCTGGCGGGGCTGGCGGAACTGGCCTCGGGCGACGGAATGTCCACGGTCATCAGCGGTGTCGCACAGCCGGCCGGCAAGACCGTCTTCGTATTCCCCGGCCAGGGCTCGCAGTGGTCCGGGATGGCCGTCGAATTGCTGGACACCGCACCGGTTTTCGCGCAGCACATCGAGGCGTGCGCCGAGGTGTTCGCCGAGTTCGTCGACTGGTCACTGATCGACGTGCTGCGGGGCACACCGGGAGCGCCCGGGCTCGACCGTGTCGATGTGGTGCAGCCGGCGCTGTTCGCGGTGATGGTGTCGCTGGCGCAACTGTGGAAATCCGCCGGGGTGCGCCCCGATGCGGTCATCGGACATTCCCAGGGCGAGATCGCCGCGGCGTACGTCGCCGGTGCGCTGTCACTGCGGGATGCCGCCCAGGTAGTCACGCTGCGCAGCAAGCTGCTGACCCGCCTGTCCGGCCCCGGCGGCATGGCCTCGATCGCGTGCGGTGTCGCCAGGGCGCGGGAGTTGCTGGCGCCCTTCGACGGCCGGCTCGATATCGCGGCCGTCAACGGCCCGTCGGCGGTGGTGGTCTGCGGCGACGGCCCCGCACTCGACGAGCTCGTCACCCTGTGCGGCGACCGCGAGCTGCGGGTGCGCCGGATCGACGTCGACTATGCATCGCATTCGGCCGCGGTCGAAGCGATCCGCACCGACCTGGCGGCGGCGCTGGCAGGTATCGAGCCACATTCCTCGCGGGTTGCGTTCTTCTCGACGGTCACCGGAAGTCGCTTGGACACAGCCGGTTTAGATGCCGACTACTGGTACCGCAATATCCGCCAGACCGTGCTGCTCGGCCAGGCGGTGCGCGCCGCGTGCGAGCACGGCTACCGGGTGTTCATCGAGTCCAGTCCGCATCCGGCGCTGATCGCCGGCATCGAAGGCACCGCCGCCGACTGCGTCACCGGTGAACCCGAACCGATCGTGGTGCCCACATTGGGCCGCGACGACGGCGGACTGCGCAGGTTCGTGTCCGCGGCGGCCGCCGCGTTCGTCGCCGGTGTGGCGGTGGATTGGCGCGGCCTGATCGACGGGGCCGGCCATGTGGAACTTCCGACCTACGCCTTCGACCGGCGCCGGTTCTGGCTGTCGAGCGAGGCGATGGCCGCCGATGCCGCCGGTCTGGGCCTGGCCGCCGGGGAGCACCCGCTGCTGCGCGCGGTGGTGGAGATGCCCGCCTCCGGCGGGGTGGTGCTGACCGGTCGGTTGTCGCCCGGTGCGCAGGGCTGGCTGTCCGACCACGCGGTGTCGGGGATGGTCGTCTTCCCCGGCACCGGATTCGTGGAACTGGCGATCCGGGCCGGCGACGAAGTGGGAGCCTCGGTGGTCGACGAACTCACGCTGCGGTCCCCGCTGGTGATACCGGACGGCAATTCGGTTGCCGTGCAGGTCGTTGTGGGTGCGGCAGCCGATGACAGCGGACGTCGCAGCGTCTCGGTCTACTCCCACGCAGACGTCGACGGCGCGTGGGTATGCCACGCCGAAGGGACGTTGAGCGCGGCTGGTGCCGCACCTCCCGTAGAACCCGCCGCCGACCTTTCCCAATGGCCGCCGGCCGGCGCGGTCGCGATCGACTTGGCGGGCGGTTACGAACGGCTGGCGGCGCAGGGGTATGGATACGGTCCGGCGTTCCGCGGGCTGACCGCGTTGTGGTCGCGCGGAGCCGAACTTTTCGCCGAGGTCACCCTGCCGGAGGCGGCCGGCGGTACGGCCGGTTTCGGGGTCCATCCCGCTCTGCTGGACGCGGCGTTGCATGCGCCGGTGCTGGCCGTCCCGGGCGGCGACCTCGCCCTGCCGTTCTCCTGGCAGGGAGTGTCGCTGCATGCGGCAGGCGCATCGGCGGTCCGGGCGCGGATCGCACCGTCGGGGCCCGCCGGGCGATCGGGATCCGACGCCGCCGCGGGCGCTCACGCGGTCTCGATCGAACTCGCCGACGGCCTCGGGCTGCCGGTACTGTCCGTCGCCGCGATGACGGCCCGCCCGGTCAGCGAACCGCGGCTGCGAGCCGCGATCGCCGGCTCCTCGCCGGACCGGCTGTTCGAATTGGTGTGGTCGCCGGCGGCATCCGGTCGGTCGTCGGGTACGGCGCCCGGCACGGCCGAGCCGCAGCCGCCCTACCATGTGTTCGAATCGATTGCCACCGAAGAGGATCCACTGACGGCGAGTTATGCGCGCACCCACGGGGTGCTGGCCGCCGTGCAGTCCTTTTTGACCGAACACGACTCGGGTGTGCTGCTGGTGGTGACCCGCGGCGCGGTCGCCCTGCCCGGCGAAGACGTCGGCGACCTGGCCGGCGCGGCGGTCTGGGGACTGGTTCGCTCGACGCAGACAGAGAATCCCGGCCGGTTTGTGCTGGTGGATTCCGATGCGCCCCTGGATGATTCGATGATCACCGCCGCGCTGGGGGTCGGTGAGCCGCAGGTGGTGCTGCGCCGCGAGCAGGCCTATACGCCGCGGGTGCGGGGCAGCCGTGCGGTCGACGGCATCCTGGAGCCGCCGGAGACCGGGCCGTGGCGGCTGGGTCTGAGCAGCGCCGGCACGTTTGAAAACCTACGGCTGGAGCCGATCCCCAACGCGGAGGCACCCCTGCAACCCGGCCAGGTGCGGGTCGCCCTGCGGGCCATCGCGGCGAACTTCCGCGACGTCATGCTCACCCTCGGCATGTTCACCCACGAAGCCCTGCTCGGCGGCGAAGGCGCGGGTGTGGTCGTCGAAACCGGGCCCGGCGTCACCGAATTCGCCACCGGAGACTCGGTCTACGGGTTCTTCCCGGACACCAGCGGCACCCTGGTTCCCGGTGACGTGCGGCTATTGCAGCCCAAGCCATCGGACTGGACCTACACCGAAGCAGCGGGAATCTCAGCGGTTTTCACCACCGCATGGTTCGCCTTCGTCGACCTGGCGGAGGTCAGGCCCAGCCAGCGGGTGCTGATCCACGCCGCCGCGGGCGGTGTCGGCATGGCGGCAACCCAGCTTGCCCGGCATCTGGGCCTGGAGGTGTTCGCGACGGCGAGCAAGGGCAAGTGGGACACGCTGCGGGCGATGGGCTTCGACGACGACCACATCGCCGACTCGCGCACCTGCGAGTTCGAAGACAAGTTCCGGGCCGGTACCGGCGGCGTCGGGATGGACGTGGTACTGGACTCGCTGGCCGGTGAATTCGTCGATGCCTCACTGCGATTGGTCGCCCGGGGCGGGATCTTCCTGGAGATGGGCAAGACCGATATCCGTGACCCCGGGGCGATCGCGCAGCAATATCCGGGGGTGCGCTACCGCGCCTTCGACCTCTTCGAACCCGGGCGCCCCCGCATGCACCGGTACATGCAGGATCTCGCCGAGCTCTTCGATGCCGGGATTCTGCGTCCGCTGCCGGTGACGGCATTCGATGTCCGTCGCGCCCCGGCGGCGCTGCGGTACCTCAGCCAGGCCCGCCATATCGGCAAGGTCGTCATGACGCTGCCGGACGTCTGGGCGCAGGGCACCGTGCTGATCACCGGCGGCACCGGCATGGCGGGCTCGGCGCTGGCACGGCACGTCGTCACCCGGCACGGGGGGCAGCATCTGGTGCTGGTGAGTCGGCGCGGGCCGGCGGCACCGGGTGCCGCGGAGTTGGTGGCCGAACTGGAAAGCATCGGCGCGCAGGTTCGGGTGGCGGCGTGCGACGCCGCCGACCGGCCGGCACTGGCCAAGGTGATCGCCGACATCGGGGTGCAGCGGCCGCTGTCGGCGGTGATTCACGCAGCCGGCGTCCTCGACGACGCCGTGGCGACGACCCTGACACCCGAGCGGGTGGACACGGTGCTGCGCGCCAAGGCCGATGCGGCCTGGAATCTGCACGAGCTGACCCGCGACCTGGATATCCGCGCATTCGTGATGTTCTCGTCGATGGCCGGCCTGGTGGGCTCGGCCGGTCAGGCGAACTATTCGGCGGCCAACTGCTTCCTGGACGCGCTGGCCGCGCACCGCAGGGCCCACGGCCTGCCGGGGATGTCCCTGGGCTGGGGCCTGTGGGATCAGGCCAGCGCCATGACCGGCGGTCTGGACGCCGCCGACCGGGCGCGACTCGGCCGCGAAGGCGTCGTGGCGTTGTCCTCGCAGGAGGCGCTGGAGCTGTTCGACACCGCGATGATCGTCGACGAACCGTTCCTGGCGCCGGCCCGCATCGACCTGGCCGCGTTGCGGGCACACGTCGCATCGGCGCCCCCGATGTTCCGAGATCTGGTCAACGCGCCCATCCGCCGTCAGGTGGACGAATCGCTGGCTGCCGCCAAATCGAAGTCGGCGCTGGCGCACCGGTTGCACGGCCTGCCCGAGGCCGAGCAGCAGGCCATCCTGGTGGATCTGGTGCGCACGCACATCGCAACCGTGCTGGGCAATGTGGCGCCGGAGTCCATCGATGCCGACAAAGCGTTCCAGGAGTTGGGATTCGACTCGCTGACCGCAGTCGAAATGCGCAACCGGCTCAAGGCTGCCACCGGGCTGTCGCTGTCGCCCACCCTCATCTTCGACTATCCGACGCCGGCCGGCCTGGCCTCCTACATGCGAACCGAGCTCGCCGGAGTGCCGACGGAGATCGGGCAGGCCCCGGCGGTGCGCGTCACCGGTGACGACCAGATCGCGATCATCGGCATGTCCTGCCGATATCCCGGCGCGGTGGACTCTCCGGAAGACCTGTGGGACATGCTGATTCGGGGCCGCGACGTGCTCTCGGGCTTCCCCGGCGACCGAGGCTGGGACCTGGCCGGGTTGTACAACCGCGACCCGGACGTGATCGGCACCTGCTACACCCGCACCGGCGGCTTCGTGGACGGCGTCGCCGACTTCGATCCGGCGTTCTTCGGGATCACGCCCACTGAGGCGGTGGCGATGGATCCGCAACAGCGCATGTTCCTCGAACTCTCCTGGGAGGCGTTGGAGCGCGCGGGAATCGAGCCCGGTGGGCTGCGCGGCAGCCCGACCGGCGTATTCGCCGGTGTGATGACGCAGGGCTACGGGTTCTCCGGTGGCGACGCCGTCGAGGGATTCCGGCTGACCGGGCAGTCGTGCAGCGTCGCCTCCGGGCGGGTGGCCTACGCACTGGGCCTGGAGGGGCCGGCGGTGTCGGTGGATACGGCGTGCTCGTCGTCGTTGGTGGCATTGCACATGGCGGTGCAGTCGCTGCGATCGGGGGAGTGTGACCTGGCCCTGGCCGGCGGTGTCACCGTCAACGCGACCCCCGACATCTTCGTCGAGTTCAGCCGGATGCGCGGACTGTCGCCAGACGGCCGGTGCAAGGCATTCGCCGGGGCGGCCGACGGCACCGGATTCTCCGAAGGCGGCGGAATGCTTGTCGTCGAACGGCTTTCGGATGCTCGGCGGTTGGGGCATCCGGTGTTGGCGGTGGTGCGGGGTTCGGCGGTGAATCAGGATGGTGCGTCCAATGGGTTGACCGCACCCAATGGTCCCTCGCAGCAGCGGGTGGTGCGGGCGGCGTTGGCCAATGCGGGGTTGTCGGCGGCCGATGTGGATGTGGTGGAGGGCCACGGTACGGGGACGACGCTGGGGGATCCGATCGAGGCGCAGGC
>NZ_JBKECZ010000033.1:0-48628 GCF_047975165.1 Mycobacterium sp.
CCGTCGCACTGGTCCAGTCGCCGGCGGCCAGCGCCGCCCGGACCTCGTCCCGGGTGAACCAGGCCGCCTCGGCGATTTCGCCGTCGTTGAAGGAGAATTCTTCGGCCGGGTCCCCCAGCGCGTGAAATCCGATCATCAGCGAGCGCGGGAAAGGCCACGGCTGGCTACCGAGGTAGCGGACATCGCGGACGGTCAGGCCGATCTCCTCGCCGATCTCGCGCACCACACATGCTTCGAATGATTCTCCGGCCTCGACGAAGCCGGCCAGCAGCGAGAACATCCGGGGCGGCCAGGCATCCTGGCGGGCCAGCACCGCGCGGTCGGCGCCATCGTGAACCAGGCAGATCACCGCCGGGTCGATGCGCGGGAACTCCTCGTGCCCGGTGACCTGATTGACCCGCGACCACCCGGCGCGGGCCGGCTTGGTGGGTGTGCCGTCGACCGCGCTGAATCGGGCATTGTCATGCCAATTCAGCAATGCCAGCGCCGAGGACACCAATTGGCTGCCGGTGTCGTCGGTGACGTGGCGGAGCCGGCGCAGGTCGAGTACCTCGACCCGGGCATCTTCGGGGCCGTCCTCGGGCGGCACCAGTGCGGCCCGGACCGCCCAAACATGCCGGCCACCGTCGATGCACCCCAGAAAAACGGCCTCGGCGGGAGGTGTGTCGTCCAGCGCCACCGCCGGGGCCAGCAGCACCCGGCCATCGGCGACCAGGACCTGATTGCGGGAGTCCACCCGTAGCAGGGCGGCGTCGGCCCAGCCGGATTTCATCGCCTCGGGGTCGGTGCGCAACTCCTCGGCCCGGTCGACGCCACCGCGCGACAACAGGGGGACTTGGTGCAGATGGAGGGTCACGTCCCGGCTTTGCGGATGTAGAGCAGGCGGTCCTCGGCTTCCATGGCATCCACTTCCGGTGCGCCGATTCGCAGCAGCCGCCCGCCGCGCACCACACCGAGCACGATGTCGCGCAGGTGCCTCGGCGACCCGCCAACCTCCGAGGGCTCCACTTCCCGCTCGGCGATGGCCAGCCCCTCGTCGGGGGTCAGCAGATCCTCGATCATCTGCACCACGCTGGGTGTGGTGGTGGCCAGACCCAGCAGCCGACCGGCGGTCTCCGAGGACACCACCACCGAGTCAGCTCCGGATTGCTGCAACAGGTGCTGGTTCTCCGCCTCCCGGATCGACGCCACGATCTGGGCTTTCGGCGAAATCTCGCGTGCGGTCAACGTCACCAGCACAGCGGTGTCATCTCGGTTGGTCGCGACGATGATCGACGCGGCATGCTGTGTGCCGGCCAGCCGCAGCACATCGGACTTGGTGGCATCGCCGTGCACGGTTACCAGCCCGGCGGCTGCCGCCCGTTCCAGGGCCGGCCTCTCGGTGTCGACGACGACGATCTCCGCCGGGACGGTGTCGTCGCCGAGCATCGCCGCGATCGCTGTCTTGCCCTTGGTTCCGTACCCGATGACGACAATGTGATTTCGCACCTTGCTCCTCCAACGCTGGATCTTCAGTGCCTGCCGCGACGTTTCGGTGACCACCTCGAGGGTGGTCCCGACCAGCAGGATCAGGAACGCGATCCGCAACGGCGTGATGACCAGGACATTCGTGGCACGCGCAAACTCCGAGATCGGCGTGATGTCGCCGTACCCGGTTGTAGACAGGGTCACCGCGGCGTAGTACAGCGCATCGAGGAATGAGAGCTGGTCGCCCTGCGCATCGCGGTAGCCGTCCCGGTCGAGGTAGACGGTGATCGCGGCGATGAACAAGGCAATCAGTGCGATGGTGACGCGCCGGGTGATGATGCGGACCGGACTGTCCTGCCCCTGCGGGATACGCAGCACGCCGACCAGCGCGTAACTGGGCTGAACGGTCAATCTCTCATCGAGACTCCGGAGCCTCCGCCAGCTACCTTTCGCCACGGGAACCCCGGATCCCAGCGCAGTTCACAGGCACGGCATTCATGAAACCACGTTTACCCGGCCGCGGCTTGACCGGAGTCGGCGAGCAACGCAGCCAGCTCGACGACACCCGGTAGGTCGTCGGGGACAACGGTGGTGGCGCTACGCACGTAGTGGAAGGCCGCGCGCACCGACGATTCCGGGCTGTCCCGCAGGGCAGCCCACGCCACCCGGTAGACCGCCAACTGCACCGCGGCGTTCCGCATCTCCTCCGGCCCCCGGGGCGGCGCTCCGGTCTTCCAGTCGACCACGACGGCCCCGCCGTCGGGCTCGGCGAATACGGCGTCGATCCGGCCCCGCACCACGGTGGCACCGATCGCCATCTCGAACGGCACCTCGACCGCGATCGGGGTGCGTGCCGCCCACACCGACTCCTCGAATGCCGACTGCAATGCCGCCAGCTCGGCGGAGCGGCCCACGCCGGAGTCGGCGGCACCCGGCAGATCCCCCAGGTCGAACAGCAGCTCACCGGCGTAGAAACTCTGGACCCACGAGTGAAAGGCGCTGCCCAGCAATGCGTGTGGGTCCGGCCGAACAGGTAGCCGATGGAGCAGCCGTTGCATCGCCGTTCCGGGATCGCGCGACAACTCCACCAGCCCGCTGACCGAGACCTGGCCCGGTAGCGTGCGGTCGGGCGGTTCGGCCGCCCGGTCGCGCTCGGCCAGCAGCGCATCGACGTCGGCGGCCCAGCCCTCCGGGTCGAGGCCGGTGCCGGTGCTGGGGCCGGAGCTGGAGCTGGGGTCGGGGCCGGGGCTGGAGCTGGGGCCGACCGCCGGGCCGACGGTCGGCTCCTGTTCCCGACGAGCAATGGCCGCGGCCACCAGCACAGCGCCCCTCTCAACGTCGGCGCGCCTGGCGGCCAACGGATCCTCGGGCCACACCGCCTCGACAACCGCGTCGGGCAAGGGGTTTCGCTCTGCATCCGCTGGGGTGGGCGCCCACTGTTCGACGACACCGCAGGGTTGGCCCGCCTCCGCTGACCGATCGATGATGTCTTTGAGCTCACTCAGGAACACCGACGGCCCGTGCGGCTTGATCCCGGTGGCGCCCCATTGATGACCGGACACCAGCAGAGTGTCTTCGGCCCTGGTGACCGCGACGTACAGCAGCCTGCGTTCCTCGTCCACCCGCCGCTGATCGAGATCACGGCGGTGGTCGGAGATCTTGTCCGACAACTGTTTTCGGTTGATCACATCCGAAACGTCCAATACCGGCACTCCCGGCGCGCCACCGGAGGTGCGGTCGCCGCGCAGCAGCGGCGGGAGCTCGCCGGGATCGGTGAGCCAACTGCCTCGCGACGCGGCCGACGGGAAAACCCGACCCGACAGGTGCGCCACCGCCACCACCTGCCACTCCAGGCCCTTTGCGGCGTGCACAGTGAGCACCTGAACGCAGTCGCGGGCAACCGCCGGCTGGGCCGAGGCCAGCCCGTTCTCCACCTGCGCAGCCACATCCAGGTATGCCAACAACCCCGCAACCGTCGCCCGGACCGGCGCGTCCGCACCGGAGGTCCGGGTACCCGCGCGTTCGGCATAGCCGGCGACCTCGTCGGCGAACGCATCCAGATGCTCGGGTCCCGACCACTCCCCGGCGGCCCTGGCGCGCACCTCGCAGTCCAGCCCCATGACACGGCGCACCTCGGCCACCAGATCCGGCAGCGGGTGACCGAGCCGGCTGCGCAGCGCGCTAAGTTCGCCGGCCAAGGCGCCGACGCGCCGGTACCCCACCGCGGAGTAGCTGCCGGGCGGGCCCGGATCGCAGATCGCCTCGGCCAGGCATGGCGTGTCGGCGTCGGCGCCGGCGGCCAGGACGATCGACTCGGCCGAGGGGGCTTCGGCCGGCGGTGCGGAACCGGCGAGTTCCTGCGCGCGCCGCCACAGCGAGGCGATATCGCAGCCGCCGAGCCGCCAGCGCGGGCCGGACAGCACCCGCATCGCCGACGCCCCGGCAGTGGGATCGGCGATCAGACGCAGCATCGCCACCAGGTCGGCGACCTCGGGAACCGACAGCAGGCCGGCGAGTCCGACCACCTCGACCCCGATCCCGCGGGAGCGCAGCTCGTCGGCGATCGGTGCGGCATCGGCGTTGCGGCGCACCAGCACGGCCGCGGTCGGCGGAGCTACGCCCTGGCTGCCGGCCCGCAGGTAGATCTCCTGTAGATGTGTCGCAATCCAGGCCCGTTCGGCCGATACGTCGGGCAGCAGCGCGCAGCGAACCTCGCCGGGTGGGGCGTCGGGCCGTGCGCGCAGCGGCCGCACCGCGACCGACCGGCTGCGGGCCTCGGCCGATATCGCGTTGGCCACCTGCAGAGTCCGGGGCGGGTTGCGCCAGCTGGTGCACAGTTCGAGGGTCGGGGCGGGCGAACCGTCCGATCGCGGGAAGTCCGTGGTGAATCGCGGCAAGTTCGTCGCCGACGCACCTCGCCATCCGTAGATGGACTGGATCGGGTCACCGACCGCCGTCAGGGCGAGCCCGTCGTCGGCGCCGCCGCCGAACAGCGACGACAACGCGATGCGCTGGGAATGCCCGGTGTCCTGATACTCGTCGAGCAGCACCACCCGATAGCGGATGCGCAGTTCCCGGCCTACCTGCGGGAATGTCACCGCCAATCGTGCCGCGCTGGCCATCTGCATCCCGAAGTCCATCAGCTTTCCGGCAGCCAACCGTTGCTGCAGCGCGTCGAGCAGCGGCACCAGCTCGACCCGCTCGGCCTGGGTGTCGAGCATCCGCAACAGCGCCTGGTTGGGACCGTTCGCACGCTGGTTCGGCCCCGCCGGCAGGGTGTGCACCAGCCTTTCCAGTTCGGCGTGGGTGCCGCGCAACTGGCCGGTGTCGACAAGATGTTCGGCAAGTTGATCCCACAGCCGCAACACCAGGGAGGTGACGGCTGCCGGTGTCCGGTCGGTGTTCAGCTCGCCGGGGTGGCCGTTGACGACGTCGAAGGCCAGTTGCCACCGCTCCGACTCGGTGAGCAGCCGCGTGTCGGGCTCCACCGGCAGCAACAGGCCGAACTCGCGCAGCAGCGTGCCCGCGAAGGCGTGGTATGTGCTGACCTCCGGCGTGCCCACCGATTCCGTCCATTCGCCCTGGCAGACACCCAGGCCGGCCAATCGGGCCAGCCGGCTGCGGACCCGCCGCAGCAACTGGCCGGCGGCTTTGCGGGTGAACGTCAAGCCGAGTACCTGCCCGGGGCCCGCGAATCCGTTGGCGATCAGCCACACCACCCGCGCGGCCATGGTTTCAGTCTTTCCGGCACCGGCTCCGGCGACCACCACCAGTGGGCCGGGCGGGGCGGCGATGACGAGGGCCTGCTCGTCGGTCGGCGGGCAGACACCGAGCGCGGCGGCCAGTTCGGCGGGGCTGTAGCGCGGCATCATTGCGCCGAGCCGTCGACGTGGGCCGGGCACGACGGCCGGATCGGACAATGCGAACAGCCGTCGTTGCGCCGGGCGGTGAACTCCGGCCCCGCCGTCGCCTCGGCCGCTTGGCACACCAGAGCGCGCCAGTGCTCGCGGGCCTCGGGGGTCAACGGGTCCTGCTCACGTTCGGTGGCTCCGGAGGCCCCGGCCTTTCCCGGATAGACCAGCCGGGCACCACCGGGCTGATCGCCGGCTGCGACCAAGCCTTCGGCCACCGCCAGCTGATACATCGCCAGCTGAGCATGCAGCTGGGCGTCGTTTTTGCTCACCGGCGTCTTGCCCGTCTTGACGTCGACGATCACCAGCCGGCCGGCACTGTCACGTTCCAGCCGATCCGCCCGTCCGCGCAACCGGATCCCTCCCCCGTCGCGACGTGTCGCGTCGAGGACACCGCCCACGTCGACCTCGACACCGACTTCGGTCAGTTCACCTCGGGTCCGGGCACGCCACTGGACGAATGCCCGGATCATTTCGCGGTGCCGGGGACGTTCGTTGGCCGCATACCAGTCCGCCTCGAACGGCAGATGCCGCCAGACACGCTCCAGTTCGGCCAGCAGTTGTGATTCGCCAGCGCCGGGTTCGGCGAACAGCGCGTGCAGCACCGAGCCGACGGTGGAGCGCAGGTCCCGCGGATTGGTCCCGCCATTGCGTTCGACCAGCCAGCGCAACGGGCAGTCGTTGAGCGTCTGCAGGGTCGAGGGCGTCAACGCGACGACGTCGCCCGGCCCGTGCAGCGGCGCCTCGGTGCTGACCTGGGTCAGCCCGAGCCAGCTGGCCGGATCGGCGTCCGGCACACCGGCTTTGGCCAGCCGGGCCAATTGGGTTGCCGCCCGGTCGCGAACATCGTCGGCCACCGCGTCACTCGGCGCGCATACCGCCGCACGCAATCGGCCCACAACCGAAGCCGTGGACAACACCCGCGGGGTGGACACCGGTCGCGGATCGACCGGCTCACCATCGGCCAACTCCGCGAGTTCGAAGAAAAACGGTGACGGCATCGCGCCGTCCCGACCGCCACCGGTCTCACTGTCGGTCGCCGTCACCAGCAACCGTCGCCGTGCCCGGCCCATCGCCCCCACCAACAGCCGGCGTTCCTCTGCCAGCAGCGGCGCCCGCATCGACGCCTCCGGTGCGAGGCCGTCGAGCTCATCGAGCAGCCGCTGGGTGGCCAGCACTCCGCCACGTGGAATCGTGTTGGGCCACAACCCGTCCTGCAAGCCCGCTATGACTACAAGGTCCCATTCGCGCCCCAGCGAGGCGTGCGCGCTGAGCACGTCGACCCCCTCTGCCGGCGATGCCGGATCCGCGGTGGAGCGCGGCAACTGCAACGCTGTCACGTGCCCGACGAGTCCGTGCAGCGAGGCGCCGGCGGTGCGTGAGACGTACTCCTGGGCAATATCGAACAATGTGGTCACCGCTTGGAGATCCCGGGCGGCCTGCGCACCGGCGGCACCGCCGCGCTCGATGGCCGTCAGCCAACGGTTCTGCAGACCGGAGCGGTGCCACGCCGCCCAAAGCGTGTACCGAGGGTCTGCCGAACCGTGACGTGCCGCGGCGGCCAGCACCGCCCGCAATCGGTGCAGCGCACTCCATCGCTGTCCCTGCCCGGGCCCCTGTCCCTGCCCCGGCCGGGCAGGTATTTCCGGCGCGGTCAGGGCGGCCACCAGCAACTCGGCGAAGGTGGTCGAAGAATCCCCGGCCCGGGTACGCAGCAACGCCCTGCGCAGCTGGCGAAGCGATACCGGGTCGACCCGCCCGATCGGCCCGGTGAGCAACGCCAGCGCTTGATCGCCGTCGAGCCCGTCGGCCGTCGCCGCGAGGACGGTGAGCAACGCCTGCACCGCGGGTTCGGCGGACAACGCGCCACCCGCGCTCGGTGTGGTCACCGGAACCCCGGCCGCAGCCAGGGCACGGGGTAGCCGGGCGCCGGCCCCGGGTACCGACCGTACGATCACCGCCATCTGTGACCACGGCACCCCGTCGACGAGGTGCGCACGACGGAGGAAATCCGCCACCAGGGCCGCCTCCGCGTGAGGGGAACCGGCCAGGCGCACGGTCATCGACCCTTCGTCGCAACCCGCGCTCTCGATCCGCCTACCGATTCGGGCACCGGGCAGCCGGTCCGCCACGGCACTGACCACCCGGGCGATCGCGGGTGTACACCGATGAGACCGCGTCAACGTCACCGCGGGACCGTCACAGCCGAGCAGCGAGGCCGGCGCGCCTCCCCGGAATCCGAACACCGCCTGGTTCGGATCACCCGCAACCAGCGCCGTTTCACAGCCGTCGGCCAGCACGTGCACCAGCCGGGCAGCCTGCGAGTCGAGTTGCTGGGCGTCGTCGACCAGCAGGATGCGAATGCGGTCGCGTTCGGCGGCCAGCAGATCGGGGTCGACGGCAAACGCCTCCAGGGCCGCGCCGACCAACTCGGCCGCGCCGAGCGCCGGGGCGGTCGCCTCCGGCGCGGCGCCTCCTACCGCCCCGCGCAGCAACATGACCTGCTCGTACTGCCTGGCGAATCGACCGGCGGCAACCCATTCCCGGCGGCCGCACCGGCGGCCAACCCGCTCGAGCTCGCGTGCACTCACACCGCGTTCTGCACACCGTGCCAACAGGTTTCGCAACTCAGTGGCAAAAGCGGCGGTGGTGAGCCCGCACAGCAGATACGGCGGCCAGGCCGACTCCGCGGCCTTCGCGTCTTCGAGGTCGCCGGCAAGCAGTTCGCGGATGGCAGCGTCCTGTTCCGCACTGGTCAGCAGACGCGGCGGCGGCTCGCCGGCCCGTTCGGCGGCGCGGCGCAACACCGCGTACGCATAGCTGTGCACGCTGCGAACCAGTGGCTCCCGCACGACACTGCGACCCGCACCCGAGCCTAGAAAGGCCCTCGTCACAGTGCTGCGCTCCCGCACACCCAGACGGCCCGAGCCGGTGAGCAGCAGCACGGATTGCGGATCCGCCCCCGCGGCGATGCGGGTGACCGCCGCCTGGACGAGCAGACTGCTTTTGCCGGTACCGGGGCCGCCCAGGATGCGCACCCGCCCGCGCAGGCCGGGCCGCAGGGCTTCCCCGGCCTCGGCACCCCAGCTGTACGGCATGTCACGCATGCAACCACAGGGGTCTGACAAGTCGTCGAAAATCCCTTCGACCTGGTCTTCCTACCGCCGGTCGGAGCCCGGGGAACCGGTCGCCGATTTACTGACATCATCGACGGGTGACCCTTCATGTGCATCGCTTCGGTCCGCCCGACCCGATCCAGGTCCTGGCGCTGCACGGATTGACCGGACACGGCCGGCGCTGGCAGCACTTCGCCGAGCACCTACCCGAAATCGCCTTCGTCGCGCCCGATCTCATCGGCCACGGCCGGTCGTCCTGGGCGGCACCGTGGACCATCGAGGCCAACGTCGCCGCGCTGGCGGGGCTGCTCGACACCGAGAGCGCCGGAGCGGTCTCGGTGGTCGGGCATTCGTTCGGCGGCGCACTCGCCATCCATCTGGCGGCGGCCCGTCCAGATCTGGTGTCGGGGCTGGTCCTACTGGACCCGGCCATCGGGATGGATGGCCAATGGATGGCTCAGATCGCCGAGGCGATGCTGTCCTCGCCGGACTACCCCGACCGCGCGGAGGCCCGCTCGGAGATGGTGAACGGTGCCTGGGCGGACGTGGCGCCCGCGGTGTTGGACGCCGACATCGACGAACATCTCGTCGAGCTGGACAACGGCCGTTACGGCTGGCGGATCAGCCTGCCCGCGATGATGTCCTACTGGAGCGAATTGGCCCGCGATATCGTGCTGCCACCCGCCGGGATACCGACATCGCTGGTGCGCGCCCTGTGGACCTCGCCGCCCTATGTGAGCGGCCGGCTGATCGACGGCCTGTGGGACCGGTTGGGTCCCGTCTTCGAGGTGCTCGACTACGAGTGCGGCCATATGGTGGCCGACGCCAAACCTGACGACGTGGCCGCGCTGGTCCGCCGGCGGCTGGAAGCGCGCTAGCGATGGCGGAGGTGACCGACGACCAGATCGAGCGGGTGCGGTCGATAGTCGCTTCGATCCCACCGGGCAGGGTGTCGACGTACGGTGACATCGCCTGCGCCGCGGGCCTCTCCAGCCCTCGGGTGGTCGGCTGGATCATGCGCACCGATTCCGCGGACCTGCCCTGGCACCGGGTGATCACCGCATCGGGAAGGCCGGCCAGGCATTTGAGCGACAGGCAGTTGGCGATGCTGCGGGCCGAGGGTGTGGTGTCGCGTGGCGGGCGGGTCGCACTGACCGAGGTTCGGTACCGCATCGAGGTGTAGCCGGCGTCGCGCAACGAACCCGCCACCATCGCGAGAACCCGTTCAGAGAATCATCCGGACCAGCCCCGCGGTGCGGGCCAACCCGGGAAAAGCCCCGGCGGTGGATTGCGGATGCAGCGCATACACCGCCAAGCGAAACATCACCGCGCGCAACACCATCTGCGGCCACTCCGGTAATGCGCTCCACCGGTCGATGAGATCCTCGTCGCCTCCCCCCCAGGCAATCGCGTCGACCACGGCCACGCCCGCAGCCCACGACGCGGGGCGCCAGTACGGCGCGATATCGGTGATGCCCGGTGGCGCGGTTCCGGACAAAAGCACTGTGCCGTAGAGATCTCCGTGCACCAGCTGGCTGGGACTGCGGGTCGGCTTGCGCAGCGTCGCGAGTTGCTCGATCAGCTCCAGGGACGCCGCTCCGCCGGCCGCCGGCGGTGCGGTCCAAGCGCCCGGCGGCACGGACTGCAGGGGGTTCTCCTCCCATGCGGCGCGGTCGGCGGCCATGAGCACGTCGGCGTCCATCCACGGCGCTCCCGGCGCCTGGACCAGGAAGCGGGGGCGTTCCAGCTTGCCGGTTGCCTCGTGCAGTCGCACGGCGGCCGACACGACCTCGTCGTGGCGCGGCTCCGGCGTTCCGGCCACGAAGGTATCCGCTCGCCATCGGGAAACCACGTAGCGGCCGTCCGTCGACCGGACCGGCCGGGCCAGGCGCACACCGTCGACGAACAGTGTCTCGCGCACCCGGGCGGACCAGGCGGCCCGGGCATTGTCGGCGACCGTCGACAACACGACTTCACCGCATCGCCAGCCGCCTCCCCAGGCGTCCCCCAATGCTCCGGGCTGCACACCGGACAGGCCGAATGCCGCCAACACGTGTTCGGGGGGCGGCTCCACACTCACACCGCACAGCCTAATCGGGTCGCGATGCGCGCCAGGGCGGCGCGCTGAGGAAGCGACACAGCTTCAGTAGCCGACCATGCCGGGCTGAATCTGCTCGGCCCACGCCGTGATCCCGCCCTGCAAATGCACCGCGTCGCCGAATCCGGCCCGCTTGACCGCGGCCAGCGCCTCGGCCGAGCGCGCACCGCTCTTGCAGTAGAGCACGCAGACGCGCTCCCGGGGCAACAGCGACAGCGCCTCTCCGGACGTGATCGACGATTTGGGAATCAGTTGTGCGCCGTCGATGTGCGCGATATCCCACTCCGCTTGTTCCCGCACGTCGATCAGCGCGAACTTCGCACCGGAGTTCATCATCGCCTGCAGCTCCCGCGGGGTGATGGCGGATGCCTCCGCCACGGCGGTCACCTCCTCGGAGACGGCTCCGCAGAAGTGCTCGTAGTCGGCGAGCTCGGTGATTCGCCGGGCTGCCGGATCCTTGCGGACCCGGATCGTGCGGTATGTCATTGCCAGTGCGTCGTAGATCATCAGCCGGCCGAGCAGCGTCTCGCCGAGCCCGGTGATCAGCTTGATCACCTCGGTGCCCATCACCGACGCGATCGAGGCGCAGGTGACCCCCAGCACCCCGCCTTCAGCGCAGGACGGCGCCATACCCGGGGGCGGCGGCTCCGGGTACAGGTCCCGGTAGTTCACCCCCGCTCCGCCGGGGGCGTCCTCCCAGAACACCGACACCTGGCCCTCGAACCGGTAGATGGATCCCCACACGTAGGGTTTGCCCGCCAGTGCCGCGGCATCGTTGACCAGGTAGCGGGTTGCGAAGTTGTCGGCGCCGTCGACGATCAGGTCGTACTGCGCGAACAGTTCGACGGCGTTGTCAGGTTCCAGCCGGACCTCGTGCAGCCGAACCTGGGTGAAAGGGTTGATAGCGGCAATCGACTCACGCGCAGACTGCGCCTTGGAACGCCCGATATCAGCTGTCCCGTGGATGATCTGCCGCTGCAGATTGGATTCGTCGACAACGTCGAAGTCGACGACGCCGATGACACCGACGCCAGCGGCCGCCAGGTACAGCAGAGCCGGAGAACCAAGACCTCCGGCGCCGATCACCAGCACTCGCGCGTTCTTCAGCCGCCTTTGCCCCGCCATGCCCAGACCCGGAATGAGCAGGTGTCGGCTGTAGCGGGCCACCTCGGCGGGGCTGAGCCCGTCGGCCGGCTCGACGAGCGGCGGCAGCGGTGCCGGCACGGACATCTGCGGAGTCAGGCGATCGGGAACGGCCACGGGTTGAACCGGCACGTCTTGCCGTCGGCTTTGACCTGACCGGGATCGAATTTGCTCGCGTCGTCGTTGGCCGTGGAGAACGTCTGCTGCATCATCACCGGCGCCAACGCACCTTGTTGTTCGCAGGCGTCGTGGTGCAGATACCCGATGGCGTGACCCACCTCGTGGTTGATCAAATACTGCCGGTACGAACCGACATCGCCTTCGAAGGGAACCGCGCCGCGTACCCAGCGCGCTTCGTTGATGAATACCCGCGACTCCTCATCCGGTCCGTACAGCGGGTTGAAACAGGATGTCTCCAGGGGGAACTCGTAGCCGCACCCGACCCGCACCGTCATCGGCGACACCAGCGAAACGCGGAAATCGGGTTTTTCGGAGCTGGTTCCGTCGATTCTGACGAACGCGAATTCCGGTTCGTGCGTCCAGCCCTTCGGGTTGTCCAGCGTGAGGTCGACCATCTGGGCGAAGGCATCGTCGCCGCCGTACATCGTGGGGTCCAGCCCGTCCTCGACCTCCACGGTGTAGCGAAACACCTTGGTAGCACCCTTGCCCACCTGGGGCGTGGTCCCCGGAACCACCCGCCAGGTCTCGTCACCGGCCTGGGTGTACGGACCACCGGCGGGCAGCGTGCCGGCCGGCAGGTTCGCATCGAAGGCGGCCAGACCGCGGGGTGGCCTATCGATGATGGCGGTGCCCACGGCGCCGATCGCGGGTACGTCCTTGTGTGTGGAATGGGCGGCTGGCTTCGGCGTGCCCACCCCGGTGACCGTCTGATACGACACGACCAGGGTGATCACGATGAGAAACGGCAAGAAATAGGCGCGCCATCCGTATGTCGACACGAACCGCCCCAGCCAGGACTGCTTGCGCCATTGGCGCGGCCGGTCGCGATCTGCACGGGCGCGGCCCGCGCTCTCGCCCACCGGATCGAGCTGGGCACGCAGCGGTTCGCGCCAGTCGTCGCGGAGCACCGGCACGCCGGTACTGCCGCCAGGCCACGGGGACGTCACTTTCCCAGGATGACACAGCTACTCCCGGCGTGCGGCCCTGGCGCGCCCGACACGCCCACCGGCTCCACTTCGGCAGCGGGGCCGCGGCGCCGACTTGCCGCGGCCCGGATCGGCGCGACCTCGCAGGTAGTAGGCTTCGACACAGGAAGCGCACGACGCTGCGCCGGCAGCCGATTGCGGCACCAGTTCAATCAGATTGAGGACCGATGAGCGATCTCGCCAAGGCTGCACCACGGCGTGCCGTCAGATCCGGCGACGGCATTCGGTCGGGCGAGGGTGCCGCCACCGCGAACCGGCGGGGCAACCGGTTGCCCCGGGACGAGCGCCGCGGCCAGTTACTGACCGTGGCCAGCGACGTTTTCGTCGACCGCGGCTACCACGCGGCCGGCATGGACGAGATCGCCGACCGCGCCGGGGTCAGCAAACCCGTCTTGTACCAGCACTTTTCGAGCAAGCTGGAGCTCTACCTGGCAGTGCTGAGCCAGCATGTCGACAACCTGGTTTCCGGAGTGCAGCAGGCGCTGGGCAGGACTACCGACAACCGGCAGCGGCTGCGTTCGGCCGTCCAGGCGTTCTTCGACTTCATCGAGCACGACGGTCAGGGCTACCGGCTGATTTTCGAGAACGACAACGTCACCGAACCGGCAGTGGCGGCGCAGGTTCGGGTGGCTACCGAATCGTGTATCGACGCGGTATTCGCACTGATCGCCGAAGACTCAGGGCTGGACCCGCACCGCGCCCGGATGATCGCGGTGGGCCTGGTAGGTGCAAGCGTGGACAGCGCCCGGTACTGGCTGGACTCCGACCGGCCGATTTCCAAATCGGACGCCGTCGAGGGCACCGTGCAGTTCGCCTGGGGCGGACTCTCGCACGTTCCCCTGACTCGCGCTTAAGTCTTTACCCGCCGTCTTTACCCGCCGCTTCAGCGCCGATCCCGAAACCCACCCTGCGCCCGTCCGCTACGCCGATCTCGACGTAGGCGACCTTGCCCGAATTGACCAGGAAGCGACGGCCGCGCTCGTCGCTGAGGCTCAGTACACCCCCGTCTTGCCGGAGCGCGGCGTCGACGAGCTCTTCGATCTCGGCCGGCGTCTGGGCGCTGGAGAACGCCAGTTCGCGCGAACTGTCGGTGATACCGATCTTGACCTCCACGGGGGTTCCTTCCGTTGGCGTTGAAGCCCTAGGGGTGATTGAAGTCCAAGGCGTGTCAGCAGCAGGCTAGTGGACGGCCCCCGGTCCGGCACCGCGCCCTGTGCCTCGCCGGCGACGCGGGGATCAAAGGCCCTGCACGATCGAGGGAGCAGTCGGGGCCTGATACCGCCGGTTTTTCGACGGGGTCTGGTGCTGTCGTCGGCAGGGGCAGGGGCAGGGGAGGCCGAAACCGGCGGTGGAAATGCGCAGGCATTCGGGTGGGGCGCCATTGGGTGTCAACGCCCAGGCTTCACTCTCAACGCCGTGACCTCACTCTCGGCGGAGGCAAAACCTGACTACGCCCTCAACCACAAGCCGGATAAAACGAACCCATCACGATTCGGTCTAACGTGGGCCAACACCGCGCGCGAGGCCGGATCGGCGCATCATCACCCCGATACCATCGGCCCCATCGGTAACATACGTAACACCCTCTACGACTTCGTCCGGGATCTCGAAGACTTCCCGGAGAATAAGCGCTACGCGGACACCCGCTGGGCGGAAGACGGCTACGCCGACGACGACGACCGCCACGACGACGCCCAGAACTACCGCGACGACCGAGGCTACGCCGACCCAGCCGTCGGAGCCACCGGCGGCTGGGCATACGAGGACGAAGACTGGGGCTGGCCGGCCGACCACAGATGGCGTCCCCTGTTGATGTTCATCGGCACCATCGTCGCGATCGGCGCGGTGGCGACCGCAGTCATCATCAACAGCGGGGACAGCGCGACGACAAAGGCGACCGTCGGCGCCCCCGCCCCGCGACCGGTGATATCCACCACACCCAGCACCTCGGCGCCGCCGAGCAAGTCAGCCGCACCGGCCGCGCCGCCGGCGACGTCGCGCGCGCAGCTCCCACCGGAGACCCTGACCACCCTGACCCCGTCAAACCGCGTGCCCACCGCGGCACTGCCGGTGGCCCCGCTACCGGGCCAGGTACCGACCATGGCCGCGCCACGTGCCGCACTGGCCCCGCACACGGTCGTCTACAGCGTGACCGGCAGCAAACAGGTCCTCGACATGGTCAACATCGCCTACACCGATGCCCGCGGTTTCCCGGTCACCGAGTTCAACGTGGCGCTGCCGTGGACCAAAGTCGTCGTGCTCAACCCGGGTGTGCAGACCCAATCGGTCATCGCGACCAGCATCTACGGGAAGTTGAACTGTTCGATCGTCAATGATCAGGGTCAACCCGTCAAAGTGTCGGCGAGAAACTCCTCGATCGCCACCTGCACGCGCTAGCGGAAACCGGCTAGCCCAGACCGAGTTCGCGCATCCGCTGGTCGTGCGTGTGCTGAAGCCGATCGAAGAACCCCCCGAGCTGGCCCAGCCCGCCCGCGCCCGACACCACCAAATCCACCAGTTCATCGTGCTCGGCCAGCAACAACTGGGCCTGGGTGATCGCCTCGCCGAGCAGCCGTCGAGACCACAGCGCCAGCCGGCTGCGCTGCTTGCCGCTGGATGTGACCACCGAAAGCACTTCGGCCACGACGAACTGCGAGTGCCCGGTCTCCGACAACACCGCACGCACCACACCGAGAACCTCGTCCGACAGCCCACCGGCGATCTCCAGATACAGATCGGCGGCCAGCGCATCGCCGACGTAGGTCTTCACCAAGGCTTCCAGCCAGGTACTCGGAGTGGTCAGCCGGTGATAGTTCTCCACCGCCGACACATACTTCGACATCGCCGGCACCACATCGACACCCCGGAGCTCCAAAGCGTCGCGCAGCAGCTCATAGTGCCCCATCTCGGCGGCCGCAATGCCGGCCATCGAGATGCGACCACGCAGGTCCGGGGCCATTCGGGCTTCATCGGTCAACCGGTAGAACGCCGCCAGCTCGCCATAGGCGAGCAGGGCGAACAGCTCGTTGACACCCGGATGATCCAGCGGCAGCTTCGGCACGCGCGAGGCTGCCGCCGTGCCGGACCCGGCACCGGATTGCGCGGGCGGCGATGAGGACCCCGATGACGGCAGCGGCATGGCAACACTGTAGTAGGACGGCGATCGGCGGTAGCCGAGCGATTCCAGAGAACCCGGCCCGCGGGGCGCATCGGCTATGATGACTCTTCGGTAGCGGCTGAATCTGTGCTGCCGCCGCCAAGGAAATGTGCGTGCACATAGCCGCCCGGAGTCCGCTCGGCAATCGTTTCACTGCCTCGGCGGACCCGGCGACGGAGCCGAAGTCCGGAGTTTGTGCGCGCGTGAACCGCGACACAGAAGAAGTAGCGACAACACCGACATCACGTTCGGCTCTCGACCCCGGCTACTGTCACGAAAGGCTCTCCACCGGCGTATGACCGCACTCAAAAGCTCTCCCGACCACACCCCGCAGCCCGGATTCGCCGCACTGGGCGTACGCGACGAAATCGTCAAGGCTCTCGCCGAAAAGGGTATCGAGACCCCCTTCGCCATTCAGGAACTCACCCTCCCGCTGGCGCTCGCCGGCGAGGACGTGATCGGCCAGGCCCGCACCGGCATGGGCAAGACCTTCGGCTTCGGCGTGCCGTTGCTGCACCGCATCACCGCCGCGGACGCGACACGCCCGCTCACCGGCGCCCCGCGCGCGCTGGTGGTGGTGCCGACGCGGGAGCTGTGCCTGCAGGTCACCGGCGACCTCGCCGATGCCGCCAAGTATCTGACCGCTGCCACCGAAGACGGTGCACAGCGGCCCCTGTCGGTGATCTCCATCTACGGCGGCCGTGCCTACGAGCCACAGATCGAGGCGCTCCAGCGGGGCGTCGACGTCGTGGTCGGCACCCCGGGCCGGCTACTGGACCTGTGTCAGCAGGGTCACCTGCAATTGGGCGGGCTGTCGGTACTGGTGCTCGACGAAGCCGACGAGATGCTCGACCTGGGCTTCCTGCCCGACATCGAGCGAATTCTCCGACAGATCCCGGCCGACCGGCAGTCGATGCTGTTCTCGGCAACGATGCCGGACCCGATCATCACACTGGCCCGCACCTTCATGGTGCAGCCCACCCACATCCGGGCCGAAGCGCCGCATTCGCTGGCCGTGCACGACACCACCGAGCAGTTCGTCTATCGCGCTCACGCCCTGGACAAGGTCGAGCTCGTCAGCCGGGTGCTGCAGGCGCGCGACCGGGGAGCGACGATGATCTTCACCCGCACCAAGCGCACCGCCCAGAAGGTGTCCGACGAACTCCACGAGCGCGGTTTCGACGTCGGCGCGGTGCACGGCGACCTCGGGCAGGTCGCGCGGGAGAAAGCGCTCACAGCGTTTCGCACCGGGGGTATCAACGTGCTCGTCGCCACCGACGTCGCCGCCCGCGGCATCGACATCGACGACGTCACTCACGTGATCAACTACCAATGCCCCGAAGACGAGAAGATGTACGTCCACCGGATCGGACGCACCGGCCGCGCCGGCCGCACCGGCGTCGCGGTCACCCTGGTGGATTGGGACGACCTGCAACGTTGGGCGGACATCGACAAGGCCCTGGGTATTGACTCCCCCGACCCCGTCGAGACCTACTCCAACTCCCCGCACCTCTACAGCGAGCTGGCCAGTCCGGCCGAAGCCGGCGGGACTGTCGGGTCACCGCGGAAAGCACCGGTCCGGCGCCGCGAGGCCCGCGGCGCCAAGGCGGACGAGAAGGCCGGCGACAAGGCCCGCGAGAGGGCCGGTCGCTCACGGAACGGCAACCGGCGCAAACGCACGCGGGGCGGCAAGCCGGTGGGCGGGCACGCGGGCAGCCCGGCCGCAGACGGCCACACCGCTGCCGCGACGGATTCGCCAGGCCCGTCCGGTTCGGCGCACACATCCGGTTCGTCACCCACGTCCGGCTCGTCGTCGTCCGGTGCCCGCCGCCGTCGCCGCCGGCGCAAACCGGCCAAAGCCGCCGCGGCGACCACCTGACCGCCCGGTCCGACTAACCAATGGTCCAGCCGGAACGGCGCACCAGAGCCGATATCCTGGCCGCCACGGCCATCACCGCGGCCGTCGCCGCAATCGCGGCACTGATCTGGTGGAACAGCGATGCCCGGGCCACCACCAGCAGGCCGGCAACTACTCCCGCAGCCAATCCGCCCACCGCTGCGCACGTTCCGGCCGCCCTGAAACAACTCTGGTCGGCGCCCAGCCCGACGACCCGGGTGCCCGTCGCCGTGGGGGGCACAGTGGTGACCGGCGACCGGCACCGCGTCGACGGCCGCGATCGGGTGACCGGCCAAGCCCTGTGGAGCTATTCCCGCGGCAGCGACCTCTGCGGTGTCAGCTGGGTGCATCAATATGCCGTCGCGGTCTATCGCGACGACCGCGGGTGCGGTCAGGTCAGCACCATCGACGGGTCGACCGGCCGGCGCGGACCCACCCGCAGCAGCTACGCCGACGCGGCGGTCCAGCTGTCCGCCAACGGGGCGACGGTGTTGTCGGCAGGAGCCACCCGTCTGGAGATGTGGCGTTCGGACCTGGTCCGGATGATCGTCTACGGCGAAACCGACGCGCGGGTGAAACCGCCCGCCCGGGGCCTGCACTCGGGATGCACGCTGGAATCGGCCGCCGCCAGTTCGACGCAGGTGTCGGTCCTCGAGTCCTGCGCGGACCAGGCCGACCTGCGTCTGCTGCTGCTGCACCCGGGCAAGGACGACGACGAACCCAAGCAGCAGGTCGTGCCGCAGCCCGGGGTGCCCCGGGGGGCCGGTGCCCGCGTCCTGGCCGTGTCGCAGGAACGCACCGCGGTATACCTGCCGGGCCCGCAGCCGCGAGTCGAGGTGATCGACGACACCGGCACCACGGTGTCGAGCACCGCACTGGCCGGGCAGCCGTCGCACTCAGCCGCGGTCTCGCGGGCCGGAGACCTGGTCACCTGGTGGACCGGGAACTCGCTGATGGTTTTCGACGCCGCCGGCCTGACACTGCGCTACACCATCGCCGCCGGCGAGACCACGCAGCCGCTGGGCCCCGCGACGATGATGGCCGGCCAGTTGCTGGTGCCGGTCACCGACGCGATCGGCGTATATGACCCGGCAAGCGGCGAGGCCGTCCGCTACCTCGAGGTCCAGCGGCAACCCGTAGACGCACCCGTCGTCCCGGCCGTGGTGGGCTCGCAGGTGATCGAGCAGCGCGGCGACACCATGGTGGCACTGGGCTGACCGAAGGCTCACCGGACTAACACTCGACGGCGAAAGTCGGCAGCTCCGAACCGTTCTTCCAGTGCTTGAGCAGCGCCTGAGCCAACTCGCGGTAGGCCAGCGCACCCTTGTTCTTGCGTCCGGACAGCACCGAAGTGCCCGACGCACTGGCCTCGGCGAAACGCACCGTCCGCGGAATCGGCGGTGCCAGCACCGACAGCTGATAGCGGTCGGCGACGTCGAGCAGCACATCGCGGGTGTGGGTGGTGCGCGAGTCGTACAACGTGGGCAGCGCACCCAGCAACCGCAGGTCCGGATTGGTGATCTGCTGGACGTCGGCGACGGTGCGCAAAAACTGACCCACACCGCGGTGCGCCAGCGTCTCACACTGCATCGGAACCATCACCTCGTCGGCGGCCGTGAGCCCGTTGAGGGTCAGCACACCCAGCGACGGCGGACAGTCGATGATCACCACGTCGAAATCACCGGCGAGTTTCGCCAGCGCCCGCTTGAGGGCGTATTCGCGTCCGGCCCGCATCAGCAACAGCGCCTCGGCCCCCGCAAGATCGATGTTGGCCGGCAGCAACACCATGCCCTCTGCGGTCGTGACCAGCGCGGCATCGGGTTCCACCTCCCCCAGGAGCACATCGTGGACACTGACCGGCAGCTTGTCGGGGTCTTGGCCCAGCGAGAACGTCAGGCACCCCTGCGGATCCAGATCGACCAGGAGCACCCGCTTTCCGCTGTCCACCATCGCGGCACCCAACGAGGCGACCGTCGTCGTCTTGGCCACACCGCCCTTCTGGTTGGCGACGGCAAGTATGTGCATTCGTGTCACGGTGCCATCCTGACATGCACCCCGCGCATCGGCTCCGCTGGCGGGTCCGGCACGGCTCCCGGCGTGTCTCGTGCAGAATCGGTCGGCATGGGTGTCGAGGACCACCGGCTGGTGCTGCTGCGCCACGGCGAGACCGAATGGTCGAAGTCGGGGCGGCACACCGGCCGCACCGACATGGCGCTGACCACCGCGGGGAGCACCCAAGCCGAATTCGCCGGGCGGGTTCTGGCTGACCTCGCCTTGGACAATCCCTATGCGGTTTGCAGCCCGCGCCGCCGGGCCCTGGCCACCGCCGACTCGGCGGGAATCATGATCGACCAGGTGACGCCACTGATCGCCGAATGGGACTACGGCGACTACGAGGGCCTGACCACCCCCCAGATCCGCCAATCCGAGCCCGAGTGGTCGATTTGGACGCACGGATGCCCCGGCGGCGAGAGCGTCGCGCAGGTCAGCGATCGCGCCGATCGGGCGGTCGAACGGGCCCTGGAGCTGATGCAGTCGCGCGACGTGCTGTTCGTCAGCCACGGTCACTTCTCCCGCGCGGTCATCGCGCGATGGCTGATGCTCCCGCTCCGCGAGGGCAGCCGATTCGACATGCCGACGGCAACGATCACGATCTGCGGGTTCGATCGCGGTGTCCGGCAGCTCAGCCGGCTGGGGCTCAGCTATCACCTCCGGCCGTTCCCGACGGCGTGAACCCCGAACCCCGATTCGCGCTGAGCAGTCCGGACGGCATCCTGGTTGCCGACGGGGTGGCCGTCCGCTACCGGGACATCGCATCGGCCCAAGCGGCCTTGCGGCTCGGTGACGTGCCGATAGTCGTGGGAGCATTGCCTTTCGACGTGACCCGGCCGGCGGCGCTGCTGGCGCCGGAGGTGGTGCACCGTCATGACGTCCTGCCCGAGTGGCCGGCCGGGCCGCTGCCGGCGGTGCGAGTCGACGCCGCGATCCCGCCGGTGGCCGAGCATCGGGCACGGGTCGGCCGCACTCGCAACCTGCTGGCCGCGCGGCACAGCTCGCTGAGCAAAGTGGTGCTGGCCCGGGCGCTGAGGCTGGCCGCCGACGGCGTGCTCGACGGCCGCGTCATCCTGCGCAGGCTGGTTGCCGCCGACCCGGGGGCCTACGGCTACCTGGCGGACCTGACCGCTGCCGGCGGGGACTACACCGGAACGGCCCTGGTGGGCGCCAGCCCCGAACTGCTGGTGGCACGATCCGGCCGCAACGTCGTGTGCCGGCCTTTTGCCGGTTCGGCGCCGCGGCACCCCGACCCGGAGGAGGACGCCGCCCTGGGGTCCGCGCTGGCCGCCTCCGCCAAGAACCGCCACGAGCATCAGCTGGTCGTCGACACCATGCGGGAAGCCCTGGCGCCATTGTGCGACGAGTTGTCGTGGGCACCCGAACCGCAACTGAGCCGCACCGCGACGGTCTGGCATCTGTGTACTCCGATAGCTGGACGGCTCCGCGATACCTCCACCACGGCAATCGATCTGGCGCTGGCGCTACATCCCACTCCCGCGGTCGGCGGGGTTCCCACCGGTCAAGCGGTGGCATTGATCAACGCCCTGGAGGGCGACCGTGGCTTCTACGCCGGTGCGGTGGGATGGTGCGACTCCGGCGGAGACGGCAACTGGGTTGTCGCCATCCGGTGCGCGCAGCTGTCCGCCGACCGCCGGACCGCGCTCGCACACGCCGGCGGGGGGATAGTCGCCGAATCCGATCCCGACGACGAGGTCGCGGAAACCACAGCGAAATTCGCGACCACCCTCAATGCGCTCGGCGTCGAGCGATGAGAACTGCCGGGACGACCGCCGGGACTACCTCCGGCCGCCTCCGGCCTGTCCCGCCGCCCCGTCACCGGCGGCCCAGCCGACGGCCGGCCGGCTGAACAGCAGTGCCAGCGTGATTCCCGCCACCAGCCCGACCGGGATCCCCAATTGCGGCCGGTGCGAATCCACCGCCATGTACCAGGCAACGGGCAGCAGCAGCAACTGAGTGAACACCGCCAATCCCCGGCCCCAGCGCCTGCCCGCCACCAGCGCCCAGCCGCCGGCCAGTACCCCGGCGCCGATCAACACGAACCACACCGCGGTGCCCAGCCCGTTGACCACCCGCTGGTCGGCGCCGGCGATCCCGCGAACCACCAGGATCACCGCCATCACCACAGCCGCCGCACCCTGCGCCAGGACGATGAATCCGGCTCCGCGGACGATAGCCGGAGTGCGAGCGGTCACAGCGTCAGCGTAGTCATCCCGACGGGCCGTGCCGCCCACAGTCGGGCCCGCAAGGGTACCTTCGGCTGCGTCGACAAGCCGGTACGGGAAGCGCAAAGTGAGATACCCCACGCCCCGCCGTAACGCTATTGACATCTGTTGAGCCTGTGTAACCATTAAACGATTGATGCAGAGATACGGAAACCTGTCTTGTGCAACGTTTATCGCTTATCGGGCAAGAGGAAATCTCCGTGTGGGGTTCTGCGCACATAGTGAGGAGTAGCGACTAATGGATTGGCGCCATAGGGCGGTGTGCCGCGACGAGGATCCCGAGCTGTTCTTCCCGGTCGGGAACAGCGGCCCGGCACTCGCGCAGATTGCCGACGCGAAACTGGTCTGCACTCGGTGCCCAGTGACCACCGAATGCCTGACCTGGGCGCTCAGCACCGGCCAGGACGCCGGCGTGTGGGGTGGAATGAGCGAAGACGAGCGGCGCGCACTCAAGAGGCGCAATGCCCGGACCAAGGCTCGCAGCGGGGTCTGACCACCCGGATTTCACAGCACCAGTCGTCCCCGCCGGCCGATCGGTACCCGCAACACCACATCGGTGCCGCCGTCAGCGCCCCTCTGCATCTCCAGCGAACCGTCCAACTCCGCCGAAACCAGCGTCCGCACAATCTGCAATCCCAGGCTGTCGGACTTCTCCAGGCTGAACTCCGCGGGCAAGCCGCGCCCGTCGTCATTGACCACGACGTCGAGCCAACGCGCCGAGCGCTCAGCGCGGATTGTCACCGCCCCCCCGGTCGACATCAGGCCGAATGCGTGCTCGATGGCGTTCTGCACCAGCTCGGTGATCACCAAAATCAGCGCGGTCGCCCGGTCGGAGTCCAATACCCCCAGGTCACCGACCCGGTTGATCCGGATGGGCCGGTCCACCGAGGCCACATCGTTCATGATGGGCAGGATGCGGTCGATGACTTCGTCGAGATTGACCTTCTCGTCCACCGACATCGACAGCGCATCGTGGACCAGGGCGATCGAGGATACCCGGCGCACCGATTCGATGAGCGCCTCCCGGCCCTCGGCATTGACGGTTCGCCGGGCCTGTAGACGCAGCAACGCGGCGACGGTCTGCAGATTGTTCTTCACCCGATGGTGAATCTCGCGGATCGTGGCGTCTTTCGATATCAGGGCCCGGTCCCGGCGCTTCACCTCGGTCACGTCGCGGATCAAGATCGCCGCACCCGCATTCTCGCCGTGCACGACCAGCGGCAGCGTCCGCAACAGCACGGTTGCGCCGCCGGCGTCGACCTCCAAGCGCATGCTCGATCCGCCGGAGAGCAGGTTCAGAACGTGCTCGGCCACTTCCTGAGCGTCGAACGGATCCGAGACCAGCGGCCGGGTGACCGCGATCAGATTGTTTCCCTCCAACTCACTCTTCAGACCCATCCGGTGGTAAGCCGACAACGCGTTCGGGCTGGCATATGCCACGACTCCGTCGACGTCCAGCCGGATGAAGCCGTCACCGGCACGCGGAGTCGACCGGGACAGCGCGACGTCGCCGACGTCTGGAAACGTGCCCTCGGCAAGCATGTGCAGCAGATCTTCGGCGCAATGCCGGTAGGCGGTTTCCAGCCGGCCCGACATGCGCTCGGCGACCCATTCGGTCTGGTGCTGCGTCAGCACCGCCACGACCTGGTCGTCGTAGCGGACCGGGGAAGTGACGACGTTGGACCCGAGCTGATACCCCGAATGCGGTTCGACGCCGGTGAACTCCGGCACACAAACACTCTTGGCGAAGGCATCCGCAACCAACGGCAAACGATCGGCGGGAACGACACCGCCCACCGCATCGCCCTGCATGACCGTCGAGGCGGTGTTGGGCCGGCACTGGGCGACACATACCAGCGCTCCATCGTCCCGGCGAACCCACATCAGATAGTCGGCGAACGCCAGGTCGGACAGTAGCTGCCACTCCCCGACCACCGCGTGCAGGTGATCGACCGCATTGCCCGGCAGCACGGTGTGCTCGGCAAGCAGATTACCGAGGGTGGACATGGTTGACTCCCGAGTCCATCCCGGCCGGGGCGGCGGCCGAGGATTGTCGAAGGCTAGCTGATCACGGCGATCAGATCGCCGGCCTGGATGACGTCACCCACCGAGACACTCACCGTGCTGACGGTTCCGGCGATCTCGGCCAGCACCGGGATCTCCATTTTCATCGACTCCAGCAGCACGACCACATCCCCCTGGCCGATCTCGTCTCCCTCGTTGACGACGACTTCGAGCACGCTGGCCACGATCTCGGCGCGAACCTCCTCGGACATCATCACTCCACTCGTATCGGCCGCGGCGCACACTGGTCTGTCGGGCTCTCTACATCGAACCATAGGGCCCGGTCCGCAGGCTGATGGCGCCACGGCGGGTTTCACATGAGACAATGGGTAACAATCGAGCGGCCACGGGCCGCCCCGCAATCCGATGATCGGAAGGTTCTCACCATGGCGAAGCGTGGCCGCAAGAAGCGTGACCGCAAACACAGCAAGGCCAACCACGGTAAGCGGCCCAACGCCTGACCAAAGCCGGCGGCCAAGCGCTAGGCGCCGGGCCCGCCACGGATGATGGTGGTGCGGCTGATCTCCAGCCGCAGCCGCTCGCGCATGCCGTCCGGCGCCCGCTCACCACGGCATTTGCTTGCGATCAGGACCTTGATCCGCTCCTCGATCCCGTAGTGTCGGAAGCATTCCGGACACGCCTCGAGGTGCCGCCGCAGCTGTTCCTGGCTGTCCGGGTTGCATTCCCCGTCCAGCAAAGTCCACACCTCGGCGATCACCTGGCTGCAGCCGAGGTGTCCATGCGATTCCCCATCGTCGAAGGGGGAACCGGACGAGCCGCTGACCTCGTTCACGACGACACCTCCTCGGGGGTGTGCTGGGGCGCCTGCTCGCCGCGGATGAAACCGCGTTCCTTGGCGACGCCGGCCAGCAGTTCGCGCAGTTGGTTCCGGCCACGATGCAGCCGCGACATCACGGTGCCGATCGGGGTACCCATGATCTCGGCGATCTCCCGGTACGGAAAACCCTCGACGTCGGCGTAGTAGACCGCCATCCGGAAATCTTCCGGCAACGCCTGCAGGGCTTGTTTGATCTCGGTATCCGGCAGCCCTTCGAGAGCCTCGATCTCGGCAGACCGCAGTCCGGTCGAGGAATGCGCGGCCTGCGAGGCCAGCTGCCAATCGGTGATCTCCTCGGTCGGATACTCCGCCGGCTGGCGCTGCTTCTTTCGGTATCCGTTGATGTAGGTGTTGGTCAGGATGCGGTACAGCCACGCCTTGAGATTGGTGCCGGCACGGAACGACCGAAAGCCGGCATAGGCCTTGACCATCGTTTCCTGCAGCAGGTCCTCGGCGTCAGCCGGATTCCGGGTCATCCGCAGCGCACCGCCGTAAAGCTGGTCGAGAAGGGGAATCGCATCCCGCTCGAACCGGGCCGTCACCTCGGCGTCGGTCTCCTCATACTCAGGCGGCCGGCCATCGATGTCGGACATCTTGATCAGCACGGTCCCTTCGGTTGCGGGGTCACCATACGGCGAAATCGTCGCCGCCGGACTCGCGGGGAATCGATCCGACCGCTGGTCACAACGCACGCTCGTCGCAGCCGGCACCCGATTCCCTCCTGACAATCTATAGCCCCCACCATCTGACGGGCGCGACCGACGGCCGACGGGTGCCTGCCCCGACCCGCCCCACAGCCGAGTTCACCGGTACCGGTGAGACCGCCGCATCGAACAACGCAATCGGCCGACGCAGTATTTCCCGGCGCGCACTGCGCGTTACTGTGACGCCATGTCCCTCAACGGCAAGACCATGTTCATATCCGGCGCCAGTCGCGGCATCGGCCTGGCGATCGCAAAACGAGCCGCCCGCGACGGCGCCAACATCGCGCTGGTCGCCAAAACCGCCGAACCTCACCCCAAGCTGTCCGGCACGGTGTACACCGCCGCCGCCGAGATAGAGGAAGCCGGCGGTCAGGCACTGCCGATCGTCGGTGACGTCCGCGACCCCGAGTCCGTGGAGTCCGCCGTCGCCAGGGCAGTCGAGCAGTTCGGCGGTGTCGACATCTGCGTGAACAACGCCTCGGCGATCAACCTGGGGTCGGTGACCGACGTACCGATGAAGCGCTTCGATCTGATGAACGGGATCCAGGTGCGCGGCACCTACGCGGTGTCACAGGCGTGCATCCCGCACATGAAGGGCCGGGACAATCCGCACATCCTGACGTTGTCGCCACCGGTGCAGCTGGACAAGAAGTGGCTCAAGCCGACCGCATACATGATGGCGAAATTCGGTATGACGCTGTGCGCGTTGGGTATTGCCGAGGAGATGCGCCACGAGGGCATAGCCTCGAATACGCTGTGGCCGCGCACGCTGGTGGCAACGGCAGCCGTGCAGAACCTGCTCGGCGGCGACGAGGCGATGCGCCGCGCCCGCAAACCGGACGTCTACGCCGACGCCGCCTACGTCGTCCTCAACCGGAACTCCCGCGAATACACCGGCAACTCGGTGTTCTGCGAGGACGTGCTGGTGGAATCGGGTGTCACCGACCTGTCGGTGTATGACTGCGTGCCCGGTGCCGAACTGGGTGTCGACTTGTGGGTCGAACAGGTCAATCCCCCCGGGTACGCCGGGCCCTGAGTTCCCGGGGCCCGGCCCCCGGCCCGCAGCCCGCAGCCCGCAGCCCGCAGCCCGCAGCCCGCAGGGATACCCGGATTACCCCCGGCTAGCCCGCGCCGTCGGTATCGGGAACGGTGATGTCGCGCTTCTGGATCTTTCCGGTGGCCCCCTTGGGCAGCGCGTCGACGAGCCACACCCGGCGAGGGTACTTGTAGGCCGCCACCCGCGCCCGGACGTATTCGCGCAACTCATCCGTACTCAGGGACGCACCCTCCTTGAGGACGACCGCCGCGCCGACTTCCTCGCCGAGCGACTCGTGCGCAATACCGATGACCGCGGCTTCGGCAACCGATGGATGCTCGTAGAGCACCTCCTCGATCTCCCGGGGATACACGTTGTAGCCGCCCCGGATGATCATGTCCTTGGTCCGGTCGACGACGTAGAAAAAGCCGTCCTCGTCCACGCGTCCGACATCGCCGCTGTTGAACCAGCCCTCGGGGGTGATGGCTGCCTGGGTCGCCTCCGGTAGGTTCCAGTAACCCGTCATCACGTTGTGCCCGCGGATCTGGATTTCGCCGGACTCGCCCGGAGCGGCCTCCCGGCCGTTGAGATCGACGAGCCGCATCTCGACACCTTCGATCGGTGTGCCGATAGAACCGGGCTTGCGCGGCAGGTGCGGATGGTTGAACGAGGCCGCGGGCGAAGTCTCGGACAACCCGTAGCCTTCCAGGACCGCACAGCCGAAAGCCTTTTCGAAGTCCGTGAGAACCTGGACCGGCAGCGCCGCACCTCCGGAGACACATATCCGCAGGTTCCGCACCGCATCGGCCGGCGCTTCGGCCGCCACGCCGAGCAGCGCTGAGTACATCGTGGGCACCCCCTCGAACACCGTGACACCGTCGCGCGCCATGACTTTCAGCGCCTCGCGCGGGTCGAACCGGGGCATGAGCGTCAGCGTCGCGCCCACGAGCACGCTGGCGTTGAGCCCGCAGGTCAGACCGAAGACGTGGAACAGCGGCAGACAGCCCATCACCACGTCGCCGGATCTCACCTCGATCAGGGTGCGGACGCAGACTTCGGCATTGCGACCCAGATTCCCGTGAGTGAGCATGGCGCCCTTGGGCTTTCCGGTGGTACCCGAGGTGTGCAGGATGACCGCGAGGTCCTCGTCGTCGCGATCCATCGCGGTGCCGCCAGGCAACCCGGAGGTCAACTCGGCCAGTCCGGCATCGTCCACCAGCCAGCACTGCGCGCCGGCCTCGGCGGCTCCGGCGGTGGCCTCCGCGGCGAAAACAGGCGTGGCGAACATCGCCGTGGCGCCGGTGTTGGACAGGTAGAAGGCCACCTCGCGGGACTTGAGCAGCGGGTTCATCGGAACCGCGATGGCACCGCGGTACATGATGCCGTAGAACACGACGGCGAACACCGGCGTATTGGGCAGCATCACACCCACCCGATCGCCCGGCTGCACCCCGGCACGCTCCAGCAGCGTGGACACCCGCGCGGCCGCCGCGTCGAGTTCGGCGAAGGTCAATTCCAGATCATTGCAGCGCACCGCAACCCGGTCGGGGTGGTGCTCCTTGGATGAAATGAGATTCGCACTCAATGCGGTCACGGGACGCCTCCGGGCTGAGTTGATGTGGCCGACCTCCATCCTGGCCTCGCCGAGAGCACAGCACAACCGCTCTATCGAACCGGCCGGTCATACCGGATCCAGGAGCTCCGGCCCGTTGTTGCCGACGGAGTTGACCAGGGTCGACACCCGCCGCACCTCGACGCCGCGCACATCGGGCGGGCCGGCCAGCAACTCAGGATCCAGCGGGGCATCCGGATCCAGCCAGGGGTCCCAAGCCTCCTCGGCCAGGATGTAGGGCATACGGTGATGAACCTCGGCGAGCTCCCCGACGGCTTCGGTGGTGATGATGGCGCAACTCCACAGCGGATCGGCGTCCCCGGACGGTTTCCAGGCCGACCACAACCCCGCCATGAACAGCATCCCGCCATCGCCGCGATGCATGAAGAACGGCGTCTTGGGGGATTTCCCGGTGTCCGGGTCGGGCCGCCACTCGTACCAGCCATCCATCGGCACCAGGGCGCGCCGGCTGTGCGCGGAGTTCCGGAAGGCCGGCGAGGTGGCGACCGTCTCGGCGCGGGCGTTGATCAGCAACGGGCCTCGGGTGTCCGGTGCGCCATCGGGGCCCGGCTTGACCCACGGCGGCAGCAGCCCCCAGCGCATCAGGCGCACCCGGCGGGTGGGGTCGTCGCCCGGCTCTCCGTGGCGGGCCACCACCGTGGTGATCGGGGTCGTGGGTGCGACGTTGTAGTTGGCCCTCGCCGAGTAGTCGGCGTGCGCCGAGGCGCCCGAAGCGCCCGTCACCTCGTCGATTGCGGCGATCTTCACGGCCAGCGAAGCCGGGTCGGTGGTCATCACGAAACGCCCGCACACATCTCCATGGTGGCAGAGCCGCCCGACACCCAACGAGGGACGACAGACGATAATGGGCCGGTGAGCACCTGGCCGGCCCCGTCCGCACCGTCGCCGGTGCACGCCACGGTGACGGTTCCGGGTTCGAAGTCCCAGACCAACCGGGCCCTGGTGCTGGCCGCACTGGCGGCCGCGCAGGGTCGGGGCACATCCACCATCAGCGGGGCGCTGCGCAGCCGCGACACCGACCTGATGATCGGGGCGCTGAACACCCTTGGGCTGCGGGTGGCTGGGGCCGGCTCCGAACTGACCGTGAGCGGGTGCATCGCGCCCGATCCCGGCGCCCGCGTCGACTGCGGCCTGGCCGGCACGGTCCTGCGCTTCGTCCCGCCGCTGGCCGCGCTGGGCGCCGTGGGAGTCGTTTTCGACGGCGACGAGCAGGCCCGGGCCCGGCCCATCACGCCGCTGCTGGACGCGCTCCGCGATCTCGGGGTGCCCGTGGACGGGACCGGGCTGCCCTTCCGGGTCGACGGCCACGGGGAGGTGGCCGGTGGATCTGTGGACATCGACGCATCGGCTTCGTCGCAGTTCGTGTCGGGCCTGCTGCTGTCCGGCGCATCGTTCACCAACGGCCTGACCGTGCAGCACACCGGCGGGTCGCTGCCATCGGCCCCGCACATCGCGATGACGGTGCAGATGCTCCGCCAAGCCGGTGTCGTCGTCGACGACACCGGTGCAGACCGCTGGCACGTGCAGCCGGGTGCCGTGGCGGCTCGGCACTGGCGGGTCGAGCCGGATCTGACCAACGCGGTGGCGTTCCTGGCCGCCGCCGTGGTCACCGGCGGCACCGTGCGGATCACCGGGTGGCCCCGGGAAAGCGTGCAACCCGCCGGTCGCATCCTGGACATCCTGGGCGAGCTCAACAGCGTTGTCAGCCATGACGGTTCGAATCTTCAGGTGCGGGGCGCACCCGAGTACCACGGATTCGACGTGGACCTGCGCGATGTCGGCGAGCTGACGCCGTCGCTGGCCGCGCTGGCCGCGACGGCGCGGCCGGGGTCGATATCGCGGCTCCGGGGAATCGCGCACCTGCGCGGCCACGAAACCGACCGTCTGGCCGCCCTGAGCACCGAGATCAACGGGCTGGGCGGCGACTGCCGGGAAACCGCCGACGGCCTGGAGATCACCGCGACCCCGCTGCGGGCCGGGCTGTGGCGCGCCTACGCCGACCACCGGATGGCCATGGCGGGCGCGATCATCGGTTTGCGGGTCGGCGGCGTCGAGATCGACGACATTGGCGCCACGACCAAGACGCTCCCGGAGTTCCCCGAGCTGTGGTCCGAGATGGTAGCGGCGGGGTCGGCGGTGGCCGGCCGGGGGGCGCTCGGTTGAGGGCCGGCGACTACGACGAATCCGACGTCAAGGTCCGCTCCGGCAAAGGCTCGCGGCCTCGCACCAAGACCCGCCCGAAGCACGCCGATGCCGAGGCCGCCATGGTGGTCAGCGTCGACCGCGGCCGCTGGGGATGCGTGCTGGGCGGGCACCCCGACCGCCGGGTGGTGGCCATGCGGGCGCGCGAACTCGGCCGGACCCCGATCGTCGTCGGCGACGAAGTCGACGTGGTGGGTGACCTGTCCGGGCGGGTCGACACCCTGGCCCGCATCGTGCGGCGCCGCCACCGGCGCACCGTGCTGCGGCGCACCGCGGACGACACCGACCCCACCGAACGGGTGGTCGTCGCCAACGCCGACCAATTGCTGATCGTGGTCGCGCTGGCCGATCCGCCGCCGCGTACCGGCCTGGTCGACCGGACGCTGATCGCCGCCTACGCCGGCGGGTTGGCACCGATCCTGTGCCTGACCAAAACCGACCTCGCGGAGCCGGAACCCTTTGCCGGGGAATTCGCCGACCTGGATCTGACGGTGGTCGCCGCCGGCGTCGACGATCCGCTGCCGGCGGTAGCGGATCTGCTGGCGGGGAAAACCACCGCGCTGTTGGGGCATTCCGGGGTGGGCAAGTCCACCCTGGTCAATCGTCTGGTGCCCGAAGCGGACCGGGCTGTCGGCGAGGTGACCGGCATCGGCCGAGGGCGGCATACCTCGACACAGTCGGTAGCGCTGCCGCTGGAGTCCGGGGGCTGGGTGATCGACACTCCGGGTATCCGCTCGTTCGGGCTCGCCCACATTCGGCCCGACGACGTTCTGGCCGCGTTTTCCGACCTGGCCGAGACCATTGGGCACTGCCCACGGGGTTGCGGACACCTGGGCCCGCCAGCCGCTTCCCAGTGCGCGCTGGATCAGTTGGACGGCAGCGCGGCACGGCGGGTCACCGCCGCCCGTCGGCTGCTGTGCAATCTCGGGGAGGTCTGAGGGTTCGCCTCGGGGCGCTGGATCCCGCAGGCCCTGCAACGCTCGCCCCTCGCCCCTCGCCCCTCGCCCCCCGCCGCGCCCGGGCCCGGGCCCGGGCCCGGGCCCGCCAGACCCCCCACCCCCGCCGAGCGTGCAACTACTGCGGAAAAACGGCCCAGATTCACCAGCAGTTACACGCTCGGCGAGGGGCGAGGGGCGAGGGGCGAGGGGCGAGGGGCGAGGGTGAGCGCCGACGCGACCAGGACGGGCGGCGGAGTTGGGCGCCAACGGCGAGGGCGGGCGCCAGCGCCGGCCCCGCACCAGCGGCGAAGGCACCCTCAGCGCCGACCCCGCACCGCGGCAATCGCCGTTCGCAGACCGCGCCGACGGCCGGTAACGGGCTCAATACCCGCGAAATCGGGATCCAGGCCGGCGAACATCCGCTCGCTGCGGGTCTCCGGCGCATCGTCACAGCTATCGCGCAGGCAGGCGTCGGGCAGCGACAACTTCGCCAGCGTCCGCCACGTCTTGGCGTACTGCACCGCGAACGGCCCGGTGGTGTAGGGCAGGTCGTATTTGTCGCAGAGTTGGCGAACCCGCAGTGAGATGCCGTGGAGGCGGTTGCTCGGCAGGTCGGGATACAGGTGGTGCTCGATCTGGAGGCACAGGTTGCCGCTCATGAAGCGCAGCGCGGGACCGGCCTCGAAGTTGGCGCTGCCGAGCAGCTGCCGCAGATACCACTGTCCCTTGGATTCGCCGGCCATGTCGGTGGTGGTGAATTTCTCGGCGCCGTCGGGAAAGTGGCCGCAGAAGATGACGGCGTTGGCCCACAGGTTGCGGATGACATTGGCCACCGCGTTGGCCCTCAGCGTGGACCTGAAAGTCGCACCCGGAGACACCGACGTCAGCGCCGGGAACGCCAGGTAGTCCTTGAACACCTGGCGACCGACCTTACCCGAGAGTTCGCGAAGCCGAACCTTGGCGGCCTCGCGTTCGGCGGGGCCTTTGAAAATCTTGCCGAACTCCAAGTGCTGCAACGCGATTCCCCACTCGAATCCGATCGCAAGGATGGCGTTGAAGATCAGGTTGAACATGTTGTGGGGCTTCCAGCGGTGGTCGCGGGTAACCCGCAGCAGCCCGTAGCCGACGTCGTCGTCGACGTCGAGGATGTTGGTGTACTTGTGGTGCACGAAGTTGTGGGTGTAGCGCCAGTGTTTGGATACCCCGCTCATGTCCCATTCCCAGGACGACGAGTGGATCTCGGGGTCATTCATCCAGTCCCACTGGCCGTGCATGACGTTGTGGCCAATCTCCATGTTCTCGATGATCTTGGCCACCCCGAGCAGCATCGTGCCCGCCCACCAGGCCCGACGCCGTGACCCGGCGGCCAGGACGACCCGGCCGGCCACCTCGAGCGCACGCTGGGCGGCTATGGCGCGCCGGATGTAGCGGGTGTCGCGCATCCCGCGGGAGTCTTCGACGTCGCGCCGGATGGCGTCGAACTCGCCGGCCAGGCTTTCGACGTCCGCATCCGTCAGATGCGCAAAAGCGTCGACGTCGGTGACCGCCATCGCTGTTCTCTCCTGACTCGCGGCCCCAACCGGCGCGACCTAGGGCGATCGTAACCTACGAAACCGTAGGTTACTCCATGGTAACTTTAGACGTCGACCGCGCAATCGCCCGATGCGACCGACACACACGTCTGCACCCGGGACCCCGGATCGTGCTCCCGACCCGTTCGCAGGTCACGCACATGCCCTTCCAGGAGTTCGACCACACACGACTGGCAGATACCCATCCGGCAGCCGAACGGCATCCGCACGCCGGCACCCTCACCCGCCTCCATCAACGATGTCGCGGCATCGGCCTCGACACTGCGGGCGCTGCGGGCGAACGTAACCGTGCCGCCGCTCCCCCCGGCCCCGCCGCTCCCGTCGCCAGCCGCAGTCGCCCGCGACACCGCGAAGCGCTCCAGGTGCAGACGGTCGCCGACACCCGCTGCCGACCACACCTTTTCGGCCTGGTTGAGCATGCCCTCCGGCCCGCAGGCCCAGGTCTGCCGGGCACGCCAGTCCGGCACCTCGGACCCCAGGCGCGACAGGTCGAGCCGGCCGCGCGTACGCGTCTCGCGCACCGACAGCCGGTACCCGGGCTCAGCGCAGGCAAGCGCGGCGAGTTCGGCTCCGAACATCACCGCGGATTCGACAGGCGCCGAATGCAGGTGCACGATGTCGCCGATCTGGTTGCTCCGGGCCAGCGTCCGAAGCATCGACATCACCGGCGTGATGCCGGACCCCGCCGTCAGGAACAGGATCGACGACGGCGCCGGGTTCGGCAGCACGAAGTTGCCCTGCGGCGCGGCCAGGCGTACCACGGTTCCGGGCTCGACCCCGGCTACCAGGTGGGTGGACAGGAAGCCGTC
Organism: Mycobacterium sp.; assembly: GCF_047975165.1. GTDB lineage: Bacteria > Actinomycetota > Actinomycetes > Mycobacteriales > Mycobacteriaceae > Mycobacterium. Next base: position 34,070 of record NZ_JBKECZ010000033.1, read on the forward strand.
GGGCATCGCCTTGACGGTGATGGCGATGGTGCGGCGCTCCGAACCGGACCGCCCGGTCACCGGAATCGAGGTGAGCGAATAGGACCGCCAGCGCCAGCGGCCCTCGACACGCAGCCCGATCCCGACGTACTGGCCCGGCCGGTAGTCGAAACCGAAGCCCCAGCCGGGTTTGATGACCAGGGTCGCCGAGTCCTCGGTTTCGCGGCGCACCTGCAGGATCCGGCCGCGTAGCTCCCGCGCCGACCACAGCGGATTGGCCAGCTGCAGGTAGTCGTCGGGCAGCAGTGGCGTCGTGATACCGGTGGCCAGGCGCCGCAGCAGGTGCGACATCCGATGCTTGTCCGCCCCGGCGACCTTCGGGCGTCGGGTATCGATGACGTCGGCGGCCAGCGGCGCGTGCGTGCTACTCATCAAGGCTCCTGCTCCGGATCGCGCCATTGGTGTGCACCAGCCAACTGCGGCGGTCACATCGGGCGCCGATGCCGCCCGCGGACAAGGCTACGGTACCGTAAGTTACGGCCTTGCCGTTTCCGACGGGCCTGTTCAGAGGAGTTCGAGCAGGAAAGCCAACTCCTGATTCGCATACCAGGCCAGATCATGGTCCTGAGCATCACCGACGATCAGGTCGGCATCGGCGTCACCCAGATCAGCGGCGTCGATCGCCTCGATCGCCGCCGCCACCGCCGGCTCCGCATCGGCGTTGTCCACATACGCCGCTATCACCGCGTCCAGGGCTACCGGCCCGGCCAACCGGACCACCGCATCGTCCAGATCGGGGCGGTAGTCGGCATCGTCGACCTCCGCGGACAGCACCGCACGCCGCAGTGGCTGCGCACCATCGTCGTCGGCCGCCAACAGCCGCAGCGATGCCAGCGCCGCCTCCCCCAGCGCCACCTCGGCGAGTTCGTCATCGTCTCCCCGGGCATAGAACTCGCGCAGCTTCGGCGTCACCGCAAAGGCGGTGCCGTTGACCGGCCGGAGAGCGCCCTCAGCCACGAGTCGCTGCAACATGGCCACGGTCGCGGGAATATAGACCCGCATCACGGCATCACCGCATCACCGCATCAACGTTGCGACGTGGTCGTCGACGTAGGTCTGCAACTCCCGTGCCGACCGCTGGTAGTTGCCGGTCACGACGGGCCGCTCCGGCAGTTCGACCTTCGGGATTTCCACGTCGGTGTAGCCGATCGTGGACAGCAGGTGGGCGATCATATTCAGCCGTGCGTGCTTCTTGATGTCGGACTCCACCACGAACCAGGGGCTGACCGGGGTGTCGGTGTGCACCATCATCTCGTCCTTGGCGCGCGAGTAGTCCTCCCACCGGTACACCGATTCCAGGTCCATCGGGCTGAGCTTCCATTGCCGCAGCGGGTCATTGCGCCTCGACTTGAACCGGCGCAACTGCTCGGCATCGGAAACCGAGAACCAGTACTTGCGCAGCAGAATGCCGTCGTCGATCAGCATCTGCTCGAAGATCGGCGTCTGCCGCAGGAACAGCGCGTGCTCCTGCGGAGTGCAGAACCCCATGACCTTCTCGACGCCTCCGCGGTTGTACCAGGACCGGTCGAACAGCACGATTTCGCCCTTGGTTGGCAGGTGAGCGATGTAGCGCTGGTAGTACCACTGACCCTGTTCCCGGTCGGTCGGCGCGGGCAGCGCGGCAACGTGGACTATGCGGGGGCTCAGGTACTGCATGATTCGCTTGATGGCGCCACCCTTGCCGGCGGCGTCGCGGCCCTCGAAGATGATGACCAAGCGCGCACCGGTATGGCGCACCCATTCCTGCAATTTGACGAGTTCCGTCTGCAGCCTGAACAGTTCGGCTTCATAGACGGCGTTGGGAATCTTCGCCCGGGCAGACGCGCCAGACTTCTTCTTGGTCTTCACTGCGTCGGCGCCCGTCGAGGTACTCACATCAACGAATGCTAGCCCTATCGCGCAACCGCCAGCAGCTCGTCCAGCGATTCCTGCAGCAGGTCCGGCAGCAGGTCCACGTCGCTCATCGCGTCGCGGTCGGCATTGATGCCGAAGTACAGCATGCCGTTGTAGGACGTGACGCCAATGGCCAGCGCCTGGTTGTGCAGCAACGGCGGCACCGCGTAGGTCTCCAGCAACTCGGCTCCGCCCACGTACATCTGCGACTGCGCACCCGGCGCGTTGGTGATCAGCAGGTTGAACATCCGGGCCGCGAAGGTGGTCGCCACCCGGATTCCCATGGCGTGCAGTGTCGGCGGCGCGAACCCCGACAGCGTGACGATGGTCCTGGCGTCCACCAGGCTGGCCGCGGTCGGATTCAGCTCGGTGGCGTGCGCGATCTGCGACAGCCGGATCACCGCGTTGCCCTCGCCCACCGGCAGGTCCACCAGGAACGGCGTCACCTCGCTCATCGCCTGGCCGGGACCGGATCGATCGAGTTGGTCGTCGGGGTACACCGACATCGGCGCCATCGCCCGTACCGTCGCATTGGTGGGGACGGCCTCGCCCCGCGACATCAGCCAGTTGGCCAACGCACCCGCCACCACTGTCAGCACCACATCGTTGATGTCGCAGTCGTAACGCGCCCGCACCGCCCGGTAATCGTCGAGCGTCCCTTTGGCGACCGTCAGCCGCCTGCTGTGCGAAACGGCGGCATTGAGCGGGCTGCTGGGCGCCGCACCCCTGGCCACAGTGCGCGCGATGTCGAAGGCGCGACGGCCCGCACCGGCCAACCTCCCCGAGTTGGTCAGCGCCCCGGCCATCGCCGAACCGACGGCCCGCAGTTGCGCTCCCGGCCCGCCGACCCAGTCGCCGATCGAGTTCAGCAGCAGCCGGGTATTGCCCGGATCCCGCTCCGGTAGCCAGATGTCCTCGGGAAACGGGGGTGGCCGCCGGGTGCGATCGGCGATCACGTGGTTGATCTCCAGCGCGCCCATGCCGTTGACCAACGCCTGGTGGGACTTCGTGTACAGGGCCAGCCGGCCGTTGGCCAGACCCTCGATGAGATACATCTCCCACAGCGGCCGCTCGGTGTCCAAGGGGCGGGCGGTCAGCCGGGCGATCAGTTCGTGCAACTGCCCGTCGCTGCCCGGCGACGGCAGCGCCGAGCGCCTGACGTGGTAGGTGATGTCGAAGTCCTGATCATCGATCCACACCGGCCGTGCGATGGCCCCTCTGATCTGGCGTACCTTCTGCCGGTACCGCGGGATCTGCGGCAGCCGCGCTTCGATGGTGGCCAGCAGCTTCTCGTAACTCAGCCCGGAGCGCTGCCGACGCAGGATCGACAACGTCCCGACATACATCGGGGTGGCCGTGTTCTCCATCCGGAAGAACGCCGCGTCCGCCGTCGACAGCCGCGCTGCCATTTACGGCACGATCCTTTGCGTCACGGCGCCCCCACATGGTCGGCGGAACTTCGTCGGCAGGACTTCTCGTCGGCGGGCCCACGTTCCGCCCACGGTAGCCGCACCGGCGCGGCAGCGACGGCCCGGGTGGCCGGTGGCCTGTGGGCGGCGGGCGGGCGGCGGTGGCGGGCATCGGAGCTGTGGATCGCCGCCGGAGGGTGAATACCGCAAAACCCCGCGGTCTGTCACTCTCCAGCGGGTACGTCATTGACGTCGCCGCCCGTCGGATCGCAACTTCTGGAGATACCCGTGCCCATGTTCGCCGTCACACCGGTGATCGAATACGAACCGCCCACCCGCGGCCTGCGCCGGCACCTGCCGTCATCGCCGTCGGTGCGGCCGCGGACGGCGCAGCCGGCGCGGATGGGCTCCGCAGCCGCGCACCCCGGCGACCGGCCGAGCCAGCGGCAGTACGGCGCGCCACCGTCCCCGCAGATGCCACCGTCCCCGCACGTGCCACCGTCCCCGCTGATGCGCCAGGCGGCGGTGTTCGCCGACTCCGCTCTTCGGCGCGTGCTGGAAGTGATCGACCGGCGCCGCCCCGCCGCACAGCTGGGTTCGATGCTGGCATACGGGCAGGTCGAGGCGCTGCGGGCGGTCGCGCAGGCAGTCGCCGATGAGCCCGGAGTGGCCGTGCTGCGCAGGATACGACTCCAGCCGGCCGGCCGCCCCGGGCGCGATACCGCCGCCGAAGTGTTCGGCACCTACAGCCGCGGCGAACGCATGCACGCGATCGCCTGCCGAGTGCAGCGGCTACCCGGCGCCGGTGGCGGTGCGGGCCGATGGCTGGTGGTGGCACTGCACATCGGCTGATCCCGGGCACCCGGCGCCCCGCTCCCCCCGGCCCCCGCCCCGGCTCCCGCCCCGGCCCCGGCCCCGGCCCCGGCCCTGGCCCCGGTAGCTGTATCCGCCGCTCACACCGGTTTCGCCGGGACCGGCCCGTCGGCATAGCGCGACAGCACCGGGCCGAGGATCGCCATCATGAAGACGTAGGACATCGCCAGCGCCGACATCCCGGGGATCGACGCCCCGACCAGGCCGATGATGATCAGCGAAAACTCGCCCCGGGCGATCAGCGCGGTCCCGGCACGCCGCTGTCCGCGCCAGCCCACTCCGTCGCGGCGGGCGGCGAATATCCCGGTAAGCAACTTCGTCGCCCCGGTGGCGACGGCCAACGCAACGGCCACCGGCAGCATGGGAAGCAACTGCTTGGGATCGACCGACAGGCCGATCGCCAGAAAGAAGATGGCGCTGAACAAGTCGCGAAGCGGAGCCAGCACCCGGCGCGCGCGGGTGGCCGCCTCGCCGGTCAGAGTCAGGCCGACCAGAAACGCCCCCACCGCGGCCGACACCCGCAGGGTCTCAGCCAGCGCGGCGACTATCAGGGTGATGCCCAGAACCCTGAGCAGCAGTTGATCGGAATCGGGGTGGGCCACGAACCGCCCCAGGAGATGCCCCCACCGGTAGGAGGCCGCGAAGGCGGCGATCAGCGCACCGACGGCCGCAACCATCCCGCCAACCGCTTCCACCCACGTTCCGCCCGCTGCCAGCACCGTCAGCAGCGGCAGGTAGGGCGCCATCGCGAAGTCCTCCAGCACCAGCACCGCCAGCACCGCCGGTGTCTCGCGGTTGCCCAACCGGCCCAGATCCTCCAGCAGGCGCGCTATGACCCCCGAGGACGAGATGTAGGTGACTCCGGCCAGCGCCAATATCCCGACACCGCTCCACCCCAGCAGCCAGCCGGCCAGCGCACCCGGGCCCGCGTTGAGGACGATGTCGACGCCCGCCGACGGGAGATGGCGGCGCATGCTGGTCGCGAATTCCGTCACCGAGAACTCCACACCCAGGGTCAACAGCAACAGCACAACCCCGATCGGCGCGGCGGTGACGACGAAGTCGTCGGCCGCAGCCACCGGCAACATCCCGCCGTTGCCGAGCGACAACCCCACGATCAGGTACACCGGTATGGGCGACAGGGTGAACCGGCGCGCAACCCCGCCGAGCAGCGCCAGCGTGGCCAGGAGCGCGCCCAACTCGAACAGCAGCGCGCCGGAAACCTCCACCGGCTCAGCCCCGGTCGACGAGCTGCTCGACCGCGGCGATGCCTTCGTCGGTACCTATCACGATCAGCACGTCATTGGCCCGCAGCGGTTCGGCCGGCCCCGGTGAGACGAGTACGTCGTCACCGCGCACGATCGCGACGATCGACGCTCCGGTACGGGTTCGGGCGCGGGTGTCGCCCAGCGGGTGGCCGGCGAACGGGCTGCCGGGCCCGACGCACACCTGGCCGGCTTCGAGTCCGGGGACTTCGCGGGTGAGTTCGGCAAAACGCTCGGCGATCCTTGGCGCACCGAAAATTTGGGCTACGGCTTCGGCTTCGTCTCCGGTGAGTGCGAACAGCGGCCGGGCCTGGTCGGGGTCTTTGGCGGCATACACCACCACATCGAAGTCACCGTTTCGGCGCGCGACGATGCCGATGCAGTCGCCCTGATGATTGGTGAATTCGTACCGCAGGCCGACGCCGGGCAGCAGCACTTCCTTGACATCTATGCGATCCACCATTGCGTCGACTCCCGGTCAGCGCTTCTTCACCGATTTGGGCGGCTTGGGGCCACGACCCTGCTGGCGGGCGGCCGCCCGGCGCTCGCGGCGACTGGCACCGGCCGGCGCGCCCGCCGGCGTCTTGGCCGCGGCGCCGCCGTTGTTGCGTTGCACCTGCGTAGAACCGTCCTCGGACGGACCGGAGTAGGTCAGGGCGGGTTCGTCGGCGCCGATCCCCTTGGCGCGCAACGTGCTCGCCGGTTCCTTCGGAGACCGTTCGGTTGCCGGCGGCTTATTCTTGCCTGCCGCAGACTCAGCGGCGCCGGCGTATTCGGCCAGGCCCTCGGGCTGCTCGACCGGGGCGACGTCCACCTGCGGGGCCGGGACCGCCTCCACGCTGACGTTGAACAGGAAGCCGACCGACTCCTCCTTCAATCCGTCGAGCATGGCGATGAACATGTCGTAGCCCTCCCGCTGATATTCGACCAGCGGGTCGCGCTGCGCCATCGCCCGCAGCCCGATGCCCTCCTTGAGGTAGTCCATCTCGTAGAGGTGTTCGCGCCACTTGCGGTCGATGACGTTGAGCAGCACGTTGCGTTCGAGCTGGCGCATCGCGCCTTCGCCGCCGAGCTCTTCGATCTCAGTTTCCCTTGCCGCATAGCATTTTTCGGCATCGGCCAGCAGTGCCTCAAGCAACTCCTCGCGGGTGAGGTCGTCGCGCTCGGAGTCCGCGTCGTGGCGCGTCAGTGTCTCGTGGTCGATACCCAGCGGGTACAGGGTCTTCAGCGCGGTCCACAGTGCTTCCAGATCCCAGTCCTCGGCGTAGCCCTCGGCTGTCGCACCGTCGACGTAGGCGGTGATGACGTCGGTGAGCATCTCCGTGGCCTGCCCCTGAAGGTTCTCGCCTTCGAGGATGCGGCGACGCTCGGCATAGACGACCTTGCGCTGCTGGTTCATCACTTCGTCGTACTTGAGGACGTTCTTGCGCATCTCGAAGTTCTGCTGCTCGACCTGCGTCTGCGCGCTCTTGATCGCCCGGGTGACCATCTTGGCCTCGATGGGCACGTCGTCGGGCAGGTTGAGCCGGGTCAGCAGGCTCTCCAAGGCGGCCCCGTTGAACCGCCGCATGAGTTCGTCACCCAGCGACAGGTAGAAGCGCGATTCCCCGGGGTCGCCCTGCCGGCCGGACCGGCCGCGCAGCTGGTTGTCGATGCGCCGCGACTCGTGGCGTTCGGTGCCCAGCACGTACAGCCCGCCGGCCTGGACCACCTCTTCGGCCTCGGCGGTCGCCTCCTGTTTGACCTTGGGCAACTCCGCGTGCCAGGCCTCCTCGTACTCCTCGGCCGTCTCCACCGGGTCCAGACCGCGGTCGCGCAGCCGCTTGTCGGTGAGGAAGTCGACGTTGCCGCCCAGCACGATGTCGGTGCCGCGGCCGGCCATGTTGGTGGCCACGGTGATGCCGCCGCGCCGGCCCGCCTCGGCGATGATGCCGGCTTCCTGTTCGTGGTACTTGGCATTCAACACGTTGTGCGGGATGCGCCGCTTGGTGAACTGCCGCGAAAGGTATTCCGAGCGTTCCACGCTGGTGGTGCCGATCAGGACCGGCTGCCCGTTCTCGTAGCGCTCCGCGACGTCGTCGACGACCGCGATGTACTTGGCCTCTTCGGTTTTGTAGATGAGGTCGGACTGGTCTGCCCGGACCATCGGCTTGTTGGTGGGAATCGAGACGACGCCGAGCTTGTAGATCTCGTGCAGTTCGGCCGCCTCGGTCTGGGCGGTACCGGTCATGCCGGCGAGCTTGTCGTAGAGCCGGAAGTAGTTCTGCAGCGTGATGGTGGCCAGCGTCTGGTTCTCCGCTTTGATCTCGACATGCTCCTTGGCCTCGATGGCCTGATGCATGCCTTCGTTGTAGCGGCGGCCGATCAGCACGCGGCCGGTGAACTCGTCGACGATGAGCACCTCACCGTCGCGGACGATGTAGTCCTTGTCGCGGTTGAACAGCTCCTTGGCCTTCAGCGCGTTGTTGAGGTAGCTGACCAGCGGCGAGTTGGCTGCCTCGTACAGGTTGTCGATGCCCAGCTGGTCTTCGACGAACTCCACGCCCTTCTCGTGCACCCCGACGGTGCGCTTGCGCAGATCGACCTCGTAGTGGGTGTCCTTGGCCATCAGCGGAGCGATCCGGGCGAACTCGGTGTACCAGTTGGAGGCGCCGTCGGCCGGGCCGGAAATGATCAGCGGGGTGCGGGCCTCGTCGATCAGGATCGAGTCGACCTCGTCGACGATGGCGAAGTTGTGCCGCCGCTGCACCAGGTCGTCGAGCGAGTGGGCCATGTTGTCGCGCAGGTAGTCGAAGCCGAACTCATTGTTGGTGCCGTAGGTGATGTCGGCGTTGTAGGCGACGCGCCGCTGGTCGGGCGTCATCTGCGCCAGGATGACGCCGACCTCCAGGCCCAGGAACCGGTGCACCCGGCCCATCCACTCGCTGTCACGTTTGGCCAGGTAGTCGTTTACGGTGACGACGTGCACCCCGTTGCCCGACAGTGCGTTGAGATACGCGGGCAACACGCAGGTCAGCGTCTTGCCCTCACCGGTCTTCATCTCGGCCACGTTGCCCATGTGCAGCGCGGCCCCGCCCATCAGCTGGACGTCGAACGGGCGCTGGTCGAGCACCCGCCAGGCCGCTTCGCGGGCCACCGCGAACGCTTCGGGCAGCAGGTCTTCGAGGGTCTCGCCGTCGGCCAGGCGCTTCTTGAACTCGTCGGTCTTGGCCCTGAGTTCGGCGTCGGTGAGTTTTTCGAATTCGCCGGATAACGCGTCGACATAGTCGGCCACCTTCTTGAGGCGCTTGACCATGCGACCTTCACCGAGGCGCAGCAACTTCGACAGCACAGCATTGTCCCCTGCGGGTAGGAGTCTTCTTCGATTCAGCGAGTCCCATCGTAGGCGACTGCCGGGCGAGGACTCGCTGCCCGCTGTCGTTCGCCGGGCCGGCCGGATCGCCCCGGCTGGATCACGCCAGCCGGATCAACCCGTAGTCGTAGCCGTGCCGACGGTAGACCACCGACGGCCGCTGGGTCTGCTCATCGAGGAAAAGGAAGAAATCGTGCCCGACCAACTCCATCTCGTAGAGCGCGTCGTCGACAGACATCGGCTCGGCGGGGTGGTCCTTGGTGCGCACCACCCGTCCCGGCTTGCGCTCCCCGGCGCGTGCCTCGCCGCCGGCGTGATCGTGCGGCTCGGCCGGTCCGATGTCGAATGCCTTGGACGGCGGCGCCGCCGCGGTGGCCTCGGCAACCGACACCGGCGTCTTGTCGCCGTAGTGCACCTTTCGGCGGTCCTTACCCCGGCGCAGGCGGCTCTCGAGTTTGGCAACCGCGGATTCCAGAGCGGCGTAGAAGCTGTCGGCGCAGGCCTCGCCGCGGACGACCGGGCCACGGCCCCGGGCCGTGATTTCCACACGTTGACAGGCTTTGCGCTGGCGGCGGTTGCGTTCGTGGTCGAGTTCGACGTCGAAAAGATAGACGGTCCGGTCGAGGCGCTCGCAACGGGCGAGCTTCTGTGAAACATGGCTGCGGAAATGATCCGGGATCTCGACGTTACGGCCCTTGAATACGATCTCGGCACCGGCTGTCGGCTCGGCCTGGTCTTCAGTTCCGGTCTGGTTCAGGACCTGCGCGGAATCCGCGGAAAACCTTGACATTCGTGGCAACTCGTTTCTCTTATCACGTCACACGCACCCTGCGCGGACGGCACTGACGATGTGCGCCGACGGGGTTAGAGCGGGCTGTGGAAGCCCCCGCCACAGGCTGCCCGCCGGAGCAAAGAAGACGAATTCTCACCTCCTACCACGCTGCTCAACCTGGCGATTTCACAACCCTGAGTTGAGGCCTGGGGCCAACGTTAGTCGTTGCTCACCTCACTGTGCCACCCGAATCGCGGGCCTGTCGCGAGTTCCGCAGAACGCGGTCACTTCATCGGTCAAGCCCGGATTCCGGGCAAGGATTCCGGCTTCCGGTCAGGCCGCCGCTATCGCCAGAACCGCTGTCACCCGCACACCGCCGTGCCGCAGCACCCGGACCGATTCCGACGCGGTGGCGCCGGTGGTGACGACGTCGTCGACCAGCAGCACCTCGCCGCGCGGCCGGTCGCCGCGCAGCACGATGGCGCCCGCCAGGTTGCGTTGGCGGGCCGATGTCCCCAGCCCCACCGAGTCGCGCACGAATCCGCGCAGGCGCAGCACCTGCGCGACACCGATACCCGGATGACCAGCCACCGCGGCGGAGACCATCCGGGCAACCGGGTCGCCGCCACGCTTCCGGGCCGCCCAGCGCCTGGTGGGCGCGGGCACGACCGTCAGCGGAGTCTCGGCCATACCCCAGGACAGCAGCCGGTGCACCCCGACGGCCAGCGCACGGGCCAGCGGCCCGACGAGATCGCCGCGCCCTCGCTCTTTGAGCGCCAGGATCGCCTGGCGGCGCGTACCGCAATAGCGGCCCAGCGCGAACACCGGCACTCCCGGATCGACCCGGGGGCGCAGCACCAGCGGATGGCCCGGCGAAACCCACAGCTCGCGGTCGCAGGCCGCGCACCAGCGAACCGACGGCGCTCCGCACCCGCCGCATTCCAGCGGCAGGACGAGATCGAACGGGCCGGACATGGCGCCAGTATCGCCGCACCGGACGACACCACAAGTCAGCCCCGGCCCGAGGCGCCGATTCGCCCGTTGCCCGGCTCTTCGCGGTCGAAAGTGCAGTCGGGGTTCGAACCTGGTCGCGTCGACTGTGAACGTAGGGCGTCGACTGTGACAGCAGCGCGCTCACTCCCCACCGCGCCACCCGAACCGGCTCTTCGAAACCGAGCGGGTACAACACGTCGGGGTGTCGTTGCCGACGGTGCGGGCGAGAGCGAGGACGCGGGCAAGGGCGAGGGCCAGGACGCGGGCGAGGACGAGGACCAGGCCGCGAGCGAAGGCGAGAAGGAACCGGTGAATTCAGGACCCGACTGCGCCCTCAATGCGGATCTTCGCGATAGAGGGTGTGGCCGGTGGCCGGTGGCCGGTGGCCGGTGGCCGGTGGCCGGCGGCCCGCGACGAGCTTCCTCGGCATCCGCCCCGAGGGGGTGACCTCGCTGAGAGCATTACCCCCGCGACGCAGTGCCGGTGGATCGTCGAGGTGGCCTCGGCGCCATTGTCTCGGCCGTGGCAGCGGCTGCGGCTGCGGCTGCGGCACACCGATCCCCTCTGCACCCTCGACGCCCGGTTCACACTCGCAGTCGCGGGCCGCCGGTACGGGCCCAGGGCGAGCACCCCAGCACCCCAGCACCCCAGCACCCCAGCACCCCAGCACCCCAGCCGAGTACCGGCCACACCTTCGATGGCGAAGAGCCCTCAATACCATCAATTGTGAAGAGCCCGTTATCCAGGGAGACCCACCTGTAACCAAACGCTGATCGACTTGCCTACGCGCGCTTCCCGATTCGCCGTCGCACCCCACCTACGATCCGACTGACGACGATTTCTAGCCGACCCGAGCGGCGTTGGGAGGGTGCGATGCGAGCGACGTTACGGCCTCTACTCGCTGTGGCTGTGGTTGTCTCGGCGATACTCACCGGGCACACCGATACCGCCCTGACCGCAGCGATCGGCCGGTCCGCTCAACCGGGCGTCGCAAGCATCCAACCCGCACGCGGCGCGATGGTGGGCGTCGCACACCCGGTGATCGTGACGTTCGCCGATCCGGTGACCGACAGGCCGGCCGCGGAGCGCGCCATAGCGGTGAAATCCGAACCCGCCATGTCCGGCGGTTACGAATGGCTCGACAACCGCGTCGTGCAATGGGTCCCCGACCGATTCTGGCCGGCGCACAGCACGGTCGCACTTGCGGTGGGCAGTGAGCACACCGAATTCAAGACCGGGCCCAAGGTACTCGGTGTCGCCGACATCGAGAATCACACCTTCACCGTGAGCATCGACGGTGTCGTGGCCGGTCCGACGCCGCCCCTGCCGGCACCGCACCACCGGCCCCACTGGGGTGAAGACGGAGTACTGCCGGCGTCCATGGGCAGGCCGGAATTCGCCACTCCCGTCGGCACCTACCGCGTGCTGTCCAAAGACCGCTCCGTGACGATGGATTCCAGCTCGGTGGGCATCCCGGTCGATTCGCCCGACGGCTATCGACTGAAGGTGGACTACGCCGTGCGCATCACCGACCGCGGCCTCTTTGTGCACTCAGCGCCGTGGGCTGAGTCCTCCATAGGTGTGGAGAACACCAGCCACGGCTGCATCAGCCTGGCCCCAACCGATGCCGAGTGGTACTACGACACGGTCAGCGTGGGAGATCCGGTAGTGGTCACCCAGGGAGTCCCCTTCAGCCGCTCGGACAAACAAGTCGGCCCCAAGCTCCAAACCCCGGAGCGCCCGCCCTCCTAGACACTCTCAAAGCAGCCCTTCGAGCCGCCCGACCGCCGCCCGCCCCCAGGCCCCCTGGCCCTCAGTCCCCAGCCCCGCGGCCCCAGGCCCCAGGCGCCAGGCGCCAGGCGCCAGGCGCCAGGAGTCCCCGGCGGCCGGTCGGCGCCCGGGGCTGATATTCGCGAAAGCCAACCAAGCCCATCGCTACGCCGATAGGCTGAGAACAATTTTCACATCGCCCACACCGGGCGGTCGTTCACTCGGAGTTCACTGTGGCTGGTTTTGTGTCGTTGCCCCCGGAGATCAATTCTCTGCGGATGCTGTTGGGTGCGGGTTCGGCGCCGATGCTGGCGGCCGCCGCCGCCTGGAACAACCTGGCCGAAGAGTTGGGCTCCGCCGCCGGTTCGTTCTCGTCGGTGACTTCGAATCTGACCGGCCAAGCCTGGCAGGGCCCGGCCGCCACCGCAATGGCACAGGCCGCAGCGCCGTATTCGGCCTTCCTGGAGGCGGCCTCGGCCCGAGCCCTGATCGCTTCGAGTCAGGCCAATGCCGTAGCCGGCGCATTCGAGACGGCCAGGGCCGCCATGATCAACCCCGAGGCCATCGCCGCCAACCGCAACGCGTTCGCGCAACTGGTGCGCTCGAACTTCCTGGGCCTCAACGGGCCGATGATCGCCGCCGCCGAAGGCGCCTACGAGGAGTTCTGGGCCGCCGACGTCACCGCGATGTTCGGCTACCACGGCGGGGCATCGGCGGCCGCGGCTCAGTTGTCCTCGTGGCAGCAGGCACTCGGGGGACTGCCGGGTGTCGGTGGCCTGTTCGGCAGAGGAGCCGCGGGTAGCGCGGCCGCCGGCGAGCCGAACCTCGGTGTCGGCAACAATGGTGGCGGCAACATCGGCAACGGCAACAACAGCGGCACCGGCGGCGGCAACATCGGCAACGGCAACTTCGGCAGCGGCAATCTCGGCGGCGGCAACATCGGTATCAAGAACTTCGGCAGCGGCAACTTCGGTGAATGGAACTTCGGCCTCGGTAACCGGGGCTTTGAGAACATCGGTTTCGGCAACACCGGTGACAACAACATTCTCGGCTTCGGCAATCACGGCGACTACAACGCCGGAATCGGAAACCACGGCACCGGCAACCAGGGGTTCGGCAACACCGGTGACAACAACATCGGTTTCGGGCTGACCGGCAACAATCTCATCGGGGTCGGCGGTGCCTACTACGACACATTGACCGGCACGTTCCACTTCGACGGCAACACCGGCACCGGGAACCTGGGGCTATTCAACTCCGGCACCGGCAACATCGGGTTCTTCAACTCCGGCGACGGCAACCTCGGATTCTTCAACTCCGGCGCCAATATCGATCCCAGCCTCACCGGGCTGGTCCAGACCGTGGGCATCGGCAACTCCGGCTACGGCAATGTCGGTCTGCTGAACAGCGCCCCCAACGAGGTTCTTTCACCGGCGGGCGATTCCCCAGTGCTCGGGGGGAACTTCGGCATAGGCAACAGCGGCTCGATGAATACCGGATTAGGCAACGCCGGCGACTACAACACCGGTTTCGGCAACGCCGGCAGCTACAACACCGGCAACCACAACTCCGGCTACACCAATACGTTCAGCGGAAACTCCGGCGACATCAACACCGGTTTCTTCAACTCGGGGCACCTCAACACCGGCTTCGGGTCGATCACCGACGCCGAGGGACCCAACTCGGGCTTCAACAACACCGGCAACGGCGTATCGGGCTTCAACAACACCACTGCCGACCCGCACCCCCTCATCAGCGGCCGGAATCACGTGTCGGGCTTCTTCAACGAGGCCCTGGGAGGGGAGTTTGCCAACGGGAGGATGTCCGGCTGGTTCAACACCGGAGTGCCCATCCACAATTCGATAGGAGGTGACCTCACCATCAGCGGCTTCACCTCCGGCTACTTCAACTACGGCTCCCTGATCAGCGGGCTCTTCGGCCTCGGCTGACCCCTGGCCCCGACCCCCTGCCCCCTGGCCCCTGCCCCCTGCCCCCTGCCCCTGACCCCCGCCCCTCGGCGCCTGGCCCCCTGAATTCGGACATTTTGCTCAGCACCCAGGCGTGAGCGCGAGTCGTTCGCGAGCGTAACGTGGCTGCGATTTCGCGCGCCGGATTTCGCCCTGGCGTTACGCTCGCTAGCAAGCAGGCTGAATCTCGCCCCGGAGCGATTCACCACCACCGCGCGAACCTACC
>NZ_JBKECZ010000034.1:0-15950 GCF_047975165.1 Mycobacterium sp.
GCGTCGCACTGGCGTTCCGCTCGCGGGAAGGGACGCCCGGGGCGCCGGGCACGGGGCGCTGGAATACCGGACGTCGGGCGAGGGGCGAGGGGCGAGGGGCGAGGGGCGAGGGGCACCGGGCCCCCGCCCCGGCAGTGCGCCCCGCCCGCCCGGCCGGTGGGCGCGGGTAGTCTGCATCGCCATGGGGCAGAGGCCATGAGCCTGGGTCTGTTGGGGCTGTTGGACGACGTCGCGCTGTTCGCGAAGTCGACGACGGCGACGCTCGGCGGTGTCAGCGGGGCCGCCGGCCAGGCGGCGGCCAAGGCGGCGGGTGTTGTGGTCGACGACATGGCGGTGACGCCCCAGTTCGTCGAGGGAATCGCCGCCAAGCGTGAATTGCCCGTCATCGGCCGCATTGCGCTGGGATCGCTGCGCAACAAGCTCGTCTTCATCCTGCCCGCCGCACTGGCGCTGAGTCAGTTCGCGCCCTGGCTGCTCAGCCCGATCCTGATGCTGGGCGCGACGTATCTGTGTTACGAAGGCGCCGAAAAGATTTGGGGTAGCCTGCACAGGCACGACGAGGCCGGTGTGCAGCGGGAAAGTGAGCGCGCGGTGGTATCGGGGGCGATCCGGACCGATTTCGTCCTGTCCGCCGAGATCATGGTGATAGCGCTGAGCGAAGTGGCGGACCTTTCGTTCCTGCCGCGACTGGCCGCACTGGTGGCGGTGGCGCTGGTGATCACCGCGGGGGTGTACGGCCTGGTGGCCGTGATCGTCAAGTTGGACGACATCGGCCTGCTGCTGGCTCAGGGAGCGTCGCGGCTCGGCCGCGAACTGGGTCGGGCACTGCTGGCCGCGATCCCCAAACTGCTATCGGCGCTGTCGGTGGTCGGAATGTTCGCCATGCTCTGGGTGGGAGGCCACATTCTGCTGATCGGCAGCGACGACCTGGGCTGGCACACTCCCTACACTGTGGTCCGTCACATCGAGAAATGGGCACGTCACTTACCCGGAGCTGAGGCAGGGGCGGGCGTGTCGGGTTGGGTGGCAGGTACCGCCGCATCCGCGGTCGTCGGCGCGGCCATCGGGGGGCTCGCCCTGAGTGTCGGTCTGCTGCTGCGCCGCATCCGGCGACCCCGCCCGGCTTAGCGGCCCGGTAGCCGCCCCGCCGGCACGCCAGCCGGGATGCCCGCCGCCCTGCCGGCACACCTACCGGGACGCCCGCCGGGACGCTAGGGCCCGGTAACCGGATTGTCGTAGCGCGGGCAGTAGGTACGAACCGACACCCCAACGAAATCCTCGGCGTGGACCCCGAACTCGGGTTCGTTGGCAATCCGGAATTGGGTGGCAACCTGTTGCACCGTCATCCCGGCCGCGAGGTTCTGGCACACCGTCTTGCCGTTGACCACCGCCACGTCCGGATTGCGGAACTCGATGCCCTTCTTGTTCAGGGCATCGATGAACCCGGCGTCCTGTTCGGGGGTGGAAGCAACGGTCGTGGTGGCCGTCGGTGGCGTGGGTGCGCTGGTGGGTGCCGCCGCGGGCGTGTGCGGCTCATGATTGCCCGTCAGCGCCAAGCCTGCCGCGACGATCACCACCGCCAGCCCCAGACAGAGCAGCAGTATCGCCGCCGCCCTGGCCCACGCCGTCTTCCAGGACTGGTCGACCATGGGGCCAATGGTAATCGAGCAGGTAATCGGGTCGGAGAAAGCTCAGGTCAGGTGGCGGTCGCGCCACCGGGCGATCCGGCCGTGCGGAACTTTGATCGCGGCCATCACCGAATTCATCGACGAGGCCACCGACTTCGCGCGATCGGGGGGTTCGGCGTCCCACACCGGCTGCGCATCGCCCTCCCACCAGATGGGCTCCAACAATGCCGACGTGAGCGGGATGGCCGAGTCCACACTGTTGCTGCCCCAGCCGCACGCGCGGTCGATTGCCCCGGGCGACGGAGCCAGGTTGATGGGTGACAGGGTCGGTGCGAAGCGGACCACATGGTCGGCGTACGGCCGGTTTCGCCGCATCTGCACCTGCATCGCCTGCAGGATAGGGGCCATCCAGAGGTGCCGTGAATCCCATTGCGGGTGAAAGCAATCGAACGCAAGATAGCAGGCGTTGCGGGTGCCCAGCCGGCCGTCGCGAACTCGTTTCCAGGCCAGCTCGACCGGGACATTGGCGGCCGCGCCACCGTCGACGAGGGCGGCGATCTCACACTCGGCAAACAGATCGTCGAGCAGCGAGAGCATCCGGTGATCAGACGATTCATGGTGCAGCACACCGGGAATTGCCGATGAGAACGAAGCGGCGTCGACGACGTCGAAATCCAACGCCGGATCCTCGCCGCTGACGACGATCGGCTTGACCATCCGCAGATCGATGAACGCCGAAACCTGCCACATGCGCGCGACCACCTGCGGACCCAAGCCGATGGGATGGAACGGCAGCGAACGCCCCTGCAGCGCCGCCAGTTCGGGCCGGCGGAACTTTGACGGTAGTGCAGCGTAGGGCTGTTTGCGTACCCCGGCGACCACGACGTCGAATGGGATCGCCAGGTCCGACATGCGCATGCGCTCGCCGTCCTGGCGACTGAGCATGGCGTGGGCGAACTCGTCGAACCGCAGTTTGAACATGCCGGCCAGGCCGTGGCGGCGACGCTGGCGTTCGGGTCCGAGAATGGCCCGGTAGGACACCGTCTTCGCCCAGGCCACGTAGTCCTCGATCGGCACCGGCAGTTCGCGGGCCACCAGGCTGCCCATGATCGACCCGAACGACGAGCTGACCAGGTAGTCGGGTGTCTGGCCGGCCTCCAGCAGGCGCTGTATGCCGCCGATGTAGACGAAGCCCGCGCCGCCGCCGCCGCCGAGGACCGTGACCAGCTTTTTGCGGCCGACCTCGGCGTCGAGTTCGGTGGCGGAGAAGTCAGCGGGGTGACGCTCGATGAGCACCCGCCGCTGGTCGTCCTGTTCCTCGGTGAGGGTGGCCAGTACCTCCCGCGCCGTCTGCAACGCGGTGACGGGATCGGATTCCTCCCGCAGTGGCTGGAACAGTGCGTCGGCGACCCTGGACCGCCACGGGCCGATCTCGACGCCCACCGAGACATCGCCGCGGCCGCGGATACCGTTGGCCGCACCGGGCTCGAAGTCGGCGAGCCTGGCAAAGTTCAGGATGTAGCGCAGCTTGCGCAGCTGCTCGGCGCTGAGTACGTCGTCGTTGGCGAGGTGATGGCGGACCAGCCGGCCTTCCATCTTCTGCAGCAGCAGGGAAGGGTCGGCCGGTGGCAGGTCGACGGAATCGAGGGCGGCTTGGGTTTCGTCGTCGAAAGCCTCACCGTCCTCGAAATCCAGCTCACCTGAGTCGCAGGGGAAGTCGTCAGGGGACGGGCGGCCGGCGAATCGGTGGCGTATCGCGTCGACGAACGGGTTCGACATGATGACCAACCCTCTCATAGTCGCCGTTACGTACTTACCGAAAATGTGGACCTGCCGCGTGGCTAGTGCCCCGACTGCACCGGGACCGTCGGCATGGCCGAAGCGCCCGGCCAGCAGCCCAGCGGGCTGAGCCCCTTGTTGATGGCCGCAGTGATGCAGTTCTGCACGACGACGTTTGGGTCGTTGCTGATCGACTTGGCCAGGATCTCGTTGGCCTTGGCCTGGGCTTCGGCGGTGCGCTGGGCCTCGATTGAGATCGTGGTCTGGGCGCGCTGCTGGTTGAGCTGGTTGATCTTGTCTTCGGTGCCCTGGTCGTACTGGATCGTCGGCACATTGATGTCGAAGATGTCGACCTGGTTGCCGACGTCCTGGCGCATGATGTCGACGGCTCGTTTGGCCAGCGACGGCAGCGGTGAAACGTCGAGGTTGCGTGGGTCGAGTGGATTGAAGGCCGCGAACACCTGGTTGAGTGCGACCGACAGATTCCGTTCGATCAGGTTGACCCGCACATTGTCGAAGGTCTTGTACTGCTGGAACAGCTCCGGCGCGGCATGTTGCTGAAGTTGCCAGCGGATGCTGACATCGGCCAGCGCGGTCGACTGATTGCCCAGCCGGACCATGATGCGCTCGTCGTGGTCACCGGTTTTGACGTATTTGTCGATCTGGATCGCGCCGTCCATCTGGTGTGTCATCTGCCAGGGCCATTTGCCGTGGAAACCGTTGTTCAGGCTGACCCCGGTGGGCCGGCCGAAGGTTGTGAGGATGGAGATCTGCCGGGTACCCACCACGGTGAAACACCCCATCGCGAAGAAGAACATCGCTGCGGCCAATGCGCCGACCACGACGGTCCTCCGCTGCGCGCGGAGGTTCTCGTCGCGCGTCATCACCCAGCCCAGACCCGCTACGGCCGCGACGGCCAGACAGCCGGCGATGAACACAATTTGCCAGGTCATCCGTGAACTCCTTCAACTCCGGTAGGTGACAGATTAGGCTAGCGCCATGGCGATTGATCGTTTTGCGTTGGCGGCCGGCGGTGTTCGACTTGCGGTGGGCATCGCTTTTCTGGTCGACCCGGTGCGGACGAACCGGCTCTGGGGAGATCCCGATGATCAGACGGCGACGGCGCAGGTGCTGTTGCGGTCGTTGGGCTATCGCGATGCGTTGATCGGCGGGCTGCTCGCTGTTGCGGGGCTGCGCGGCAGGAACACCCGCGGCTGGTTCCTGGCTTCGGCCGGCGCCGACGCGGCCGACCTGGTCGGCGGGCTGAGCGTGCACAGCGAACTCAAGCCCGCCCAGCGGATCGTCGGTCTCGTCGGGATCCTGCTGGGGATGGGCACCGGTGTGTGGGGTGCGCTGCGCCCGAGCCGAAAGGCCGCCGAGGCACTCGAAGGCTAGCGCGGGGAGAGGATGAACACCGGGATCTCGCGGTCGGTCCACTGCTCGTATTTGGCGAAGTCGGCGTAGAGGCCGACCAGCTCCGGCCACAGCCGCGCGCGTTCATCGGGGGCGGCGACCCGCGCTGAAACGTCGAAGGCCGTTCCGCCCGGTAGCCATACTCGGGCATCAGGGTCGGCGATCAGGTTGTAATACCACTGCGGATTCTTCGGCAGTCCGCCCTGCGAGGCGACGATCACCAAATCCGTTCCGGTGCGCAGAAATATCAGCGGCGTGGTGAACAACTTGCCCGATTTGCGGCCCCGGTGTTCGAGCAGCAGCGTGGGCACCGGTTTGCCGAAGCCGGCGCCGATGCGCCAATTGTCGCCCACGCGCCCACGGGTCAGCTTGAAGATCCCGACGTGTGCCTTGGCGGCATACTTGATGAACCTCGCCGTCAACGGCGAGGACAGCCCTCGCGGCGCGGTTTCGGGTAGCGAGAATCTTGACATCTACCGTTCATCCCCTGTCGGCGGTGAGGAATCCGAAGACCCGGCGCACCGGTCCTGCGGGCTTGGCTTCCGGTGGCCTCCGGACGGCGTACGGCCACGGCTGGTTGCGTTCGGGAACGGACTCCGCTCGGGCCGTCTTGAGCCGCATTCGCAGAAATCCCCGTAATGCGTGCAATTCCGGTTCAGCCCAACGGTTGTGGGATTCCAACGGGTCGCCGGTCAGATCGTAGAGTTCCCACTGATCATCGATCGGGTCACTGCGGTAGGCCTCGCCGCCGATCCCATTCGCGGCCAGGTGGCGCACCCCGGGCTCGGTCCAGGTGGCCGGATCGTCGAAGGTGCGCACCAGTTTCCACAGATGTCCCGCACCGCCGGGGGCATCGGCTTTGTCGACGCGGACGACCAGGCCCTCGAAGTTGGCTGCGACATGCGCGGGCAGTTTGATACGAAGCGGCGCCGGGGGATTGGTGTTTCTGCCGAATTGCCGGGATATTCCCGACGCCCCGGTATCGCCTTCGAGGACGTTGTCGCGGGTCATCAGATAGATCGCCCGCGCGTCGTCGGCCGGCGCCCCGTCGACCACCGGCATCAGATCCCTACCGGGCAACCCGTGTACCTCGGAGAACGACCCGCGCAGCTCGGCGGCGACGGCCTCGGTGTCGATGTCGGCCGCGCCTAGCAGGGTGGGCACCAGGTCGACATGTGAGGTCGGTGCGGTGACCGTGCGCGGCCCGGTGGCGTCCGGGCCGATGCGGGCGATGACGAACGGCACCCGGGTGGCCTCGTCGTAGAGGTTGAACCACTTCTGGTGCAGCCCGCCGTGCGCGCCGAGCAGATCGCCGTGGTCGGATGTGCGGACCAGCACCGCGTCATCGGAGCCGCCTTCGGTGACCGCATGGCGCACCCGGTCGATCGGTCCGTCGACCTCGGCGTGCAGGCGATAGTAGAGGTCGCGGTACCGCTGCGCGTTGCGGCTGTAATTGCGCTTGACCACGCGCGCCGGCCCGTACCCCGAATAGTAGGTCTCCCGGAACGCGATCTGCGCGGCCGGCTTCGTCGAGAGATCCTCGTCGCTGGTGGGGGCCGCCGGAACCGGCGGCGGATCCAGGTGGGAGGGCCGCACCGGGCTGCGCCGCACCCAACCGGGGAACAGGACGATGTCGTGCGGGTTGACGAAGCTGACCACCAGCAGGAACGGGCGCAATGCGGCGGGATCGCCCGCGCGACGGCGCGCGTAGCGGTCTTTCAGCCAGGCCACCACCCGGTCGGCGATCAGCGGGTCGCGGCGAAAACCGCTGTTGGCGTCGCTCGCCCCGTGCGGCTCGGGGCCCACCCAGCCGGAGAAACCGAATGGGGCCAGCCGGTCGGCATCGAGGTAGCGCTGTACCGCGTCGGGGTCGACGACACCGTCGTCGTCATTGGTGGCCAGTGCCCCGCCGGTCTTCGGGTCTTCGAGGTCGGCGTGCGAGATGTGCCACTTGCCGTCGTAATGGGTGTCGTACCCCGCGGCGCGAAACCAGTTGCCCAGGGTGGGCACTTCGCCGGCGCGCAGCCAGCGCAGTCGCGAATCGTCGAATCGCTTGCCGAGCCCGTCGGTTTGTGTGACGCCGTGCAGATCCGGATACTGGCCGGTGAAGATCGTGGGACGGCTCGGTACGCAGGCCAACGAGCCGGTGTAGTGCCGGGTGAAACTCACCCCGTGCTCGTCGAACCAGCGGCGGCCGGTCAGCGTCTGCTGCCGCCAGGACAAGATGGCGGCCGACTCGTAGGGCGGAATCGCCCGCTCCTCGTCGGTCATGATGATCACGATGTCGGGGCGGTCAGCCATGGGTGCTCTCCAATCGTCGTGCCAACCCGGCCAGCAGCCCGTCGGATTGGTTGGCCAGCAGGCGCACCGCCGCCCATTCCGCCAGGTGCGCGGGCAACCCGGGGGCGGCCTGAACTGTACTGATCAACGTGACCGCCGTGGCGTCCCCGACTGCCCGCAGCATCCAGCGATTGGCGACCGTGCGCAGCCGGGGCGGCAGGCCCTCGATGTCGTAGGCCAGGGTGTGCGGCGGGTCGAACTCGGTGACGTGCTCCACCACCGTGTTGCCGCCGATCTGCACGCGGCGGGCGGCGCCCACCGCGCCGCCGTCGGGACCGTGATGCAACAGGCATGAATGATCGATGCCGTCGGCCCAGGAACTCAATGCCCCGAGATCGGCCAAGAGGTCCCAGACGGCCTGCGGCGAGGCCGCCACCGTCCGGCTCCGGCTGATATCCGCCACGCAGCCATCAAAGCACTGTGCCCGACCGATCGCGGCCGGGGTATGCACGGCGCCGGGGGCTTGGCGAGAATCACCGGGACGCGGCCGCTACGGTTTAGGGGCCGATTGCGACGACGGAGGTGGATCGCGGCAATGTATGACCAGGTCAGCACTCCAGGTTCAGTGGATCCCGCCGATATCGGCTCCCGCATCGACCCGGTGCTGGCGCGCAGTTGGCTGCTGGTGAACGGTGCCCATGCCGACAGGTTCCAGGCCGCGGCGCACTCCCGCGCCGACACCGTCGTCTTCGACATCGAGGATGCCGTCGCCCCCAAAGACAAGGTCGACGCCCGCGACAACGTTGTCCGGTGGCTCTCCGAAGGCAACCACGACTGGGTGCGGATCAACGGATTCGGCACCCCCTGGTGGGCCGACGATCTGGCGAAACTGGCCGGCACCGCTGTGGGCGGGGTGATGCTGGCGATGGTGGAATCGGTGGACCACGTCACCGAGACCGCGAAGCGACTGCCCAACGTGCCGATTGTGGCGCTGGTGGAGACGGCACGCGGGCTGGAGCGGATCACCGAGATCGCCGCGGCCAAGGGCACCTTCCGGCTGGCGTTCGGGATCGGCGACTTCCGTCGGGACACCGGCTTCGGGGAGGACCCGAGCACCCTGGCCTATGCGAGGTCTCGGTTCACCATCGCGGCCAAGGCGGCGGGCCTGCCCAGCGCCATCGACGGCCCGACCATCGGGTCCAACCCGCTGAAGCTGATCGAGGCGACGGCGGTGTCCGTCGAGTTCGGCATGACCGGCAAGATCTGCCTGTCACCGGATCAGTGCCCGGTGGTCAACGAGGGGCTGTCCCCGTCGCAGGACGAAATAGGCTGGGCCAAAGAGTTTTTCGCCGAGTTCGAACGCGACGGCGGACAGATTCGCAACGGGTCGGACCTGCCGCGCATCGCCCGGGCCACCAAGATCCTGGACCTGGCCCGCTCCTACGGCATCGAAGCCACCGACTTCGAGGACGAGCCGGTGCACTCCCCGGCCCCGAGCGACACCTATCACTACTGACCCGATGTCGTGTGCGGGCGGTCGCCGGTGCTACTCGACTGCTGTCGCCGCAGTCCGGCGCTGACCGTCGACGGACCTCGACCACAGGCCGGGGAAATTTGTCCGGTGCCATCTCACATTCCCGGGATCTCGCGCGTCTACCTAGTGGCAGGGCGCCGCACAACCCGAAAGGGGCGGCTGGTGACGTGCGCGTCCGGGCATTGTTCGGGGAGTGCAACGACGAAAGGCAGTGGAACGATGAACAACAAGAATCTGGTCCGCCAATACTTCACCGCTCTCTGGAGCGACGACTACAACCCGGACAAGATCCGTCAACTCGCGTCGCAGGACATGCTGTGGCGCTACCCGATGCACGGTGAGTTCCATGGCACCGAAGCCGTCATCACCATGCTCCACTCCTTTCGGGAGTCGTTCCCCGACCTGAACTTCTGGCCTACCGCAGACTTTCTCGAAGACGGCGATTACGTGATCGTCCGCTGGGAGGGTGGTGGCACCCACACTGGCAAGGCGCTGACGGAGCTGCCCTACGGCGGCCCGATTCCGGCGGGGTCGGGGCGAAAGGTGTTCTTCGGTGGAACTTCGATTGTGAAGATCGGGAACGGCAAGATCGTCGAGGAAATCGGGCAGGAAGGCGCGATCGATGCGCTGCTGCAGCTCGGCGCGGTCAACGAGACCGTACCCGTGCCGTAGCCTTCGCGGGTGTGGCCGCGGTGCGTCGGGCAGCGATGCATGTCGAGGCACGACGAGGCGCGATGCGTTATGCCGCGTCGTGAAAGACCAGGCCCAGCGTGTACCGAATCCCGGAACGGACGGTTGACACGCCGTGGCGCACCGGGGCCGCCGACCATCCACGAGTGGTGGCAACGGGGCGCTCGCGGGTGGCGAACAGGTAGCCGTGCCCCTGCGGGATCGAGTACGCCGAACCCCGGGACTGGGCGCGCGGACGTTGTTCGACCAACAGGAACTCACCACCGCGGTGGTCGACACCGGGATCGCTGAGGTTGATCACCACCTGCAACGGAAACACCAAGTTGCCGTACAGGTCTCGATGTAGAGCGTTCCAGTCGCCGGCCCTGTATCGCAACAGGGTCGCCGTCGAGCGCGTCTGCCCCGCCGCGTGGCAGGCAGCCAGCCAGTCGTCCAGCGAATCCGGCCACGGCGCCTGGCGGCCTAGTTTGGCCCACCAGTCCCGCGCGATCGGCAGGAGGCGCGGATACAGCGACTCCTTGAGGCGTTGCACCGATTCGGGGTACGGCGAATCGAAGTACTGGTATTCGCCGCGCCCGAACCGGTATCTGGCCATGTCGATGCGACTGCGAAACAACCCGTCTGCG
The DNA here is from genome assembly GCF_047975165.1 of Mycobacterium sp. GTDB lineage: Bacteria > Actinomycetota > Actinomycetes > Mycobacteriales > Mycobacteriaceae > Mycobacterium. The sequence goes on from NZ_JBKECZ010000034.1 coordinate 9,951, forward strand.
TCGTAAAGGCCTGCCAGCCAGGTGCACTCGGCCGTGGTGAGCAGCCGGGGGAGCAGTGCGCCGCCGTGTTCGTCGATCTCCGTGCTGACGGCATCCCAGTCGGCGCCTTCGACGCGTTGTGCCCACCGGTTGGTCATGCCGCGCCCTCCAGATCAAGTAGCACCGTCTTGGCGTGGACGCCGCCGGCATAGCCGCCGAGACCGCCGTCACTGCGCAGCACCCGATGACACGGAACCACCACCGGCAAAGGGTTGGTCGCGCACGCGGTGCCCACCGCCCGCACCGCCTTGGGGTTTCCGACGGACTCGGCGATCTCCCGGTAGGTCACGGTGCGGCCGTAGGCGATGCTGGGCAGCACTTCCTGCACGGTTCGCCGGAATCCGGTCGACAGCGTGCGGTCCAGCGGCAGGTCGAACGAGCGGCGTGTACCGGCGAAATATTCGTCGATCTGCCGGGCCGCGTCATCCAGGCGCGCCGGGGCGAACAGGATCCGGGGGCTGACTTTCGCGGCGAGCGTGTCCAGCACCGCGTCGAAATCCTGGCGTTGATAGGCGACACGTACCAGGCCGATCTCGGTCGCGGCCAGCAGCAGTACCCCGACCGGCGTGTCGACCGTGCGGTAGGCCACGTCGATCAGTCCCCGATCCCCGGCTGCGCCGATCAGCTGGGCGTGCAGTGCGTCCAACGCGCTAGCCGAGATGGGGAACAGGGTGGCGACGTCCGGTCCACTGCTTGGGTTGCTGGTGTTCATCGCGGTGCTCCTTCCGGTGTGTCCGCGGTCCTGAAGTGCTTTCGCAGGGTTGCGATGCCGTCGGCGGATGCCCGCCGGACCGCCGCCGCGGTACCTCCGATGAGCTCGGCGGTCTCGGCGTGCGGCAGTCCGCCGAGGAAGTGGTACGCGATCGCCAAGCGTTGGCGTTCGGGCAGGGCGGCCACTATCTCCCACAGTTCGGTCTCGCGGGCTTGCGAGCCGGCAGTCGCCGCGCGACGGTCGCCTATGTCATCCATCGGCACCGCGCGGGATCGTGCCCGGATGATATCGACGGTCTTGCGCTGGGCGATCCTGACCAGCCAGGCCTCGACGTTGGCGTCTTCTGGAAGCTCTGGCCAGTGCTGCAACGCCGAGAGCATCGTCTCGGAGTACGCGTCGTCGGCGTCCGGCCCGGCACCCAACACTGCCCGGCATACTCGCAGCACGGTCGGGCTGTGCTCGCGGGCTGCGCGTTCAAACGGGATGTATGCGTTCATCACCCGGAAAACGTGTGGGGCGGGCGAAATGTGAGGTCCGCGCTATTCATGGTGTTGGCCTCTCTTCGGCCATCCCCGGGTGCGCAGCCCGCTCAATAGTCATAGCGGGCCAGGGGTGTCCCGGTTGCCGATCGTGAGCCGTCCAGCGACATGGCGGCGGGGACCATCTCGCTGGTGACCAGCCCGTGGCCGCAAGTCAGCTCGTCGACGATGTCGAAGCCGGCGGCGATGGCCGCCGGTGTGTCGATGACGATGGTGGTCACCGGTACTTTGCGGGTGAGCTGAAACATTGTGTCGCCGTGTGGTTCGTGGTTGCCGTGGAAGCCCCAGATACCGCGCAGCACGGTGGCGCCCCGTGCGGTCCGGGATTGCAGCAGGCGGTGCGCGAGTGCGCGGTGAATCGGTTGCCCCCGGTGGTGGTGGCGGTGGTCTTCCTCGGTGTGCACCATGAGCTTCTGCCACAGCGTGCGCCCCTGATCATCGGTGGGCGGCAGCGTCTGCGGGCGGGCGAACAGTTCGCCGTCGCGTTTGCACAGCCGCACCCGTTCGATGGTCAGCAGCGGGTTGGGCAACAGCCGGGCGAGTTCAGCCGTCGTCGCCGAAACCTGTTGAGCCGGACCGATGGCGATGATCATCAGCGGGACGTCGGCATTGCTGCTGAAGAAGCGTGCCCGCCGGCGTTCTCCGTGGGAAGTGCCGTCCACACCCAGAAGAACTGTGGCACCCGCGAATCCACGCCGATACAGCAGATCGCAGACGGCCAGGTAGGCGGGCTTGCCGGCCATGCGTGCCTGGCGCCCGACGTAGATGGTCAACTTGGTGGCCTCGGCCGGGCTGTCGCCGGACATGGTGAATGTGTCCGGACCGCTGTCCCGGGTGATCAGCCGCGCACGTTCCAGCGTCACCAGGCCGCGGCCGGTCATCGCGGTGACGTCGTCGACCAGCGCGCGGATCCTGGGCTCGACGTCGACGGCGGCGACCACGACCGGAGGATCCTCCGACAGGCTCAATGATTCGTCGCTGCGCAGGTCGCCGCCTGGGCCGAAGCCGGTGATCCCGCGCATCATCGCGCTGGTCGCGATGCGGTGGGAACCGAACACCTCGAGCATGGCGTCGGCCAGAAAGCGGGTGGGCCGCCCCGTTTCGCGTTGCCGCTCGCCGAAGTAGGCGGTCAGTTTCAGGCTCTGCTCGCTCATAGCAGCCCCGCGGCACGTTGACCCAGCAGCACCGCTGCCATCCCGAGCACGCTGGCGACCATGATGTTGGCGAATGCCGCGAGCAACTGCCGTTCCTCGCCGAGTCGCTGGGTTTCCAGCATCCAGGTCGAGAAGGTGGTGTAGGCGCCGACGAACGCGGTGCCGGCCAGCAGCGCAGCCTCGGCGGGTAATGCCAGCGCGCCGAGGAAACCCAGCAGTGCGGCGCCGGTGACGTTGACCGTCAGCGTGCCGTAGGGGAATGCCCGGGCCATCCTGCGGGCGACGGTGCGGTCCACCAGGAATCGCGACACCGACCCGGCCCCGCCGAGCAGCAGCACCGCGGACCAGACCAGCGCCCAGGCCGGAAACGAGGTCATCGAACCCGTGCCCGTCGCACTAGCGCGGTGGACAGATGCACCGCCAGCAGTCCCAAAGTGATACTGACCAGGGTGTAAGCGGCGCCCAGCGCCCAGTGGCCGCCCTCGATCATCCTGACCGTTTCGACCTGCATCGTGGAGAAGGTGGTCAATCCGCCGCACAGCCCGGTGCCCAGCAGTGGGCGCCGGTAGCTGGACAGTGGCAGCCGGTCCAGCAGCCGAGTGGTGAAGTAGCCCAACAGGAACGCGCCGACAATGTTGACCGTGAACGTCGGCCAGGGCCAGCGGGCCGGATCATGCACAGCGAGCGTGCCCAGCGCCGCCCGGGCGAGCGCGCCGAGCGCGCCGCCGGCGAAAATCGCACTCAGCTCCCGGTAGTCGGGGCGGGCCAATAGTCGCCTCCCTTCTGGTTCCCTGCGGTGTGCCGAGTGTAGGGCCGCGCGGGTCCGCGTGGCCGGTGCGGGGTCGTGGCGTGTCCGCTGTGCCGGGCCGGCCCGCGGTGCGCTCGCCGGCGACCAGCCGGGGCCGGCAGCGACGCCGGGGGCCGCGCCGCTGGCCAGCGACTTTGAGCCCGTCTTGCCGGTGGTGTAGCTTCGATGGGCACAACATCTCGGGGCTATGGCGCAGCTGGTAGCGCACCACACTGGCAGTGTGGGGGTCAGGGGTTCGAGTCCCCTTAGCTCCACCAAGAAACCACAGGTCAGAGCAGTTTCTGACTGATTTGATGTGGACGGCCGGTTGACGGGGATCGACGCCGGGGCCATCTTGCCGGCGCGTGGATTTTTCTTTGCGCGGTTGGGGGGTTGTTCCCGATGGCCGCGAACCGATTCTGGTCCCGGGCCCGCAGTCGGCCTGGCCAGCGGATCTGATGTTCCGTAGCTCACCCCTCGGCGGGGGAGCACCCCGGGTCAAGGGCCACTGTCAAGGCGCGGCGAACCGCTTGGGGGTGGGGGGAATCGGTCCCTCCTGTATCGGTCATCCCGGGTTGTCACCGAGGTGGAAAACAGATTCGTCCGCGAGAGTCGCCTGGTGTAGCAGATTAGTGCTAATTAACTGATTTAGTTGATGCTATTTGACTGATTTAATATCTGCTAATTGTATGATTGAGCGTATGCGATACACCAGGCGTGTCCTCGATGAAGAATTGGACGAGCTTTTCGGGCAGATACCGGCGATTGCCATCGACGGCCCGAAGGCCGTGGGGAAGACGACGACCGCCGAGCAGCGAGTCGTCGGTGCGTTGAGACTCGATGCAAAGCCCAACTTTGAGGCGATACACGCCGATCCGGGTCTTTTGGTGACTCGGCCGCGGCCATTGCTCATCGACGAGTGGCAGAAGGTTCCCGAGGTGTGGGATGTCGTGCGCCGTGCTGTCGATGACGATCCCTCTGGTGGCCAGTTTCTGCTCGCCGGGAGTGCTTCACCCCGCCAGGGGGCGACCGCCCACTCCGGCGCGGGGCGTATCGGGCGGTTGCGGATGCGTCCGATGACCTTGTCAGAGCGAGGGACCGGGTCACCGACTGTCACTCTTGGCGAATTGCTTAGTGGGAGAAGGCTTTCGCTCGACGGGGTGACGCAAGTCCGGTTGGTCGATTACACGCATGAGATCGTGGCATCGGGTTTTCCGGGTATGCGGTCTCTCGGTGAGCGGGCATTGAAGTTTCAGCTCGATTCCTACCTGCGCAATGCCGTTGATCGCGACGTGGCCGAGCAGGGACTCGCCGTTCGTAAGCCTGATGCCATGTTAGCGTGGTTGCGCGCCTACGCGGCGGCCACATCCACGACGGCCAGCTACACCGTGGTGCTCGACGCGGCGACCGCCGGTGTCACTGATAAACCGGCGCGTTCGACGAGCATTGCGTACCGCGATGTGCTTACTGCCCTGTGGCTTCTCGACCCGGTGCCCGCTTGGGGTCCCGTGGCAAACCCGTTGGCGCGCTTGGCGCAATCGCCCAAGCATCACCTGGCCGATCCTGCTTTGGCGGCGCGTCTGCTCGGCTTGTCGGTGGACACACTTCTCGGTGGTGCAGGTAGGCCGATCGGGCCCCAGGCCGGCGGCATGCTCGGGCACCTTTTCGAATCCTTGGTCACGCTGTGCGTACGGGTTGCCGCCCAGGCTGCCCAGGCCACTGTCGGTCACCTCCGGACACGCAACGGTGACCACGAAATAGATCTGGTGGTGGTGCGTGACGACGGCCGTGTTGTCGCGATCGAGGTGAAACTGGCTGCAACAGTGGAAGATCGAGACGCCAAGCATCTGCGTTGGCTGGCCGACCACATGGGTTCGGACCTGCTCGACGCGATCATCGTCAATACCGGGCCCAACGCCTACCGACGCCCCGATGGAATCGGCGTGGTCCCGCTGGCGCTACTAGGCCCGTAGTGGTGCGGAACATGCCGTTCATGGAGACGGTCCGCTGCGTTGACGGCGTCAACACGCCGAGCTGAAACCGCAGGTGACGAACAGCACCGAAATCGCTCGAACGAGACCAAAAGCGCTGCTAGAGACGCTGCCACTCGGTCAAGTCCAGGAACGTGGTGTACAACGTCGTCGTGTGATTCTTCGAGGTGATGGTTCAGGCGGTCAGTGCCGCGGGGGTGGCCTGCTGTTCTGTCGTGGTCTCGCCGACGGTGCGTGATTTGCTCAGGACGTCGAGGCCGAGGTAGCGCCTGGATTCGGCCCATTCGTCGTGTTGTTCGGCCAGGACGGCGCCGACGAGGCGGATCAGGGCGTCGCGGTCGGGGAAGATACCGACGACGTCGGTACGGCGCCGGATCTCTTTGTTGAGTCGCTCCTGGGGGTTGTTGCTCCAGATTTGGCGCCAGATCTGTTTGGGGAACGCGGTGAATGCCAGCAGATCGGGTCGGGCCGCTTCGAGGTGATCGGCAACGTCGGGGAGCTTGTCGGCGAGCGCGTCGATGATCCGATCATATTGATCGGCAACCGCTTCAGCGTCAGGTTGATCGAACACCGAATGCAACAGGGTACGCACCCAGGGCCACGAACTCTTGGGTGTCTTCGCCATGAGGTTGGTCGTGTAGTGGGTTCTGCAGCGCTGCCAGGCCGCGCCGGGCAGGGTGGCGCCGATCGCGGCTACCAGTCCGGCGTGCGCGTCGGAGGTGACCAGCTTGACCCCGGACAGGCCGCGGGCGGTCAGCGACCGCCAGAACGTCAGCCA
>NZ_JBKECZ010000035.1:0-45360 GCF_047975165.1 Mycobacterium sp.
ATTTTCCGGTTGATCTTCGAAAACTACTGGGGGACATCCAATTTCATCCCCATAGCGATTTCCGAATCCGGTATTCACCGCATCCGGGCGGCTCCAGTGTCACAGTGACGTAATTACACGGTATGACGGGTCACACCGTCTCACGCGTTCTTCGCGCCCATCAGGACGATGATCCGCTGGAGATCGTCCACCGAGGCGACCTCGACGACGATCTTGCCCTTGCGCTTGCCCAACGCAACCGTGACGCGGGTGTCGAAGATGTTCGACAGCCGTTCGGCGACATCCTGCAGCCCAGGCATCTGGATGGGTTTGCGCCGGGGCGGTGGCGGCGTTCGTGCGCCATCTCCTCGGTTGGCCAGGGTTACCGCTTCCTCGGTGGCTCGCACCGACATGCCTTCGGCGACGATGCGACTCGCCAGTTCCTCCTGCGCTTCGTGTCCGGCTTCCAGTGCCAGCAGGGCGCGGGCATGGCCTGCCGAGAGCACCCCGGCGGCAACGCGCCGCTGCACCGGGATCGGCAGCTTGAGCAAGCGGATCATGTTGGTGATCAGCGGTCTCGATCGCCCGATGCGGGCCGCCAACTCGTCATGGGTGACCCCGAACTCGTCGAGGAGTTGCTGGTAGGCCGCCGCCTCTTCCAAGGGGTTCAGCTGCGCGCGATGGATGTTCTCCAGAAGCGCATCGCGCAGCAGGTTGTCGTCGCCGGTTTCGCGGACAATGGCGGGGATTGCCGCCAGGCCGGCCTCCTTGGCCGCCCGCCATCGCCGCTCCCCCATCACGATCTGGTAGCGCACCCCTCTCTGCTGCCCCGGGGATGCCGGGGCCGCGCGCACCACGATCGGCTGCAAAAGGCCGAACTCCCGGATCGAGTGCACCAGTTCGGCCAGTGCTTCGTCGTCGAAGACCTGCCGCGGCTGCCGCGGGTTCGGCTCGATGTCCGAGGGTGCAACCTCCCGGTACACCGCCCCCATGGCGGCATCCGGGGCTGGTCCGCCGATCACCACATCGGCTGCCGCCGAACCCATTCGCGGCCCCAAGCCGGCCGAGCGCGGATCCCCTTCTTCCGGACCGGTGGGAATCAGCGAAGCCAGACCTCGGCCCAAGCCGCCCTTCCTGCGTGACGGCTGCGTCATGGTCGTCCCTTCCCGGCGGATGGCTGGTCGCGTTCGGCGAGTTCGCGGCTGGCGTCAAGATAACTCATCGCCCCGCGTGATCCCGGATCGTAATCGATGATCGTCATGCTGTAGCCCGGCGCTTCGGATACCTTGACGCTACGTGGGATCACCGTTCGCAGAACCTTGTCGCCGAAGTAGCGGCGGACCTCTTCGGCGACCTGATCGGCCAACTTCGTCCGCCCGTCGTACATCGTGAGCATCACGGTGGTCACCTCGAGTTGCGGATTCAGGTGCGCCCTCACCATCTCGATATTGCGCATCAGCTGGGATACACCCTCCAGCGCGTAGTACTCGCACTGAATCGGGATGAGGACTTCCGGGGCAGCGACAAGGGCGTTGATGGTGAGCAGCCCGAGCGAGGGTGGGCAGTCGATGAAGACGTAGTCGAAACCCAAGCTGTCCAATTCGGCAACCGCATTGCGCAGCCGGTTTTCCCGCGCCACCATGCTGACCAATTCGATCTCCGCGCCCGCGAGGTCGATCGTCGCCGGGAGACAGAATAGGAGATCGTTGTGCGGGCTGCGTCGCAGCGCCCCCGCCAGCGAGGCTTCCCCGATCAGCACCTCGTAGGACGACGGCGTACCGGATTGCCGGTCCGTGATACCCAACGCGGTACTCGCGTTTCCCTGTGGATCCAGGTCGATGACGAGGGTTTTGAGTCCCTGGACGGCGAGAGCAGCGGCCAGGTTCACGGCCGTGGTGGTTTTTCCCACCCCGCCTTTTTGGTTGGCGATCGTGAAAACCCGCCGCCGCCGGGGTCGCGGCAGGGGCTCGTAGCTGGTGTGCAGAACTCGCATCGCCCGTTCGGCCGCGGCGCCGATCGGGGTGTCCAGTTCGGTCGATGTTTCACGTGAAACGTCGTCGTTCGAACTGCGCTCCTCCGGCGGTATCGACCCCACCCTGGCCACCGCGGGCCGTCCGGATGCCGGTGCCCCCCGGTAACCCGGTACACCCGCCGGCGCGATCTCCGACGCCGCCCGCGGCTCAGTAGTACCGGCTACCTCCCGGCCGGCGTCCGACCGCGCTGCAACGGCGCGGTGGTCGTACACGCCGGCGCCGGGGGCCGGCGGTGCTGTCCTGGCTTCGCCACGGCCGTCGATGCTCCCGACTCTCATACCCCCACACCTTTCCGCACCTTCGGGTTCCGCTGCACACTTCCCCGCCGAGCCACCACCACGGTCGTCGGCTGGTCCAACAGCGTCGCGGCGCACACCACCACGTGGACGTCGACAGCGTTGGCGGCTGCCATCGCCCGCCGGTGTTCACGGACCTCCGAGGGGGCGCGCTCACCCTTGATGGCCACCATGATCCCGCCTTCCCTCAGCAACGGCATGCTCCAGTTCGTCAACTTGTCCAATGCGGCGATGGCTCGTGACACCGCGACATCGCTGTTTCCGCACGCCCGCTCTGCCGCAGGTTCTTCCGCGCGCGCGCGTACGACTTCGACCGGCAGACCGAGTTCGTCCACGACTTCCCGTAGAAACTGGCTGCGTCGCAGCATCGGCTCCAGCAATGTCATGTCTAGGTCGGGGCGCGCGATCGCCAGCGGCAGCCCCGGGAGGCCTGCACCGGAGCCGATATCGACCACGCGGGCCCCTTCGGTCAGGAGCTCCGCGACCACTGCAGAGTTCAATAGGTGCCGATCCCATATCCGGTCAACTTCACGTGGGCCCAGCAACCCCCGCTGCACCCCGGCGCCGGACAACATCTCGGCATAGCGCTGGGCCACATCCAGCCGCGGGCCGAAGATCGTTTCCGCCGACGCGGGTGCTTCGGGTGGCGGGGATGGTTTGGGTAGCGGGGATGGTTTGGGTGGCGGGGATGGTTTGGGTGGCTGGGACGATGCGGATGCCGGGCGTGGCCGGGATGGCGCGGATGGCACCGATGGCGCGGATGGCACCGATGGTCCGGATGCCGTGGGAGGCACGGACGCCGGGGACGGCGCGGATGACACGGATGACACCCGGGCCGGGGCCGCTGTCGGTCGATCGCGCTCCGGCCGTCGGCGCGGATTGCCATGTTTCACGTGAAACAATCCTCCGCTCTACCGTGTTCGCCTCGAACCCGGTAACGATCCGGATTACGCCGGATTACGAGTCAATCACGCAGCACAACGATCCGCCGCGCGGGCTCCACGCCCTCGCTCTCACTGCGGACTCCCTCGACCGCGGCGACCGCGTCGTGAACGATCTTGCGTTCGAACGGGGTCATCGGGTCCAACACTTCGCGGTCACCGGTGTCGGCGACCCGGCGCGCCACCTTGTCACCCAGCGCCGCTAGCTCTTCCCGGCGACGCCGCCGCCAACTCGCGACGTCGAGCATCAATCGGCTGCGGGCGCCGGTCCGCTGATGCACAGCCAGCCGAGTGAGTTCCTGCAGTGCATCGAGAACCTCCCCCTCGCGGCCCACCAACTTATTGAGGTCGTCGCTTCCGTCGATGCTCACCACCGCCCGGTTGCCCTCGACATCCAGGTCGATGTCGCCGTCGAAGTCCAGTAGGTCCAGTAACTCTTCCAAATAGTCGCCGGCGATTTCCCCCTCGGCGACCAAGCGCTCTTCCTCCTCGTCGGCCTGCGGGTCGCCGGCTTGCGGGTCGCCGGCCTGCGGGTCGCCGGCTTGCGGGTCGTCGGCTTGCGGGTCGTCGGCTTGCGGGTCGTCGGCTTGCGGGTCGTCGGCTTGCGCGTCGCCGGCTGCCTCGACCTCGGCATCCCCTGCGGCTGCAAGCGCCGCCGCGCCACCGGATTCCACATCGGTCCCGGACCCGCTGCTGGGGCTCTGGGTTGGGAGCCGGGGGTCGACCCGTTCGTCGGCGCCCGCGTCCCTGACATCAGCGTCTGTCATCAGTCCCTCTCCTCCACAGGTTCATCACCGCGATTTTCCGGCCGCGGTGTCTTGCCGGACGGGTTCCGAAGTCCGCCGCGCCCGAGGCCGCGCGACTCCGGAGCCCTAACGTTTGCGTTTCTTCGGTCGCGCACCCGGCCGCGGCGTCCGGCCCGGGCCGGCGCTACGGCCTTTGGGATTCGGCTTGCCGGACTGCTTCTGGGACGCCTTCACGGGGTTGTCTGCCGCGCCGTCCTCGATGTCCACCACCGCACCCGCCGAACCCTCTGCGCCGCCTCCGGATCCGCCGTCAGCGGCTGGTCTCTCCCCCCGCGCCGATGCGGATTTCGGTCCACGCTTCGGTTTGGCTCCCGGCGCCGGAGCATTGGCCGCTCTGCGGTCGAGCGCTTCCTGCTTCTTGGCTTCTTCCTCTTTTTCGATCATCCCGAACACGAAATGCTGCTGGGCGAACGTCCAGATGTTGTTCGAGAACCAGTACAAGATGATCGCCAACGGCATCGGAAAGAAGATCGGGCCGACCAGCACCCCGAGCGGAAAGACGTACAGCGCAAGCTTATTCATCATCGCCGTCTGAGGATTCGCGGCCGCCTCCGGGCTCTGCCGGGCCACCGATGCCCGGCTGTTGAAGTAGGTGGCCGCCCCCGCCAGAATCATCACCGGCAAGCTCACCGCGATGAGCGCACCCCGGTCGAAATAGCTGAACGCGTCCAATCCGGTGGTCTGTCTGATCGCCGCGCCGATAGGAGCGCCGAACAGGTTGGCGTCCAGAAAATGCCCGACGTCGGTGGCGCTGAACACGTAGTTCCCCAGGCTCCGGTTCTGCTCGACCGACAGGCCCATCCGGCCAATGCCGGACTGAGTGCGGTTGAACGACATCAGCACGTGGTACAGCCCCAGGAATACCGGGATCTGCGCCAGCATCGGCAGGCAGCCCAGGATCGGGTTGAACCCGTGCTCGCGCTGGAGCTTCTGCATCTCCAACGCCATGCGTTGCCGGTCTTTGCCGTACTTCTTCTGCAGCGCCTTGATCTGGGGCTGCAACTCCTGCATCTGTCGAGTAGTCCGGATCTGCTTGACGAACGGCTTGTACAGCAGTGCGCGCAGGGTGAAGACCAGGAACATCACCGCCAGTGCCCAGGCGAAGAAGTTCTCCGGTCCGAGTAGGAACGAAAACGCCTTGTACCAGACCCACATGATCGCCGACACCGGATAATAGACGAAGTCCAGGCTGAAAAAATCAAACAACGGCTTCACTTTCTCCTTGCGTAGCAACACAATTCGTGCGATCTTCGTCCGCTGCGCCGGTGTCCTTGCCGCACTCACCGCGCTCCGGGATCGGGTCCCACCCTCCCCGATTCCACGGACCGCACCTACCCAGTCGCAGCACCGCCAGCCACCCTCCCCGAAGCATCCCGTACTCGGTCAGGGCCTCGACGGCGTACTGACTGCAGGTCGGAACAAACCGGCACGAGGCCGGCCGCAACGGCGACACCATGTGCCGGTAGAGCCCAATCAGGTAGATCACAGCCCGCGTGGCCGCCGTGCCCACTTTCCTCAGCGGCCGGGCAGAAACCCTTCGGCTCGGCAACGAAACGCTCATCGGCCCGCACCCGGCGGTTGCGCGGCTCGCAGGAGCCCGGCACGCAACTGTTGTTCGAACCGCGGCGAGGACACCCGGCCACTGTTCGCCAGCGCGCGGATCACGACCCGATCGCGCGGGTCCATGTCGGAAATCATCGGCCGCACAACGTGGCGCAGCCGTCGGGCAACCCGATGGCGGTCCACCGCCGAGCCAACCCGCTTGGTAACGATCAGGCCCACCCTGGGGCCCGGCGCATCGCGATCGCCGCCGCGGTGCACATGCACAATCAGATCGGGCTGTACCGCGCGGATCCCGCGCTTGACCGTCAACTCGAACTCACTGGACCGCCTCATGCGGTTGCGTGCGGAAAGCACGACTGCAGACCAGGCCCGGCAATCAGGCAGTCAGAGCGCGGCGACCCTTGCGACGCCGGCTGGACACTATGGACCGTCCCGCACGGGTACGCATCCGCAACCGGAAACCATGAACTCGGGCTCGCCGCCGGTTGTTCGGCTGAAAGGTCCGCTTGCCCTTGGCCACGGCGTTCTCCTCGCTGCGTTGCGCGTGATCACGTGCCCACCGGGACTGGACAATCGCCGGTCGGTGGTGTTCCCGCTCGCTGGCCGGCGCGGTCCCCGGTCTCCAGGATCCAGGTCGCAGCCGCATCGCCGACTTTCGGGCGACTGCTTGAGGGTACTGACGTGGCTTGCCCTGGTCAAACCCCACTAGCCGCGTCGGAGTTTCCCGAGTCTGCCCCGACACCGGCCCCGGCCTGCCCGCACCACACCAGTCGACGGGAACCACGCAGAAGGACACCGCAGAAAATCTTGGAAAACTGTTGGCAGCCAGCCGGAAAGCTGTTAGCTTCAAGCCGACGCTTTTCTTCCCGGGGGTCCACAACGCAGTGGGCCCGCAAAGCTTGCGACTGTGATATCAGGGTGGCCGGTCCATTAGATTGCCGACAACAACGGGGTTGTGTCCGGCGTAGGAAATCCCAGCCGTTGCCAGTCGGCCGCGGAGGTGTCACCGACCGTCACTATCCACATTTGTGGATAACCATGTGGAAAAACACTTTGCTGTGCGGCCCGGCGGTGCTATCGATGTCGGACAAGGGGATCAGCTCTTGACCGATCCCACCGGCTCTGGATTCGCCACGGTGTGGAACTCCGTCGTCTCCGAACTCAACGGCGATTCCGACCACGACTCCAGCCCGGGTCTCCCACTGACCCGTCAGCAGAAGGCCTGGCTCAATCTGGTTCAACCCCTGGCCCTCGTCGAGGGCTTTGCCCTGCTGTCAGTGCCCAGCACCTTCGTCAAGAACGAAATCGAGCGTCATCTGCGAACTCCCATATCCGACGTTCTCAGTCGCCTACTCGGCCAGCAGGTACAACTCGGCGTCCGCGTCGGGGGCGAACCCGACTCGGAGGATTCCGCCGCCGACCCCGACGCTCCCGGCCCAGCTGGCGACACCGTCTCCAATACTTCCACGATCTCGCACGACGCGTCACGGGAATGGCCTCCATCCTTGACCGACCGCCACACCGACGCGGACACCCCCGACAGCCCCCACAGCCCCGAAGCCAGCCTCAACCGGCGCTACACCTTCGACACCTTCGTCATCGGCTCCTCCAATCGCTTCGCCCACGCCGCCACGCTGGCCGTTTCGGAATCTCCCGCCCGGGCATACAATCCACTGTTCATCTGGGGCGAGTCCGGCCTGGGTAAGACCCACCTGCTGCACGCCGCCGGCAACTACTCCCGGCGCCTGTTCCCCGGGATGCGTGTCAAGTACGTTTCCACCGAAGAATTCACCAACGACTTCATCAACTCCCTGCGCGACGACCGCAAGGTCTCGTTCAAACGCAGCTACCGTGACGTCGACGTCCTGCTGGTGGACGACATTCAGTTCATCGAAGGAAAAGACGGCATCCAGGAAGAGTTCTTCCACACCTTCAACACCCTGCACAACACCAACAAGCAGATCGTCATCTCCTCTGACCGCCCACCCAAACAACTCGCCACTCTCGAAGACCGGCTCCGGACCCGGTTCGAGTGGGGGTTGATCACTGACGTCCAGCCACCGGATCTGGAAACCCGGATCGCAATCCTTCGTAAGAAGGCCCAGGTGGACCGCCTGGCGGTGCCCGACGACGTACTTGAGCTCATTGCCAGCAGCATCGAACGCAACATCCGCGAACTCGAGGGAGCCCTCATCCGCGTCACCGCGTTCGCTTCCCTGAACAAGACGGATATCGGGATGCCACTGGCCGAGATCGTCCTGCGCGACCTAGTCGCCGATTCCAACGGCACGCAGATCAGCGCCGCGACCATCATGGCCGCCACGGCCGAGTATTTCGGCACAACCGTGGAGGACCTGCGTGGCCCGGGCAAGGCCAGACCGCTGGCGCAATCCCGCCAAATCGCCATGTACCTCTGTCGCGAGCTGACCGATCTGTCCCTGCCCAAGATCGGTCAGGCGTTCGGCCGCGATCACACCACCGTCATGTACGCAGAGAAGAAGATCCGCCGTGAAATGGCTCAGCGACAAGAAATATTCGACAACGTCAAAGAGCTCACCACCCGGATCCGGCAACGCTCCAAGCGCTGAATCAGCCACTCTCACCGGCCAGTTCGCAAAAAACTTCTCTATCATCCGTAACACCCGCAACGCCGGACGTCTGTGGTCAACGTTGTGCACAACCCACGACTACCGCCGTGGATAACGGCCCCAACCGTGTTCATCCACTCTTCATCCCCACACCCTCCCCATCTGCCCCACAACCATGGAGCCGGTAATCCACACCTGTCCGAGGCTCTCAGCGCCGTCGACATGCCGCAATCCCCAGTTTGCACACCACCTAATACTGTTATTGAGATCTTCTTCCAGGTTCTCCTTCGAAAACGCCTCTTGGGAACAGTCCGTCCTCATGGCCGTTCTCCGGAGCACCGCGGCGTTTTGTCAGCCAGGATTTCGAGCTTTCAACTTGGCCCGCGAGGCTCTACGGTGGTTCTGCGGCCGCTGCTGCGACGAGTCCCCACCCTAGGTGGGAACTGGCCGCGCACTCGACCTACCGGCGAAGGGACTCCATGGACGCGGCGACAACACGGACTGTCACTGACTTGAGTTTTCGTGTGGTTCGAGAGCCGTTCGCCGAGGCTGTGTCCTGGGTTGCGAAGAATCTGCCGGCACGTCACACCATGCCGGTCCTCTCGGGGGTATTGCTGACGGCATCCGACAACGGCCTGACAGTCTCCGGTTTCGATTACGAAGTCTCTTGTGAAGTCCAGGTGCCAGCTGAAATCGATTCTGTTGGAAGCGTTTTAGTATCCGGAAAGTTGTTGTCCGATATCACTCGGGCACTGCCTAACAAGCCGGTTGATGTCTACACCGACGGCAACCGGGTTGCCCTGAGCTGTGGCAGCGCCAGATTTTCGTTGCCGACGATGGCGGTCGAGGACTACCCGGTGTTGCCGACTTTGCCGGACGTGACCGGAGTGTTGCCGGCCGAGTTGTTTGCCGAGGCGATCGGACAGGTGGCCGTGGCGGCAGGACGAGACGACACCCTGGCCATGCTGACTGGAATCCGAGTCGAGATCGCCGGGGAGAAGGTTGTGCTGGCCGCTACGGACCGTTTCAGGCTGGCGGTCCGTGAATTGACATGGTCGGTGTCGTCCCCGGACACCGAGGTGTCGGTGCTGGTACCTGCCAGAACACTCGCTGACGCGGCAAAGACCGGGGCCGGGGGTTCTGAAGTCAGCCTGGCGCTGGGCACTGGACAAACTATCGGACAGGATGGCTTGCTGGGCATCAGCGGTGACGGCAAACGCAGCACTACGCGGCTACTGGACGCGGAGTTCCCCAAGTTCCGGCAGTTGCTGCCGGCCGAACACACCGGTGTGGCCAACGTCGATGTGGCCGAATTGATCGAAGCCATCAAGCTGATCGCGCTGGTGGCCGACCGGGGTGCACAGGTGCGCATGGAGTTCAGCGAGGGCAGCCTGCGATTGTCCGCGGGAGCCGACGACGTCGGGCGTGCCGAGGAGGATCTGGCCGTCGACTACGGGGGTGAGCCGTTGACGATCGCGTTCAACCCGACCTACCTTGTCGAAGGCTTGAGCGCGGTGCACTCCGACCGGGTGTCGTTCGGTTTCACCACACCGGGTAAGCCGGCTTTGTTGCGTCCCGCATCCGCCGACGATCCGCTGCCCAGTGGCAGCGGCCCTTTCCCTACCGTTCCGACCGACTACGTGTACTTGCTGATGCCGGTGCGGTTGCCGGGCTGACCAGGGGGCCGGGTGTACGTCCGCCATTTGGGTCTGCACGATTTCCGCTCGTGGGAACGCGCCGAGCTGGAGTTGGAGCCCGGACGAACGGTGTTCGTCGGCAGGAACGGTTTCGGTAAAACGAATTTGGTTGAGGCATTGTGGTATTCGACGACGCTGGGCTCGCACCGGGTTGGTACCGACGCCCCGTTGATTCGTTCCGGAGCTCAGAGTGCGGTGGTATCGACAATCGTGGTCAACGATGGCAGGGAGTGTGCCGTCGACCTTGAAATCGTTGCGGGTCGGGCCAACAGGGCGCGGCTGAACAAATCGCCGGTCCGTAGTACCCGCGAAGTCGTCGGCGTATTGCGTGCGGTGTTGTTCGCTCCGGAGGATCTCGTCCTGGTTCGCGGCGACCCCGCCGAACGCAGACGCTACCTCGACGACCTGGCGACTCTTCTGAGACCGGCGATAGTCGGGGTGCGGGCCGACTACGACAAGGTTCTACGGCAGCGCACTGCCTTGTTGAAGTCATTGGCGGGGAGTCGGTTTCGTCGTGACAACGGAGCCCTGGACACTCTGGATGTGTGGGACAGCAGACTGGCGGGGTACGGGGCGCAATTGATGGCCGCGAGGATGGATCTGGTGACTCGGCTGGCGCCCGAGCTGGAACGGGCCTACCGGTTGCTGGCGCCCGAATCCCGTTTCGCGACAATCGGTTATCGGACCAGTGTTGATTCGTGGCGACCGGGGCCAGTGGAGTGCGTAGACTCCGAAGCACTGGAAGAGTCGCTCTTGACTGCGCTCGCGGAGCGCCGGACGGCGGAGCTGGAACGCGGTGTCTGCCTGGTGGGGCCGCATCGCGACGATTTGGAATTGCGGTTGGGCGCCCATCCCGCCCGAGGATTCGCGAGCCACGGAGAATCCTGGTCGTTCGCGGTTGCGTTGCGACTGGCGGCGTACGAGCTGCTGCGCGCCGGCGATTCGGATCCGGTGTTGTTGCTCGACGACGTTTTCGCTGAACTGGACACCAAGAGGCGCCGCGCGTTGGCGACGGTGGCGGAATCGGCTGAACAGGTACTGATCACCGCTGCGGTGGTCGACGACATCCCCCCGGACTGGAAGGCCCGACAGGTGCGTGTGGAGTTGCGGGACGGGCCCGACGGCCCGGTATCGGAGGTGAAATCGTGACCGGAATCGATGACGACGCGCAGCGGCGCGGCATGGACTTGGTGCGGCGGACCCTGGAGGAGGCCCGCGCCGCGGCCCGGTCGCGGGGACAGGACACGGGGCGGGGGCGGGCGGCCCCGATGTCTTCGCGCGGCAGGAGTACCCGTTCCCGGCGTAGCTGGTCGGGACCGGGGCCCGACGGACGCGATCCGCAGTCGTTGGGAAGCGTGGCGCGTTTGCTGGCCAAGCAACGCGGCTGGACGCCGCGGGTGGCCGAGGGAACGGTTTTCGGATCCTGGTCATCGGTGGTGGGCGACGACATAGCCGACCATGCGAGGCCGACCGGACTCCGCGATGGTGTCCTGAATATCGCTGCGGAGTCAACGGCGTGGGCCACCCAGTTGCGCCTGGTGCAGGCCCAGCTGCTGGCCAAGATCGCAGCGACGGTCGGCAATGGTGTGGTGACAGCGCTGAAAATCACCGGGCCGGCGGCGCCGTCCTGGCGAAAGGGCCCGCGCCACGTCGCCGGTAGGGGCCCCCGGGACACCTACGGTTAGCCGGCCCCGACAGCCCGCCCCGGACTTCCCGCGCCGCCGCCTGAGAGCCGCCACGGCCCCGCTGGCGCCAATTTCTGACGTAGAAAGGCACCGATAGCGGAGAAATCGAATCCACGGCGCAACCAGATGGGCGGAAACGCGCTCAGAGAATCGGTGGTGACCGCGCGTCGCGGTAGAGTGGGTGGCTACCAACGCCTCGGTGATCGCACCGCAGTGGTCCCGCATTCAACCCCAAGGAGAGCATTCCGACCGTGGCTGCCCAGAAGAAGAAGGTGCAAGACGAATACGGTGCCTCGGCGATCACCGTGCTCGAAGGTCTCGAGGCCGTCCGCAAACGTCCGGGCATGTACATCGGCTCCACCGGTGAACGGGGTCTGCACCACTTGGTGTGGGAGGTCGTCGACAACTCCGTGGACGAGGCTATGGCCGGGTATGCCAGCCAGGTCGATGTGTGCCTGCGCGATGACGGCAGCGTCGAGGTCTCGGACAACGGCCGCGGAATCCCGGTCGCGATGCATGCAACCGGTGCGCCAACGGTCGACGTCGTCATGACCCAACTGCACGCCGGCGGCAAATTCGGCGGTGAGAACAGCGGCTACAACGTCAGCGGCGGATTGCACGGCGTCGGCGTTTCGGTGGTCAATGCGCTGTCGACACGCCTTGAAGTCGATATCGAACGCGACGGCTACCGGTGGTCGCAGCACTACGACCATGCGCAGCCCGGCACACTGACCAAGGGCGACGCCGCCAAAAAGACCGGTACCACCATCCGGTTCTGGGCCGACCCGGACATCTTCGAGACCACCAAGTACGACTTCGACACCGTGGCACGTCGTCTGCAGGAGATGGCATTCCTCAACAAGGGGTTGACCATCAACCTCACCGATCAGCGGGTCTCCCAGGACGACGGTGTCGAGGACGTCGTCAGCGACACCGCCGCGGCGCCCAAGTCCGCCCAACAGCAGGTCGCCGAATCCGCCACACCGCACAGACTCAAGCACCGTACCTTTCACTACCCGGGCGGTCTGGTGGATTTCGTCAAGCACATCAATCGCACCAAGACTGCGATTCAGCAGAGCATCATCGACTTCGACGGCAAGGGCACGGGCCACGAAGTCGAGATCGCGATGCAGTGGAACAGTGGATATTCGGAGTCGGTGCACACCTTCGCCAACACCATCAACACCCATGAGGGCGGCACCCACGAAGAGGGTTTCCGCAGCGCGCTGACGTCGGTGGTCAACAAGTACGCCAAGGAAAAGAAGCTACTCAAGGACAAGGACCCCAACCTCACCGGAGACGATATCCGGGAGGGCCTGGCGGCGGTCATTTCGGTGAAGGTGTCCGAACCGCAGTTCGAGGGCCAGACCAAGACCAAACTGGGCAACACAGAAGTAAAGTCGTTTGTGCAGAAAGTCTGCAACGAGCAGCTCGGCCATTGGTTCGAGGCCAACCCTGCGGAAGCCAAAACCGTTGTCAGCAAAGCAGTTTCCTCGGCACAAGCGCGTATCGCCGCGCGCAAGGCCCGCGAACTGGTGCGGCGCAAGAGCGCAACCGACCTCGGCGGCCTCCCCGGAAAGCTCGCGGACTGCCGCTCAACCGATCCGAGTAAGTCCGAACTGTATGTGGTGGAAGGTGACTCGGCCGGCGGCTCAGCCAAGAGTGGCCGCGATTCGATGTTCCAGGCGATCCTTCCGCTACGCGGCAAGATCATCAATGTGGAAAAGGCTCGTATCGACCGCGTATTGAAGAACACCGAAGTGCAGGCAATCATTACCGCGCTCGGGACCGGTATCCACGATGAGTTCGACCTGGCCAGGCTGCGGTATCACAAAATCGTCCTGATGGCCGATGCCGATGTTGACGGACAACATATTTCGACGCTGCTACTCACCCTGCTGTTCCGCTTCATGCGTCCGCTGATCGAAAACGGGCACGTGTTCCTGGCCCAGCCGCCGCTGTACAAGCTCAAGTGGCAGCGCAGCGATCCCGAGTTCGCCTATTCCGACCGCGAGCGCGACGGCTTGTTGGACACCGGCCTCGAGGCCGGCAAGAAGATCAACAAAGAGGACGGCATCCAGCGTTACAAGGGGCTGGGGGAAATGGACGCCAAGGAATTGTGGGAGACGACGATGGACCCCACGGTGCGGGTGTTGCGCCAGGTGACCCTGGACGACGCTGCCTCGGCCGATGAATTGTTCTCCATCCTGATGGGTGAGGACGTCGAAGCGCGCCGCAGCTTCATCACTCGCAACGCCAAAGACGTCAGATTCCTGGACGTGTAGCCGAATCCCGCGGTGACTGAACGAACGAGGGCCATATGACAGACACGACGCTGCCGCCCGGCGGCGCAGCGAGCGACCGGATAGAACCCGTCGACATCCAGCACGAGATGCAGCGCAGCTACATCGACTATGCGATGAGCGTGATCGTGGGCCGCGCCCTGCCAGAAGTGCGCGACGGGCTGAAGCCGGTACACCGGCGCGTGCTCTACGCGATGTACGACTCCGGCTTCCGGCCGGATCGCAGCCACGCCAAATCGGCGCGCTCGGTGGCCGAGACCATGGGCAACTACCACCCGCACGGTGATGCCTCGATCTACGACACGCTGGTGCGCATGGCCCAACCGTGGTCACTGCGGTATCCGCTGGTAGACGGGCAGGGCAACTTCGGCTCCCCCGGCAACGATCCGCCGGCAGCCATGAGGTACACCGAGGCGCGCCTGACTCCGCTGGCCATGGAAATGCTGCGCGAAATCGACGAAGAAACAGTCGATTTCACGCCCAACTACGACGGCCGAGTACAGGAACCGACCGTTCTGCCCAGTCGTTTCCCCAATCTGCTGGCCAACGGCTCCGGGGGAATCGCCGTCGGCATGGCCACCAACATCCCGCCGCACAATCTGCGGGAGCTCGCAGAGGCCGTCTTCTGGTGTCTGGACAATCACGAGGCTGACGAAGAGGCGACGCTGGACGCGGTCATGGAGAGGGTGAAGGGCCCGGACTTTCCCACCTCGGGGCTGATCGTCGGCTCGCAGGGCATCGCCGACGCCTACCGGACCGGCCGCGGTTCCATCCGGATGCGCGGTGTTGTTGAGGTGGAAGAAGATTCACGCGGCCGGACGTCGCTGGTGATCACCGAGCTGCCCTACCAGGTCAACCACGACAACTTCATCACCTCGATCGCCGAGCAGGTTCGCGACGGGAAGCTGGCGGGGATCTCCAACATCGAGGACCAGTCCAGCGACCGGGTCGGACTGCGCATCGTCGTGGAGATCAAGCGCGACGCGGTGGCCAAGGTGGTGCTGAACAACCTCTACAAGCACACTCAGTTGCAGACCAGTTTCGGGGCAAACATGTTGTCGATCGTCGACGGCGTGCCGCGGACATTGCGCCTGGATCAGATGATCCGCCACTACGTCGCACACCAGCTGGACGTGATCGTCAGGCGCACCACCTACCGGCTGCGAAAAGCCAACGAACGTGCCCACATCCTGCGCGGTCTGGTCAAGGCACTGGACGCACTCGATGAAGTCATCGCGCTGATCCGAGCGTCGGAAACGGTGGACATTGCTCGCGCGGGTCTGATCGAACTGCTGGACATCGACGAGATCCAGGCCCAGGCCATCCTGGACATGCAACTGCGCCGGCTCGCTGCGCTGGAGCGCCAGCGGATCATCGACGACCTGGCCAAGATCGAAGCCGAAATCGCCGACCTGGAAGACATTCTCGCCAAACCCGAACGGCAACGCGAAATCGTGCACGACGAACTCGGCGAGATTGTCGGCAAGCACGGCGACGACCGCCGGACCCGGATCATCGCCGCCGACGGCGACGTCAGCGACGAGGACCTGATCGCCCGCGAGGATGTCGTCGTCACGATCACCGAGACCGGCTACGCCAAGCGCACCAAAACCGAGCTGTACCGCAGCCAGAAACGCGGCGGCAAGGGGGTCCAGGGCGCCGGGCTCAAGCAGGACGACATCGTGCGGCACTTCTTCGTCTGCTCGACCCATGACTGGATCCTGTTCTTCACAACCCAGGGCAGGGTCTACCGGACCAAGGCCTACGAGCTGCCGGAGGCGTCACGCACGGCACGCGGCCAGCACGTCGCCAACCTGCTGGCCTTCCAGCCCGAGGAGCGCATCGCCCAGGTCATCCAGATCAAGGGCTACGAGGACGCGCCGTATCTGGTGCTGGCCACGCAGAACGGGCTGGTGAAGAAATCGTGTTTGACCGACTTCGACTCGAACCGCTCAGGCGGAATCGTCGCGATCAACCTGCGCGGCGAGGACGAACTGGTAGGCGCGGTGTTGTGCTCGGCGGACGACGACCTGCTGCTGGTGTCGGCCAACGGGCAGTCCATCAGGTTCTCGGCGACCGACGAGGCGCTGCGCCCGATGGGCCGGGCCACCTCCGGCGTGCAGGGGATGCGCTTCAACGCCGATGACCGGTTGCTATCGCTGAACGTCGTGCAGGAAGAGACTTTCCTGCTGGTCGCGACGTCCGGGGGATACGCCAAGCGCACGTCGATCGAGGAGTACCCGGTCCAGGGCCGCGGCGGCAAGGGTGTGCTGACCGTCATGTACGACCGGCGCCGCGGCCGGTTGGTCGGGGCGCTGATCGTCGACATCGACAGCGAGCTGTACGCGATCACCTCGGGCGGCGGTGTCATTCGTACTGCCGCCCGCCAGGTCCGCAAGGCAGGACGGCAGACCAAGGGCGTTCGGTTGATGAACCTCGGCGAGGGGGCCACGCTGTTGGCGATCGCCCGCAATGCCGAAGAGAACGCCGAGGACTGCGACGCCGAATCCGACGTGGATTCCGGTGGCTGAACGGGGCCGTCCCGGTGGTCCCCGGTGGGGCGGACCGAACCCGGGGATCCGGCCGGCCGTCCGGCTGCAGGCCGCCTGGGCATACACTCAGCAACCGGAGCCCACAAGTAAGGAGCCGGGGTGACGTCATCGAACGAGCCGCAGACCGATGATCCGGGTGAGACCGCAAGCCTGGACGATGTGGCCGCCGGCGTCGGTGCGTCTGGGGAGACGACCGGCCTCGGTAGCCCCGCGGAGGGCCCCGACCAGCTGCCCTGGGAGCGGGTGGCGGCCGCCCGGGCCGAGGGCTCGTCGCCGGTGGCCGACCCGCCCGCCGACGGCAATCCCCCAGCGGCCTGGGACGCGTTGAATCGCTACATCTCCGGGCCGGGGCATGCCGGAGCCACAGAGCTGCCCCCCGGTTTCGAATCGACGATCAGCGAGTCGGCACCCGGCGAGTCCTACGGCAGCGAGCTACCCGACCTGTCCGGGCCGATCGCGCGGATGGCGCAGGCCGGTCCCACACCGGAAGGCGATCCGGACACCGCGAGCTCGACGGATACGGACCGTCCTGGCACCGGCGACCGCGAATCGGGCGAATCCCGCGTGACCGTCGGCACCCGGCGCTCCCGCGGGCCGATGCGGGCCACTATGCAGATCCGGACCATCGACCCGTGGAGCACGCTGAAGGTGTCGCTGTTGCTGTCGGTGGCCATGTTCTTCGTCTGGATGATCGCGGTGGCCTTCCTGTACCTGGTGCTCGGCGGCATGGGTGTGTGGTCCAAGCTCAACAGCAATGTCGGTGATCTGCTGACCAACACCGGTGGCGGCGCCGAGCTGGTCTCCGGCGGCACCGTTTTCGGCGGCGCGATCCTGATCGGCCTGGTGAATATCGTTGTGATGACGGCGATGGCGACCATCGGCGCGTTCATCTACAACGCGGCGACCGAACTTATCGGCGGGATCGAAGTCACGCTGGCCGACCGGGACTGACACGTTTTGTGGGTCGGCGGACCGGTGCGGTAATCTCGTCGCTCGGCCGTGCCCGCAGTACGGGCCTATAGCTCAGGCGGTTAGAGCGCTTCGCTGATAACGAAGAGGTCGGAGGTTCGAGTCCTCCTAGGCCCACGACCACGTGCCAGTCGGCATGTCGTGCGAAAGTCGTGCCGCCCTCCGGGGGCCTTAGCTCAGTTGGTAGAGCACCGCCTTTGCAAGGCGGGTGTCAGGGGTTCGATTCCCCTAGGCTCCACAGTTTCCAAACGCTCGTCCCAACGGCGGCATTGGCGATGGACCGCCGCGAGTCGTTCGCGAGCGTAACGTGGCTGCGATTTCACGCCCCGGCTTTCGCCGTGGCGGTACGCTCGCGAGCAAGAATGAGGTCGGCATAGAGTTAAATGAATGCCGTGACCACGCGCCCGGATTCCTGGCAGGCAGTGCGAGACCTCGTCAAAAACATCGGCCACGAGTACCGACAGGAGCCCTTCCTCCTGGCCAGCGGCCGGAAAAGCCACGACTACATCGACGGCAAGCACGCCGTCGCATACGGCGACAATCTGATGACAGCCGCGCGGGCGATAGCCGATCTGGCGGCGGCGCGGGACATCGAGTTCGACGCGGTCGGCGGTTTGACGATGGGCGCCGACGCGATCGCCATCGCGGTCGCCGTCGTGGCGCACAAGGACTGGTTCTCGGTTCGTAAAGAGCGCAAGAAGCGCGGACTCGACCAATATATCGAGGGCGCGCGCTTCGAACCCGGTGTCACCCGGGTACTGGTCGTCGACGACGTCGTCACTTCGGGCGGTTCGATCGGTCAGGCGTGCAGCCGCGCACGAGAAGCCGGCGCCACGGTCACCGGTGTCATTCCGATGGTCGATCGAGGCGACGCGGCGACGAAGCTCTTCGCCGAGCTGGGGCTGCCGTACTTTCCGCTGGTGACCTACGGCGACCTCGGCATCGAACCGGTGTGACGGCCCGCTGCCCCCTGCCCCTGCCCCTGCCCCTGCCCCTTGCCTCCTGTCCCTGCGGGAGGCGGGCAAGCTCTGCCACTGAACGGCTCCCGGCCCCGCCGACGGCACCGCCTGCGGACGCACCGACCGGTGATGGCAGACTGTGATCCCGTGACTAACAGCCCCATTCAGACCGGCACCGCCACGCTGCATACGAACCGCGGAGACGTCAAGGTCGCCCTGTTCGGCAACCACGCACCCAAGACCGTCGCCAACTTCGTGGGCTTGGCGCAGGGCACCAAGGAATATTCGACCCAGAATGCCTCGGGCGGCACGTCCGGCCCGTTCTACGACGGCGTGGTTTTCCACCGCGTAATCGGTGGATTCATGATCCAGGGCGGTGACCCGACGGGCACCGGTCGCGGCGGTCCGGGCTACAAGTTCGCCGACGAGTTCCACCCCGAATTGCAGTTCGACCGGCCCTACCTGCTGGCCATGGCCAACGCCGGCCCGGGAACCAACGGCTCCCAGTTCTTCGTGACGGTCGGGCCGACTCCGCATCTCAACCGCCGCCACACGATCTTCGGCGAAGTCGTCGATCCGGCTTCGCAGCGGGTGGTTGACGCGATCGCCACGACGGCCACAGATGGCGGCGATCGTCCACTGGAGCCGGTCGTCATCGAATCGGTCACCATTTCCTGATCGGCCCCGGCCCCAGCCCTCGGCCCCGGTTCCAGCCCTCGGCTCCAGCCCTCGGCTCCGGCCCCAGCCCTCAGCCCCGGCCCCAGCGCTGGCCCGGCGTCGGCCACGGCTCTCAGCACGAGTCTGGGCGCTTGCCCTTTCGGGGTCGGGCGTAACCGGCGTCGGTGAGGGCGTCGAGGACGTCCAGCGGATCGGTGCCCAGGTCCCAGCGGGACAGCACGAGCAGTCCCCCACCGACGGTTTCGATCTCCAGCAGCCGCACCCGGCGGCCGTAGCGGCGGAATTCCGAGATCCGGATGACGTCGAGCTGGTCGGCCCGCACCAGCTGCGTGCGGAACCAGCCGCGCACCGCCAGCCCGTCGTCGACGATTGCCAGCTTGGGGCGTGCCCGCCACGAACCAGCTGCGAAGAAGAGCAGACCCACGCCGGCAATAGCGGCCAGGACGCGCCCCGGCGGGTCCGTGACCAGCGTCACAGCAGCTCCAGCGATTGTGACGCCGACCACCGCGCAGCCCGCTATCCCGGCGATGTGCGGCGCCCATTGTGTTTGCTGCATGCGCTCTGCGGCCCTCGTACCTCGGCGGATCCGATTATCCCCAGACGTTATCAACAGTGGGGATGAATCACACGCGTGTGATTGTGTGACGAATAGGTAACGACCAAGCGAATCGGACGCATCGTGCAGGGGTCGGGAAGGTTGGCCCGGACCCCGCCGCCCCCGAACGGGATCAGTGCCAGCGCATCGTCAGAAGCAAGCCGGCGATCATGAAGGCGAAGGCGATCGCGTAGTTCCACGGACCCAGCTCCGTCATCCAGTTCAGGGCGGCTGGAGCCTGCGGTCCGTACGCCGCCAGCTGGAACACCATCAGCCAAACCAGCCCTATGAGCATCAGGCCGATGAACAACGCGATGAACCACACGCTCGACGGTCCGACCTTCACTTTCACCGGCGTACGGCTTACTGCGCCTACGGTGAAGTCATTCTTCTTGCGGACTTTGGACTTGGGCATCTGCTACCTCTGGTTTTGACGGGCTCGCCGCAACATCGCGTGCGGCAGGGATTACCGTTGCACCCGCGGAGGGATTTTTTTCCGGCTCGGCTAGTGAGCCTAGCCCACCGGACCGGGGATCCCGGGACCTCTCCGCCGGGAAGACATCGGGAACTCGTCAGGAAACGGAGCCGCGATGACCGATCAGCGCCGATCTCCCTGGCGCTTCGGTGTCCCAGTGGTGTGCCTGCTGGCGGGGCTGCTGCTGGCCGCGACGCACGGAGTCTCCGGTGGCGCGGAGATACGCAGCAGTGACGCGCCGCGTCTGGTCGACCTCGTTCGGGAGACCGGTGCGGAAGTGAGGCGGCTGGCTACCGAACGTGACCTGCTCAGCGAGCGGATCGCAACATCGCACGGGAGGTCCACCGACGCCGCGTTGCAGGCGATGCTGCGGCGCGCCGCCGAGCTCGCCGGTGAGGCAGACATGACTCCCGTGCACGGCCCGGGCCTGGTGGTCGTCCTCGACGACGCGCAGCGCGACGCCCACGGGCGCTTCCCGCGCGACGCCACCCCGGATGACCTGGTGGTGCATCAGCAGGACATCGACGGGGTCCTCAATGCGATGTGGAGTGCCGGCGCGGAGGCCATCCAGGTGCAGGACCAGCGCATCATCGCGACCTCCGCGGTCCGCTGCGTGGGCAACACGGTGCTGCTCAACGGCCGCACCTACAGCCCGCCCTATTCGATCACCGCGATCGGGGATGCGGCCGCCATGGGCAAGGCCCTGGCCGACAACCCGCTGGTGAGCCTCTACAAGCAGTACGTGGTGCGGTTCGGCCTCGGCTATCGGCAGGAAGTCCAGTCCGATGTGCTGATCGTCGGTCATCCCGAACCGGTGCGGCTGCATTTCGCCCAGCCGATGGGGCCGATTGGTTACTGACGGTGCCGGTACCGAGTGGGCGGTAACCTGTCACGATGCGGATCCTCGTCGTCGACAACTACGACAGCTTCGTGTTCAACCTGGTGCAGTACCTGGGCCAGCTCGGTGTCGAGGCCGATGTGTGGCGCAACGACGACCCGCGGTTGTCGGGTCCGGACGGCGCGGACACCGCTGCCGCCGGGTTCGACGGGGTGCTGTTGAGCCCGGGCCCGGGTACCCCCGAACGCGCCGGCGCATCGATCGATATGGTCTGTGCGTGTGCCGGTTCGAACACCCCGCTGCTAGGGGTGTGCCTGGGGCACCAGGCCATCGGTGTTGCGTTCGGAGCCACCGTCGATCGCGCACCGGAGCTGCTGCACGGCAAGACCAGCAGCGTCTTCCACACCAATGCCGGCGTGCTGGCCGGGCTTACCGATCCGTTCACCGCGACCCGCTACCACTCGCTGACCATCTTGCCGGAGTCGCTGCCGCCGGAGTTGGAGGTCACCGCGCACACTCGCAGCGGCGTCATCATGGCCGTGCAGCACACCCGGCTACCCATCCACGGGGTGCAATTCCATCCCGAATCGATCCTGACCGAGGGTGGCCACCGAATGCTGGCCAACTGGCTCGCCTGCTGCGGATGGACGCGCGACGACACGTTGGTGCGCCGGCTGGAAAACGAGGTTGCCACTGCGGTGCGGCCGCACCTCCCCACCGGGGCCGCCGAGGCCGGCGAGGCTACTGACCGAACTTCAGCGTGACGCTGCTGTCGAAGTTGACCCCGCTGCCGGGTGGCTGCTTCTGGAACACGATTTTGTTGTGCTGTGAACCGCCGGCGTCCACGTCGAGCCCTTTGTCCAGTAGCCCGGTCCAGCCCAGCGCGCGCAACCGGGGTTCGGCATCCGTCCAGAACATGCCCAGCAGGTCGGGCATCACGAACTGGTTGCCCTTGGAGATCTGTAATTCGATGACCGAGTCGAGTGCGACGTTGGTGCCCGCGGGCGGGTTGGTGCCGATCACCTCGCCTGCCGGTCTGGGGCTGTCCACCGAGGCCTCGCCGAATTTCGAGAAACCGTAGACGGTGAGGTTGCGCTGTGCCAACTCGACAGTCTGGCCTTCGACATCGGGAATGTGCTTGGTCTCGGGACCCGAGCCGACGATTATCGTGATCACGTTGGTGATCGCCGACGTCTGGTTCGCCGGCGGGTTGGTGCCGATCACCCGGCCGGCGAGCTCGGGGGTCGACGGCGATTTGGATTGCCGGAACTTGCTGAATCCGGCCGCCGTGAGTTTCTTGACCGCTTGGGCGTAGTTCATTGCCGACACGTCGGGCAGTTCACGCTGCTCGGGTCCGGTCGAGACGTTGATGGTGATTTCGTCACCGGCGCCCACTGAGGAATTGGAGCCGGGATCGGTGCTGATCACGTGATCGGGCGGCATGGCGGAGTCGGGTTTCTGTAGGGTGCGCGTCTTGAACCCTCTGTTCTGCAGCGAGGCGATCGCGTCGGCGGACACCCGCCCGCGCACGTCGGGCACCTTGACCTTGCGGGTGCTGCCGCCGAACGTGCTGATCGCAATGGTGACGACGACGGTGAGCACCGCCAGCACCGCGACCACCGCGACCCACCGGCCCACCGCGGCCGCACCGCCGGTGTCGTCGGCGTCGTCGTAGGCGGGGCGCACCAGCGTGTCGGTGCGGGCCCCGCCGGGGAAGCCCCCCGAGGCGGCCAGCATCGACCTGCGGTCGGCGCCGGTGAGCACCCGGGGCGCTTCGGGGGTTTCGCCGTTGTGCACCCGGACCAGGTCGGCCCGCATCTCCGCGGCCGTCTGATACCGGTTTTCCGGGTTCTTGGCCAGCGCCTTGAGGACCACGGCGTCGAGGTCGGTCGAGATGTCCTCGTTGCGTTCCGACGGTGGCTCGGGGTCTTCGCGGACATGCTGGTAGGCCACAGACACCGGGGAGTCGCCGGTGAAGGGCGGCTCACCGGTCAGCATTTCGTAGAGCACGCAGCCCAGCGAATAGACGTCGGAGCGGGCGTCGACGGTGTCTCCCCTTGCCTGCTCGGGTGAGAGGTACTGGGCCGTGCCGATCACCGCCGAGGTCTGGGTGACGCTGTTGCCGCCGTCGGCTATGGCACGGGCGATGCCGAAGTCCATCACCTTCACCGCGCTGGTGGAGCTGATCATGATGTTCGCCGGTTTGACGTCGCGGTGGATGATGCCGTTCTGGTGGCTGAAGTTCAGCGCCTGGCACGCGTCGGCGATCACTTCGATGGCGCGTTTGGGTGGCATCGGACCGTCGGTGTGCACGATGTCGCGCAGCGTGACCCCGTCGACGTACTCCATGACGATGTAAGGCAGCGGGCCCGCGGGCGTTTCCGCCTCGCCGGTGTCGTAGACGGCGACGATGGCCGGGTGGTTCAGCGCGGCGGCGTTCTGCGCCTCCCGCCGGAACCGCAGATAGAAGCTCGGGTCGCGCGCCAGGTCGGCGCGCAGCACCTTGACCGCGACGTCGCGATGCAACCGGTGGTCGCGCGCCAGGTGAACTTCGGACATGCCCCCGAAACCGAGGATGTCACCCAGCTCGTAGCGGTCGGACAGATGCTTCGGCGTGGTCATCGCGGCGCCTCGAATCGAAGCGGCGCCTCAGGTTTTTCCCGGCTCCCCGCGGTGCCGGGCCGTGCGCCGCGATGACCGCCGAGACCGTCGGAAAGGCTGTTGTCCGGTGCTCTTCCGGTGTCGCTGACCGTCGCCGGGACGTGTTGCGGCGCGTCGGTGACATTTGCGTGATTGTTGACGATGAGCACCGCGATGATGATGGCCAGCGCGCCGAGCACCCCGGCGGCCCACAGTAGTGCGCGCTGACCGGAGGTGAAGGTGCGCTTGGCCGGCGGGGTACGGCGCACCGTGGCCGGCGGGTGGGTGCGGCGCGGTGCGGCGGCCCGGGTGGCCGAGGCGGCGGGGATGCGGGCCGGGGTGGCGGAAGGGATGGTGGTGGGTGCGGCACGGCTTGCCGCCGGCACCTGGCTGGGACGCGGCGGACGGCGGCCGGCCCGCACCGCGGCCACCGCGTCGGCGAACGGTCCGCCGCTGCGGTAGCGCTGGCTGGGGTTTTTGACCAGCGTGATCTCGATGAGTTCGCGGACGTTGGCGGGCAGGTCGGCCGGCAGCGGCGGCGGGGGCTCCTTGATGTGTTTCATCGCCACCGTCAGGGCACCGTCACCGGTGAACGGGCGCCTGCCCGACACCACCTCGTAGCCGACGACGCCGAGTGAGTACACGTCGCTGGAGGGACTGGCGTCGTGGCCGAGGGCCTGTTCGGGCGCGATGTATTGCGCGGTGCCCATCACCATGCCGGTCTGCGTCACCGGTGCGGAGTCGACGGCCTTGGCGATGCCGAAGTCGGTGATCTTGACCTGCCCGGTCGGGGTGATCATGATGTTGCCGGGTTTGACGTCGCGGTGCACCAGTCCGGCGGCGTGTGCCACCTGCAGCGCCCGGCCGGTCTGCTCCAGCATGTCCAGGGCGTGCCGCAGTGACAACCTGCCGGTGCGTTTGAGCACCGAGTTCAGCGGTTCGCCGTTGACCAGCTCCATCACCAGATAGGCGGTGGGCCCCTCGCCGTCCACTTGGCTTTCGCCGTAGTCGTGGACCTGGGCGATGCCGGGGTGGTTGAGCATCGCGGTGGTGCGGGCTTCGGCCCGGAACCGCTCGATGAACTCCGAGTCTTGAGAGAATTCCTGCTTGAGCACCTTGACGGCGACGCGCCGGCCCAGACGGTTGTCGACGGCTTCCCAAACCTGGCCCATGCCGCCGGTGGCGATGAGCCGCTGCAGGCGATATCTGTCCGACAGTGTCACTCCGACCCGGGGACTCATGGCGCCCCCTGCAGGGCCGCTTCGATCACTGCCCGCCCGATGGGCGCGGCGAGCGCACTGCCGGTCGACTCCAGCCGATCCGCGCCGTTTTCCACCAGGACCGCCACCGCGATCTTGGGTGATTGCGCCGGCGCGAACGCGATGTACCACGCGTGCGGCGGGGTGTGCTGCGGGTCGGTGCCGTGTTCCGCGGTACCCGTCTTGGATGCGATCTGCACGCCGGGTACGGCCCCTTTCCGCGGCGTGGCATTCTCCGCGCCGACCATCAGCTCCGTCAGCTTAGCCGCGATCTGCGGCGAAACAGCGCGACGCTGCTGATAGGGGGACGTGGTGCCGATGTTCGACAGGTCGGGCCCGCGCAGACTTTCCACCAGGTAGGGCCGCATCAGGACGCCGCCATTGGCGATGGCCGCGGCCACCTCCGCGTTCTGCAGCGGGGTCAGCGCGACGTCCTTCTGGCCGATGCTGGTCATTCCCAGTGCCGCGCTGTCGACGACGGGCCCGACGGTCGATTGGGCGACCTGCAACGGGATCGGGTTGGGG
The DNA here is from genome assembly GCF_047975165.1 of Mycobacterium sp. Classification (GTDB taxonomy): domain Bacteria; phylum Actinomycetota; class Actinomycetes; order Mycobacteriales; family Mycobacteriaceae; genus Mycobacterium. The sequence goes on from NZ_JBKECZ010000035.1 coordinate 25,382, forward strand.
GTCTGGTCGAGACCGAATGCCCGGGCCATGGCGCACAGGGCGTCTCGGCCGGTGAGGAGGCCGAGCTGGACGAATGCGGTGTTGCACGACCTGGCGAACGCCTCGTCGAGCGTCACGGTCGGCTCGGGTCCGCACGGTAGGCCGCCGAAGTTACTCAGGGTTGCGGTGCTGTCGGGCAGGGGAATGCTTGCTTGGGCGGTGAGTCGCTGGTCGGTGCTGGCGCCGGCGGCCAGGGCGGCCGCGGCGGTGATCACCTTGAAGGTGGATCCCGGCGGGTACGTTTCGGAGATCGCCCGGTTGACCAGGGGTGCCTCGGGGCTGTCCCGCAGGCTCTGCCAGGCCTGCGCCTGGACGTCGAGGCTGTGCGAGGCGAGCAGGTTGGGGTCATACGACGGCGACGACACCAGGGCCCGGATCTTGCCGGTCGCCGGTTCCAGTGCCGCGATTGCTCCGCGGCAGGGTTTGCCGTCGCAGCCCTGCTGCAGCGCATCCCACCCGGCTTGCTGTATCCGCGGGTTGATCGTGGTGTCGACATTGCCGCCGCGGGGGTCGCGACCGGTGAAGAAATCGGCCAGTCGGCGGCCGAACAGCCGCTCGTCGGAGCCGTTGAGCACCAGGTCCTCGGCCCGTTCCAGGCCGGCGCTGGAATAGCGCAGCGAGTAGAACCCGGTGACGGGGGCATACATCTCGGGGTTGGGATAGACCCGCAGGAAGCGGAACCGGCTGTCGCTGGCCACCGAATAGGCGAGCAATTGGCCGCCGGCGACGATCTGGCCGCGCTGGCGCGAGTATTCGTCGAGCAGGACGCGCTGGTTGCGGGGATCGGCACGCAGTCCGTCGGCGGTGAAGACCTGGGTCATCGTCGCGTTGAGCAGCAGCAGCACGATCAGGGCCATCACGGCCATCGATATCCGGCGCAGGGAGGTGTTCATAGGCGCTCGATCACCTCGGTGCGGGCCATCGCGATGGGGGCCGTCCGGCGGGGCCGGGTGCGCAATGGGCGCCGCGCGCTGTCGGAAATCCGGGCCAGGACAGCCAGCATCACGTAGTTGGCCAGCAGCGAAGATCCACCGTAGGACATCCACGGGGTGGTCAGGCCGGTCAGCGGAATGAGTTTGGTGACACCGCCGGCCACGATGAACAGCTGGATTGCCAAGGTCGACGCCAGGCCGGCGGCCAGCAGCTTGCCGAAGCTGTCCCGGGTCGCTATCGCGGTGCGCATCCCGCGGATGATGACGATGGTATAGAGCATCAGAATGGCGGCCAGGCCGACCAGGCCCAGCTCTTCGCCGAACGCGGCGAGGATGAAGTCGGTCGAGGCCGCGGGCACAGTGTCGGGTTGGCCGTTGCCCAGCGCGGTGCCGAAGATCCCACCGGTGGCGAAGCTGAACAGAGCCTGCACCATTTGATAGCCGTCGCCGTCGGGGTCGGCGAATGGGTCCAGCCAGTTCTGCACCCGGACCTGCACGTGACCGAATATCTGGTAGGCGATCACGCTGCCCAGGGCGAACAGTGCCAGCCCACCGACGACCCAACCCAATCGCTGGGTGGCCAGGTAGACGACCACCAGAAACGAGCTGTAGAGCAGCAGCGAGGTGCCGAGGTCTTTCTCGAAGACCATCACGCAGATCGAGATCACCCAGGCCGCCAGCAATGGGGCCAGATCGCGCGGCCGCGGCAGGGTGATGCCCCGGATGTGTTTGCCGGCGCTGACGAACAGGTTGCGCTTGGCCACCAGCACCGTCGCGAAGAAGATGAGCAACAGGATCTTGGAGAATTCGGCGGGCTGAATCGAAAAGCCCGGCATCTGGATCCAGATCTTGGCGCCGTTCTGCTCGGATAGCGCGGCGGGTAGCAGTGCGGGTATGACCAGCAGCACCAGGCCTGCTGAACCGCAGATGTACCCGTATCGCGCGAGTTGGCGGTGATCCTTGAGGAACGTGATCACCAGCGAGAACGCGATGACCCCGACCAGGCTCCACAGCATCTGGTGGTTGGCGTTGGTGCGACCTTGCCGGCCCACTTCGGTGTCGACGAGGTCGAGGCGGTGGATCATCACCACCCCCAGCCCGTTGAGCAGTGCGACCACCGGCAGCAGCAGCGGGTCGGTGTAGGGCGCGTAGCGCCGGATCGCCAGGTGCGCCAGGACGAACAGGGCCAGGCACCCGAGCCCGTAGCGGGGGAGGTCCCAATGCACGCTCTGGTCCTGGTTGATCTCCACGATCACCAGGGCGGCGAAGGTGATCAGGGTGGCGAAGCACAGCAGCAGCAATTCGGCGTTGCGCCGGGTGGGCAGCGGAGGAGTGACCGCAACGACCGCGGGCAGTTCCGTAGTGGTCATGCCGCCGCCCGGCAGTCCACGCCTGGCGGTTGTGCCGGTGGTGCTGGGTCAGCCGTCGGGGTCGACGACGGGGCAGGCGCTGCCGGAGTGGTGGTGTCTTGGGCCGGGCCCGCCGGAGTGGTGGCGTCTGGGGCCGGGCTCGCGGAGGTGGCGGACGGCGCGTGCGAGGGGGCTGAGGTTTCGGTGGCCGGAGGCGACGGCTCGTCGGATTCCGGCTCCGCGGTCGCCGGGGACTCACATGGCGGCAACAGAGCCTCGGACGCTAGTGTGCGGAGTTGGTCGCGGGCATTGTCCAGGGTGCCGGCGGGCAGCCCGGCCTGCACCGATGCCCGTTCGGAGGGCCGCAGATCCGCGACCTTGAACAGGTGGCAGTCCGGGTGGGCCCGGGGACCGACCTCGGTCAGTTGGTTTCCGTCGTCGATGCAGCCCAGCGAGTGCACCTGATGCAGGGAGTACCCCAGCAGCGACCCCTGGACACCGCGCATGATCGCGACCGTGCCGTGGTCGGCCGCGACGTAGTAGTTGTTCCGGACGATCGCCCGGACGATGAATATGCCGGCCAGCAGCACCAGTGTCGCGAGCGTGGCGACCAGGAAGATCCGCCGGCGGGTCCAGAGCGGCCGCTTGGGCGGCTGCACCTGCGGAGCGGCGCGGGGGGCGATCTCCTCGCGAGTCCGCAGTGCGGAGGCGCGGCCGGCGGCAGTGTTGGGCAGAGTCACCTGGTTGTCGTCGCCGGTGTTGCCGGATACCGCTCCGGCCAGGATCGGCTGGGTCTGTCCGATGTCCTCGTCGACGACGTCGGCGACGACGACGGTGATGTTGTCGGGTCCGCCGCTGCGCAAGGCCAATTCGATCAGGCGGTCGGCGGTGGCTACGACGTCGGGGTTCTTCAGCGCGTCGGCGATGGTTTCGCCGCTGACCGGGTCGGACAGTCCGTCCGAACAGAGCAGGTAGCGGTCACCGCGGCGCACTTCGCGCATCGTCAGCGTCGGCTCGACGTCGTGGCCGGTCAACGCGCGCATGATCAGCGACCGCTGCGGGTGGCTGTGTGCCTCCTCCGCGGTGATGCGACCTTCCTCGACCAGTGTCTGGACGAAGGTGTCGTCCTTGGTGATCTGCGCCAGCTCTCCGTCGCGGAACAGGTAGCCCCGGGAGTCGCCGACGTGCACCAGGCCCAGCCGGTTGCCCGCGAACAGGATCGCGGTGAGCGTGGTCCCCATGCCCTCAAGGTCGGGCTCCATGGCTACCTGGGCCGCGATCGCGGAGTTTCCGGCCTGCACGGCGGTGTCGAGCTTGGCCAGCAGGTCGCCACCGGGCTCGTCGTCGTCGAGATGGGCCAGCGCCGCGATGACGAGCTGGGAGGCGACTTCGCCGGCGGCGTGGCCACCCATGCCGTCGGCCAGCGCCAGCAGCCGCGCGCCAGCGTAGACGGAGTCTTCGTTGTTCGACCTCACCAGGCCGCGATCGCTGCGGGCGGCGTAGCGCAACACCAGGGTCACGGGCGGAGCTCGATCGCCGTTTTGCCGATGCGAACCGACGTACCGATGGGAACTCGTACCGCAGTCGTCACCTTCGCCCTGTCAAGGTAAGTGCCGTTCGTCGATCCTAGGTCTTCCACATACCATTCCGAACCTCGCTGAGACAGCCTGGCGTGCCGTGCCGACGCGTAGTCGTCAGTCAACACCAAGGTCGAGTCGTCGGCACGTCCGATGAGTACGGGGTTCCCGCCGAGCGTGATGCGGGCGCCGGTCAGCGCCCCCTCCGTCACGACGAGATAGCGGGCCGCGCCGCTGCGGTTCCGCGAGGGCAGCAGAGTTCGCGGCAGGGCCAAGCCGCGCCGCACCATCACGGCCCCGGTGGGGGCATAGATGTCGGTGCGCAGGACGCGCAGGACCGACCAGATGAACAGCCACAGCATCATCAGGAACCCGGCACGCGTCAGCTGCAGCACCAAACCCTGCATCTGTCGGTCCTTTCAGTCCCGGGGCTGCCCGGTCGGCACCGGTGAACCCGAGCACCTAGGCACAGTCACGATACTGCGGTGGTAGCCGACATGGGGAGACGGCCGACCGCTTCGGGCCGCCGGGGTCAGTGGATGCGGACGATGATCTCCGAATGCCCGAGCCGGATCACGTCCCCGTCGGCCAATTGCCACTCCTGTACCGGCGCGTTGTTGACGATGGTGCCGTTGGTGGAGTTCAGGTCCGCAAGCAGCGGGACCTGGCCGTCCCAGCGGATCTCCAGGTGCCGCCGGGACACACCGGTGTCGGGTAGCCGGAAGTGGGCGTCCTGGCCGCGCCCGACGATGTTGGAGCCTTCCCGCAGCTGGTAGGTGCGTCCGCTGCCGTCGTCGAGTTGCAGCGTGACCTGGGTGGCGGGGGGGCCGTAGTTGCCCGGGGGGTAGTTGCCGTAGTCGGGCTGCTGGCCGTAGTCGGGTTGCTGGCCGTATTCGGGGGCCGGGGGCCGACCGTATTCCGGCTGTTGGCCGGCTTGCTCACCGGGGCCGCCCGGAGGCGGATACCCGCTTTGCGGCGCCTCGGCGTACTGGTTGCCGTAGCCGCCACCCTGCTGCCAGCTCTGATCCTGAGAGCCCCCCTGGTCGGGGTAGCCCTGGTTCTGAGGTTCGGGAGGCGCCGCCGGGGCGTCTTGAATGTCCTGAGCGGCCGGGGCGTCTTGGACGTCCGGGGCCGCGGGGGCGTCCGGAGCGCCGGGAGCGCTGTAGCCCGACTGGTCCTGGTGGGGGGGTGGATTCCCGTAGTCGCCATAGCCCGGGGGTGGGCCGTAGCCGGGTTGGCCGCCACCTGGTGGCTGGCCGTAACCCTGCGGTTGGCCGTAGCCGGGTTGGCCTCCGCCCTGGGGTTGGCCTCCGCCCTGGGGTGGGCCGTAACCCTGGGGCTGGCCGTAACCCTGGGGTGGGCCGTAGCCCTGGGGTGGGCCGTAGCCCTGGGGCTGGCCTGCGGCCGGAGGCTGGCTGTAGCCGGACTGGCCGCCGCCCTGGGGTTGGCCGTAGCCGGACTGGCCGCCGCCCGGAGGTTGGCCGTAGCCGCTTTGGCTACCGTAGCCGCCCGCCGGGCCTGGCGGGGCCTGATACGTCGGCGCGAAACCGCCCGGACCCTGCTCGGGGTTGCCGTGCTGCTGGTAACCGCCCTGGCCGGGGTAACCGCCCTGATCGCCGTAGCCGCCTTGACCCGGGTAGCCGCCCTGCGGCGGTGGGTAGCCCTGCTGGGGCGGGTAACCCTGCTGGCGCGAATAGCCGTCGGCGTCCTGGGGATAGCCGCCGCGCTGGTCCTCCTGAGGCTGCGGGTGGCGGTCGTCGTAATAATCGTCGGGCTGCCCCTGGCCCTGACCCTGACCTCCGCGGTCGCCTGGATTGTCGGTCATCGGTGGTACTCCTAGTTCTGCGCCGAACGCATCATCTAATTGTGGCCGGGGGTAATCGGTAGCTGCCGGGCGGGGCTCGGCGTCGGGGTTGACAGTGCCACGGGTGCGGAACTGTCCGGTATGCAGGTTCGAGGAGTGCTCGAACCGGACGACCACCTCACCATACGTTTGCCAGCCGTGTTCCTCGATGTAGTCGGCCAGGTGTCGGGCAAAAACACCGGCCGTAAGGTCCGGATCGGCATCCAGCTTCTCCGCGTCGTGCTCACAGAGGGTGATGACGTAGTCGTTGGGCGCCAGGAACCGGTTGCCCTGTAGGGCGCGGACGCCGTCGCCGGCCTCGCGACGCAACATCGCTTCGACCTCTTGGGGCACGATCGCCCCGCCGAACACCCGGGCAAATGCATCGCCGACGGTCGACTCGAGCCGGCGCTCGATGCGCTGGACCAGCCCTCGTTGGCTACCCATGTGTGTGCTCGCCTAACTGTGTATCGGGGAGATCATCGGCAGAGGCGGGGATGCCTCGGCCGCGCGTCGTGACAGGGGATAATCGTATCGGCGCGCCGCGACTTCTCGACGCTGTGGCGATACTGAGCCAATACTGAGCACCGCATCGAGACCTTTTGGAGACCGGGGCTTTAGGTGCGGGGGGTGGACGTGGTCGAGGATGTGGTGGGGGTCTGATTCCGTTCGCGGCCGCTGTCCGGGCCGCTGCCGCGGTGGCGGCCCGTCGATCCGTTGTACGCCCTCGACTGCGAAGAGCCCGTTCGGGCGGGGCCGTTGGGGTGGACCTCAGGGTTGTCCTGCTCGACTGTGAATCGTTGGCGTCGACTGTGAAGCCCGGGCTTTCACTGTGAACTCACGGCTTTCCCTGTGAGCCCAGGGCGGGGAATTAGCGCAGATCTCGCCCTGGGCTCACAGTCGACGCCAACGATTCACAGTCGACGCCACCAGCGCACACGCGCAGCGGCCAATAGTCGATACGGGCGACAGGTGGGCGCCCGGCAGCGATTGCCGCCGGCGGCGATTACAGTGATATGGTCCTTCGGTTGTTTCGGGCGAGTGGCGGAATGGCAGACGCGCTGGCTTCAGGTGCCAGTGTCCTTCGGGACGTGGGGGTTCAAGTCCCCCTTCGCCCACAGTGAGCGGTTCTTTAGACCCGCGGCACATAGAGGTCACGAACTCGGAAGAGATCGTGGCCTTTGTGTTTGACGGGATTCTCCGGTCGGAAGTCATCTTCTGGGCGGTCCGGGGACTCCGGCTGCCAACTCCCGTTTCTGTCAGCCGGGCGGCTCTCGGAGGCCGCATAGCTGCTTCCTCAATAGTTCCCGCCCAGGGGATGCCGAGCTGGTTGAGTGGCCGGGGCGCGGGTGTCCACCGGGCCGTCCTCGCGCCCGGCAGCACCAGAGAAGCCATCTCAGAACTCGAGGCGGACGTGGCACAGCTGCACGTCAATAGGGATTCGGATCGGCGCTGATCGTCAACCGTTGAGCCAGGAGTCAAATTTTCCGCGATCGAATGGGCCTGTTGGAGGCGTGTGTCGTTGCTTCTGGTGCAGTGTCCGCGAATACTGCCAAAGCTCGTCTCCGGTGGCGAAGTCTCGCTTGTAGCCGATGCGCAGGAGATCCCAGGTGCCGATCACTTTCGGATAGTCGGTGCCCATTCCGGCTACCAGGGCACCGACGGCGTGATCGTCGGTGCACAGAATCGCAGGGAGGCTGCGGCATTCGATGATCGCCAGCGTCTCGGCCTCGCCTAGGTTCTTCGTGCGTGGTTCGCCGGGCACCCGAAGTCGCTCGAAATTCGTCCTGGTCGTGAGGTGTTCGACTGGCGTGTCCGGGCGCAAGGGCTCGCCGAAGATGTCCCACGCCCGCCGGATCGATGAGAGGTCGGGTTCAGCTGCCCAGGTGGAGCACTCGTCGGACACCGATCCACACCACGCTCGCTCGGTGGCGAGATCCTCCAGCAGATCCATGCGCTCGATCGTGGCGAAGTTGATGCGCGCGGTGGTATCGGGAAAAAACACCAGAGTCACTGTGGCAGCTCAGATCCCCAGCGCGGTAATCAGTTCCAAGCTGCTGATGGACTCCGGTGCGGCCGGTTGGTCGACCTCCAAGGCGTCGGCAGAGACCCCGAGCATCCACGCAAGGGTTGCTTTCTGTAATTGCCCCTGCGCGATCAACTCCAGATGAGCGTCTTGGACGGCCGGCGGGAATCGTCGAAGTGCAGCGGCGTCCATGCGGGCGGTGATCGGATCACCAGGCACGGCCGGCCGCCAGTGGTGTCGCAGTAGGCGCTGCGTCGGTTTCGTCCGCCACTCCTCCACGACCGGCGATGCCGGAATCTGGAGCGAATCGAGCCGATGTCCCACTGCGGCGGTCGACACACCGAAATCCCAGACCAGCGCGGCCAGCTCGCCCGCAGTCATGGACGCCCAGTCCTGGGTGTGTACCCGTGTGGCGGGCATGAGCAACTCTGCAGCAAAGCCATTGGCCGCCCATTCGTGGAGGTTTCGTGTCTCTTCCGATAGACCGGTGTCGGTGTGTCCGTGGGCGAAGTGTCCGAGTTCGTGTGCGATGTCCCAGTTCTCACGGAACCAGTTTCCGGACGCGGGAATCGCGATGATTGCGTTTTCGTCGACCGTGAAGCCGTAGGCGGTCGACAGCTCGGCGACCCGGATTGTGTTTATGCCGAACGTCGTCTCGACGTCCTCCAAGAACGTCCGCACGAAACCGGAGCCCAACTGCCCGAGCGCGTCCGTGGCGTCCGTGGGCGGTTTGCACTTCGGCAACGGCGTGGTTGCCACTTGCCTATACGCCAACGCGATGTCGTCGAGCACATCCCGGTCGTCGCTATGACCCGGAATGGCCCGGCTGCCAGTGCTTGGGTCGTAGTCGTGGCGTGCGACGACGGTCACCCGATGCGGATCGGGCTCCCCGGTGATCAGCCAGTGCACCTCCGCTCCAAGGTGTTCGGCAATCCGCGCCAGTTCTACGGCGGAGAAGCTGCGTTGCCCTCGCACCGCACGTGACATCGCGTCTGCCGGCATGCCCACGGCATCAGCGATCCGGCCCTGTTGTCCTGCGGGGATGAGCGATCCGACGCGCGCTCCAATGTCAGCGCCCATAACCGGATATTGGGTTGAAGTTGGGAAAATCCCAAACTCTGGATTCAGGCATGTCGTACCCCGCCCCCTTGGCTCATGTCAGAACGCTAGCGACATGCACCGACATGTCCGAGGGCCCACCCGCGCTACCTACATCATGTAGACCCCGCAAGACCGATTCCGCACGCCGGACACCAGTCGACACCGGACCCGAGAACGGTGCTGATCTCAACCGCAACCGTGAAATCGAATACATCCTATTTTAGGGTGAGGCCGTAACCTTGAAATTACAAACCTGTTTTTCAACCCTGGCCTCTGGGATGTATGTGATGGATGTTGACGCGTTGCGGAGCGGCCCGATCGGGCAGGTGGTGCCGATTTCGGGCTATGACCTGCGGTTTCGCGAGCCCTACGACTACTTCGCCTACGTCCCGGACCCACTCCCGCAGGAATTCGCGCTCGACGGCGCCACCTACTCTGCGGTGGTCGCCGCTGCCGCCGCCATGGCGCGCGCCGATCAGGCGGCCTCGCTGCTGCCCAACCCGGTGTTGCTTGCTCGACCCGCGACCAGACGCGAGGCAGTGAGCACGTCGGCGCTGGAAGGCACCTACGCCGCACTGTCCGATGTCTTCGAAGCCGACTTCCTCGATGCCGACCGGATAACCGGGTCGGTGCGCGAGGTGCGCAACTATGTGGCGGCAGCCGAAGCCGCCTACGAACTGATCGGCGACGGCCAGCCGATCTCCATACGAATGCTGGAGGGCCTTCAGGGCGAGCTGCTTCGGGGGACGCCGAGCGATGGGCGGCACGCGGGGAGCGTTCGCACAACACAGGTGTTCATCGGCGTCGGGGGCCGCCGGGTAGCCTCGGCGCGGTTCGTTCCGCCGCCCGCCGACCACCGCCTCACCGACGGGCTGGAGGCCTGGCAAGTGTGGGTCCGCGACGGTAGCGGTGCATTGCCGACGGTCGTCCGCGTCGCCGTTGCGCATTACCAGTTCGAGGCGCTGCATCCGTTCCATGACGGCAATGGACGACTCGGCCGGCTCGTCATGGTGCTGCAACTGCTGGCCGCCGGTGATCTTCGGTTCCCCGTCCTGAACATTTCGCCGTGGCTTGAACAGCGTCGGGACGAATACCAGGACGGACTGTTGGCGGTGTCTCAGACCGGCCGGTGGGATCCGTGGGTGCGCTTCATCTCCGCGGCCATCGAGGCCGAGGCCCGCGAGGTCGTCGCGCGCGTTGACAGGTTGCTCGCGTTGAGGGAGCGCTTTCAGGCAGCGCTGCGGGGTTCAAAGGGGGTCTCACTGCGAATCGCCGACGACTTGATCGGCTATCCGATGATCACCGCGTCGCTGGCGGCGAAGCTGTACAACGTGTCGTTCCAAGCGGCGAACTCGGCCATCGCGAAGTTGGTCGCCAAGGGGATTCTCCGGCAGCGAACTCCCGGTCGATACGACCGGATCTTCCAGTGCGACGCCGTCCTGGCCGCGCTGGAGCACTGAGGGCGGCACAGCGGCGAACCTGCGCTGCCCGCCTGATTTCGGACACGGTCGCTGGGCTTTGGGCCGCCATGGCCGCGACCTGCCGGTTTTCTGTCCGGGGCGATTCGTCCCGCTTGCTCGCGAGCGTAACGCCACGGCGAAATCCGGAGCGCGAAATCGCACCCCCGTTACGCTCGCGAACGACTCGAAGCCGAGCTCCCCCCGCGCCCCCCTGCGCCACCGCGCGGCGACCGCGTCACGGTTTGCCGAAGCCGGCCCGACCCAGGATTTTCTGGCCGTACTCGTTGGTGACGAGGTCGACGAACTTTCCGGCCAAGCTCGGCTGGCCCGCCGGTTTCAGCACCGCGATCGGGTAGGTGGTCACCGCTTCCGCGGCCTCGGGGAACATCACCGTGGTCACCGTGTCGCCGGCGGCACGGGCATCGGTGATGTTGACCAGGCCCGCATCGGCCTGACCGGTGATGACCTTGTTGAGAACGTCTTCGACGTTGGGTTCTTCGCTGGCCGGATCGAGGTGCACGCCGGTGCTGTTCTCGACGCGCAGGGTTGCCACTCCGCACGGCGTCGGCGGCGGTGATACCAGCACGGTGAGTCCCGGCTGCGCGAGATCGGCAAAGGACTCGATGCGCTTCGGGTTGCCGACGGCGGTGACGATGGCCAGCGTGTTGGAGGCGAAGTCGACCGGAGTGCCCGCGATCAAGCCGGCATCGACAACCTTGGTCATTTGCGCGGTGTCGGCCGAGGCGAACACGTCGCCGCGCGCCCCCTGGGTGAGTCGGATCGCGAGATCGGACGCACTTGCGAAGTCGAAGCGGACGCTGGTGCCCGGGTGGTCGGCTTCGAATCGTTCGCCGATCCTGGTGAAGGTCGGCTTGAGCGATGCGGCGGCGAACACCACGATCGACGGCGAGGATGTGCGTGCGGCACAGCCAGTTTGGCTCGCTACCAACATCGTTGACATCAGGTAGGCGAGCATCCGAATCCTGTGCACGGACGTCACGCTTGCGTCGAAACGTCCACGCGCGCGCCGGCGCCGGTCGAAAACGACCGGCGATCTTTCCCGTCTAGCACGTGTCCGGCTCGTCGGTGTCGGGCTGCCAGCTACCGGGCACCATCGGCATCGTCGGGCCGTCGTTGAAGTTATCGGCGGCGAGCGTGGTCAATCCCGCCGCGCGCCGCCCACCGGCCCGAGCGGTGGTATTGGTGAATCCCAGTGGTCCCGCACCCCGGTCGGAGGCTGCCGGCGCGCGACCGTCGTCGAGTTTTACGCCCGCATCCGGTTCCAAATCCAAGTATTCGTAGCGACGGCCAAGCATCCCGGACCGCTGGCTCTGCCGGGCCCGGACTGGTTTGCCGACGGCCGTGGCGGTCGCGACCGCTGCGCCGGCGGTTTCGGCCGCCCTGTTCGTCGCTCTAGTGCTGGAGTGCAGGTGCGACACGGCCGCTGTGCTGGACGCGGCAACCAGATAGCCGAAACCCTCGGTACCAGTGACCGGCGGTGGTGACGCCGCCGGTGGTGTCGGTGGTGCTGTGCCGGGTGGGGGTGCCGGGGCGGGCGGGGGCGCGGGGGCGGCAGCCGGAGCCGGGGCCGGGGCGGGAGCCGGAGCTGGGGCCGGGGCCGCGATGGCCGGCGATACCGGGCCGACCGCCGGTGCCAGGGCTGGGGCCGGGACGACCGGGACCGCTGCGGGTTGAGCGATGCCGGCCAATCCCGCCAGACCCGCCAATCCGCCGGCCGCTCCCACGGGCGCGATCGCCAGCGGCGAGGCCGCCGCGGCAGCCAACCCCACCGAATACAGCGGGTTGGCGGCGACAAAGGACGGCAGCATCGCCGGAGCGTGGAGAACAATCCAGGTCAAGTACATGGTTCGGTGAATGACGAATTGGGCACCGAGGAACGTTGCGGCCTGGGCCAACTGGGTGGGATTGCCCGCGTACGCCGCCAGCATCTTTTCAGCGCGCGGGAGGAACATCGTCAAATTCGGCTGCATCATGCTGAAGGAGTTCGGATTGAACGGATCGAACTGCGGCGGGAAAAGGGCTTTCAGCAATTCCTCCCACGTCGTGGGCAGGTTGATACCCATCTTCATGCCGCCGTGCATTCCGCCGCCGTTCATGCCGCCGCCGTGCATGCCCCCGCCCATGTTTCCGCCGCCGTGCATGCCGCCGCCCATGTTTCCTCCCCCGTCCATGCCGCCGCCGTTCATGCCGCCGTCGTCACCCGGGCCTCCGTGGCTACCGTTTTCGGAATGCATGATCTGGGGACTCGGGGTGACCGGCGCCGCTCCGCCCGACTCGGCCGTCGCGACCGCTTGATAGGTCGTCATGGTGGTGGCGGCCTGAATCCACATCCGCACGTAGTCGGCTTCGTTGAGTGCGATCGGGATGGTGTTGATCCCGAAGAAATTGGTCGCCACCAACGCCGCGTGAGTGACGTGGTTGGCGGCCAGCTCGGCCAGTGTCGGCATAGCGGCCAGCGCGGTCGTGTACGCGGCGGCCGCGGTGAGGTGATGGGCCGCGGCTGCGGCACTGTCGGTGCTGGCCTGTAGCAGCCACGCAAGGTATGGCGTGTGTGCGGTCGCGTATTGCGCGGCGCTCGGCCCTTCCCACGCGCCGGCCTGCACGGATGCGAGCAGCGCGGTGAGTTCGTCGGCCGCAGAGGTGTACTCGGCGCTGAGCGAATTCCACGCAACCGCTGCCGCGATCAACGGCCCCGGTCCCGGTCCGCCGGACAGTAGTGCCGAATGCACTTCCGGCGGGAACGCCATCCACGCCGGCGCCAACATGATCGATTTCCCTCCATCAGGTGAAGTTCCGTCGATAGGGGACGGTTCCGCAAAAACGATGATACAACGTCATTCAGTCAGGAAGCATGGTGACAATTGGATATATAACGCGCATGTGCGGATCATGATGCGCGGGTCGGCAGAGATTCCGCGGCAGCCCCTGGGGAATTACGTGACCGTGGGCACGCTACTACTTTCAGGCCGGCAGCGACGACCCCGATCCGGATCTGCTCGACGCCATGGACGCCATCACCGACGACGCCGAACACGCCTCGGCCGTCACCTGCGAATGATGCGGACAACCCGGCATCCTGCACCAAAGCCCCCGTGGCCGGGTCAAAACCCGCTGTGCCACCAGCGCTAGGCTACTGGGAGGCCTGCCACACGCTCACTAGCGCGATGGCTCTTGGCGGCCGGGCAGCGCAACTGGGGTGCAGCCAAAATCAGACCGCTCTCCGTGGGGCTTTCTGCGCCCAGTATCCCGCCGAAAGTACTCGTGGAGAGGCTCTCTGACACCCGCGTCGGCAGAAACGTCGTGGTCAAGCACGTCCACGCGGCGGTACCGGGTAAACCCATCGACGGTCGATGGAGGTGCGGTGGTGGCTCAGTGAACACCGAAGAACGTGGTGGCCTCGAAAGCCACCGTCAAGAACGCCGGTGTGCGCGCCACGAAGGCCTCGGCCAAGTTGGACTTCGGGCGCAGCGGCGGATGTGACGGTGCCGGCAGGTAGAGCTGCCGCAGGCCCGCCCGCCCAGCTCAATGCCGTAAATATCGATCATAAGATCCAGTGGAGCTCAAAGCTATAAATTTCTAGCATCAATGGCGCCCTGGCGGTAAGCTACAAATATGAAGCATGTCCCGTGGTCCTGGGTAGCGGATTCCGCGGCCCTGGGCCGCGCCATTCGCGACGCGCGACGTGGGCGGGGCCTGCAACAAGCCGATCTGGCCGAACGCCTCGGCGTCTCCCGAATGACCGTCTCACGCATGGAGCGCGGCGACTCGGTATCGGTCGACACCGCGCTGCGCGCGCTCGCCGAATGCGGCATGGCGCTCGCCGTCATCCCCAAGTTCGCCCAGATCACGGTGATCGATGGCTGAGCGCGTCGAACCGCTCGACGTATGGCTTTACCGGCGGCCTCTGGCACGCCTGACCCAACCCAACCCGGGACGCATCCATTACCGGCTCGAATTCACCGAAGAAGCGCTCGACACCTACGGCGAGGGTCGACGGATCCTGTCGCTGGCACTTCCCATTTCGCACAAGCCCGTCGCCGACGCCGTCGGCGGCCCACTACCTGTCACCAACTTCCTTGAGGGCCTGTTGCCCGAGGGCAACCTGCGCCAACAGCTGGCCACAGCACTGCGGGTACCGACCACCGATCTGATGGCCCTGCTGCATGCCGTGGGCGGAGACTGCGCCGGCGCCGTGCAGTTTCTGCGCGCCGGCGCCGCCCCACCAGAGCCCACGGTGCGCGAGCTCACCCCTGACGACGTCGCCCGGATCGTCGCTGACCTACCCACCTACAACCTCCCCGACGGGGCCCTGCCCCATGCCTCACTGGCTGGGATTCAGGACAAGGTGCTGGTGGCCGACCTCGGCGGAGGGCGATGGGGGATCCCGCAACACGGCGCGGCCTCGACGCACATCATCAAACCCGAGCCCCAACAGGGCACGATCCCTCATCTAATCCAGGCTGAGGACTGGTCGCTGCACGTCGCGGCGGCAGCGGGCTTGACCGCTGCGCAGTCGCGGATCGAGACCTTCGACGGCCGGATGGCGATCGTGCTCACCCGTTACGACCGCGACCCCCAGGGCCAGCGCCTACACCAAGAGGATTTCTGCCAAGCCCTCGGGCTGCCCCCGCAGAACAAGTACGAAGCACCCCAGGAGTCGCGCTCGCAAGGATCGCGGCTGTCCCGATTGGTTGCCCGGGCGGTGGGGCAGGCTGCCGGCGACCCCACCGAGCTGCGTACCGCACTGCTTAGGGCGGTGACCTACAACGTCATCACCGGCAACGGAGACGCGCACTCGAAGAACTACTCATTGCTGATCGGCCAGCGGGGTGAGGTGTCGCTGGCTCCGCTCTACGACAGCGCCCCCGTCATGTTCATCGCGCAACGATTTCGCGGAACAGGGCACCTCATCAACGGCAAGACCAGCATCATGGACGTCGACGCCGAGGATCTCATCGCCGAGGCCCGCACCTGGGGCCTGCCGGCCAAACTCGCTCAACGCACCGTCGAATCGACCATCGACGCAACAGGTTCGGCGATCGCCGACACCGCCACCGGTGTCGGTTTGGAACAGATGCGATCGAACCTGGACGAGTTCTGGACCCGCAAGTCCTGGGGCTCCCCATCGGTAGGTTCCGAAATCCCCCAATCGGCTCCAGCACCTGGGCAAGGTGACAGCGAGCAGGTATTCGTCCGCGGTCACCAACGGGGCGGGCGGCGGGTCGACGATCACTGGAGGCAACGGCCACGACGTTAAAGCGTGTCGAAACACTGGCCGCGGTCGACTCCGGCGTAGACCTGAGCGAACACCGAAGAAGAGCAATGATCAGAACTTGTGGATGGTCCTCGGTGTGGGGTGCGAAAGTGGGCGCACCTTCCCGAGGATGATCTGAATGTTTGAAGGTCTGATCAAGAGCCGGCGTTGACACGTTGGTTCGGGACGGTACGCCCATGCTCACCGTAGTTCACGACGACGCGGAGGCCAACGACAAGCAGACCGGTCATCGGTCGCTGCTCGATGAGATCGTCCGCGATGGGGCTCGGCAGATGTTGACCGCGGCGCTGCTGGCTGAAGTGGCCGCGCATGTGGAGCAGTTCACCGACCAGCTCGATGAGAACGGTCATCGCCTGGTCGTCCGCAACGGCTATCACCAACCGCGCGAGGTGCTGACCGCGGCCGGCGCAGTGGAGGTTACCGCGCCGCGAGTCAACGACCGCCGTGTCGACCCCGATACCGGTGAACGTCAGCGGTTTTCCTCGGCGATCCTGCCGGCCTGGGCGCGTAAGTCTCCGCAGATGAGCGGGGTGCTGCCGTTGCTGTACCTGCATGGGTTGTCCACCGGCGACTTCACCGCGGCCTTGGAGCAGTTCCTCGGCTCGGGAGCGGGACTGTCGGCCTCGACGATCACTCGACCAACCAGCCAATGGCAGGACGAAGCCGCGGCGTTCAGGCGCCGGGATCTGTCGGGCACCGATTACGTCTACCTGTGGGTCGACGGCATCGACCTCAAAGTTCGTCTGGAGCAGACCAAGCTGTGTCTGCTGGTGATGATCGGCGTGCGCACTGATGGACGCAAGGAACTGGTCGCCTTGACTGATGGGTATCGGGAGTCGACCGAGTCGTGGGCTGATCTGCTGCGCGACTGCAAGCGGCGCGGCATGACGGCCCCGGTCCTGGCCGTCGGTGACGGTGCTCTCGGTTTCTGGAAAGCGATCCGCGAGGTGTTCCCGGCGACCAAGGAGCAGCGGTGCTGGATCCACAAACAAGCCAATATCCTTGCCGCACTACCAAAATCAACCCACCCATCGGCGTTGGCGGCGATCAAGGACATCTACAACGCCGAGGATATCGACAAGGCGCGCGCGGCGGTCAAGGCCTTCGAAGTCGACTACGGTTCCAAGTACCCCAAAGCGGTCGCCAAGATCACCGACGATCTCGACACGCTGCTGGAGTTCTACAAATATCCGGCTGAACATTGGATCCACCTG
Organism: Mycobacterium sp.; assembly: GCF_047975165.1. Classification (GTDB taxonomy): domain Bacteria; phylum Actinomycetota; class Actinomycetes; order Mycobacteriales; family Mycobacteriaceae; genus Mycobacterium. Next base: position 42,219 of record NZ_JBKECZ010000035.1, read on the forward strand.
CGCACGACAAATCCGATCGAGAGCACTTTTGCCACCGTACGGCTACGGACCAAGGTCACCAAAGGCCCCGGATCACGGGCGGCCGGGATCGCCATGGCCTACAAGCTCATTGATGCCGCCCAAGCCCGATGGCGGGCCGTCAACGCACCCCACCTGGTCGCCCTGGTCCGTGCCGGCGCGGTCTTCCACAAAGGCAAGCTACTCGAACGACCCACCGGCATCACCCCACCGACACCGCCCTCAAACGGCGCCCAGCACACCGAAACGGAGGTCGCCTGAAAACGCCAATCCACGGGTTTGACAATTTCTCCCAGTCTTTTCGTGACTATGACGGTCGCGTCCATGGGTGGGTGCGCTGATCCTGTCCTGGCGGGCAGCACGTCGGATCCGGGTGCTCGGGCGCGACGGTGAATCCGTGCACCAGTGTTGCCCGCAGACGATTCAGCGTGGTCAGCGGAGGCAACGACATGTCCGCACCTCCGACGGGTTGAAAGCGCGGAGCTACCCGGGGTCGTCTCCGGCGCGATCTGCCCCGGCCCGGATCCCCTTCTCGCGAATCGGACCGTGTTGTACCGGGGCTACGTGCACCACGAGCGTTCAGCGGCATGACCGTGTGGAGCCCGCGATCTTCGCTGACCGATCCGCTGCATCTGGCGCTGTTGATCAAAGATGCCCGCGCGCTGCTCGGCCCGCCGCTGGGGTGATCGCCGAAGCCGCACGCGGAGGACGGCCGGCGGGTATCCTGATCGGGTGGCCGGCAGAACCGCATTCCCGGTGGTGTCGGATCCCGCTGCTAACTTGAGCCCATGAGTTGGGCCGACGGACCATTCCTTGCCGTAGATGTCGAGACCACCGGAATCGATCCCTGGACCGATCGCATCGTCACCGCGTCGATCATCGAGGTGGGCCCGGACTCGACGCAAAACGAACAGTTCTGGCTGCTCGATCCGGGGGTGCCGATTCCCGCCGGTGCCGAAGCCGTGCACGGGATTTCCACCGCGCACGCCTCCGCCAACGGCGTCGCGCCGGCGCAGGCGTTGGAAGAAATCACCTCCCGAATCGCGGTGTGGCTTGCGGCCACCAACCCGGTGGTCGCCTTCAACGCCTCCTACGACTTGACGATGTTGGAGGTGGAGAACGAACGCCACGGTGTGGCGACTCTGGTGGCACGGCTGGGTGAGATTCGCCCGGTGATCGATCCGTTCGTTCTGGACAAGCACGTCGACACCTACCGTCGGGGCAAGCGGACGCTGACGACGTTGGCGGAGCTCTACGGTGTCCCGCTGGAGAATGCGCACACCTCGAGCGCGGATGCGCTGGCCGCCGCCCTGCTGGTTCCCCGGATCGCGGCGCAGTACCCGGCGTTGGCCGACTACTCACTCGATGAACTACACGATGGGCAAAAGCGCTGGCGCAAAGAGCAACAGCTCAGCCTCGGCAAGTTCTTTGAACGCAAGGGCAACCTGGAGGCCGCCCGGTCGATCCGGCCGGGATGGCCGACGGAGTCGCGCTGACGGGTGAGTTGAGCTCGGGTGGCCGGGGCAGGTGGCGGCGAAGGTTCCCGATTCTCGCGGCGGAGGGTGCTATCCGAGCAGGTCGAGCTGGACAATAGGACCATAGGTGGCGCAGGCCATCCTTGATGGCCCATGCCCGGGCGGTTTTCAGGTTCCCGGCGCGCAGGGCCGCGAAGCGGTCGTGGTGGCGGGCGGGCAGGTTCTCCGCGGAGTACAGCCACAGATATTTTGAGTCGGCCAAGCTCTTGTCGCCCGCGGCTTTCTCATCGACCCCGAGGTGGACCGGCACGCTGGCGGGTTTGGCGGCCAGACCGCGGGCCACCGCGCGGTCCATCAGATGCCATGCCTCATCCCAGCTGATCCGCAGCAGCTTTGCTGCCCAGGCCACGTCGAACGCCACGAGCACGTCGGTGGCCAGCCGCTCGAACAGCATGGTGAATCGTGAGTGCGGCTCGGCCCACGGCAGCCGGGCTTGGCGCACCCCGTGATCGGGGCAGGCCACCCGCGGTGGGCTGGCATGCGGGAACGTCATGAACGCGCACGAGTCCAGATGCCGCCAGCTGCGCTCGTCGGTGTGGTCATAGACCGCCAACACCGCATCGCAATCCGGGCAGCCAAACCGGGTCCGGGCTGGATGTTCCACCCAGACATCGACTCGCCCGTCGTCGGCCGATAGCTCGACTCGGCTCACTTTCCAGAGGCCTGAAGTCCCAACAGATGGCGGTACAACTCGATGTCGCGCATCCCACAGATCCTGCCGCTGACCGCCCAACCCGGCTGCTCCCGACCCACACAGAACCGGGAAGCGCCTGAATTATAGGACCGCCGCAACATTCTCGCTGCGTGCCAACACATTTGAGATGCTGTTGGCATCCAGATACGTTATCTAATCGGGTATGGCGAGGTTGCGGCGGTCAGAACAAGTTGAGCCCAACCGTGTTGCCGCTCTCGACGCCGCGCGGCGGGGTCAAGTCCAGGAACGTGGTGTACAACGTCGTCGTGTGATTCTTCGAGGCGATGGTTCAGGCGGTCAGTGCCGCGGGGGTGGCCTCCTGTTCTGTCGTGGTCTCGCCGACGGTGCGTGATTTGCTCAGGACGTCGAGGCCGAGGTAGCGCCTGGATTCGGCCCATTCGTCGTGTTGTTCGGTCAGGACGGCGCCGACGAGGCGGATCAGGGCGTCGCGGTCGGGGAAGATACCGACGACGTCGGTGCGGCGCCGGATCTCTTTGTTGAGTCGCTCCTGGGGGTTGTTGCTCCAGATTTGGCGCCAGATCTGTTTGGGGAACGCGGTGAATGCCAGCAGATCGGGTCGGGCCGCTTCGAGGTGGTCGGCAACGTCGGGGAGCTTGTCGGCGAGCGCGTCGATGATCCGATCATAGTGATCGGCAACCGCTTCAGCGTCGGGTTGATCGAACACCGAATGCAACAGGGTACGCACCCAGGGCCACGAACTCTTGGGTGTCTTCGCCATGAGGTTGGTCGTGTAGTGGGTTCTGCAGCGCTGCCAGGCCGCGCCGGGCAGGGTGGCGCCGATCGCGGCTACCAGTCCGGCGTGCGCGTCGGAGGTGACCAGCTTGACCCCGGACAGGCCGCGGGCGGTCAGCGACCGCCAGAACGTCAGCCACCC
>NZ_JBKECZ010000036.1:0-2014 GCF_047975165.1 Mycobacterium sp.
AATGTGGGTTCTTTTTTAATAGGGAACCCTTACCTATATAGAATAACTATTTAGTTTGGTATAGTTACCTTTAAGTTTTAAGTCATTCGACTATAATCAAAGTTTGGAATTCATCGAAAGAAAGCATTGAAGAATACTTCGATAGGTATAAATAAGTATAAAAATTTATACCTTGGAATTTTTTTTAAGGGGGAATTCTAACCCCCGAATGCAATGCATTCAACACTTTATAAAATGTGGGTTCTTTTTTTATAGGGAACCCTAGCCTATTACATAACTATGGTGTATGGTATAGCTATGTTTGGATTTTGTATCTTAAAGTCTGTTGACTTTAAGTGTGTATATTGAATTTGTAAATTTTTGTTAAAGGGGAATTCTAACCCCTGTCTACAATTTATAAAATGTGGGTTCTTTTTTAATAGGTAACCCATCCTATTATTTTACTTTAAGATTAGTTTGGTATATCTATGTTTGTAAATTTTGTTTTTTTAAAGCATATTGACTTTAATCAATGCTTTTGGAATTTATCGAAATAATTCTCTGGAGAATTCTTCGATAGGTTGTTTACGTATTTAAATTTATTCCTTTGAATTTTTTTAAGGGGGAATTCTAACCCCCGAATGCATTGCATTCAACACTTTATAAATTGTGGGTTTTTTTATTGGAACCCATAACCAATTTATTTTTACAGTATTCAACGCAATTACCGAATCGATATTTAGCGTTGATTATTTTTGAAACTTAATAAATAACTTACTAGTTCTCATTTTGAAAACAGATTTAATAAATTTCTAAAACTCAATCTTAGCCACCCGAAGATAGCTTTAAATAAATGACGACTGTCTAAATTTCATTTATCAGACCGAGATATATATCCAGGTTATAAGATCTACCAAAACTTACTAACTTAAACTCAATTACAATTCTTGGAGTATCTTCTGTTAAAAATAGAACTCTCTGAATATAAACCTCTCGAGACAATGTTGCCTCTAAAATAAAGATAACACATAATAATATTTTTTGATTCTTTTTTTTTAAAAAATTTTCTAATTTAGTTAAATTTATTTTTGATGTTTTAATTTCATTTACTTATAACAACACTTTTAATGATTTTTGGAAAAGAAAAAATTTTTAAAATTTTTTTTAATATTTTGTTTTTAAAGCATCATTACGTTATCGTAAAGATTGTTGATTTTAAATTAAGTTCTTTTTTATGTTAAGGGTTTTCGTAATTTTATACCTTTGCATAATGGCAAATTTTTAAATTCCTAGAACGTATTGCCTGTATCTTTCCTCACTTATATATTCAAAATTTTCAGAGCTTTTTAAAATTTTTTTTTTTTTTTTGATATTTCGAAATTGAATTTTATATCAGATCAAAAAATACCTTTGAGGATGTTTCTCAATAATTATTTTACATTAAATTTTATTTTTTGTTTATAAAAATTTAAATTTATTTTTGACTAGATCTAAAATGTATTTTTGGTGAATGACTGTACTATATAATAGTGCCTTTCACCTTTATTTATACTTTTTTTAATTTTTTTTATAATTTTTTACGAGTTTATTGAACTTTTTTTAAGGGCATAGAAAAATGCTAGTGTTTATTAAGCACTAACATTTGAAAATTATTTATATATATTAATTATTTCATCAAATGAAACTGTTGTAGATTCTTCTTTTCCATAGAATCTAAATGTAACTTTATTGTTATTTACCTCTTCATAAACGATAACAATTTGTGTTTTTACCTTAGAAGTTTGGTGCAATCTAATTTTATTTCCTAGTCTTTCATCAGAATTATCTAGTTTAACTCTAACTCCATTAGCCTTTAAATGATCTAATAATTTTTGTGAATACTCTCAATGAGCTTCATTATTAACTCGAATAATAACAGATAGTTGAGGTTCTAATCAAATTGGTAGATCACCTTTAGATTGTTCTAGTAATACAGAAATGAATCTATCATATGTAACAATGAATCATCTATGAATAAGACTAGGTTCTAATATAT
>NZ_JBKECZ010000037.1:0-4280 GCF_047975165.1 Mycobacterium sp.
CGGCAATGTGATGTGTGACATCGTCGTTGATCGTGGTGACCGGCTGCCACGGGCGTGGGCTGATCCCGCGAATTCCGTTGGCCCGCATAATCTTGGCCACCGTCTTCTTCGATACAGTCTCGCCGTCCTCAGGTAAATCCGCCAGGATTCGCGGCGCCCCGTTGACGTGATCGGAGGCCGCATGCAACTGGCGGATCTTCACCGTCAACTCCGCGGTCCGCGCCGCCCGCGGCCCCGGCGCGGCGTCCCGGCGGGCAGCCCACGCGTAATATCCCGATCGGGATACCGCCAGCAACTCGGTCATCCTGGTGATGCTGTGGTGTGCCTTTTGCGCGTCGATCACCGCGAACCGTCGTTCCGGTTCGAGTTCTCCACCGCAACGAAGGCTGCTGCTTTTTTAAAAACGCCCGGTCCATCCGCAACTCGGCCACCTCACGGCGTAGCCGGGTCAACTCGGCCCGCCCGTCGGCATCAAGCACCTCAGGAGGATCATCCAACTTCGACCGCTCAACAGCCACCCACCGGCCCAGCAGAGCCTCTCCGACCCCGATCTCACGAGCGACTCCGGCGATCGTGCGACCGGTATCGATCACCAACCGCGCAGCCTCCGCACGGAACTTCAGGGTGCAACTCTTCCTCTTCGCACCCATGAGTGCATCCTCTCCTGCCGAGCAACGCCCAGCCAGTCAGGATGTCCACAAAACGGGGGTAACCCCCAGTGCCCCCTCCCCCGCCACCGCGTACGCGGGCTCAGGTGTCGGTCGTGAAAGCGCTCGTCGCAACCTCGGTGCCGTCGGCCAGACGGGTGATCTCGAAGTCGGCGAACACCGCGGGCGCGACGGCGACGAGCTGACGAAGGCACTCCACGGCCAGCCGCCGGATCTCGATGTCGGCGTGCTCGCTGGCCCGCATGGCGATGAAGTGCCGCCAGGCACGGTAGTTGCCGGTCGCCACAACGCGGGTTTCGGTGGCATTCAGCAAGACCGCCCGGGCCGCCTGGCGGGCCTGCTTGCGACGCAATACCGCGTTGGGCTGGTCGGCGAACTTCGCTTCCAGCTTGGCAAGCAGCTCGGAGTAGGTGGCGCGGCTGGCATCGGCGGCCCTGGTCAGGATCTCGCGCAGTTCGGGGTCGTCCTCCAGCCCGGGCGGCACAACGACCTGCGACTGGGATTCGGGCACATAGCGCTGCGACAGTTGCGAGTAGGAGAAGTGCCGATGCCGGATCAGCTCATGGGTGCAGGACCGCGAAACACCGGTGATGTAGAACGACACGCTGGCGTGCTCGAGAACCGAAAAATGCCCGACGTCGATGATGTGTCTGAGGTAGTCGGCATTGGTCGCCGTCGCGGGATTCGGCTTGGACCAACTTTGATAGCAGGCCCGGCCGGCGAACTCGACCAGCGCCGATCCCCCGTCGGCGTCGGTCGTCCACGGCACGTCCGCGGGCACCAGGAAGTCGGTTCTGGCGATCAATTGCACGCGCATCGGCGCGGTCTCGGCCACGGCGCTCAGCGTAAACGTTCAGTGAGTGGTCGGCGGCGAAGGGACCCGGCCAGATCACCGCGATCCGATACCGCGACCCCGCCCAGCCCAAGCCAGGACGCCATCGACTCCAACTCGCCTGTCAGCGCGGCGGCAACCCGGGGCCGCGGCGCGTCGGGTTCGGCGAAGGCTCCCATCACGTGCAGGGTGTCCGCATCGCGGTCGGCTTTGAGGTCGACCCGCGCGACGAGCTTGCCGTCCAGCAGGAACGGCCACACGTAGTAGCCGTAGCGGCGTTTGGCCGCCGGTGTGTAGATCTCGATGCGGTAGTGGAACCCGAAGATGCGCTCGACCCGGGGCCGGAAGAAGATCAGCGGGTCGAACGGACACAGCAGGGCGGTGCCGCGGTCGGCACGGGGTACGGGGCGGGCGGCCCGCAGATAGGCCGGCGCCGACCAGCCGTCGACGTCGACCCGCTCGATGTCACCGGCCGCGACCAGATCGGCGATGGCCGGTTTGACCTGCCGGGCGGACAGCCGGAAGTAGTCGCGGATGTCGGCCTCGGTGCCCACGCCCAGTGCCGTCGCCGCGCGCAGGCTGAGCTGCCGGATGGCCTCGTCGTCATCGACGTGGCGGGCCAGCACCGACGCGGGCAGCACCCGCTCGGCCAGGTCGTAGTGCCTGGCAAAGCCGGCGCGGGTGGCCGTCGTCAGCACCCCGGCGGCGAACAGCGCCTCGGCAACCCATTTGGTGTCGCTGCGGCCCCACCAGGCTCCCGGTCTGCGTCCCGGGCTGCTCCCGTGTTCGGCACGCAGGTGCGCCTCGATCTGGCCGGCGGTGCTGGGTCCGAGCTGGGTCACCGCGGCGACGACGTCCTCGACCAGCCGGGGGTTTTCCTTGACGACGTGGGTGCCCCAGCGGCCATGCCGGTACTGGCGCATCCGCCAGCGCAGTAGCGGCCAGTCATCGAGCGCGATCAGTGCCGCTTCGTGCGCCCAGTATTCGGCCAGCAGCCGCTGGCTTGTGGGCCCCCAGGCCGCACGGTCGAGTACCTGGCGGTCGTAGGGCCCGAGCCGGCTGAACACCGGGGCGTAGTGGGCCCGGACTGCGACAGAGACCGAGTCCAGTTGCAGGACGTGGATGCGCGAAAGCAGCCGCCGCAAATGTCCGCGATCAAGCGGACCGTCCAACCGTGGTTTGTCGAATCCTTGTGCCGCAACAGCTATCCGACGGGCTTGTGCGGAGGTCAGCCGGCGGTTGCGGATCGCCACAGTCACTCAGCGTCGACGGTAGCTGCAAAACCGGTACCGCAGGCCCGACCGGCTGACCTGCCACTCCCCCAGCTCACCCAGCCAGGTTTTGTCGAGTAGCGGGGCCAGCGCGTCGCCGTCGTCGCGTGGCAGGTCGACCTCGACTTCGGTGACCTCGCAGCGTTTCGCGAACGGCAGGGCCAGCACATAGATCTCGGCGCCGCCGATCACCCAGGTGTCCGGGTCGGTCAGCGCCTGTTCGAGTGTGCCGGACACTTCGGCGCCGTTGGCCGTGTAGCCGCTCTGGCGGCTCAGCACGATATTGCGCCGGCCCGGCAGCGGCCGCACGTTCGGTGGCAGCGAATCCCAGGTGCGACGGCCCATCACCACGGTGTGGCCCATGGTGATTCGTTTGAAATGGGCCAGATCCTCGGGGACCCGCCACGGGATGTCGCCGCCGCGGCCGATCACACCCGAGGTCGACTGCGCCCACACCAAGCCCGCGGAGTGAGTCATACGGCTACTGGAGCCTTGATCGCCGGGTGCGGGTCGTAGTGTTGCACCACGACGTCTTCGTAGACATAGTCGAATATCGAATTTCGCTGAGCCAGACTAAGTTTCGGATACGGACGTGGTTCCCGGCTCAATTGCAGCCCGACCTGTTCGACATGGTTGTCGTAGATGTGGCAGTCTCCGCCGGTCCAGATGAACTCGCCGACCCGCAGGCCGGCCTGGGCGGCCATCATGTGGGTGAGCAGCGCATAGCTGGCAATGTTGAACGGCACGCCGAGGAAAAGGTCGGCGCTGCGCTGGTAGAGCTGGCAGCTCAGCCGGCCGTCGGCGACGTAGAACTGGAAGAACGCGTGGCACGGCGGCAGCGCCATCTGCGGGATCTCGCCGACGTTCCAGGCGGAGACGATGATGCGCCGGGAGTCGGGGTCGGTGCGCAGCAAATCCAACGCGGCACTGATCTGGTCGATGCGCTCACCCGATGGGGTCGGCCACGAACGCCACTGCACGCCGTATACCGGCCCGAGTTCTCCTGTGTCACTGGCCCATTCATCCCAGATGGTGACGCCGTTGTCTCGCAGCCAGCCGATGTTGGAGTCGCCGCGCAGGAACCACAGCAGTTCGTAGACGACGGATTTGAAGTGCACCTTCTTGGTGGTCACCAGGGGGAACCCGGCTGACAGGTCGTAGCGGATCTGCTGGCCGAACAGGCTGCGGGTCCCGGTGCCGGTGCGGTCGGATTTCGCGGTGCCAGTGGCCAGGACCAGGCGGAGCAGATCCTCGTAGGGCGTCGCGATCGGCACGGGGGGTAGCTTAAACCAGCGATCGCAAGCGCGGCGGAGCCGGGCGCAGCGGGTCGCTGGAACCAATCCAACCCAGCGATCGCAAGCGCGGCGGAGCCGGGCGCAGCGGGTCGCTGGAACCAATCCAACCCAGCGATCGCAAGCGCGGCGGAGCCGGGCGCAGCGGGTCGCTGGAACCAATCCAACCCAGCGATCGCAAGCGCGGCGGAGCCGGGCGCAGCGGGTCGCTGGAACC
>NZ_JBKECZ010000038.1:0-2270 GCF_047975165.1 Mycobacterium sp.
CAATATTAGAAACATTCTCAAATCTTAATGTCATTTTGTTTTCTCCATCTTCATGCATTTTACCTGCATTCAATAGGAATATTGTTACTTGTTTTGCCATACTAATCACCCCCTTCTTTAACTCAAAGTTCTATGGATTCTCTATATTCTATTATAGCTATTATTGCTTTAATAGAATCATATGGTGTTCCACCTTTAGGTGATATACGTACCAAGTTATCTAGATAAGCTCTTGAAGAATTATCTTCTAATACCTTAACCTTAACAATATGATCATCAATTGATAAGTCATACTCATTACTAGTATTGTGATCATACTTTAAATTTGTGAATTTGTTTTTTAGGACTACACTATTTCTTTTATAGCATTTCATTTTTATTTCTTCCTGGCAATAATTCTATAATGTGTCTTTTTGGTGATACTTTATGTGCAGTTATTTTTATATGTATATCAGTTCTAATATTCTTAACATAAGACTTTGCTTTTCTAAATTCTGAACAAGTATTCATAACCTTGAAATTTTCTTCTGTTGGTAATTTAGATCATAAAACATAGACTTCTTTTCTTGTGTCTAATATTTTGTTGTCATATAATTCTTTTTCTAGTTTTGTTTTACCTGCCGATAATTTGTAATATGCATTCTTCTCTTGTTCTCTTTGTTCTTTCTCTTCTTGTTCTTTTTGTTTTATATATGATTCGCTAAGTTTAAGATCTGCCATTTTCTTTCTCCTTTAATAATCTATATTCTTTTACAAGTTCATCATGGTCTTTTATATAACCTTTTTCAATTTCTTTTAGCTCTTGTAATTCTTTGTCTGCATTTTCTTTTTCTTTATTTGTCTTTGCATTGTGTTTGTTGTGAACTAATATAAATCAAGTGGTTCTACAAGTTTCTATATTTGATCTTGCTTGTTTGATTTGTTGTTCTAGTAATGATTTATTTTTCATTATTAATCTCCATTAATTTTTTTGCTGCTTTGATTGCAGCTTCAAATTTCTCTATATTGTTTCTTGCTACTTGAATATCACGTGATAATCCACTATCATCAGGATCCATTAGTTGTTCAACTACATCATTGACTAATAGTTTTCTTCAAATATTTAATTTACGTTCCATATCTTTTATCTTTTCATTTAAAGATTTTTCTCTAATTATATTTCTTATTTCTTCTTTTGTTGCCATTGTTATTTCTTCCTTTCTCTATATATACTTTACAGATATTTTTAGATCCTTTTCATTTTCAAAGTATGTCATAGTTAATATTTCCAAGTCTTCCCTGATACCCCTTAATGCTCAATCATCTAGGTTATCACTTATCAAGGTATATGCCATAATTTGATTTGGTTCATAATCAACTCATCATTCAGAGTCATCTCATTCTTTATAATATAATTTTAGTTTTTTTGTAATTTCCATTAATCTGATAGTTGCTATATAACTATTTTCTTTTATTGATTCTTTAGTAATTCTCATTGTCTTCTCCTTGATCATCACTATTGAACTCTTCATAAGCTTCTACAGTTTCTATAGTTAGATCACTTTTATTCATACTTAAATTAACCATAAGATCATTTCCTTTTTTCTCATTGTCAAGCATTCCTATTTCTTCTAGTAGCGGTAAGTAAAGTTGATGCATTTTTTCTGCTATAGCTCTAGTTAGTAGGAAGTCTTTATATTTAGATCTATATCTAATTCATTCAACTCTAATATCTTCATTGTCTTCTGCAATGTCAATAATTCTTCCTTGTTCTAGTTGTAAGATATACCCAATTTGATAAAGACTCATCATGTGTGTTTTCTCTGTGTTGATCATAATAAAAAGTCTTTGCAGTTTTTTATCTATTGTTCTTACTTGGTTAAGTTGTTTTAATATTTCTTCTTCTGTTAATAATTTTTCCATTGTTCTCCTTTTACCAATAAATTATATAGGAAAACCCGCCCAATTAAAAATCGAACGGGTTTGATTATGATGTGTAAAAAATAATACTGATCTTTGTTCAGTTGTAAAAAGGAGAACAAAGAAGCTTACGAATACAACATTTTTAAAATGGCGGACTTAGAACCGTTAAAGCAAATGACTAAGTAATACTTACACGACCACCGTGCTTTTTAAGGAGTACTTGTTGAAGGACACATAATCCATTGAGTGAAGCATAACACAAAGATATTATACACAACCGGCCGCCCAAGTGTTCTAGTTATTCTCTCTGCTTGCAGAAGAGCGAGTTTTATTTTTTGACCCCTTTTTGGCTTATTGGTATATACATG
>NZ_JBKECZ010000039.1:0-79084 GCF_047975165.1 Mycobacterium sp.
GCTCACACTCCAGCAGATCCTTGCCCATCTGCGCCCACTGCGACCCCTGCCCGGAAAACACCCACACCGGACCCTTGTCGTCCAGACCCACCGCCGGCGGGTGGGGAACCTCGGAGCCGGCGATCTCCCGCAGTGCAGCACCCAATTCGGCTGCGGCGCCGGCCAGTGCGACCGTGCGGACGGCGCGGTGCCCGCGGCGCCGGGCCAGGGTGTAGGCCAGGTCGGACAACGCAAGGTCGTCCTGCTCGTCGACCCAGTCGGCAAGCCGCCCGGCGGTTTCTCGCAATGCGTCTTCCGAGCTGGCCGAGATCGGGAAGACCAAGGTGCCGGACAGGCCGTTGGCGCTGGCGGAGTCGTCGGGAACTGCGGTCGCCGGCGCCTCGGGTTGTGGGGGTGCCTGCTCCAGCACCGCGTGCACGTTGGTGCCCGACATGCCGTACGACGACACCGCCGCCCGCCGCGGCGTGCCCTGCTCGCCGATCGGCCACTGGGTAACCTCTTGGGGCACAAAGAGCTTGGTGTCGATAGCGGCGATCTGCTCGGGCATTTCGTTGAAGTGCAGGTTGGGCGGAACCACCCCGTGCTGCACGGCCAGCACCGCCTTCATCAGCCCGAGCGCACCGGCGGTCGACTGGGTATGCCCGAAGTTGGTTTTGACCGATCCCACCGCGCACGGCCCGTCGATACCGTAGACCGCGGCCAGGCTCGAATACTCCAGGGGGTCGCCGACCGGGGTGCCGGTGCCGTGTGCCTCGACCATGCCCACCGACGTGGGATCGATATCCGCGGAGCTCAACGCCGCACGGTAGGCCGCTTCCTGGGCCTCTGCCGACGGCGTCACGATATTGACGGTGTGCCCGTCCTGATTGGCGGACGTGCCCCGGATGACCGCCAGGATCCGGTCGCCGTCGCGCTGGGCGTCCTCCAGCCGCTTGAGCAGCAGCACGACAGCGCCCTCGCCGGAGACGAAGCCGTCGGCCTCCACGTCGAAGGCGTGGCAGCGCCCCGACCGCGACAGCATCCCGTTGGCCGACCCGGAGGCGAACCGGCGCGGCTCCAGCATCGCGTACACCCCGCCGGCGAAGGCCAGGTCGCTCTCGCCGTCACCCAGGCTGCGGACGGCCAGGTGGGCGGCGAACAACCCCGACGAGCACGCGGTGTCCACCGTCACCGACGGCCCACGCAAACCCAGGGCATAGGACACCCGCCCGGAAGCCATACACGAGTTGGTACCGGTATTGCCGTACGGCCCCTCCAGGGTGCCCGTTTCGGCCTGCACGAACTGGTAGTCCCCGTGAGTGAACCCGATGAACACCCCGGTCTGCGAGTCGGCCAGCTGCCGCGAGGTCAGCCCGGCGTGCTCCATCGCCTCCCACGACGTCTCCAACAGCAGCCGATGCTGCGGATCCATCGCGATGGCTTCTCTTTCGGCGATACCGAAGAACTCGGGATCGAAGTCGCCGAGATCGTCCATGAACGCACCCCACTTGCAGTGGGAGCGTCCGGGGACGCCGGGCTCAGGATCGTAGTACTCGTCGATGTCCCAGCGGTCGGGTGGCACCTCGGTGACCAGGTCCTCGCCACGCAGCAGGGCATCCCAGAGCTGCACCGGGGAGCCGATGCCCCCGGGGAGGCGACACGCCATCCCGATCACGGCAACCGGCGTCACGCGTGTCCCATCCACAGTGGTTGCTCATCTCCTCAAACCGCGCGGGCGGTGCTTGTCGACCCTTGTGCCCGCAATCGGACGGTCCGTAGCAGCGGAGGCACCCACCGATCCTCATGCTGCAATGACAACGTCATTGTCGGCGTGATCAGCAGCGTAGCCGTTCGGCTGCACTCGTCCCGGGGAATCATGCGGACCGGTAAAAAAAGTTCTCCTGCGCCGCAGCAGTGCCCAGCCCCGGTGCGAGGTGTATCACCCGGTGTATAGCGGCAAACGGCCAGCGTGCTGGGTTGGTCGCGGTTGCATCGAAACAATCCGTGTCCCAGCGGAACGTTCGGGCACGAGGGCCCGGTGTTGCGGGTAGTGTGCTCGCCGTGGTCGCCACTACCATCCCCGCGATGCTGCGCGAGCGGGCCAGCCTGAACCCCAATGGCCCCGCCATCACCTTTGTCGACTTCGAATCGGAGTGGGACGGAGCCGAAGAAACGCTGTCGTGGTCGCAGTTGCACCGGCGCGTGCTCAACGCCGCCGAGCCTCTCGGACAGATCGGGGCCGACGGCGACCGGGTGCTGATCCTGGCACCGCAGGGGCTGGACTACGTCGTCGGATTTCTGGCAACCCTGCAGGCCGGACGGGTAGCGGTGCCGTTATCGGTTCCATTTCAGGGCGCCCACGACGAGCGGACCATTGCGGTACTGGCCGACACCTCGCCGACGGCGATTCTGACCACCTCGGCGGCAACCGACAACGTCAGCGATTGTCTTGCGGCCCAACCCCTGCCCAACCCGCCGGCGATCGTGGAGATCGATCTGCTGGATATGGACGCGAGGCCGAAGTCGTCGAGACCGGCTCGCGCCGCCGCCGACGAGGGATCGAGGACGGCGTATCTGCAGTACACGTCGGGGTCGACCCGCACGCCCGCGGGGGTCGTGGTGTCGAACGCCAATATTCTCGCCAATTTCGAGCAGATCATGGCCGACTTCTTCGTCAACGAGGGGGGCATGCCGACCGCGGAGATGAGCGTGGTGTCGTGGTTGCCGCTGTATCACGACATGGGGCTGCTGCTCGGGGCGATTATGCCGATCCTGGCGGGCCGGCAGACCACGTTGACGACCCCGGTGGGTTTCCTGCAGCGCCCCGCCCGCTGGATGCAATTGCTGGCCCGCTATCCGCGCACGGTGTCGGCGGGCCCCAACTTCGCCTTCGATATCGCGGCCCGCAAGACCTCCGACGAAGACCTGGCCGGATGCGACCTGGGCGGGGTGCACACCGTCCTCAACGGCAGCGAGCGGGTGCAGCCGGCCACACTGAAGCGGTTCGCGGACCGGTTCGCGGCGTTCAACTTTCCACCGGAGGCACTGCGGCCCGCCTACGGCATGGCCGAAGCCGTGGTGTACATCGCCACCCGTCGGGTCGGCGACCCGCCGGAAATCGTCGACTTCGACAGCGACATACTGCCCGACGGCAAAGCGGTGCGCTGTGAAAGCGGCACCGGCACAGCCCTGGTCAGCTACGGTGCCCCGGAATCGCTGCAGGTGCGCATCGTCGATGCCGACACCCGGATCGAGTGCCCGTCGGGGACCGTGGGGGAGATCTGGGTGCACGGAGGCAACATCGCCTCGGCCTACTGGGGAAAGCCGGAGGAAAGCGCGCACACCTTCGGCGGGATGATCGTCAACCCCACCGAAGGCACCCCCGAGGGGCCCTGGCTGCGGACGGGAGATTCGGGCTTCTACTCCGAGAACGAGTTGTTCATCACCGGCCGCATCAAGGATCTGCTGATCGTGTACGGGCGCAACCATTCCCCGGACGACATCGAGGCAACCATCCAGGAGATCAGCGCGGGCCGGTGCGCGGCCATCACCGTCCCCGACGACGGAACCGAGAAGCTGGTCGCCATCGTCGAGGTCAAGAAGAAGAGCGACGAGTCCGACGGCGATCTCGCCGAGCGGCTGGATGTCCTCAAGCGCGATATCACCGCGGCGATATTCGACGCGCACGGCCTGAGCCCGGCCGACCTGGTGCTGGTGGCTCCCGGGGCTATTCCGATCACCACCAGCGGCAAGATCAGGCGGCAGCAGTCGGTCGAGCTCTACCAACAGGGGACGTTTCCCCGGCTGGACGGCTGACCCGGGCGCTGCGACCCTCGCACGATGCGTTGATTTCCGCCGAGCGTGTAGCTACTGCAAGAAATCGGCCGTTTTTCCGCAGTAGTTGCACGCCCGGCGAGAGGGGCCGCAACACCGCCCCCCGCACTCCCCACTAGACTCGGTTCATCGGCGTCGATCCGGCCATCACCGGGGAGCTTTCGGAAGAACGGCCGGGCAGGCCCAGTAGAACCGAACGGGCAGGCCCGTCACAGCCCTTCGAGCGGTCACGCCCCGGCGTGGCAAGCGGGGTGGTACCGCGGCGTTCGCGCATCGGCGCGTCGTCGTCCCCGACTTGGCACGACGACCGGGAGACGACGCAGGTGACCCCCAATGGCGCGACCGATGACGCCGGTCGCACGGCCTATCCGAAGCCGGCCGCCGGTGCCCCCGACTTCCCGACGCTCGAACTCCAGGTGCTCGACTACTGGTCGCGCGACGACACCTTCCGGGCGAGCGTCGCCCACCGGGACGGCGCGCCGGAATACGTGTTCTACGACGGCCCGCCGTTCGCCAACGGCCTGCCGCACTACGGGCACCTGCTGACCGGGTACGTCAAAGACATCGTGCCGCGCTACCGCACCATGCGCGGCGACAAGGTGGAGCGCCGCTTCGGTTGGGACACCCACGGATTGCCAGCCGAACTCGAGGTCGAGCGGCAACTCGGCATCACCGACAAGTCCCAGATCGACTCGATGGGGATCGCCGCGTTCAACGATGCCTGCCGCGCATCGGTGTTGCGCTACACCGACGAGTGGCGGGAGTACGTCACCCGCCAGGCCCGCTGGGTCGACTTCGACAACGACTACAAGACCCTGGATCTCGACTACATGGAGTCGGTGATCTGGGCGTTCAAACAACTCTGGGATAAGGGCCTGGCCTACGAGGGCTACCGGGTGCTGCCGTACTGCTGGCGAGACGAGACGCCGCTGTCCAATCACGAGTTGCGGATGGACGACGACGTCTACCAGAGTCGCCAGGACCCGGCGCTCACGGTCGGATTCGCGGTGGAAGACGGGGAGCTAGCGGGCGCCCACCTGCTGGTGTGGACGACGACGCCGTGGACCCTGCCGTCGAACCTGGCAGTCGGGGTGCACCCGGACGTGACGTATGTGCAGGTAAAGGTCGGTGATCGACGTTTCGTGCTGGCGCAGGCGCGGCTAGCCGCCTACGCCCGCGAGCTCGGCGAAGACCCCGAGGTGCTCGCGACATTCCGCGGCTCCGAGCTGGTGGGCACCCGCTACCTGCCGCCGTTCTCCTATTTCATGGACTCGCCCAACGCGTTTGCTGTGCTGCCGGCCGACTTCGTCACCACCGACGACGGCACCGGGCTGGTCCACCTGGCCCCGGCCTACGGCGAGGACGACATGGCCACCACCGATCCCGCCGGCATCGTGGCGGTCACCCCGGTCGACGCCAAGGGCCGCTTCGACGACACCGTGCCCGACTATCGGGGACAGCACGTCTTCGAGGCGAACCCGCGGATCATCCGGGACTTGAAGAACCAGAGCGGACCGGCGGCGGCCAACGCCGCGGTGGTGCTGCGCCACGAAACCTACGAGCACCCGTACCCGCACTGCTGGCGATGCCGCAACCCGCTGATCTACCGGGCGGTGTCGTCCTGGTTCGTCCGGGTGACGCAGTTCCGCGACCGAATGGTGGAACTCAACCAGCAGATCACCTGGTATCCCGAACATGTCAAGGACGGGCAGTTCGGCAAGTGGCTGCAGGGCGCCCGGGACTGGTCGATATCGCGGAACCGCTACTGGGGCACCCCGATTCCAGTCTGGAAATCCGACGACCCCGCCTATCCGAGAATCGACGTGTACGGCAGCCTCGACGCGCTGGAGCGTGACTTCGGGGTGCGCCCGGACAACCTGCACCGGCCCCACATCGACGAGCTGACCCGGCCCAATCCCGACGACCCCACCGGAAAGAGCACGATGCGCCGCATCCCCGACGTGCTCGACGTGTGGTTCGACTCGGGATCGATGCCCTATGCCCAGGTGCACTACCCGTTCGAGAACGCCGACTGGTTCCTCGGCGAATCGGGCGACGAGGCGACCGCGCACTATCCGGGCGATTTCATCGTCGAGTACATCGGGCAGACCCGCGGCTGGTTCTACACCCTGCATGTGCTGGCCACCGCGCTGTTCGACCGCCCGTCGTTCAAAACCTGTGTGGCACACGGGATCGTGCTGGGCTCCGACGGCCAGAAGATGAGCAAGTCGCTGCGCAACTACCCCGACGTCACCGAGGTGTTCGAGCGCGACGGTTCCGACGCCATGCGCTGGTTCCTGATGGCCTCGCCGATCCTGCGCGGCGGCAACCTCGTCGTCACCGAACAGGGTATCCGCGACGGTGTCCGGCAGGTGTTGCTGCCGCTGTGGAACGCCTACAGCTTCCTGGCCCTCTACGCCCCGAAACCCGGTTCTCGGCGCACCGATTCGGCCCATGTGCTGGACCGCTACATCCTGGCCAAACTCGCGGTGCTGCGCGACGAACTCACCGCCTCGTTGGACGTGTGCGACATCTCCGGGGCCTGCGAGCAGCTGCGCCAGTTCACCGAGGCATTGACGAATTGGTATGTGCGACGGTCGCGCTCACGGTTCTGGGCGGAAGACGCCGACGCGATCGACACCCTGCACACGGTGCTGGAGGTCCTCACCCGGCTGGCGGCGCCGTTGCTGCCCCTGATCGTCGAGCTGATCTGGCGCTCACTGACCGGTGGGCGTTCGGTCCACCTGACCGATTGGCCGCAAGCCGCAGAGCTACCAGTCGACGCCGAGTTGGTGACCGCGATGGATCAGGTCCGCGACGTGTGTTCGGTGGGCTCGTCACTGCGAAAGGCCAAGAAGCTGCGGGTGCGGTTGCCGCTGCCGAAATTGACGGTGGCCGTGGCGGATCCGGAGTCCTTGCGGCCGTTCACCGATCTGATCGGTGACGAGCTCAACGTCAAGCGGGTCGAGTTGACCGACGCGATCGACACCTACGGCCGGTTCGAACTCACCGTCGACGCCCGTGTCGCCGGGCCGCGGCTCGGCAGGGACGTCCAGGCGGCCATCAAGGCCGTCAAGGCGGGGCAGGGCAGCCTCAACCCGGACAGCACGCTGACGGCGGGTCCGGCGGTGTTGCTGCCCGGCGAATACAGGTCGCGGCTGGTGGCCGCGGATCCCGAGTTCACCGCGGCGCTTCCCGGAGGGGCGGGGCTGGTGGTGCTGGACGGCGCCGTGACTCCCGAACTGGAGGCCGAAGGCTGGGCCAAGGACCGCATTCGGGAGCTTCAGGAGTTGCGGAAGACAACGGGGCTGGAGGTGTCCGACCGGATCGGCGTGGTGATCGCGGTGCCAGCCGAGCGGGCCGATTGGGCGCGCACCCACCGCGATCTGATTGCCGGTGAAATCCTGGCCACCAGTTTCGAATTCGGCGAACCTGCCAGCGGCGTGGAGATCGGCGACGGGGTGCGGGTGGCGATGACCCGGGCCGGGACGGCCGGGGGAGTGCCCGGACCCGAGAGATAGCCACTCCGGCCGCCGGAACCAGGCGCCAGTACTACAAGCCGACCTCGATCATCGCCACCATGATGTGCGTTGCGGGCAACATGAACGACGCCAATGTGCTGGGTGCCGGCGACACCCCGCTGTTGCCCGGGACCGAGCAACGTGCCCGTCCGCCCTCCCCGGCCCGACCCGAGGAACCTCACGACAAGGAAAAGCTGGTACAGGCCAACGGACGATGCATGTCCCGCCTCGCCACACGGCCCATTTTCAACGCTACCGCGTCAACGACAACACGAAATCACTGATCCACGGTTTGAGGCTTAGAGCTCAAGGCCATTGTCGTGGCCGCGGTTACGATCATGTTCGGCGATTTCGATCAGTTCCGGCAGGGCGTCGAGGTCTTTGGCCCGAGCGGCGGCCACCTTGGATTTGATCACGTCATCGAGGCCGGCGACATTGACGACGATTCCGGAGATCATGCGCTCCTGCGCACCCGGCAGGAGGCCCTCGTAGCCATCGGGGAACCCTGACGGAAAGAAGGTGAGGTCAAGGTCGCCGGCGGCAGTGCGCAGGTTGAGCATCAGCATGCCGCGCAGGGACTCCCCCGTGCAGTCGAACGGCAGGCCTTCGGGCTCGTGGTCGACGCGGATCCCGGCGTGCAACTCGCGCAGAGCACTTGACAGCCGCGCGAGGTTGTCCGGTGTCACCGAGGGGGTGACATCGAGGTCATAAGTCGGCCGTCGGGAACCGTACAGCTGAGCGGCATACCCGCCAACGAGAACATATTCAACGCGGTGGCGGTCGAGCACTTCGACAATGCGCCGCGGATCGAAGCGATCGGCCGCGGTCACGAGAGGTGCGTCGGGCGCAACTGCGCTACGAATTCGTCCTGCACTCGGCTCCGGTGTTGACGCTGTGATGCCGACAGCCGCGCGACATCGCCGTCGAGGGTGTCGTCGTGCGCATCGTATTCGGCGACGTTGATCCTCAACTCGAGATCGGCTGCGGCCAGGATTCGGGCGAGCACCGGCAGCGACGGCTGCCGGGCCCCCGACTCGATCCTGGC
Source organism: Mycobacterium sp. (assembly GCF_047975165.1). Lineage (GTDB taxonomy): Bacteria > Actinomycetota > Actinomycetes > Mycobacteriales > Mycobacteriaceae > Mycobacterium. Next base: position 8,380 of record NZ_JBKECZ010000039.1, read on the forward strand.
GATGGTCGACTGAGGCACGTGGGCGGCGTCGGCGAGCTCTCGTTGCGACAGGCCGGCGCGTGCCCGCGCTATTCGCAGGACGTTACCTGCCAACCGCTCCACGTAGCCGCTGGTCGTCGGCCCCATACTCGCCATGCCACTACGATAGCCGATCAGGTATCGCCAAGTGGGCCGTCGCGCGACTTCAATTATCGGGCGAACACGACCACCTGATCGACCTTCTCGATGGAGAACCGGCGCCCACCGAAATCATCGCGGGCCCGGCACACCACGGGGCCAAATGCCGGCGGCAAGGTTCGGCCATCATCGATAAGCGGAGCGATTGAGTTCATCCTGTGCCCAGGGCGCTGATCGTCGGCGTGTCGGCGCCGTGAGCGCAGACTCACCGGCCACCCCCGGGTGTGCTACCGGCCCACGCTCCTAGGCGGCCGGCTTGACCGCGCGCCAACGCTGCCGGCCGGGGATCACGTCGACATCGACATCGGTGAAACCGGCGGCCCGCAATCTATCCGGCATCTCCTTGGGCGGCACCGGATTACAGATGTCGCGGAAATGCAGCAGGCTGAACAGCAGCGAGGGGACGCCGTCGCTGCCGGCGAAGACGCCCCCGGGACGCAGCACCCGGAAGGCTTCGGCGAACAGCCGGTCTTGCAGTTCGGTAGTCGGCACATGATGCAGCATGGTGAACGCCAGCACCGAGCTGAACTCACCGGCGGCCAGCCCGGTGTCGGTGCCGTCGCCGTTGATGATGCGTGCCCGCGGCCCGTAGCGCTCCTGCAGCCGCTGCGCCATCGCGGTGTCGAGCTCGACGGCTGTCAGTCGCGGGGTGCGGTCGACGAGGATGCGGAGGAAGGCTCCGTATCCGGGGCCTATTTCCAGGGTGTTGTCACCGAGTTCGACCCCGTCGAGTGCCCAGGGCAGCATCTGGTCTTCGACCTTCCTGGCCCATGTGTCCGACTTGCAGCACCAACGGTGGACGAGGTTCATTGCCATAGGCGCCAACGGTAGTCGCTCGACCCCAATACGATCGACGATCGTGGAGTCCCGTTGGGTGCTGCACCTGGACCTGGACGCGTTCTTCGCATCCGTCGAACAACTCACCCGGCCGACCCTGCGGGGCCGTCCGGTGCTGGTCGGCGGCCTGGGGGGGCGGGGCGTGGTGGCCGGCGCCAGCTACGAGGCGCGGATTTTCGGCGCCCGGTCGGCGATGCCCATGCACCAGGCGCGACGCCTGATCGGGGTGACCGCGGTGGTGCTGCCGCCCCGCGGGGCGGTGTACCGGGTGGCAAGCCGGCGCGTCTTCGAGACGGTGCGCGCCGTGCTGCCGGTGGTGGAACAGCTCTCCTTCGACGAGGCGTTCGGCGAGCCGCCGCAGCTCACCGGGGCATCCGCCGACGAGGTCGAGGAGTTCTGCGAAGGGTTGCGACGAAGGGTGCGCCAGGAGACCGGGCTGATCGCCTCGGTGGGTGCGGGCTCGGGAAAGCAGATCGCCAAGATCGCTTCCGGGCTGGCCAAACCCGACGGGATCCGGATCGTTCGCCGTGACGAGGAAGGGCGGCTGCTCAGCGGGCTGCCGGTGCGCAAGCTGTGGGGGATCGGCCCGGTCGCCGAGGAGAAACTGCACCGGCTCGGCATCGGCACCATCGGGCAACTGGCCGCCCTCAGCGATGCCGAGGTGGCCGACATTCTGGGCGCAACCGTCGGCCCCGCGCTGCACCGACTTGCCCGGGGGGTCGACGACCGCCCGGTGGCCGAGCGTGCCGAAGCCAAACAGATCAGTGCCGAGTCGACGTTCGCCACCGACCTGACCACCCTCGACCAGCTGCGTGCGGCCATCGCTCCGATCGCCGAACACGCGCACCGGCGCCTGCTCAAAGACGGTCGTGGCGCCCGGACCGGGACGGTGAAGCTGAAGAAGGCCGACATGAGCACCCTGACCCGTTCGGCAACCCTGCCGTATGCGACAGCCGACCCCCGCGCCCTGGAGGCGGTGGCCCGCCGGTTGCTGCTCGACCCGGTGCGGATCGGCCCGGTGCGCCTGCTGGGCGTCGGGTTTTCCGGCCTGACCGACGTGCGGCAGGAACCGCTGTTCGCCGAGGCGGAGCTGTTGGCCGATGCGGCTGCCGACGCCCCCCGTGAGGTCGAGACGGCCGGGGAAGCGTCGGCGACCGGGCCGGACGGGGCCTGGCGGATAGGCGACGACGTCGCACACCCTGATCTGGGTCACGGCTGGGTCCAGGGAGCCGGTCACGGGGTGGTGACCGTGCGGTTCGAGACCCGCGCCACGGGCCCCGGCCCGGCCCGGACGTTCGGCACCGGCGACCCCGCCCCGATCACCCCGGCGGATCCGGTCGTTAGCCTGGACTGGCCCGACTACCTCGACGAACTGCGAGCCCGCGAGTCAGCCTCAGCCCCAGCGGCCGATCACCTCGGCGACGGGTAGCCCCGCCGCCAGCGCGGCCATCAGCAGCACCCGGGCCTGCGGTGGCCCCAGCCGCGGCACCAGCAGAGCGCCCGCTCGCACCAGGTCATGCCCCGGGCCGTAACCCGCCCCAACCCGGGCGCCGTCGACCCGGCTGCACACGGCGGCCACCATCCCGGCCTCGCACAGCCGCCGGACACCGTCGATCACCGCCGCACCGGCGTTGCCGGAACCCGGCGCCGCCAACACCACCGCGCGCGCACCGGCGGCGGCAAAAGCGTCCAGCGCCGCCGAATCGGCGCCGGGGTACACCGCGGCGATGTCGACGCGCGGCGCATCGGCGGCGCGAAGCCGACCGACGAACGGCCGCACTTTGGTGTCCGTCCAGGACACGTCCGCCGCTACCGCGCCAAGCAGCCTCCCGGCGAAACCGCTGAGGTCTTCGGTACCGGATTTGCGCATACCCAGCGGCTGCAGCACCCTTCCGGCGAAGCACACCTGGACCCCGAGATCGCGGGCCGCGGGGCTGGCCGCCACCGTCAGGGCGTCGCGCAGGTTGCCGGGGCCGTCGGGATCCGGCGCGTCGGCTCCGCGCATCGCCCCGGTGAGCACCACCGGAACGTTGCCGGAGTAGGTCAGCTCCAGCCACAGCGCGCTTTCCTCCATGGTGTCGGTGCCGTGGGTGATGACGATCCCGGCCGTCCCGCCGGCGACCGCGGACCGCACGGCGGCCGCCATCCGGTCCCAGTCGGCGGGCACCAGCTCCGAGCTGTCGCGGGCCATCAGGTCCACGACGTCGATGCCGGGTGCCAGCCCCGCGGTCAGTTGAGCCCCGGAATCGGCCGGCCGCAGCGCTCCGTCCGGGCCCGTCCTCGTCGAGATCGTTCCCCCGGTGGTGATGACGGTGACGCGGGCCATGAACAGATCATCCCCCAACCAGGGGCCAGGGGCCGGCGGCTGGGGGCTGGGGGCTGGGGGCTGCGGGCCGGCGGCTGAGGGCTGGCGGCCGTACACCGGCGGCCGGGGGCTGGCGGCCGGGGGCTGGCGGCCGTACACCGGCGGCCGGGGGCTGGCGGCCGTACACCGGCGACGCGGAACCGCACCACCCGGCTGGACCCCTGCCGCTCATCGCTCTAGTGGATGATGGTGGGGTGCCAGAGGAACCAACCGGGCCGGCCGACCCGCTGAGGACGACCGGCGACGGCACGGATGCCCCGACCGCCCCGACGGAAACGCCGAGGCGGTTGCGTTTGCTGCTGTCGGTCGCTGCGGTGGTGCTGGTGGCCGACGTCGTCACCAAGGTGCTGGCCGTCAAACTGCTCCCGCCCGGTCAGCCGGTGCCGATCATCGGGGACACGGTGACCTGGACGCTGGTGCGCAATTCCGGTGCCGCCTTCTCGATGGCAACCGGCTACACCTGGGTGCTTACCCTGATCGCGACCGGTGTGGTCGCCGGGATCTTCTGGATGGGCCGGCGGCTGGTTTCACCCTGGTGGGCGGTGGGCCTGGGGATGATCCTGGGTGGCGCCACCGGGAATCTCATCGACCGCTTCTTCCGCTCGCCCGGGCCGTTGCGCGGGCACGTGGTGGATTTCCTGTCGATCGGTTGGTGGCCGGTGTTCAACGTCGCCGACCCTTCGGTGGTGGGCGGCGCCATCCTGCTGGTGGTGCTGTCCATTCTCGGCTTCGACTTCGACACCGCGGGCCGGCGTAAACCCGAGCGGGGCCGGTGACCGACCGGAGCATCGCGGTCCCCGAGGGGCTCGCGGGCATGCGCGTCGATTCCGGGTTGGCGAGGCTGCTGGGGATGTCGCGCAGTGCGGCGGCGGCCATCGCCGAGGACGGCGGTGTGGAGCTCGACGGCGCCCCGGCGGGGAAATCCGACCGCCTGACACCTGGAGCCTGGCTGCAGGTGCGGCTGCCCGAACGCCCCAAGCCCCCGGAGAACACCCCGGTCGACATCGAGGGGATGACGATCCTGTACTCCGACGACGACATCGTCGCCGTCGACAAGCCGGCCGCGGTCGCCGCCCACGCGTCGGTCGGCTGGACCGGGCCGACGGTGCTGGGCGGCCTGGCCGCCGCGGGCTACCGGATTTCCACCTCCGGTGTGCACGAGCGGCAGGGGATAGTGCACCGCCTGGACGTCGGCACCTCCGGGGTGATGGTGGTGGCGCGTTCCGAACGCGCCTACACCGTACTCAAGCGGGCGTTCAAGCAGCGCACCGTCGACAAGCGTTATCACGCACTGGTGCAGGGTCATCCGGATCCATCCAGCGGCACCATCGACGCCCCGATCGGCCGGCATCGGGGCCCGGAATGGAAGTTTGCCGTCACCAGCGATGGCCGGCACAGCGTCACCCACTACGACACCGTGGAGGCGTTCGCCGCAGCCAGCCTGCTCGACGTGCACCTGGACACCGGACGCACCCACCAGATCCGGGTGCATTTCGCGGCGCTGCGCCACCCGTGCTGCGGCGACCTGGTGTACGGGGCCGACCCTCGGCTGGCCACCACGCTCGGCCTGGAACGCCAGTGGCTGCACGCGCGATCCCTGGCATTCGCACACCCGGCCGACGGTCGGCGCATGCGGATCGACAGCCCGTACCCGCCGGACTTGCAACACGCCCTGGACGTACTACGGGCACCGGGCTGACCGGCACCCCAGCCAGGGGATGCTGCCATCGGTTTGTCATTATGACGGCCATCACACCATCCGCACCGCCATCAGAAGCACCGGCCAATGAACCTCGATGACCTCACCAACCTGGCAGCGAAACCGTTCGCAGCGATGTCGAACATGATCAATACGCCGAACTCCGCCGGACGCTACCGGCCGTTCTACTGGCGCAACGTGGTCGACAAGGTGCAGGGCCGCAGTCTCGGCGACGCCGTCGCCGGCAAGACGGTTCTGATCACCGGCGGGTCATCGGGCATCGGGGAGGCTGCGGCGCACAAGATCGCCGAGGCCGGCGGCACGGTGGCGCTGGTCGCGCGCACGCCGGAGAACCTGGAAAAAGTCGCCGACGACATCCGCGCCGACGGCGGCACCGCCCACGTGTACCCGTGCGATCTCTCCGACATGGACGCGATCGCGGCGATGGCCGATACCGTGCTCGACGAGCTGGGTGGGGTCGACATCCAGATCAACAATGCCGGGCGGTCGATCCGGCGCTCGCTGGCGCTGTCCTACGACCGGATTCACGACTACCAGCGCACCATGCAGCTGAACTACCTGGGTGCGGTCCAGCTGATTCTCAAGTTCATCCCCGGCATGCGGGAGCGGGATTTCGGACACATCGTCAACGTCTCCTCGGTCGGTGTGCAGACCCGGGCTCCGCGGTTCGGCGCCTACATCGCCAGCAAGGCCGCGCTGGACAGTCTGTGCGACGCGCTGCAGGCCGAAACCGTCAGCGACAATGTACGTTTCACCACCGTTCACATGGCGCTGGTGCGGACACCGATGATCAGTCCGACCACCATGTACGACAAATTCCCGACGCTCACACCGGACCAGGCGGCCGGGGTGATCACCGACGCGCTGATCCATCGGCCGCGGCGGACGAGTTCGCCGTTCGGCCAGTTCGCCGCGTTCGCCGACGCGGTCAACCCGGCAGTCATGGACCGGGTGCGCAACCGCGCGTTCGGCATGTTCGAAGACTCCGCGGCCGCCAAGGGCGCCAAGAAGGCACCCCCGGCGCGGGAGCTCGACACCGGAAGCGAAGTGTTCCTGCAGGCGACCCGCGGGATACATTGGTAACACCATGAGCCTTCCGAAACCGAGCAAGACCGCAACCATCGTCATCACCGGCGCCTCCTCGGGCATCGGCACCGAAATGGCCAAGGGCCTGGCCCGTCGCGGCTTTCCGCTGATGCTGGTCGCCCGGCGCCGAGAGCGGATGGACGATCTCGCCGACACGTTGCGCGCGGACTGCGGCGTCACCGTGGAGGTCTTCCCACTGGACCTCGCCGACCCGGATTCCCGGGCGCAGTTGAGCGAACGGCTGGCCACCGATCCGATCGCGGGTCTGTGCAACAGTGCGGGCTTCGGCACCAGCGGACACTTCCACGAGTTGCCGGCCGAGCGCGAAAGCGAAGAGGTGACGCTCAACGCGCTGGCACTGATGGAACTGACCCGCGCGGTGCTGCCGGGCATGGTCGAGCGCGGCGCCGGCGCCGTACTCAACATCGCATCCATCGCCGGCTTCCAGCCGCTGCCCGTCATGGCCGTCTACTCGGCGAGCAAGGCCTTCGTGCTGACGTTCTCCGAGGCGGTGCACGAGGAACTGCGCGGCACCGGCGTGTCGGTCACGGCCCTGTGTCCGGGGCCGGTGCCCACCGAATGGGCGGAGATCGCCAATGCCGAACGGTTCAGCATCGCCGCGGCCCAGGTCTCGCCCCGCGAGGTTGCCGAGCAGGCCATCGAGGGGATGCTGGCCGGAAAGCGCGGGGTGGTTCCCGGCTTGGTGCCCAAGTTCCTGAGCACCGGCGGCCGGCTGTTGCCGCGCGCCGTGCTGCTGCCGGCAATCCGGATCGGCAACAGGTTGCGCAGCGGTTCCGGGCGCTGACCGGCGGCCCTGCGAACGGCTCCGGACCGGCAGATGCCGGGTGCGGGCCACGCACCGTCGAGACACGACCCGCGACACGCCGGAGGACTGTCGGTGGCCGGTCATAGACTGGCGTCCCTATGAACGGTTCGCCCCCGGGGTCCTTCGTACACCTGCACAACCACACCGAGTATTCGATGCTGGACGGTGCGGCGAAGATCTCCCCGATGCTGGCCGAGGTGGAGCGGCTGGGCATGCCGGCAATCGGGATGACCGACCACGGAAACATGTTCGGCGCCAGCGAGTTCTACAACTCGGCCACCAAGGCCGGGATCAAGCCGATCATCGGGGTCGAGGCGTATGTGGCGCCCGGTTCCCGCTTCGACACCCGCCGTATCACCTGGGGCGATCCCGGCCAGAAGAGCGACGACGTCTCCGGGAGCGGCTCCTACACCCATCTGACGATGGTGGCCGAGAACGCGACCGGCCTGCGCAACCTGTTCAAGCTGTCGTCGCTGGCCTCCTTCGAGGGCCAGCTGGGTAAGTGGTCGCGGATGGACGCCGAGCTGGTGGCCGAACACGCCGAAGGCATCATCGCGACCACCGGCTGCCCGTCCGGCGAGGTGCAGACCCGGCTGCGGTTGGGCCATGACCGCGAAGCCCTGGAATCGGCCGCCCGGTGGCGGGAGATCTTCGGGGCGGACAACTACTTCCTGGAGCTGATGGACCACGGCCTGTCCATCGAGCAGCGGGTCCGCGAAGGCCTGCTGGAGATCGGCCGTAAGCTCGACATCCCGCCGCTGGCCACCAACGACTGCCACTACGTCACCCGCGAGGCCGCCCACAACCACGAGGCGCTGCTGTGCGTGCAGACGGGCAAGACGCTCTCGGACCCGAACCGGTTCAAGTTCGACGGTGACGGCTACTACCTCAAGTCCGCCGCCGAGATGCGCGGGCTCTGGGACACCGACGTGCCCGGCGCCTGCGACTCCACCCTGCTGATCGCCGAGCGGGTGCAGTCCTACGCCGACGTCTGGACCCCGCGCGACCGGATGCCGATTTTCCCGGTGCCCGAGGGGCACGATCCGGCGTCCTGGCTGCGTCACGAGGTGATGGCCGGGCTGGCGCGACGCTTTCCGTCCGGCGTCGGCCAGGAATATCTCGACCGGGCCGGCTACGAGATCACGGTCATCTGCGACAAGGGCTTCCCGTCGTACTTCCTCATCGTCGCGGACCTGATCAACTATGCGCGTTCGGTCGACATCCGGGTCGGGCCGGGCCGCGGGTCGGCGGCCGGTTCGCTGGTGGCCTACGCGATGGGGATCACCAACATCGACCCGATTCCGCATGGTCTGCTGTTCGAGCGCTTCCTCAACCCCGAGCGCCCGTCGGCACCCGATATCGACATCGACTTCGACGACCGCCGCCGCGGTGAGATGGTGCGCTACGCGGCCGAGAAGTGGGGCCAGGACCGGGTTGCCCAGGTCATCACCTTCGGCACTATCAAAACCAAAGCGGCCCTGAAGGATTCGGCGCGAATCCACTACGGTCAGCCGGGGTTCGCCATCGCCGACCGGATCACCAAGGTGTTGCCGCCGCCGATCATGGCCAAGGACATTCCGCTGTCGGGCATCACCGACCCCGACCACGAGCGGTTCAAGGAGGCAGCAGAGGTTCGCGGGCTGATCGAGTCCGACCCGGACGCGCGGACCATCTACCAGACCGCGCGCGGCCTGGAGGGCCTGATCCGCAACGCCGGCGTGCACGCGTGCGCGGTGATCATGAGCAGCGAACCGCTCACCGACGCCATCCCGCTGTGGAAGCGGCCGCAGGACGGGGCCATCATCACCGGCTGGGACTACCCGTCGTGTGAGGACATCGGCCTGCTCAAGATGGACTTCCTGGGGCTGCGGAACCTGACGATCATCGGCGACGCCATCGAGAACATCAAGGCCAACCGGGGCATCGAGGTCGACCTGGAATCTCTGCCGCTTGACGACGGCCCCACCTACGATCTGCTGGGGCGCGGCGACACCCTGGGGGTGTTCCAGCTCGACGGCGGGCCGATGCGCGACCTGTTGCGCCGCATGCAGCCCACCGAGTTCAACGACATCGTCGCGGTGCTGGCGCTGTACCGGCCTGGGCCGATGGGCATGAACGCCCACAACGACTACGCGGACCGCAAGAACGGCCGGCAGCCGATCAAACCGATCCATCCCGAACTCGAAGAACCGCTGCGCGAGATCCTGTCCGAGACCCACGGCCTGATCGTCTACCAGGAACAGATCATGTTCATCGCCCAGAAGGTCGCCTCGTACACGATGGGCAAGGCCGACGCACTGCGCAAGGCGATGGGCAAGAAGAAGCTGGAGGTGCTCGAGGCCGAGTACAAGGGTTTCCACGAGGGCATGACCGCCAACGGGTTCTCCGAGCGCGCAGTGAAAGCCCTGTGGGACACCATCCTTCCGTTCGCCGGCTACGCCTTCAACAAGTCCCACGCCGCCGGCTACGGGCTGGTGTCCTACTGGACCGCCTACTTGAAGGCCAACTATCCGGGTGAATACATGGCGGGCCTGCTGACCTCGGTCGGCGACGACAAGGACAAGGCCGCGGTGTACCTCGCCGACTGCCGGCGCCTGGGCATCACCGTGTTGCCGCCGGACGTCAACGAATCGGTGCACAACTTCGCCTCGGTGGGCGACGACATCCGCTTCGGCCTGGGCGCGGTGCGCAACGTGGGCGCGAACGTGGTGTCGTCGCTGATCGGCACCCGCCGCACCAAGGGCAAGTTCACCGACTTCTCCGACTACCTGAACAAGATCGACATCTCGGCGTGCAACAAGAGGGTCACCGAGTCGCTGATCAAGGCCGGCGCCTTCGACTCGCTCGGCCACGCCCGCAAGGGCCTGTTCCTGGTGCACACCGACGCGGTGGACTCCGTGCTGGGCACCAAGAAGGCCGAGGCGATGGGCCAGTTCGACCTGTTCGGCGGGGCCGACGACGGTGCCGCCGACCCGGTATTCACCATCAAGGTGCCCGACGACCAGTGGGAGGGCAAACACCAGCTTGCCCTGGAGCGCGAGATGCTGGGCCTCTACGTGTCCGGCCATCCGCTCAACGGGGTGGCGCATCTGCTGGCGACTCAGGTCGACACGGCCATTCCGGCGATCCTGGACGGCGACGTGCCCAACGATACCCAGGTGCGTGTCGGCGGCATCCTCGCCGCGGTCAACCGGCGGGTAAACAAGAACGGAATGCCCTGGGCGTCAGCACAATTGGAAGACCTCACCGGCGGCATCGAGGTGCTGTTCTTCCCGCACACCTACTCCTGCTACGGTGGCGAGGTCACCGACGACGCGGTGGTGCTGGTCAATGCCAAGGTCGCCATTCGCGACGACCGCATCAGCCTGATCGCCAAGGATTTGGCGGTGCCCGACTTCTCCGGCGCCCTGCCGGACCGGCCACTGGCCGTCAGCCTGCCCACCCGCCAGTGCACCGTCGACAAGGTCAGCGCGCTCAAGCAGGTGCTGGCACGCCACCCCGGCACCTCGCAGGTGCATCTGCGGCTGATCAGCGGGGACCGGATCACCACCCTGGAGTTGGACCAGTCACTGCGGGTGACGCCCTCGCCGGCCCTGATGGGCGACCTCAAGCAGTTGTTCGGCCCCGGGTGCCTGGGCGGGTAACAGTCAGCAACTGGCCGAGGGTTGCCGGCGATGCCGGGCGAGGTGCACTCAGGGCAGTGCGATCCGCAGAGCCATGCTGATCTCCTGCATGGTCGGCACCGACAATGTGCCCAGCGGATGAGCGAGTTCGTCGTGGTACAGCTGCACAATGTCGTCGACGAGGACGAATCCGACCAATGGGTCGGCCGCGGCCAGCGGTACCACCGTCGGCACGTGCGCATTTCTGCTCGTCGTCGTGATCCGAGCGGCCAACACCGTATCGAGGTTCCGGTTCCGCGAATTATTGCTGAGAATCACCCAGGGTTTTGCACCATGGCCGAGATCCACTCGAAACGCCTGGCCGCGCATTCCGCTATTCACCAAAGGGCTGCGGCGCGACGGGTATAGCGGTCCCGCGCCGTCCGCCGCTCGGAATCGGCATCTGTGGCGTTGAACTCTTCGGCCAGTTGTGCGTATCCGGCGTCGAGGACCTGGTCACGCAGCGCTTCGGCGCCGGCCTGGAGTAGCGCTCTGAGCGCACCCGCTTCTGATTTGATGGTGACCCCGTGTCGTTGAGCCGCCCACTGCCGCAGCGTCTCGAAAGAAGGGGAGCCTTCGCTGAGGTAGGGCGCGATAGCGATTTCGTCGGCGTCTTTGAGAATGAGGCTTACCCGCTTGCTCACGGTGTACAGATTACACCGATACCCGATGCACTAAGCAGCGCAGTACCCGGTACGACGACGTGCCCCCGCCCGCCCATGTTCCGTGACTCATTGCGGCGGACGTAGGCTCACTTGGAAGCGCGCAACCGGCGTCGAGGAGACCTGAACATGACCCCAGCTGAAGCCGAAGCCCCTGCCGAATCCGACGCCGACGCCGACCGTCCGACCACGCTATGCGAGGCGTTCCAGCGCGCCGCGTCGATCGATCCGGACGCGATCGCGGTGCGGGCCCCCGGCAATACCGCGGCACTGACCTGGCGGGAGTACGCCGAACAGGTGCGCAAAGTCGCCGCAGGGCTGAACGGACTGGGGGTTCGCCGCGGCGACACCGTCTCGCTGATGATGGCCAACCGGGTCGAGTTTTATCCGCTGGAGGTGGGTGCTCAGCACGCCGGCGCCACCTCGTTTTCGCTCTACAACACACTGCCCGCCGAGCAGCTGACCTATGTCCTGGGCAACGCCGGCACCAAGGTGGTGATCTGCGAGGAACAGTACGTCGGGCGCATCCGCGCCAGCGGGGCACCGATCGAGCACATCATCTGCATCGACGGCAACCCGGCGGGAACGCTGCCGGTGTCGGACCTTTATGCAGCGGCTCGGCGGGATTTCGACTTCGAGGCGACCTGGCGTGCCGTGCAGCCCGACGACGTCGTCACCCTGATCTACACATCCGGCACCACCGGCAACCCTAAGGGTGTGGAGATGACCCACACCAACCTGCTGTTCGAGGGCTACGGGCTGGACGACGTGCTGGGAATTCGCTTCGGCGACCGGGTCACCTCGTTCCTGCCGTCAGCGCACATCGCCGACCGGATGACCGGCCTGTACGCCCAGGAGATCTTCGGCACTCAGGTCACCGCCGTTTCCGACGCCCGCGCAATCGCCGCAGCCCTGGCCGACACCCGGCCCACCGTGTGGGGTGCGGTACCGCGCGTCTGGGAGAAGCTCAAGGCCGGTATCGAGTTCATGGTCGCCCATGAGCCCGACGAGGCCACCCGGCGGGCGCTGGACTGGGCGATGTCGGTGGCGGCCCGGCGCGGGGCCGCGGAACTGGCCGGCGAACCGATGTCGGCCGAGACCGCGGCCGAGTGGGCCAGGGCCGACGAGTCGGTGCTGTCCAAGATGCGCGACAAGCTCGGGTTCGGCGAACTGCGCTGGGCGGTGTCGGGGGCCGCATCGATCCCGCGGGAGACGCTGGCCTTCTACGCGGGCATCGGCATCCCGATCTCCGAGGTGTGGGGCATGTCGGAGCTGAGCTGCGTGGCCTCCACCGTCCACCCCCGCGAATTGCGGCTGGGCACCGTCGGGAAGCTGCTGCCGGGGTTGGAGGGCAAGGTTGCCGACGACGGCGAGTTCCTGGTCCGCGGGCCGCTGGTGATGAAGGGCTACCGCAAGGAGCCGGCCAAGACCGCCGAGGCGATCGACGCCGAAGGCTGGTTGCACACCGGGGACATCGTCGACACCGACGCCGACGGCTACCTGCGGATAGTGGACCGCAAGAAGGAGCTGATCATCAATGCCGCGGGGAAGAACATGTCGCCGGCCAACATCGAGAACACCATCGTCGCCGCCTGCCCGATGGTCGGTGTCATGATCGCCATTGGCGACGGGCGGCCGTACAACACCGCGCTCATGGTTTTCGACGCAGACTCCGTCGGCCCGCACGCGGCCCGGCACAACCTGGACCCGTCGCCGTCGGCGCTGGCCTCGCATCTTGAGGTCATCGAGCAGATCGCGGCGGGCGTGGCGCAGGGCAACGCGAAGCTGGCGCGAGTCGAACAGATCAAGCGATTCCGCATCCTGCCCGCCCTGTGGGAGCCAGGCGGCGACGAGATCACACTGACCATGAAGCTCAAGCGCAAGCCCATCAACGCCAAGTACGCCGCCGAGATCGAGGAGCTCTACGCCCCCGATCCCGGGCCGGGGATCCACCAACCCGCCGATGTCGGGATCGGACAACCGGCGTGAGGCGCATCAATGCACTGACCGCACGAAAGACCGGGCGTGCCGAGGTACGAAAACTGCTGCAGCGCACCGGATTGGTCGAGGAATCCACCTCGCCGCTGGTCACCGATCCGGAGGCGGTCACCCAGCTGCTCAATGCCCGGTGGTTCGGCGAGCGCCTCGACGAAATGGCCGGCGAACTCGGCCGCGACCCCGGGAGCGTGCGGATGGAGGCCGCGGCCTACCTGCGGGAAGTGGCGGCGTCCCTGGATGAGCGTGCCGTGCAGGCGTGGCGCGGCTTCAGCCGGTGGCTGATGCGAGCCTATGACGTGCTGGTCGACGAGGATCAGATCGCGAAACTGCGGTCGCTGGACCGCAAGGCCACTTTGGCATTCGCGTTCTCGCACCGGTCATATCTGGACGGCATGCTGCTGCCCGAGGAGATCGCGGCCAACCGGCTCTCGGCGGCGTACACATTCGGCGGGGCCAATCTGAACTTCTTCCCGATGGGCACCCTCGCCAAGCGCACCGGGACGATCTTCATCCGGCGCCAGACCAAGGACATTCCGGTCTACCGTTTCGTGTTGCGCGCCTACACCGCCCAGTTGGTGCAGAACCACACCAATCTCACCTGGTCGATCGAAGGCGGCCGCACCAGGACCGGCAAGCTGCGCCCCCCGGTATTCGGCATCCTGCGCTATCTGGCCGACGCGGTCGACGAAATCGACGGCCCCGAGGTGTATCTGGTGCCCACGTCGATCGTCTATGACCAGTTGCACGAAGTGGCGGCGATGACCACCGAGGCATACGGCGCGACGAAAGCCCCCGAGGACCTCCGCTTCCTGGTCCGGCTGTCGCGGCAACAGGGCGAACGGCTGGGGCGCGCCTACCTCGACTTCGGCGAGCCACTGCCGCTGCGCAAGCGGCTCGAGGAATTGCGCGCCGACCCGTCGGGAACCGAGACCGTCGTCGAGCGCATCGCGCTGGACGTCGAGCACCGGATCAACCGCGCCACACCCGTCACACCCACCGCGGTGGTGAGCCTGGCGCTGCTGGGCGCCGACCGCTCGCTGTCCATCAACGAGGTGCTGGCCACGGTGAGCCCGCTGGCGCGCTACATCGCCGCGCGCGACTGGCCGGTGGCCGGCGCGACAGACCTGACCAATCGGTCGACGATCCGCTGGACACTGCACCAGATGGTGGACTCCGGTGTGGTCAGCGTCTACGACGCCGGTACCGAGGCGGTCTGGGGTATCGGCCCCGATCAGCATCTGGTGGCGGCGTTCTATCGCAATACCGCCATCCACATCATGGTCGATCGCGCCATCGCCGAACTGGCGTTGCTGGCAGCTGTCGAAACCGCCACCGCTTCCGGGGACGGGATAGTCACCCCCTCTGCGGTGCTGGACGAAGCGCTGGCATTGCGCGAGTTGCTGAAGTTCGAGTTCCTGTTCTCCGGGCGCGCGCAGTTCGAGAGGGAACTCACCGACGAGGTACGGCTGATCGGTTCGACAGCGGACCCGGCGAAGGACACCGCGGCCGGCGAGGTGATTGCGCTGTTGGAGTCGACCGACCTGCTGCTGGCACACCTGGTGCTGCGGCCGTTCCTGGACGCCTACCACCTCGTCGCCGATCGGCTGGCCGCCCTGGACGACGAATCGCCGGACCAGGAGGCGTTCCTCGCCGAATGCCTCGAAGTGGGCAAGCAGTGGGAGTTGCAACACAGAATCGCCAACGCCGAGTCCAGGTCGATGGAGCTGTTCAAGACCGCGCTGCGGCTGGCCCGTCACCGGGAACTGCTGGACAGCCCCGACCAGCCCGATCTGGCCAAACGGCGCAGGGAGTTCGCCGACGAGATCACCATGGCGGTCCGGCGGGTCAACGTGATCGCCGAGTTGGCCCGCACGATGGTGGGCCGCGGCGGCGGGTAGGGGCACCGGGGCACCAGGGCACCAGGGCGCGCGGGTGGCGGGCATACAGTCTTGGGTATGCCACTGTCAGGTGAATACGCTCCCAGCCCGTGGGACTGGTCCCGCAACCAGGCCGACAAAATCATCGAATCCGGGGGACCCGCGGGTGTCAATATCAAGGGGATGCCAGTCGTCCTGCTGACCACCGTCGGCGCCAAGACGGGCAAACTGCGCAGGACGCCGCTGATGCGGGTCGAACACGACGGGCGATACGCCGCCGTCGCGTCACTGGGCGGCGCACCGAAGAACCCGGTCTGGTACTACAACGTCAAGAAGAACCCCCGGGTGGAATTGCAGGACGGAACGGTCACCGGCGACTACGACGCCCGCGAAGTGTTCGGCGACGAGAAGGCGACCTGGTGGCAGCGTGCCGTCGAGGCGTATCCGGACTATGCGGACTATCAGCAGAAGACCGACCGCCAGATTCCGGTGTTCGTGCTGACCCCGGCGAACTGAACCCGATTTCCTCCGGCATGACACCATTGACCGGTGTCCGCCGAACTGAGCTCCAGCGCGAACCCGTCGCCGCCGCTGCGCGCGGGTGACGTCGACGACGCCGCCAAGCGAATCTCCCCGGTTGTCACCCCCACCCCGCTGCAACCCAGCGACCGGCTGTCGCAGATCACCGGTGCGACGGTCTACCTCAAACGCGAAGACCTTCAGGTCGTGCGGTCCTACAAGCTGCGGGGCGCCTACAACCTGCTGGTGCAGCTCTCCGAAGCGGAGCTGGCCGCAGGTGTCGTATGCTCCTCGGCCGGCAACCACGCCCAGGGCTTCGCCTACGCCTGCCGATCGCTGGGGGTGCGCGGCCGGGTCTATGTGCCGGCCAAGACCCCCAAGCAGAAGCGCGACCGGATCCACTACCACGGCGGGCAGTTCATCGAGCTGATCGTCGGCGGGTCGACCTACGATCAGGCTGCCGAGGCCGCCCGCAACGATGTTGCGCGCACCGGCGCCACCCTGGTGCCGCCCTACGACGACCCGCGCACCATGGCCGGTCAGGGCACCATCGCAGTGGAGATCCTGGAGGCCCTAGGCGGTGAACCCGATCTGGTGGTGGTTCCGGTCGGCGGCGGCGGATGCATCGCCGGCATCACCGCCTACCTGGCGGAGCGGACCGCCAACACCGCCGTGCTGGGCATCGAGCCGGCGGGGGCCGCCGCAATGATGGCGGCCCTGGCCGCCGGCGAACCGGTCACCCTGGAGCATGTCGACCAGTTCGTCGACGGCGCCGCGGTGGCACGCGCGGGCACACAGACCTTTGCGGCGCTGGCGGCGGCCGGCGACATGGTGTCGATCACCGCCGTGGACGAGGGTGCGGTGTGCACCGCGATGCTGGATCTGTACCAGAATGAAGGCATCATCGCCGAGCCGGCGGGCGCCTTGTCAGTGGCCGGCCTGCTGGAAGCCGACGTGCAACCCGGGTCGACGGTGGTGTGCCTGATTTCCGGGGGCAATAACGACGTTTCCCGGTACGGGGAGATACTGGAACGCTCGCTGGTCCATCTTGGCCTCAAGCACTATTTCCTGGTCGACTTCCCGCAGGAGCCGGGTGCGCTGCGACGCTTCCTCGACGAGGTGCTGGGCCCCAACGATGACATCACCCTGTTCGAGTACGTCAAGCGCAACAACCGGGAGACCGGCGAGGCGCTGGTGGGTGTCCAGCTGGGATCGGCGGCCGACCTTGACGGCCTGCTGGCCCGGATGCGGGCCAGCGAGATTCACGCCGAGACCCTTCGTCCGGGGTCGCCGGCGTACCGCTACCTGCTGTAGGCCCAGCGCCCAGCGCCCAGCGCCCCGGGCCCCAGCGCCCCGGGCTCGGCACACGGCGCGGGGCTCGGGGCTCGGGGCTCGGGGCTCGGGGCTCGGCTGCGAGTTCTTCGCGAGCGTAACGGGGCTGCGATTTCACGCTCCCGATTTCGCCGTGGCGTTACGCTCGCGAGCAAGCGGGGCTATCGGGTGCGCAGGATCGCCATCGAATGTCCGGGCAGCCCGGTGGCGTCGGGGCCGATGTCGGGTGTGCCCCAGGCCAGGACCGGCTCACCGGTCACCGGGATGACGGCCGTCGTGGTTCCCAGGTTGCAGGCGATCGCGATCCGGTTGCGCCGCAGCACGATCCAGCGCCGGTCTTCGTCGTAGTCGACGACCAGATGGTCCAGCCACGGATCGGCCAGGTCGGGTTCGGTGTGGCGCAGCGCGATCAGGGCACGGTACAGATCGCGCAGTTTCGCGTGTTCGCCGGAGTCCGCTTCCCGCCATTGCAGTGTGGAGTTCTGGAACGTCTGCGGGTCCTGCGGGTCGGGGATTTCGTCGGCATCCCAGCCGTGCTCGGCGAACTCGGCTTTGCGCCCGTCCCGGGTGGCCTGAGCCAGCTCGGGTTCGGGATGGGAACTGAAGAACTGGAACGGGGTCGTCGCTCCCCACTCCTCACCCATGAAAAGCATTGCGGTATAGGGGGAGCAGAGGATCAACGCGGCCTTGACGGCGAGCTGTCCGGTCGTCAGGTTCTGGCTCGGACGATCCCCGAGCGCCCGGTTGCCCACCTGGTCGTGGGTGCAGGTGTAGGCCAGCAGCCGGGTGGCCGGAATCGTTGCGGTGTCCAGCGGACGGCCGTGCCTCCGGCGGCGGAAGGACGAGTAGGTGCCGGCGTGGAAGAAGCCGCGGCGCAGGGTCGTGGCCACAGTGGCCAGTGAACCGAAATCCGCGTAGTAGCCCTGTCGTTCGTCGGATACCGCGGCGTGCACCGCATGATGGATGTCGTCGTCCCACTGCGCGGCCAGGCCGTATCCGCCGCTGCCGCGCGGGCTGATCAGGCGCTGGTCGTTGAGGTCACTCTCGGCGATCAATGCCAGCGGACGGCCCAACTCCGTTGCCAGCCGGTCGGTCTCGGAGGCGAGCTCCTCCAGAATATGGATGGCCGTGGTGTCCTCCAGCGCGTGCACCGCATCCAGCCGCAGGCCGTCGGCGTGGAAGTCGCGCATCCAGCGCAGCGCACACCCGATGATGTACCGGCGTACCTCGTCGGAGTCGGCTCCGGCGATATTGATGCCCTCACCCCACGGGTTGCTGCCCGTACCCTGGTACGGCCCGAACCGGGGCAGATGGTTTCCCGACGGGCCCAGATGGTTGAACACCGCGTCGATCAGCACGCCCAATCCGCGTGCGTGGCATGCATCGACGAGTCCCGCGAGGCCCTCGGGTCCGCCGTAGGGTTCGTGCACGCTGTACCACAACACACCGTCGTAGCCCCAGCCGCGGGTGCCGGCGAATGAGTTGACCGGCATCAGCTCGACGAAGTCGACACCGAGATCAACCAGATAGTCCAGTTTTTCGATCGCGGAGCCGAAGGTGCCCGCGGGGGTGAAGGTGCCGATGTGCAGTTCGTAGATCACCGCGCCGTCGACGGCGCGGCCCGCCCAGTGTTCGTCCGTCCAGGAAACACCGGCGGGATCCCACAGCTGCGACCGCCGGTGAACCCCGTCGGGCTGGCGCGGCGAGCGGGGGTCGGGCAGCACGGTCGGGTCGTCGTCGAGCAGAAATCCGTACCGGGCATCGGCGGGCGCCGGCGCCCGGGTGCGCCACCAGCCGTCGGCCGAGCGGGTCATGGGATGCACTGCGCCGTCGATGTCCAGGCGCACCAGCGCGGGTGTCGGCGCCCATACCGCGAACTCGTACTCGCGGGGTGATTCACACATCGGCATGCTCCAACAATGCCACCGGCAGCGTGGCGAACAGGTCGGCGGCCCGGGTCGGCCCGCGCATGCCGGCCTCGGTCAGCCGGTTGGTCCAGGAGCCCTCGGGCAGCGGCAATACGGTGTCACCCCAACCTGTTTCACCCAGCCGCACCGTCCAGCGGCTGACCGCAACCATTACTCCCGGACCCCGGCGGAACGCCACGATATGGTCGGCGGCCGGGCCGCGAGCGAGCACCGGAAGGTAGTCGCCGTCGCAGAAGCAATCCGGGCGGGAGCGGCGCAGCCGCAGCGCGGTCGCTACCACTCGCATCTTGGGATGCCCTATGTCGCGCAGCGCGGCCCGCCGGATGCGGTAGTCCACCGGACGCCGGTGGGCCGGGTCGACCAGGCTGTCGTCCCACAGTTCGGTGCCCTGGTAGAGGTCGGGGATGCCGGGTACGGTCAGTGCCAGCAGCTTCTGGCCCAGAGCGTCAACGGTGGTGTGCGGGTCGAGTCGGGCGGCGAGTTCGGTCAGCTCGCCGGCCACCGGCCCGTTGAGCACGGCATCCAGCCAGCGATGGACAGCGTGTTCGAATTCGCTATCCGGGGTGCTCCACGAGGTGTGCCGGCCGGCTTCCCGGATGGCTTTCTCGGCGTAGGCGTGCAATCGCCGACACAGTTCGTCGGTGACGTCTCCGGCCACCGGCCAGGCGCCGAAGATGTTCTGCCACAGGAACAGTCCGGTGTTCGGGTCGGGGCAGGGCGCTTGGCGCTCCCAGCGTGCGACGCACGCCGCCCACAGCGACGGCACCTGCGACAGCACACCGATCCGGGCGCGCACGTCTTCACCGCGTTTGGTGTCGTGGGTGCTCAGCGTCGTCATGGATCGTGGCCACCGGCGGGCACGGTCGGCGGAGCGCTGGTGGAATTCAGCTGCGCCGACACCGAATCGCCCGGGCTCGCCGCCGACTTCGTTCAGCGACACCAGCCGGGCGTCGCGGTAGAACAGACAGTCTTCGACCGCCTTGGCGGTGACCGCCCCGCACAGCTGTTGCAGCCGGACGGCCGGCTCGCCGCCAGCGGCCAGGGCGGTGGCCAGCACCTGCAACGCCGGCCCCAACTCCGGTCGGGCCGTCTGCGTCTTCGCCAGGGCCGATGGCAGGGTCGCGGCCAGGCCGGGATAGTCGCAACGGTATACCTCGATGTGGGTCAACAGGGCGGCGATCGCGTCCGGCAGCAGCTCATCGTCGACGCCGGCAGCCGCCACGATGCTGCGTCGCAGCCGGGCCAGTTCACTGCCCAGTGTGTCGGTGGCGGCACGGATCTTCAGCTCGCGCGCGGTCTCGGGCGGCGCGCTGTAGTCCAGGCCCGCGGAGGCGGCCAGCGCGGTGAGGGCCTGCTCGCCGGAAGGATCGACGAAAAGTCCACCGATCTCATGCAGCGCGTCATAGCCGGTGCTACCGGCGATCGGCAGGGTCGGCTCCAATGCTTCGCCGGCCGCCAGGATCTTCTCGATCACGATCCAGGCTCGGTGCCCCAACAGTTCCCGAAGCCGGCCCAAATAGCCCACGGGATCGGATAATCCGTCGGGATGGTCTATACGCACGCCGTCGACGAGTCCCTCGGCGAACCCGCGGGCCACCTCGACGTGGCTTGCGGCGAACACCGCGGGATCCTCCTGGCGCAGCGCGGCGAGCGAGGTGACGGAGAAAAAACGGCGGTACCCGCACACACCGTCACGCCAGCCCACCAGCCGGTAGTGCTGGCGGTCATGCACTTCGGATCCGCTGCCCGCTCCGGTTCCCGGCGCGATCGGCAGCTCCAGGTCACCCAGCCGCAGCACGTCGCCGTCGACGTTCAGCCCTGCCACGTCCTCGGCCGAACCCAGTAGCGGCAGCAGGATTCGTCCGGAATCGTCGAGGTTCCAGTCGATATCGAAGAATCGGGCGTAGGGCGACGCCTTCCCGTGCCGAAGCACATCCCACCACCAGGGGTTCTGCCGGGGCTTGTCGACACCGACGTGATTGGGCACGATGTCGACGATCAGCCCCATCCCACGCTCCCGGGCCGCGGACGCCAATCGGGCCAGTGCATCCGGGCCGCCGAGTTCGGCCGACACCGTCGTCGGGTCGGTGACGTCGTAACCGTGGGACGACCCGCTGACGGCGGTCAGGACCGGGGATAGGTACAGGTGCGACACCCCGAGGTCGTCGAGATAGTCAAGCAGGTTCTCGGCGTCGGCAAGGGTGAACGCGAACCCACTGGCCGCGCCGCGCAGCTGCAGCCGGTAGGTGGCCGACACCGGAAAACCCATGTGTCACTGGGTCTTGCGGAGTACGAACACGCAGCGGCCGGGTAGCACAAGCTGTTCGCCGGCGTTGACGGTCTGTTCGACCTCGGCAGCCGGGTTGGCGGTGTCCAACTCCATCGTCCACTGCCGGGCATAGGCGTCGTGCGGCATGACGAAGGTGACCTCCTCGTCGTGGGCGTTGAAACACAGCAGGAATGAATCGTCGACCACGCGTTCCCCCCGGCGGTCGGGTTCGGCCACCGCCTGTCCATCGAGGAATACGGCCATGGCCCTACCGAAGTCGTTGTCCCAGTCCGCTGTTGTCATCTGGTGCCCCGCCGGTGTGAACCAGGCGATGTCGCGTACCGCGGCATCGCTGTGCACTCGCCGGCCGGTGAGGAAGCGACGGCGCCGGAACACCGGATGATCGCGGCGCAATTGCGTCACCCTGCGGGCGAACGCCAACTGGCCGGCGTTCTGTTCGGCCAGCGACCAGTCCATCCAGGCCAGTTCGGAGTCCTGGCAGTAGACGTTGTTGTTTCCCAACTGGGTACGCCCGATCTCGTCGCCGTGGGAAACCATCGGGGTACCCTGGCTGACCATCAGGGTGACCCAGAAGTTGCGCACCTGCCGAGCGCGCAGCTCGGTGATGTCCTGGTCGTCGGTGGGGCCTTCGACGCCGTAATTACTGGACCTGTTGTGACTTTCGCCGTCACGGTTGTCTTCGCCGTTGGCCGCGTTGTGCTTGTCTTTGTAGCTCACCAGATCGGCCATGGTGAAGCCGTCGTGGGCGGTGACGAAATTGATGCTGGCACTCGGGCGTCGCCCGGTTTCCTCGTAGAGGTCCGAGGAGCCGGCCAGCCGGGACGCGAACTCGCCCAGGGTCGCCGGCTCGCCCCGCCAGTAGTCGCGCACGGTGTCGCGGTACTTGCCGTTCCATTCGGTCCACAGACCCGGGAAATTGCCGACCTGGTAACCGCCCTCGCCGACATCCCACGGTTCGGCGATCAGCTTGACCTGGCTGACCACCGGGTCCTGTTGCACCAGGTCGAAGAACGCCGAAAGCCGGTCGACATCGTAGAATTCGCGCGCCAGGCTGGACGCCAGATCGAACCGGAAGCCATCGACATGCATCTCCAGCACCCAGTAGCGCAGCGAGTCCATGATCAGCTGCAGGGTGTGCGGGTGCCGCACATTGAGGCTGTTACCGGTTCCGGTGAAGTCTTTGTACTGACTGAGGTCCGGGTCCTCCAGCCGGTAGTAGGCCGCATTGTCGATACCGCGGAAGTTGATCGTCGGCCCGAGGTGGTTGCCCTCGGCGGTGTGGTTGTAGACCACGTCGAGCAGGACCTCGATGCCGGCCTCGTGGAACGTTCGGACCATCGACTTGAATTCTGCGACGGCACCGCCGGGTGTGCGGGTGGCCGCGTACTGGTAGTGCGGAGCCAAAAATCCGAATGTGTTGTACCCCCAGTAGTTTCGCAGCTCCATGTCGATCAGTCGTTCGTCGTGCAGGAACTGGTGGACCGGCATCAGCTCGATGGCGGTGATGTTGAGCGACTGTAGGTGCTCGATGATCACCGGGTGCGCCAGCCCGGCATAGGTGCCGCGCAGTTCCTGGGGAATACCCGGATGCGTTTGGGTCATCCCCTTGACGTGTGCCTCGTAGATGATCGTCTCGTGGTACGGGGTGGCCGGCGCCCGGTCCGAGACCCAGTCGAAGAACGGATTGATCACCACGCTGGTCATCGTGTGCCCGAGCGAGTCGACCATCGGGAGAATGCCGTTGCCCGCGGAGCTCTCGGCGAGATCCTCGCGGGCGTAGCTGTACAGCGCCTGGTCGAACGAGAAGTCGCCGACGAAGGACTTGCCGTAGGGGTCGAGCAGCAGCTTGCTCGGGTCACAGCGGTGACCGGCGGCCGGATCGAACGGCCCGTGCACCCGGAACCCGTAGCGCTGACCGGGGGTGACGGTCGGCAGGTAGCCGTGCCAGATATAACCGTCGACTTCTTCGAGTTCGATTCGGCTTTCGACGCCGTCGCGGTCGATCAGGCACAACTCGACGCGTTGGGCGACCTCGGAGAACAATGAGAAATTGGTGCCGACGCCGTCGTAGGTGGCGCCGAGGGGATACGGCGCGCCGGGCCACACCCTGGCCAGCGACGGGGAGTCGTCGGCACCGTCGAAGGCACCCTCGGTGCCGGTCCCAGCCATCCGGCAACCCTATCGGTGCCGGGTCCGGCCGCCGGCGGCGATACGGGCCGCTACCGGCCGGCTACCACCAGCCGGTGGCCGCAGCGATCTGGCGGCCCAGTTCCGGGGCCAAGGTCCGGACATACGTCGAGGTCATGTGATGAGTGTCGCGGTAGATCAGCACGTTGCCCTCGACCGCGCGACAGTAGTCGGGGCGGCAGACCGCATCGGACAGGTCGAGCGGCTTGAGCAGCGGGAACCGCTTGACGAAGTCCAGCGTGGTGTTGCGGTCGGACAGCACTGCGGAGCGTTCTATCCCGCAGGATTGCCCGCTGCCGCCCTTCGCCAGGCAATCCGAAGGATTGAATGCCCGGCGGTCCTTGACCAGCCACGGGGTGTCCCGCACCCCCAGGATCGGAATGTCGTTGTCCGACAGTGTCTGCCAGATTCCGATGTAGGTCGCCGGCATCACGTCACCGGGTTTGATGTTCCACGGCCGCGTCGAGGTGGTGAACACGTAGTCCGGACGATCTTCGACCAGCTTGGCCATCGTCTTGTCGACCCAGCTGCGGCACTGCGGATAGGGCCTGTTGTTGCCCATGATCAACGGAACCTGCTCGGTGGACAGCGGGCAGCCCATCTTCAGGTATGTCACCACCTTGAACCGATGCTGGCGGCCTAGCAGGTCCAGTGCGGCCAGCCAGTGTTCGGCGTGCGAGCCGCCCGCCAGGGCGATCGTCCGCGGAGCGTCGCTGTCGCCGTAGGTGCAGTTGACCACGGCGGGATTGGTGAAGTCACTGATACAGCCGTCACGGGTGGAGGAGGGTAGGTCCCCCTTGACCTCCAGAACCGTCGGCCGCATCCGCAGGATGGGCACCCGTACGTGCGCGGTGAGCGCCCGGGCCCCGGGGTAGTCGGCCGCACTGAGCCCACTGAGTTCCTTGCCGGCGGCGCGCTCCACGACGAGGTGCTCGTGCCAGGTGAACGACGTAGCGGTCAGCGTCACACCCAGCAGCACCACCCCCGAGCCCAGCACGATCGTCGGCCGGCGAAGCCGCTGGCGCCACGGGATCTGTGCGACCGGCCGCGACGACGCCCGATAACGCAGCGGATCCTCGACGTGGCGGGTAGTGAGGTGGGCCAGCAGCCCCGACACCGCCAGCACACCCATTCCTTCGACGAAGCCGGCGTGCTTGTGGCCGGTATAGGACAGCCAGAAGATCAGCAGCGGCCAGTGCCACAGGTACAGCGAGTAGGCCATCGCGCCCAGCGTGAACAGCGGCCCCACCGCCAGCAGGCGGTTGGGCGGCGGCATGTGATCGCGGCTGCCCGGATCGGCGGCGATGTTCGCTCCCGCCAGGATCATCAGCATGGTCGCACCGACCGGCACCAGCGCCCAGGGGCCGGGGAACTCCTTGACACCGTCGATCAACGCCCCGCACGACAGGATCGCCGCCAGCGACACCGTCGCGACCACCGTGCGCAGCCACATCGGCCAGCGCACGTAGGGCACCACCGCGCCGACGAGCGCACCCAGGAGCAACTCCCAGCCGCGGGCGAAGCTGTTGTAGTAGGCGGTCGCCTGGTTGGCCTGATGGGCGATCACGGCGTACCAGAACGACGCCACCGTCAGCACACTGAGCACAACGATGAACAGCGTCCGCAGGTGCGTACCGAGCCGTCTCCGGAACGCATATGCGCATCCGGCGACCAGGAACAGGAACGCCACGTAGAACTGGCCCTGCACCGACATCGACCAGATGTGCTGCAGCGGGCTGACGGCTTCGCCGGCGCGCAGGTAGTCCGAGACCGAGTTGGTCAACTCCCAGTTCTGGTAGTAGCCGAGGCTGGCCAGACTCTGGTCGGCGAACGACTCCCACCGGGTCTCCGGTTGGATCAGGATGGTGAGCAGGGCACACCCCGCGAGTACGACGACCAGCGCGGGCAGCAGCCGCCGGGCCAACCGGCTCAGTTCGGTCAGCGGAGCCAGCGACCCGTTGAGTCCGGCGCGCAGGATCTTGCCGCCGAAGAAGAATCCCGACAGGGCAAGGAAGACGTCGACGCCGCCGGACACCCGGCCGAACCAGATGTGAAACACCGCTACCAGCAGGATCGCAATGCCGCGCAGGCCGTCGAGGTCGTGCCGGTAGAAGCCCGACGTGCGCGTTCCCATGCCGGTGGGCCGCGTCGCGGCAACCGGATATTGCCCGGTCAGCGGCGATGCCGGTGCCGTGGAACGAGTCAGGGTCAGCATGATCACCGCACAACTTACCGAAAACCGCCGTCCGCTCCCCAATTCGGAGCGGACGGCGGTTTTCGGTAAGGGGTCGTCAGGGGGTTGTGATGGACACCGGCGGGACTACCGGAATCAGCTGCAACGGCGCCGTCTGGGTCGGGACCTGCTGAACCGGGGCCTGCTGAACCGGAGCCTGCTGAGTCGGGATCTGCTGCGTCGGCACCTGCTGGGGGAGCAGGGTCTGCACCGGGGCCCGCTGCACCGGGGCCTGCTGAGCCGGATACTGCCGGGGCAGCTGCTGCAGCGGCAACCGCTGGGACGGCACCGTCTGGGCCGGCGCCCCGGGTACGGTCTGGGAACCCAGGATCCGGACCAGGTACGGGGCCATGTCCTTGGTGCGCACCGGCGAGACCTGGACCACGTCGCCAACCTCGATCATCTTCTCGTCGCCCAGGTACATGGCGACGGACTCGGTGCCCTCGGGCCCGTAGAAGATGAGGTCGCCCTTGCGCCCCTGCGCGGGCAGGACCCGCTGGCCGACCCTGTACATCTGGCCCGAGGACCGCGGCAGCTTGAGCCCGGCGCCGGCATAGGCGTACTGGATCAGGCCCGAGGCGTCGAATCCAATGGTGTTGATGCTTTCGCCGGTGCCGCGAGTCGGTCCGGTGACACCGCCGCCGGCCCAGGAGAACGGCACACCGCGCTGCGCCAGGGCGCGGGAGACCACGACGTCGGTAACCTGCTGGTAGTCCATCGGCCGGATCGACGGGTCGGCGGACGCTGTGCCCGTGGCCGTCGCCATCGGCGCTACCGCCACGGCGAGACCGATCGCGAGGGCGTAGACGCGATGCCATCTACTCATTGGTTCCTTCACCTCCTGGGGCAGGTGCCCCGTCTGTGCGTCGACGCGGTGACCGCGCGCCTTCGCAGCCGTTCCAGGCCGCACGCGCGGGCCCTGTTGCCGGCTGCGCGCCGCTGGATGACTCGTGGTAGGTGAATCGGTCGGGTATACCGAACTATTCACACCAGTCACTATGGACACTCTGACAACAGCGATGACCGGCCGCCAGACCTGGGGGGCATTATTTGTCGTACCGTGACCGGACGGTGACTGGGGCGGTCAATCCTGGGGCGGCAGTTGTGATTTGGGTCGCATTGCGGTTTTCATCGCCGGGCGTGGGGTACCCGTCGGCGCGGTGCTGATTGCCCGGCACGCGCCGGGGCAGGAGCTACGGCGGCTCAGCGGATCTGGGCGACACCGGCCAGGGTATAGCCCAGCACCGAGGCCACGGTGAGGACACCGGCGGCGACGATCGGCCAGAAGAACATCAGCCACCCCTTCACCAGCGATACCAGCGGACCGAGCGTGGCGGCCGCCACGGCCGCACCGATACCGCCGTACATCACCGGGTAGACGTAGTAGTTGGCGCCGAAGGCTGCCGGCGGGCAATCGCCGTCCACGCACAGGCCGTCGACGAACGCGAACAGCCGCGACGGCCAGCTGGTGGTCGTGAGCAGCAGGATCAGGGCGCCCAGCAGCACGATCGTGGCAGCCACATCCCAGGGGACCATCCGCAACCGGATGACCCGCACCTCGTCGTCGGACATCGGTGGCGAATCCTCGGGCCGGGAGGGACAGGTCATGGCTTCACATGCTCCCCGATGGGCCGGCATCGCGCGACCGCAACGCTACGGTCTTGCCGGCGACGCGCTGGGCTACTGTCGAATTTCGTGCCAGCGTCTGCAGTGCCGGAGTCCGGGATGACTCCCGAGCAGATCCTCGCCGTCGACAAGGCGCATCTCTGGCATCCCTACAGCACCATCGGCGCCGAAGCGCTGGCTCCCGTCGTGGCGGTTGCCGCCCGCGGCGCCACCTTGAGCCTGATCAGCGACGGGCGCCGGATCGAGGTGCTCGACGCGATGAGTTCGTGGTGGACCGCGATCCACGGTCACGGCCACCCGGTGCTGGACGCCGCGATGACCTCCCAGCTGGACACCATGAACCATGTCATGTTCGGCGGCCTGACCCACGAGCCGGCGGCCCGGCTGGCCCGGCTGCTGGTGGACATCACCCCGGCGGGGCTGGAAACGGTCTTCTTCAGTGACTCCGGGTCGGTGGCGGTCGAGGTCGCGGTGAAGATGGCCCTGCAGTACTGGCGCAGCGCGGGCCGGCCCGGCAAACACCGGCTGATGACCTGGCGGGGCGGCTATCACGGCGACACCTTCACACCGATGAGCATCTGCGATCCCGACGGCGGCATGCATTCGCTGTGGACCGACATCCTGGCCGCTCAGGTCTTCGCCCCGCAGGTACCCCGCGACTACGACCCCGCCTACAGTGCGGCGTTCGAGGAGCAACTGGCCGCCCACGCCGGCGAGTTGGCCGCCGTCGTCGTCGAACCCCTCGTGCAGGGCGCCGGCGGGATGCGATTCCACGATGCGCGTTACCTGACCGACCTGCGCGACATCTGCACCCGCCACCACGTGCTGCTGATCTTCGACGAGATCGCCACCGGCTTCGGCCGCACCGGGGAACTGTTCGCCGCCGGCCACGCCGGCGTGACCCCGGACATCATGTGCGTCGGCAAAGCGCTCACCGGCGGATACCTCAGCCTGGCCGCGACTCTGTGCACCGCCGGCATCGCCGGCACAATCAGCGGCGGCCGGCCCGGCGCCCTCATGCACGGCCCCACCTTCATGGCGAACCCGCTGGCCTGCGCGGTGTCGGCGGCCAGTATCGAGTTGCTGCTGGGGCAGGACTGGCGCGCCCGGATCGCGCGGATCGGCGCCGGTTTGACTGCCGGGCTCCAACCGGCCCGCGCACTTCCAGCGGTGGCGGATGTGCGGGTATGCGGCGGCATCGGCGTCATCGAATGCCGGCGGCCCGTCGACTTGGCGGTGGCCACGCCCGCCGCGCTGGACTGCGGCGTCTGGTTGCGCCCGTTCCGCAACCTGGTGTACGCGATGCCGCCCTACATCTGCACGCCGGCGGAAATCGCACGGATAACCTCGGCGATGGTGCAGGTCGCGAGCCTCGTAGGCTGAAACCCCATGAAGGCTTCCCCGAAGTCGCCGATCCGGGACTCGCCGCTGGCCTGGCTGGAGTCGGTGGAGGCCGAGCGCCGCAAGGCCGGGCTGCGCCGTTCGCTGCGGCCGCGGTCACCGGTGAGCACAGAACTGGACCTGGCCTCCAACGACTATCTCGGCCTTTCGCAACATCCCGGTGTCATCGAAGGCGGTGTGCAGGCGTTGCGGGTGTGGGGCGCCGGGACCACCGGGTCCCGGCTGGTCACCGGGGACACCGAACTGCACGGGCAGTTCGAGGCCGAGTTGGCCGGCTACGTCGGCGCGGCCGCGGGGCTGGTGTTCTCCTCCGGCTATACCGCGAACCTCGGCGCGGTCGCCGGCTTGTCCGGTCCGGGTTCGCTGCTGGTGTCCGACGCCTGCTCGCCTGCCTCGCTGGTGGATGCCTGCCGGCTGTCGCGCGCACGGGTGGTGGTGACCCCCAACCGTGACATCGGCGCGGTCGAGGAGGCACTGACCGCGCGTTCGGAGCGGCGCGCGGTTGTGGTCACCGACTCGGTATTCAGCGCCGACGGGACGCTGGCGCCGCTGCGCGAGCTGCACGAGGTGTGTCGCCGCCGCGGCGCCCTGCTGATCGTCGACGAGGCGCACGGCCTCGGGGTACGCGGCGGGGGACGCGGGCTGCTGTACGAGGTGGGGCTGGCCGGCTCGCCCGACGTGGTGATGACCACGACGCTGTCCAAGGCCCTGGGCAGTCAGGGCGGCGTGGTGCTCGGACCCGCGGCGGTGCGGGCGCACCTGATCGATGCGGCGCGTCCGTTCATCTTCGACACCGGACTGGCGCCCGCGGCCGTCGGCGCCGCACTCGCCGCGCTGGGTGTCCTGCGGGCCGAACCGTGGCGGCCGCAAGCTGTGCTGGCCCACGCCGCCGAGCTGGCACAGGCCTGCGGCGTGCCACGGGTCCCGGAATCGGCGGTGGTGTCGGTGATCCTCGGCGAGCCCGATGTGGCGCTGGCCGCGGCGACCGCATGCCTGGACGCCGGGGTGAAGGTGGGTTGCTTCCGGCCGCCCGCCGTCCCAGCCGGGACCTCACGGCTGCGCCTGACCGCGCGGGCGTCGCTGGGCGACGTGGAGCTGGAGCTCGCCCGGCGGGTGCTGGCCGGGGTGCTGGGCAACCTCGCGGAGAGGCGCCGTTGACCGTCCTGGTGATTACCGGAACGGACACCGGCGTCGGCAAGACGGTGGCGACGGCCGCGCTGGCCTCGCACGCCCGGCAGGCGGGTTTCGGCGTCGCAGTGTGCAAACCCGCCCAGACCGGCACCGCGGAGGGCTCGGGGGACGGCTCGGGGGACGGCTCGGTGGACAGCTCGGTGGACGGCTCGGGCGACGACGATCTCGCCGAAGTCGGCCGGCTGATGGGATTTGCAGGGGCGGCAGGAGGGACAGGAGGGGCAGGAGGGGCAGGGCAGACCGAGCTGGCCGGGCTGGCCCGCTATCCACTGACGATGGCACCCGCGGCTGCCGCCGAGCAGGCCGGGCTGGAGTTGCCCGGCCGCGACGAAGTGGTGCGCCTGATCCGGGAGCTGGATCGTCCGGGACGGTTGACACTGGTCGAAGGAGCCGGCGGGCTACTGGTCGAGCTCGCCGCCGGAGGTGTCACCCTGCGCGATATCGCCGTCGACCTGGGTGCCGCCGCGATAGTGATCACCCGCGCCGGACTGGGCACCCTCAACCACACCGCACTGACACTGGAAGCTCTTGCGGCTCGCGGGGTCGCCTGTGCAGGCCTGGTGATCGGCAGCTGGCCGCAGTGCCCCGGCCCGGTGGAAACCACCAACCGGGTGGCACTGGAACGGATGGCCCCGGTGCGGGCCGCGCTGCCCGCCGGAGCCGGCTCGATGACCGGCTTCGCGGCCATGAGCGCTGCGGCCTTTGACCGCGATTGGGTGCGGACCCTGGTGCACTGATGGCGCATTCGCTCGAACTGCTCTTCGATGACCGGACCGAGGACGCGGTGCGGCGCATCTGGGCCGAACTCGGCAGGGCCGGACTGTCCGGCAGGGCGGCGGTGGGCCGCCCCCACGTCACACTGGTCGCCTCCGAGCACATCGACAGCGGGATCGACGAGGTGCTCACCCGGTTTGCGCGGCGGCTACCGCTTCCGTGCGTGGTCGGCGCCCCGGTGCTGTTCGGCCACACCGGCGCGATACTGGCCCGGCTGGTGGTCCCCAGCAGCGAGTTGCTGGACTTCCACACCGAGGTGCACCGGCTTTGCCGGGGGTACCTCAAGCCGATGCCCAACAGCCTCCCGGGCCAGTGGACACCGCACGTCACACTGGCCCGCCGGGTAGGTATGGGGCGCCTGGCCCCCGCGGTGCGGATCGCCGGACACCCCGGCCGGATCGGCGGCAGCTTCACCGGCCTGCGCCGGTGGGACGGCGACAATCGTGCCGAGTACCTGTTGGAATGACGGCAGCTCGATAGGCGCATCGTTCTCGGGGGTGAGCGCCGGGGTCCGGTATTGCGTTTCGGCTTTCACTGTGAACACACGGCTTTCACTGTGAACACAGGGCTTTCACTGTGAACACAGGGCGCGATCTGGACGAAAACTCCGCCCTGGACTCACAGTGAAAGCCCTGTGTTCACAGTCGACGCCCTGACCTCACAGTCGACGCCCTGACCTCACAATCGACGCCCCGCCGAGCGAGCCGGACGAGGTCCTACGGGCGGACGGGGCAGCCAAGGACCGTGCGGGGGGCTGCCGGCGGCTACCCTAACCTGAAGAACAACCGATTCCCGGCTGCCCGATGCGCGCCGCCGGGCAGGTAAGTGTGGTCCGGCAACGCCGGACACGACAACGACGCAGGAACGATTCAGCGATGACGCAGGAGTACCCGGTGGCGCAAGCACCAACTCGACCCACAGGCCGCACCGGCCGGGACGGCACGGCGACGTCGGCCGGCCCCGCCGACATTCTGGCCCTGGCTCGGCACCAGGTGCTCGAACAGGGCGAGGGGTTGAGCAAGGGCCAGGTACTTCAGGTGCTGCAACTCCCGGAGGATCGGCTCGAGGAACTGCTGGGGCTGGCCCACGAGGTCCGGATGCGCTGGTGCGGTCCCGAGATCGAGGTCGAGGGCATCATCAGCCTCAAGACCGGTGGCTGCCCGGAGGACTGCCACTTCTGCTCGCAGTCCGGTCTCTTCCAGTCCCCGGTGCGCAGCGCCTGGCTGGATGTGCCCAGCCTGGTGGAGGCGGCCAAGCAGACCGCCAAGTCCGGGGCGACCGAATTCTGTATCGTGGCCGCGGTCCGTGGGCCGGATGAGCGCCTGCTCTCCCAGGTCGCCGCTGGTATCGAGGCGATCCGCAACGAGGTCGACATCAACATCGCCTGCTCACTTGGGATGCTCAGCGCCGAGCAGGTGGCGCAACTGGCTGCCATGGGCGTGCACCGCTACAACCACAATCTGGAGACCTCCCGCTCGTTCTTCACCAACGTCGTCACCACCCACACCTGGGAAGAGCGCTGGCAAACACTGTCAATGGTGCGCGACGCGGGAATCGAGGTCTGCTGCGGCGGGATTCTCGGCATGGGGGAGACGCTGGAGCAGCGGGCCGAGTTCGCCGCGGAACTCGCCGAGCTGGGGCCCGACGAGGTGCCGCTGAACTTCCTCAACCCCCGCCCCGGTACCCCGTTCGGCGACCTGGAGGTATTACCGGCCACCGAAGCGCTCAAAGCGGTCGCCGCGTTCCGGCTCGCGCTGCCGCACACCATTCTGCGGTTCGCCGGCGGCCGCGAGATCACCCTGGGGGACCTCGGCGCCAGGCAGGGCATCCTCGGCGGCATCAACGCCGTCATCGTCGGCAATTACCTGACCACCCTGGGCCGGCCCGCCGAGGCGGATCTGGAGTTGCTGGACGACGTGCAGATGCCACTCAAGGCGCTCAACGCAAGCCTGTGAGTACAGCGGGAATCGTGACGCAACGGCCGGGCGGCGCGGGTGCCGGGGACCGTGGCCGGGGGGGACCGGTTGGCGCGGGTATCTACAACGTCTACACCGGCGAACCGGCGGGATCGGCCACTCCAACTGCGGCCCGGCTGGGTTTGGAGCCACCCCGGTTCTGCGCCGAATGCGGACGCCGGATGGTCGTACAGGTCCGCCCCGACGGCTGGCGGGCGCGGTGCTCGCGGCACGGTGAGGCCGATTCGGCCGACCTGGAGGCGCGACGATGAACGAGGAGACGCCGCCCAACGTCGGCGCCCCGGACGATCCGGCCCGGGTCCCCGTGCCCGCGCACGCCCCGCGCACACCGCGGCGACGGGCGATCCGCATCGTGGTTGCCGGCCTGACGGTCGCCGGTGTGGCGGTCGGCGCGCTGTGGGCATGGATCGCGCCGCCGGTTCACGCGATAGTCGCGGTCTCCCGCAAGGGCGAGCGCGTCCACGACTACCTGGGCGGTGAGTCGCAGAACTTCTTCATCGCGCCGTTCATGTTGCTGGGATTCCTCGGCGTACTGGCGGTAGTGGCGGCGGTGGCCGTCTGGCAGTGGCGTGACCACCGGGGTCCACGGATGGCGGCCGGACTCTCGGCGGGGCTGATCGGCGCTGCCGCCGCAGCCGCGGCCGTCGGCGCACTATTGGTCATAATACGTTATGGCACACTGGATTTCGATACCGTCGCATTGTCGTCCCGAGAGCATTCGGCAACCTATGTGGTGCAGGCGCCACCGGTGTTCTTCAGTCACGCACCGTTGCAGATCGTCGCCGCACTGTTGTCTCCCGCGGCCGCCGCATCAATGATCTACGCCTTGCTGACCGCCGGGACGGCACGGGACGATCTGGGTGGTTACCCGCCCCAGACCCGGTCGGCGCCGGCAAGCGCACCGCAGGACGTCACAGCGGCCGACGGTGGATCCTCCGGCCGGTGACAACCTTGGCCGCGATTGCGATCAGCCTCGCCATCCCGCTGTAGGTCACCGGGTTGAACACGGTCGGCCAGGTGGTGCGGACCATGTGGTCGGTCAGCGGACGGCCGGCGAAGCGGTCGATGAGCCAGCGCAGCGCCATCGGCGCCGACAGCGGGTGCAGGGCCATGTGCTCGTTGAACGCATCCCGGTGGTAGGTCACGTTCGCCCCGCCGGCGATGTAGGTATGGGCCAACTCGTCGATGTCGTCGACCGAGATGAGGTAGTCGTGGACGGCCTGCACCAGCAACACCGGCGGCCTCGGCGCGGCGGTCCCGAGCTTGATGCTCTCGAACACCTCGGCGACCGCCGGCCGGGCCAAGGTCTCCTCCAGGGGTTCGTCGAGGTAGTCGCCCATATCCAGGCGCGCCATCCGGACCACCGCCTCGGCGGTGGTCATCTGCTCCAGTCGGGCAAGCAGGTCGAGCCCCTCATCGCTGGTGTGCCCTTTGATCACCTCGTTGAGTCCGGGATAGACGTGGGTCAGGGCTGCGACCACCAGCGCCGGCAGACCGGCGAACAGGCGACCGTTGAGCCGGCGGAAGGTGTTCCCCAGGTCGCCGACCGGTGACCCCAACACGGCGCCGACGATGTTCAACTCGGGTGCGTATTCGCTGCAGACTTCGGCCGCCCACGCGCTTGCCAGCCCGCCGCCGGAATAACCCCACAGGCCGACCGGCGCCGCCGAAGACAACCCGAGGCGATCCGACGTCAGGGCAGCCCGGATGCCATCCAGGATCCGGTACCCGGGTTCATACGGTGCGCCCCACAGCCCCTGCGGGCCTTCGTGGTCGGGAACCGACACCGCCCAGCCCTCGGCCACCGCCGCGGTGATCAGCACCAGCTCCAGCTGGGTCAGCGAGCCGATGGCCCGCGCCCTGCGCCGCAGCGCATACGACGGGAAGCAGCGCGATGCGATGGCATCGATCGCGCACTGGTACGACAGCAGCGGAAGGGCGCTGCCGGGGGCCACCTCCACGGGCATGATCACCGTGGTCACCGTCGCCTCCGGGTTGCCGTTGAGATCGGTGGTCCGATACAGCAATTGGGTGGCGGTCATGGACTGCGGGATCACGCCCAGGAACGCCAGTTCGACCTCCCGGGAGCGCAGCACGGTTCCGGGTTCGGCATGCTGAAAACCGCTCGGCGGCTGGTAGAACGGGTCGTCCGACGGCAACAGCGGGCGTACTTTGCGCTGCATTTCCTCGTGCGGGGCCGCACCGATCCAGCGCAGCCCGTCCGCGCTCGTCGCGTCTGCCGTCTTGGCAATTTCTGCCATCACGAATCCCTTCGGGGTCTCCCCGCTCCGGCGAACTCCCTGCCCGACGCTCATGTTGCCACCGGAGCCGGTCATGACACGGCTTCGGAGGAACTTTCCGCATACCGAAGCTTCTTAGTTAACTCTTAGACATAAGGTACAGGGTCTGAGCTGCGATTTGAAGGTGCGGCACCACGTGCTTCCGGTCACAACCGGGTCCGGCCGCACAGCGGCGCGGATCAGCCGGGGGGACGCAGGGCGGCGAATTCGTCGGTGACCCGCAGGTGCGAGTCGGTGAACCGGTACAGCGCCGCCGGACGTCCGCCGCTGCGACCCGACCGCGCGATGGTGCCGGTCGCGGTGATGACATTGCGACGGGCCAGCACCCGTTGCAGATTGGTCGCGTCCACCTGGTGTCCCAGCGTGGCGCCGTAAATATCACGCAGGGTCGACAATGCGAATTCTTTTGGGGCTAAGGCAAATCCGATGTTGGTGTAGGACATCTTGGCGACCAGTCGAGCGTGCGCGTGGGTCACCATCGGTGCATGGTCGAAGGCCATGTCCCCCAGCGCTCCGACCGGATGCCAGCGGGTGTCCTCGGGCAGTTCCGGCCGGGCGGGGGAGGGCACCAGCCCCAGGAAGGTCGAGGCGATCACCCGCGCGCCCGGCACCCGTCGAGGGTCGGAGAACACCGCGAGTTGTTCCAGGTGGGCCAGCTCGCGCAGATCCACCTTCTCGGCCAGCTGGCGGCGAACCGAGGTGTTCATGTCCTCGTCGGTGCGCAGCTGGCCGCCCGGCAGCGCCCAGGCCCCCCTGTGCGGAGCCCGGGCCCGTTGCCACAACAGCACGTGCAGCCGCGGTTTGTTTGCGCCCCGTCCGCCGGCCGCCGCGGCATCGGGGCGAACCTGGAATACGACGGCGAGCACTTCGTGGCGAGTGCTACCATTGGGCATGTTTTCGATTATAAGTCGAAAACCTGCTGGCGTGAAAGGACCCGCCATGTCGGTCGCGAATCCCACGGATACGCTCGCCGGGGAGCTGTCGGCCCGCGTCGTCGACACACCCACCGGCTACACCGGCGTCGACGGCGACGAGCAGTGGGCCGGCGAGATCCGCCGGCTGGCCCGCTTGCGCGGTGCCACGGTGCTGGCCCACAACTACCAGTTGCCGGCGATCCAGGGGGTCGCCGACCACGTCGGGGACTCGCTGGCGCTGTCCCGGATCGCGGCCGAAGCCCCCGAGGACACCATCGTGTTCTGCGGCGTGCATTTCATGGCCGAGACCGCCAAGATCCTCAGCCCGGACAAGACGGTGCTGATTCCCGATCAGCGGGCCGGCTGTTCGCTGGCCGATTCGATCACCGCCGAAGAGCTGCGCGCGTGGAAGGACGAATACCCGGGGGCGGTCGTCGTCTCCTATGTGAACACCACCGCGGAGGTGAAGGCGCTCACCGATATCTGCTGCACGTCGTCGAACGCGGTGGACGTGGTGGCGTCCATCGATCCCGGCCGCGAAGTGCTGTTCTGCCCCGACCAGTTCCTCGGCGCCCACGTGCGCCGGGTGACCGGCCGGCAGAACCTGCACATCTGGGCCGGCGAATGCCACGTGCACGCCGGGATCAACGGCGACGAACTGCGCGACCAGGCGCGCGCCAATCCCGATGCCGACCTGTTCGTCCACCCCGAATGCGGCTGTGCCACTTCTGCTTTGTACCTGGCCGGCGAAGGGGCGTTCCCCGACGACCGGGTCAAGATCCTGTCCACCGGCGGCATGCTCGACGCAGCGCGCCACACACACGCGCAAAAGGTACTGGTAGCCACCGAGGTCGGTATGCTGCACCAACTACGCAGGGCCGCACCGCAAGTCGAGTTCCAGGCGGTCAACGACCGTGCGTCGTGCAAGTACATGAAGATGATCACCCCGGCGGCCCTGCTGCGCTGCCTCGTCGACGGGGCCGACGAGGTGCACGTCGATCCCGACACCGCCGCAGCGGCTCGGCGCAGCGTGGCGCGGATGATCGAAATCGGGCAGCCGGGCGGCGGCGAATGACGATGGCGCCGGTCTGGTCCGACCGCGCAGATGTGGTAGTGGTCGGCGTGGGTGTCGCCGGTCTGACCGCCGCCCTGGCGGCACATCGCGCGGGATGGCGCACCGTCGTCCTCAACAAGGCGGCCCGGACCCGCGAGGTGACCGCAACTCACTACGCCCAGGGCGGTATCGCGGTGGTGCTGCCGGACAGCGACGACTCGATCGACGCCCACGTGGCGGACACCCTGGCCGCCGGCGCGGGCCTGTGCGACCCCGACGCGGTGTATTCGATCGTCGCCGACGGCTACCGTGCCGTGTCCGGATTGGCCGGGTCCGGAGCGCGATTCGACCAAGCGGCCCCCGGCCGATGGGACGTCACCCGCGAAGGCGGCCACTCCCGCCGGCGCGTCGTGCACGCCGGCGGCGACGCCACCGGGGCCGAGATCCAGCGCACGCTCGACCGCGCGGCCCGAGCCCTGGACATCCGCGCCGGCCACGTCGCGCTGCGGGTGCTGCACGACGACGCGCTGGGAACCCCGGCCGTCAGCGGTGTGCTGGTGGCCGGCCCGGACGGCCCCGGCATCATCAGCGCCGCTTCGGTGATCCTGGCCACCGGGGGCCTCGGGCAGCTCTACGGTGCGACCACCAACCCCGCCGGTTCCACCGCGGACGGCATCGCGCTGGCATTGTGGGCCGGTCTGCCGGTGGCGGACCTGGAGTTCGTCCAATTCCATCCCACGATGCTCCATTCCGGCCCGCACGGTCGCGACGACGGCCGGCGGCCGCTGATCACCGAGGCCATTCGAGGCGAGGGCGCGGTCCTGATCGACAGCCGCGGAGACTCGATCACCGCCGGGGTGCACCCACTGGGCGACCTGGCCCCCCGCGACGTCGTCACGGCCGCCGTCGACGCCCGGCTCAAGGCCACCGGCGACCGGTGCGCCTACCTTGATGCTCGCGGCATCGCCGGGTTCGAATCCCGGTTTCCCACCGTCACCGCCGCCTGCCGGGCGGCCGGCATCGACCCCGTCCGGCAGCCCATTCCGATCGTCCCGGGCGCGCACTACAGCTGCGGCGGCGTCGTCACCGACGTGCACGGCCGCACCGAACTGCCCGGCCTCTTCGCGGCCGGCGAGGTGGCCCGCACCGGGATGCACGGCGCCAACCGGTTGGCGTCCAACAGCCTGCTGGAAGGCCTGGTGGTCGGAGGCCGGGCGGGTACAGCGGCATCGCTGCACGCGACCGAGGCGGGCCATCCGCGAGCCGCCATGCCCGAGCCCATCGTCCACACCGCCGTGCCGCGGGCCGAGCTGCGGGGCGCCGTCAGCCGCGACGCATCCGTGGTCCGCGACGCCGCTGGCCTGCACCGGCTGGCCGGCATCCTCGAGGCCGCACCGGTGCTCCGGGTCACGTCCCGTCGGGATGCCGAGGACGTGGCGCTGACGCTGACCGCGCGGGCGCTGACCGCCGCGGCGCTGACCCGCTCCGAGAGCCGCGGCTGCCACCACCGCGCCGATTTTCCGTCGGCCGACCCGGCCCGGGCCCGCCCGAACCTGGGTCGGCTCGCCGTGCACGACGCCGGCGCCGGCGAGAGCGCCGGCGACACGGTGGTGGTGCGGGCGCTGGCGCCGGCGGCCGCGGCGGTGGGCTGATGTTCCTGGACGACTCCGAGCGCACCGACGCCCGCGAGGTCATCCGGCGCGGCCTCACCGAGGACCTGCGCTACGGACCCGACGCCACCACGGTGGCGACCGTCGAGGCCGGCGCGGTCGTCACCGCGTCGATGGTGCCGCGCGAGAACGGGGTGGCCGCCGGTGTTGAGGTGGCATTGCTGGTGCTCGATGAGGTGATCGGTGACGGCGACTACCGGGTGCTGCACCGCGTCGAAGACGGAACTCCGGTGGGCCCGGACGCACCACTGCTCACTGTTCGGGCCCCCACCCGCGGCCTGTTGACCGCCGAACGGACCATGCTCAACCTGGTGTGCCATCTGTCGGGCATCGCCACGGCCACCGCAGCCTGGGTGGCGGCCGTCAGCGGCACCGAGGCCCGCATCCGCGATACCCGCAAAACCCTGCCCGGCCTGCGCACCCTGCAGAAGTATGCGGTCCGGGTCGGCGGCGGTGTCAACCACCGGCTGGGCCTGGGGGACGCCGCGCTGATCAAGGACAATCACGTCGCCGCAGCCGGGTCGGTGGTGGCGGCGTTGCGCGCCGTACGCGCGGCAGCACCGGAGCTGTCCTGCGAGGTGGAGGTGGACTCGCTGGAGCAGCTGGATTCGGTGCTTCCGGAGAAGCCCGAGCTGATCCTGCTGGACAACTTCGCGGTGTGGCAGACCCAGGCCGCGGTGCAGCGGCGAGACGCGCAGGCGCCGGAGGTCCTGCTGGAATCCTCCGGCGGGCTGAGCCTGGACTCCGCCGCAACCTACGCCGGAACCGGTGTCGACTATCTCGCCGTCGGTGCGCTGACGCACTCGGTGCGGGTGCTCGACGTCGGCCTGGATGTGTAGCGGACGCGCATCGGCCTTCGGGACGTCAGGCGATCTCGCCGACGAACACCGCCATCCGCCGCAGCTGCGTCCCCGCGATCCTGGGCAGACCTTCGCCCTCGGAGCCGGCCGGCAGGATCCGGACATTGGTGATGTGCACCGACGTGCGCAGGAAATGCACGTCGGCCTCGCCGGCGGCCAGCACGTTCTTCACCCAGTCGGTCTTTCCGTGAGCGAGCGCGATCGCCAGCACATCGCCTTTGCGGTAAGCGGTGATGATCGTCTTGTACGGCTTTCCCGACTTGCGGCCGCGATGGTCGATGGTCGCGGTGCCGGGCAGGAAACGGGCGAACGGTTTGAGAACCGCGTTGAGGTATTTGACTTGAATATTCTCGAACCACACCGGAAAGAGCATCGGAACACCTGGGGCGTTGTTGGGGTGTTGATCCCGTGCGGGCATTGCCTGGCTCCTCCGCGGTAGCGCCGTCCTCTTGCCCGATCGACTGTACCGGGCCGATATTGACTTGAGCAGCTCTGGAACAATGGTGCAGTGACGAACGCGCCGATATTGACCCGCCTTGATCTGCGGGGCAGCGAGTTGACGGCCGCGCGGCTACGTGCGGTGCTGCCGCGTTCGGGCGTCGATGTGGACTCCGTGCTGCCGAAGGTCCGCCCGATCGTGCAGGCCGTCGCCGAGCGCGGCGCCGAAGCCGCGCTGGACTACGGCGAATCGTTCGACGGGGTGCGCCCGCCCGCCGTGCGGGTGCCCCGGGCAGACCTGGAGGCCGCACCGGACGGGCTCGACGGCGACGTTCGCGACGCGCTGGAAGTGATGATCGAGCGCACCCGGGCGGTACACGCCAGTCAGCGCCGCACCGACACCACGACCACCCTGGGTCCCGGCGCCACGGTCACCGAACGCTGGGTGCCGGTCGACCGGGTCGGGTTGTACGTGCCCGGCGGCAACGCGGTGTACCCGTCCAGCGTCGTG
Organism: Mycobacterium sp.; assembly: GCF_047975165.1. GTDB lineage: Bacteria > Actinomycetota > Actinomycetes > Mycobacteriales > Mycobacteriaceae > Mycobacterium. Next base: position 48,794 of record NZ_JBKECZ010000039.1, read on the forward strand.
ATGAACGTGGTGCCCGCCCAGGCCGCCGGCGTCGGGTCGCTGGTGGTCGCCAGTCCACCCCAGGCCCGGTTCGGCGGGCTGCCCCACCCCGCCATCCTGGCCGCGGCCAAGCTGCTGGATGTCGACGAGGTCTGGGCGGTCGGCGGAGCGCAGGCGGTGGCGCTGCTGGCCTACGGCGGAACCGACCTCGACGGCGCCGAGCTGACCCCGGTGGACATGATCACCGGCCCCGGCAACATCTATGTCACCGCCGCCAAGCGGCTGTGCCGCTCCCGGGCCGGCATCGACGCCGAGGCGGGCCCGACCGAGATCGCCATCCTGGCCGACCACACCGCCGACCCCGCGCACCTGGCCGCCGACCTGATCAGCCAGGCCGAACACGACGAGATGGCGGCCGGCGTCCTGGTCACCCCCAGCCCCGAGCTGGCCGACGCCACCGACGCCGAGCTGGCCCGACAGCTGCCGACCACCGTTCACCGCGACCGGGTGACCGCCGCACTGACCGGTCCGCAATCCACGATCATCCTGACCGACGACCTCGACGCCGCCGTGCGGGTGGTCAACGCCTATGCCGCCGAGCACCTGGAGATCCAGACCGCCGACGCGGCCGCCATTGCCCGCCGGATCCGTTCGGCCGGTGCGGTATTCGTCGGCCCGTACGCGCCGGTCAGCCTGGGCGACTACTGCGCGGGCTCCAACCACGTGTTGCCCACCGCGGGTTCCGCCCGCTATTCAAGCGGGCTGTCGGTGCAGACCTTCCTGCGGGGCATCCACGTCGTCGACTACTCCGAGGCGGCGCTCAAGGATGTCTCCGGCCACGTGATCGCACTGGCCACCGCCGAAGACCTGCCCGCGCACGGGGAAGCGGTGCGGCGGAGGTTCGAGCAATGACCCGGCCCACGCTCGACGACCTTCCGCTGCGTGCGGACCTGCGCGGTAAATCGCCTTACGGGGCACCGCAATTCGATGTCCCGGTGCGGTTGAACACCAACGAGAATCCGCACCCGCCGACCCCGGCACTCGTCGACGACGTTGTCCGCTCGGTGCGGGAAGCGGCCGCCGGGCTGAATCGCTATCCCGACCGGGATGCGATGGCGTTGCGGACCGACCTGGCCGCCTATCTGACATCGCAGACTGGCATCGGGGTGCGGTTGGACAATATCTGGGCGGCAAACGGTTCCAACGAGATTCTGCAGCAGCTGCTGCAGGCCTTCGGCGGCCCCGGCCGCACCGCGATCGGCTTTGCGCCGTCGTACTCGATGCATCCGATCATCGCCGATGCCACCCGCACCGCATGGCTGGAGATCCGCCGGGCCGGTGATTTCAGCCTCGACATCGACGCCGCGGTTGCCGCCGTCGTCGAACACAAACCCGACGTGGTGTTCATCGCCAGTCCCAACAACCCATCCGGACAGAGCGTTTCACCGCCGGATCTGCGGAGGTTGCTCGATGTAGTTCCGGGAATCCTGATCCTCGACGAAGCCTACGGCGAATTCTCCCTGCAACCCAGCGCGGTGGCACTGGTCGGGGAGTACCCCGGCAGGCTTGTCGTCACCCGCACCATGAGCAAGGCGTTCGCGTTCGCCGGCGGACGGCTCGGGTACCTCGTCGCCACCCCCGCGGTGATCGAGGCCATGCTGCTGGTGCGGCTGCCGTATCACCTGTCGGCAGTCACCCAGGCCGCCGCCCGTGCGGCCTTGCGGCACGCCGACGACACCCTGGCTAGCGTTGCCACCCTGATAGCCGAACGCCAACGGGTATCGGCGGCATTGGCCGGCATGGGTTTTCGCGTTGTCCCCAGTGACGCGAACTTCCTGCTGTTCGGAGAATTCGCCGATGCGCAGGCTGCCTGGCAACAGTATCTGGACGCCGGCGTGCTCATCCGCGACGTCGGCATCCCCGGCCACCTGCGCGCCACCACCGGATTGGCCGACGAGAACGACGTCTTCCTGCGTGCCAGCGCCCAGGTGGCCACCACCGAATTGGCGCCGGTCACTTCCAGTCCGATAGGAGCATCGTGACAGCAGCCGAATTACCCGACCGGCGTGCCCGCATCGAACGGCGCACCCGCGAATCCGACATCGTAGTCGAACTCGATCTCGACGGCACCGGAAAAGTCGACATCGCCACCGGCGTACCGTTCTTCGACCACATGCTCACCGCACTGGGCAGCCACGCCAGCTTCGATCTGAGCGTGCGCACCCAGGGCGACGTCGACATCGAAGCACACCACAGTGTCGAGGACACCGCTATCGCTCTGGGGCAGGCCCTGGCGCAGGCGCTGGGCGACAAGACGGGTATCCGCCGGTTCGGTGACGCATTCATCCCCATGGACGAGACACTGGCGCATGCTGCGGTCGACGTCTCCGGACGACCCTACTGCGTGCACACCGGGGAACCGGATCACCTGCGGCACAGCACGATCGCCGGTAGCTCGGTGCCCTATCACACCGTGATCAACCGGCACGTGTTCGAGTCGCTGGCCATGAACGCCCGGATTGCGCTGCATGTCCGGGTGCTCTACGGCCGCGATCCTCACCACATCACCGAGGCGCAGTACAAGGCGGTGGCCCGCGCGCTGCGTCAGGCCGTGGAGCCCGATCCGCGGGTCTCGGGGGTGCCGTCCACCAAAGGTGTTCTGTGACGGGTAAATCGGTGGTGGTCCTGGACTACGGTTCGGGCAATTTGCGGTCGGCTCAGCGCGCCCTGGAACGGGCCGGAGCAGACGTCGAGTTGACCTCGGATGCCGATGCCGCGCGGGCGGCGGACGGGCTGGTGGTGCCCGGTGTGGGCGCCTTCGAGGCCTGCATGGCGGGCCTGCGGGCCATCGGCGGCGAGCGGATCATCGCCGAACGCGTCGGCGCCGGCCGCCCCGTGCTGGGTGTCTGCGTGGGCATGCAGATCCTGTTCACGCACGGTGTCGAATTCGGTGTGCAGACAACGGGTTGCGGCCAATGGCCCGGTGCGGTAACCAAGTTGAAGGCGCCGGTAATCCCGCACATGGGCTGGAACGTGACGCACACCCCGCCCGACAGTGGTCTCTTCCGCGGCGTGAGCCCCGGCACCCGGTTCTATTTCGTACACTCCTATGCCGCCCAGCGGTGGGAAGGCCCAGCAGAGGCGATGTTGACGTGGACAACGCATCAGGTGCCGTTTCTGGCAGCCATCGAGGACGGGCCGCTGTCGGCGACCCAGTTCCACCCCGAGAAGAGCGGCGACGCCGGCGCCGCCGTTCTGCGCAACTGGGTCGAGGGGCTGTAGCGGTGTCGCTGATTCTGCTGCCGGCCGTCGATGTGGTCTCCGGTCGCGCCGTTCGCCTGGTTCAGGGCAGGGCCGGAAGCGAAACCGAGTACGGTTCGGCCCTGGATGCGGCGCTGGGTTGGCAGCGCGACGGCACCGACTGGATTCACCTGGTCGACCTGGACGCGGCCTTCGGGCGTGGGTCCAACCGGGAGCTGCTGGCCGATGTGGTCGGCCGGCTCGACGTGCAGGTGGAGCTCTCCGGCGGAATCCGTGACTCCGAATCGCTGGCCGCAGCGCTGGCGACCGGCTGCAACCGGGTCAACCTGGGCACGGCGGCGCTGGAGAATCCGCAGTGGTGTGCCCGCGCGATCGCCGAGCACGGAGACAGGGTCGCGGTGGGTCTCGACGTGCTGGTCGACCCGAGTGCGGGCGAGGGCGGCTACCGGTTGCGCGGACGCGGTTGGGAGACCGACGGCGGCGACCTGTGGCCGGTGCTCAATCGCCTCGACGCCGAAGGATGCTCGCGTTTCGTGGTCACCGACGTCACCAAGGACGGCACGCTAGGCGGCCCCAACCTCGACCTACTGGCCCGGGTAGCCGACCGCACCGAGGCGCCGGTGATCGCCTCCGGTGGCGTGTCCAGCCTCGATGACCTGCGTGCCATCGCGACGCTGACCGGCAGCGGGGTCGAGGGCGCCATCGTCGGCAAAGCCCTCTACGCGGGGCGGTTCACGTTGCCGCAAGCGCTTGCCGCCGTACGGGAGTAGCGCGGCATGGATCTGGACAGCGTGGCGGGTCCGCTGGTGGAGCAGGCGTCGGCCATCCTCGACAAGGTCTGTGAGCAGTTCCTGGCCGGGCACCGCGCGGATTCCGCGGTGCGCAAGAAGGGCAACGACTTTGCCACCGAAGTCGACCTCGCCATCGAACGCCAGGTGGTCGACGCGCTGGTCGCGGCGACCGGGATCGAGGTGCACGGCGAGGACTTCGGCGGCCCCGGCTTCGACGCACAGTGGGTGTGGGTGCTGGATCCGATCGACGGCACCTTCAACTACGCCGCCGGCTCGCCGATGGCCGGGATCCTGCTGGGCCTGCTGCACCACGGCGAACCGGTGGCCGGCCTGACCTGGCTACCGTTTCTCGACCAGCGGTACACCGCGGTTGCTGGTGGCGCGCTGCTCAAAAACGGTGTCGCGCAGCCCGCCCTTGCCCCCGCCAGGCTCGCCGACTCGCTGGTGGGCGCCGGGTCCTTCAGCGCCGACGGCCGCGGCCGTTTCCCCGGCCGGTATCGCCTGGCGGTTCTGGAGAACCTCAGCCGGGTGTCTTCCCGGTTGCGTATGCACGGCTCCACCGGACTCGACCTGGCCTACGTGGCAGATGGGATCCTCGGTGGCGCCGTATGTTTCGGCGGATACGCCTGGGACCACGCCGCCGGCGCAGTGCTGGTGCGGGCGGCCGGCGGCATCGTCACCGACCTGGCGGGCCGGCCATGGACCCCGTCATCCCGCTCGGCCCTGGCCGCCGCCCCGGGTGTGCACCAGGAGATGTTGGAGATCCTGCGCACCGCGGGGGAGCCGGGGGAGTACTGATGTTGAACAATCCCGATGACCTTGCGGTGCGGGTGATTCCGTGCCTGGATGTCGACGGCGGGCGCGTCGTCAAGGGGGTGAACTTCGAAAACCTCCGGGACGCCGGCGATCCCGTCGAGCTGGCGGCGGCCTATGACGCCGAGGGCGCCGATGAACTGACCTTCCTCGACGTGACGGCGTCCTCGTCGGGCCGGGCCACCATGCTGGAGGTGGTGCGGCGCACCGCCGAACAGGTCTTCATCCCGCTGACGGTCGGGGGCGGCGTGCGCACCGTGGCCGATGTCGACGTGCTGCTGCGTGCGGGCGCGGACAAGGTTTCGGTCAACACCGCCGCGATCGCCCGCCCGGACCTGCTGGCCGAGTTGGCACGGCAATTCGGTTCGCAGTGCATCGTGCTGTCGGTCGACGCGCGCGCGGTGCCGGCCGGCTCGGCCCCGACCCCGTCGGGTTGGGAGGTCACCACGCACGGGGGCCGCCGCGGCACCGGTGTCGACGCCGTGCAATGGGCCGCACGCGGCGCCGGGCTCGGCGTGGGGGAGATCCTGCTCAATTCGATGGAGGCCGATGGCACCAAGGCCGGATTCGACCTGGCGATGCTGCGTGCGGTCCGCGCCGCGGTAGCCGTTCCGGTGATCGCCAGCGGTGGGGCCGGGGCGCTGGAACATTTCGCGCCGGCGGTCCTTGCCGGCGCCGACGCGGTGTTGGCGGCCAGCGTCTTCCACTTCCGGGAATTGACGATAGGCCAGGTGAAGGCGGCGATGGCCGCGGAAGGAATCACGGTGCGATGACCCTCGACCCGCAGATCGCCGCGCGGCTCAAGCGCAATTCCGACGGGCTGATCGCGGCCGTCGTGCAGGAACACGGTAGCGCAGAGGTGCTGATGGTGGGGTGGATGGACGACGACGCACTGGCCCGGACTCTGGAAACCCGTGAGGCCACGTATTTTTCGCGATCTCGCGGCGAGCAGTGGATCAAGGGCGCGACGTCCGGGCACACCCAGCATGTGCGCTCGGTGCGGTTGGACTGCGACGGCGACACCGTGCTGGTGACCGTCGATCAGGTGGGTGCGGCCTGCCACACCGGCGACCACAGTTGCTTCGATGCCGCCGTGCTGCTCGAGCCCGAAGTGTGAGGCTCGGCTGATGCACAACCGGATTCCGTGGAACGTGGCGGTGCCGCTGTTCGCCGTCGTCTCGCTGGTGTTCACCTGGGGTGAGGACATCGGTCCGGTGGTGGGCGCCGTCGAGGCGCTGCTGCTCGCCGGGGCAGTGCTGGCCGCCGTTCACCACGCCGAAGTGGTAGCCCACCGGGTCGGCGAACCTCTGGGATCGCTGCTGCTGGCGGTCGCCGTGACGCTCATCGAAGTAGCGCTGATCGTCACGCTGATGGCCTCGGGCGGAGACAAGGCCGCTTCGCTGGCCCGCGACACCGTCTTCGCGGCCGTCATGATCAGCACCAACGGGATCGCGGGTCTGTCGCTTCTGGTCGGCTCCCGGCGCTTCGGCGTAACGCATTTCAACGCCGACGGCAGCGGCTCGGCACTGGCGACCGTCACCACATTGGCAACGCTGAGCCTGGTGCTGCCCAACTTCACCACCACCCATCCGGGTCCCCGGTTTTCACCAGGCCAGCTGGTGTTCGCGGCAGTGGCCTCGCTGGCTCTCTATCTGATGTTCGTGTTGACCCAGACCACCCGGCATCCCGACTTCTTCCTGCCGGTGGCGCCGGCGATGGCCGCCGAAGACGACGCCGCTGCGGGCGGGGCCGCCGAGCACCGGGCCGCGGGGGACCGGACTCCGGCAGACGGTGCCGCCGGAGAGAACCACGCCGGCCGGCCGGCCGCCACACCTGCGCTGTTCAGCCTGGGGATGCTGTTCGTCGCCCTGGTCGCCGTGGTGGGGCTGGCCAAGGTGGAGTCGCCGATCATCGAACGCATGGTCGCCGCGGCCGGCTTCCCGCATTCGTTCGTCGGCCTGGTGATCGCGACGCTGGTGTTGCTGCCGGAAACGATTGCCGCCGTGCGCGCGGCGCGGCGCGGTCGCATGCAGATCAGCTTCAACCTGGCTTACGGGTCGGCGATCGCCAGCATCGGACTCACCATCCCCACCATCGCGTTGGCGTCGGCGTGGAGTCCCGGGCCGCTGGTGCTGGGTCTGGGCCCCATGCAACTGGTGCTGTTGACGTTGACCGTCGTGGTCAGCATGCTGACCGTGGTTCCGGGCCGGGCGACGCGGCTGCAGGGTGAAGTACACTTGGTGGTGCTGGCCGCGTTCTTCTTCATGGCGATCAGCCCGTAGCACCGTATCGGCTCCCGGCCCGCGAATCCTGGCCCCCAGCCCCCAGCCCCCAGCCCCCAGCCCCCGTCATCGGCCTTCGGCCTTCGGGCACGACCTCAGCGGTTGCGCAGTGTTTCCAGGGCTTTGTCGGCGTGGGTGTCCATGCTGATCTCGCTGGAGATCACGTCGAGCACCGTGCGGTCGGTGTCGATGACGAACGTGGTGCGCTTGACCGGCATCAATTTTCCCAGCAGCCCGCGCTTGACGCCGAACCGGGTGGCGATGGCGCCGTCGCCGTCGGATAACAGCGGGTAGTCGAATTTCTGGGCTTCGGCGAACTGGGCCTGCCTGTCCACCGCGTCGGTGCTGATACCGACCCGCTGGGTGCCGGCGGCGGCGAACTCGGCGGCCAGGTCCCGGAAGTGGCAGGCCTCCTTGGTGCAGCCCGGCGTCATCGCGGCCGGGTAGAAGAACAGCACGACCGGCCCGGCCGAAAGTAGGTCGCTGAGTTTGCGTTGAGTGCCGTTCTGGTCGGGGAGCTCGAAGTCGGCCACGGTGTCACCGGTTCTCATGCCGCCACGCTACGCCCCGGACCCCGCCCCCGCCGCCCACTGCCCACTGCCCACTACCCACTGCCCACTGCCCACTGCCTCCCTCCGCCGAGCGTGCCTCCACAGTCGCGCTCGGCGTCCAACGTGACTGCACAGTCACGCTCGGCGTCCAAACAGTCGCGTTGAGCGTCCAACGTGACTGTGGAGGCACACTCGCGCTCGGCGTCCAACGTGACTGCACAGTCGCGTTGGGCGTCCAACGTGACTGCACAGTCGCGGTCGGCGTCCAAACAGTCGCGTTGAGCGTCCAACGTGACTGTGGAGGCACACTCGGCGGGAAGGCCCGGCGCAGCAGCGGGAGTGCGCCGCGGGGCATCTGATTGGATGGTTCGGTGCCCGCCAACCTCGCTGCCACCACCACGCGGGAGGATTTCGGCGTGCTGGCCGCGGAGCACCGGGTGGTTCCGGTGACGCGCAAGGTCTTGGCCGACAGCGAAACTCCACTCTCGGCCTACCGCAAGCTCGCCGCCAACCGTCCGGGAACGTTTCTGCTGGAATCGGCGGAGAACGGCCGCTCCTGGTCACGCTGGTCGTTCATCGGAGCGGGTGCGCCGGCCGCCTTGACGGTGCGCGACGGGCATGCCGGATGGCTGGGCGCCGCTCCCAAGGACGCTCCGACCGGCGGAGATCCGCTGGAAGCAGTGCGCTCGACGCTGGACGTGCTGGCCACCGCGCCGATGCCGGACCTGCCACCGCTGTCGGGCGGCATGGTCGGCTTCTTCGCCTACGACATGGTGCGGCGACTCGAACGCCTACCCGCGCTGGCCGTCGATGACCTGCGATTACCCGACATGCTGTTGCTCCTGGCCACCGATGTGGCTGCCGTCGACCACCACGAGGGCACGATAACCCTGATCGCCAACGCGGTGAATTGGAACGGCACGGCCACGCGTGTCGACGAGGCCTACGACGACGCCGTCGCACGCCTCGACGTGATGACCACCGCCCTGGGCCAGCCGTTGCCGTCGACGGTCGCCACCTTCAGCAGACCCGAACCGGATTATCGGTCACAGCGCACCATCGAGGAGTACAGCGGGATCGTCGACCACTTGGTGGAACAAATCGGAGCCGGTGAGGCGTTTCAGGTGGTGCCCTCGCAACGGTTCGAGATGGACACCGCCGTCGACCCGATCGACGTGTACCGCATGCTGCGGGTGACCAACCCCAGCCCCTACATGTATCTGCTGCAGATTCCCGACAGTGATGGGGCAGTGGACTTTTCGATCGTCGGCTCCAGCCCGGAGGCGCTGGTCACTGTCACCGACGGCCGGGCTACCACCCATCCGATCGCCGGCACCCGGTGGCGGGGGGAGACCGACGAGGAAGACGCGCTGCTGGAAAAGGAACTGCTAGCCGACGACAAGGAACTCGCCGAACACCTCATGCTGGTGGACTTGGGCCGCAATGACCTGGGCCGGGTATGCACCCCGGGCACCGTGCGCGTCGAGGACTACAGCCGGATCGAGCGCTACAGCCATGTGATGCACCTGGTGTCCACGGTGACCGGGCTGCTGGCCGAGGGCCGGACTGCCCTGGACGCGGTGACAGCCTGCTTTCCGGCCGGAACCCTGTCGGGAGCGCCGAAGGTGCGCGCGATGGAGCTCATCGAGGAGGTCGAGAGGACGCGCCGCGGTTTGTACGGCGGCGTGGTGGGCTATCTCGACTTCGCCGGCAATGCCGACTTCGCGATCGCCATCCGCACCGCACTGATGCGCGACGGCACGGCCTATGTGCAGGCGGGGGGCGGTGTGGTGGCCGACTCCAACGGACCATACGAGTACAACGAGTCCCGGAACAAGGCCCGTGCGGTGCTCAACGCGATCGCCGCCGCGCAGACCTTGACGAACCCGGCCGACGTGGACAGCTGACAGTGGTTGATCATGGCTGACCATGGCTGACACCAGCCGTCGCCGCCGGCGCCAGGTCGGTACCGCCCAGCTGCTGCTGGTGCTGGCCGCTCTCGCCCTGTGGGCGGCATCGCGGCTGACCTGGGTGACGATCAGGTCCTTTGACGGCCTTGGGCAGCCCAGGCAGGTGGCACTGTCGGGTGCGATGTGGTCGAGTGCCCTGCTGCCGTTGGCGGTCGTGAACCTGGTCGCTGCGGTGGCGGCATTGGCGGTACGGGGCTGGCGGTTACGGATGCTGGCAGTGCTGCTGGCCGCTGCCAGTTTCGCGATCGCCTATCTGGGGGTGAGCCTGTGGGCGCTGCCCGACGTGGCCGCCCGCGGAGCCGATCTCGCACAGGTTCCGCTGGTGACACTGGTGGGCAGCGGGCGCCAATACGCCGGGGCGACGATCGCGGTGGTGGCAGGGCTGTGCGCGCTGACCGCGGCCGCGTTGCTGATGCGCGCGGCGACAGATCCCGCGACCCGGCCGGACCGCACCCGATTCCTCGCCCCGGTGAAACGGGGTTTGATGGCGGGAAACGACGGAGCCGACGGCGGCCCCCCGGCAGCACCCGGAAACAAGCTGGTCCAGCCCTCGGAGCGGATGTTGTGGGACACCCTCGACCAGGGGATCGACCCCACCGATGAGCAACCCCGGGGAGACACCCAGGGGCGGTGACGGGTCCACCGGTCACGGTCGCTACCCTTCAGGAACGTCGGCGACACCTGCCGGCGGGCGTTGGGTCTTGGGGAAAGGAACACCGCAGGCATGAGTCCGGCATCCGTGCTTGACTCCATCCTCGATGGGGTCCGGGCCGATGTTGCGGCGCGCGAAGCCCGCGTCAGCCTGTCGGACATCAAGGCCACCGCGGCCGCCGCCCCGCCGCCACTGGACGTGATGGCAGCGCTGCGGGAACCCGGAATCGGCGTCATCGCCGAGGTCAAGCGCGCCAGTCCGTCGAAGGGCCCGCTGGCGGCCATAGCCGACCCGGCGATGCTGGCCCGAGCCTACGAGGACGGCGGCGCGCGGATCATCAGTGTGCTGACCGAGGAGCGTCGATTCCGGGGTTCGCTGGACGACCTAGACACAGTACGGGCTGCGGTGTCGATTCCGTTGTTGCGCAAGGATTTCGTAGTGCAGCCGTACCAGATTCACGAGGCACGTGCACACGGCGCCGACATGCTGTTGCTGATCGTCGCGGCACTGGATCAGGCCGCTCTGGTGTCGATGCTCGACCGCACCGAATCGCTGGGCATGACAGCGCTCGTCGAGGTGCATACCGAAGAAGAAGCGGACCGCGCATTGACGGCCGGCGCCAACGTCATCGGGGTCAACGCCCGCGATCTCACCACATTGGAGGTCGACCGCAACTGTTTCGCGCGCATCGCTCCCGGTCTGCCCAGCGAGGTCATCAGGATCGCCGAATCCGGTGTGCGCCATACCGGTGACCTCTTGGCCTATGCCGGAGCGGGTGCCGACGCGGTGCTGGTCGGCGAAGGTCTGGTGACGAGCGGCAACCCCCGCAACGCGGTCGCCGACCTGGTGACCGCCGGTGCCCATCCGTCCTGTCCGAAGCCGGCTCGCTAGCCGTTGATGTGCCCCGCGCGCATTGAGTCTTTGTGATGACGACCGTGTCCGGCCCTGACATTCCGCGCACCAGTGCCGCCGTCGCCGAACGCACACGCCACGACCCAGATGCGGGTGGACATTTCGGCGGCCGGGGCGGTTGGGGAGGACGTTTCGTCCCGGAGGCCCTGATGGCGGTGATCGAGGAGGTCACCACCGCCTACGACAAGGAACGTGGCAACCGGGATTTCCTGGACACACTCGACCGACTGCAAGCCGACTACGCCGGCCGGCCGTCACCGTTGTACCAGGCTTCCCGGCTCGGTGAGCACGCCGGGGGAGCGCGTATCTTCCTGAAACGAGAGGACCTGAACCACACCGGTTCCCACAAGATCAACAATGTGCTGGGCCAAGCCCTGCTGGCCCAGCGGATGGGTAAGACCAGAGTGATCGCCGAAACCGGCGCCGGCCAGCACGGCGTTGCGACGGCGACCGCATGTGCGCTGCTCGGCCTGGACTGCATCATCTACATGGGTGCGGTCGACACCGCACGCCAGGCGCTCAACGTCGCACGGATGCGGCTACTGGGCGCTCGGGTGGTCTCGGTGGAGACCGGATCGAGAACCCTCAAAGATGCGATCAACGAAGCGTTCCGCGATTGGGTGACCAACGCCGACACCACCTACTACTGCTTCGGCACGGCCGCCGGGCCGCACCCGTTCCCCACCATGGTGCGCGACTTTCAACGCATCATCGGGATGGAAGCGCGGGTCCAGATCCAGCGGCAGACGGGACGGCTACCAGACGCCGTGACCGCATGCGTCGGGGGAGGGTCCAACGCGATCGGGATATTCCACGCCTTCCTCGACGACCCCGGCGTGCAGTTGGTGGGTTACGAGGCCGCCGGCGACGGTATCGACACCGGCCGCCACGCGGCCACCTTCACCGGCGGTTCACCCGGCGCCTTCCAGGGGTCGTACTCCTACCTGTTACAGGACGACGACGGCCAAACTGTCGAATCACATTCCATATCAGCAGGTTTGGACTATCCCGGGGTGGGCCCCGAACATGCCTGGCTCAAGGAGTCGGGTCGGGTGCGGTATGAGCCGATCACCGATACCGAAGCGATGGAGGCATTCGGCCTGCTGTCGCATTCGGAGGGCATCATCCCGGCGATCGAATCCGCGCACGCGGTGGCCGGCGCGATCAGGCTGGGCGTCGAACTGGGGCGGGACGCCGTCATTGTGGTGAACCTTTCGGGACGCGGCGACAAGGATGTCGAGACTGCCGCGAAATGGTTCGGCCTGCTGGGTGATTCCGCTGACGACGGCGGACGGCAGTGACGGCGCAGAACGGCCGGCTGGGACCGCTGTTCGATGCGTGCCGCAGCGAGGGCCGCGCGGCCCTGATCGGCTATCTGCCCACCGGCTATCCCGACGTTCGGGCATCGGTGCAGGCCATGACGGCCTTGGTTGAATCCGGTTGCGACATAATCGAAGTGGGAATACCCTATTCGGACCCGGGCATGGACGGCCCCACCATCCAGCGAGCGACCGAGCAGGCACTCAGCGGCGGAGTCCGCGTCCGGGACACGCTGGCAGCTGTTGAGCAGATCACCACCGCGGGTGGACGCGCGGTGGTGATGACCTATTGGAATCCGGTGTTGCGCTATGGGGTCGACGCGTTTGCCCGGGATTTGGCGTCTGCGGGTGGGCTGGGCATGATCACCCCCGACCTGATTCCCGACGAGGCACAGTCCTGGCTTGCCGCGGCCGACGAACACGAGCTGGACCGGATCTTTCTGGTGGCGCCGTCGTCCACGCCCGAGCGGTTGGCGGCGACGGCCCGCGCATCGCGCGGATTCGTCTATGCGGCGTCGACAATGGGTGTGACGGGCGCACGCGACGCGGTGTCGCACACCGCACCCGAACTGGTTGAGAGAGTGAGAGCGATGTCGGACATTCCGGTGGGAGTTGGCCTAGGGGTGCGTTCGGGCGCACAAGCCGCGCAGATCGGCGGCTATGCCGACGGTGTGATCGTCGGCTCGGCGCTGGTGTCGGTGTTGGCGGACGGACTGCCCGCATTGCGGGCGCTCACCGAAGATCTGGCCGCGGGTGTCCGGCGGCGGGTACCCGCATGACGACGACACTGCTCGCCTACATTCCCAGCCCGTCGCAAGGGGTCTGGCATCTGGGGCCGGTACCCATCCGCGCGTACGCGTTCTTCATCATCACCGGGATCGTGCTGGCGTTACTGATCGGCGACCGGCGTTGGATCAAGCGCGGCGGGCAGCGAGGAATTATCTACGACATCGCCCTGTGGACCGTTCCTTTCGGTTTGATCGGCGGCCGCCTCTACCATCTGGCCACCGATTGGCGAACCTATTGGGGTCCCGACGGCGCGGGCTTGAACGGGGCACTGCGCATCTGGGACGGCGGGCTGGGGATTTGGGGTGCCGTGGCGCTGGGTGTCGTGGGCGCCTGGATCGGCTGCAGGCTGAACGGGATTCCGTTGCCGGCCTTCCTCGACGCACTGGCGCCGGGCGTTGTGCTGGCACAGGCCATCGGCAGGCTCGGAAACTACTTCAACCAGGAGTTGTACGGCCGCGAGACCACGGCGCCGTGGGGTCTGGAGATCTTTTACCGCCGGGATCCCTCCGGGTTCGTCCACGTCCATTCGCTCGACGGTGTCTCGACCGGCCAAGTCGCGTTCGTCGTGCAGCCTACGTTCCTCTACGAATTGCTCTGGAACCTCCTGGTATTCGCGGTGCTGTTGTTCCTGGATCGCCGGTTCATCATCGGCCACGGCCGACTCTTCGCGTCGTACGTGGCGCTGTACTGCATGGGAAGATTCGTCATCGAGTTGCTGCGCGACGATGCCGCTACCCACATCGCCGGCATTCGGATCAATACGTTCACATCGACTTTCGTCTTCGTTGGGGCGGTGGTCTACCTGGTCCTGGCGCCCAAGGGACGTGAGGATCCGCAGACCCTGCGCGGGTGGGTCGAGGATGAGCCGGAAGTGCCCGAGGACGAGGAGCCCGAGGGGGCCGCGGAGCTCGACCGGCCGGACGAGTTCGACGAGTCGGAGGACGCTCAGGAGGTCTTGGACACCGAGTTCGAAGAAGCTGCGCAGACCGGCGACGATGACGAAACAGACGACCGCGGCGAAACAGACGACGACGAAACGGCAGAGGTCGACCAGACCGACGACGACAAGACCGACGACACCGACGAGCCCGACGAGGAACCCGACGGCGAACCGGACGACGACGAGACCGATGACACCGACGCCACCGACGAAACGAACGACCACGACGACGAACCGGACGACGACGAACCGGACGACGACGACACAACAGAACTCGACGACACAGCGGAACTCGACGAGACCGACGGTGACGGACCCGAAGGCACGGACGAACCCGACAACGTCGGGGAACCCGACCAACCCGAATACGCCGACCAACCCGAAGACACCGGCGAACCCGAAGACCCTACCGACCCACCACCTCGCACCTGGCGATCCCGATTCCGGCGGCGTTCGTAAGCAACCGTCGGCTCTGGCATCCTGAACATTGTGACTGAACGGTCCCGGCCCGCGATGCCGCAGCAGGAATTTGCACCCGGGCCCGCGCGGGCTCCGCGGCAGCGCCGCCGAATGCTCTGGGCCGGTTCCGCGCTTGTACTGGGCAGCTCGTTGCTCTATGTGGGCCTGGCCGATCCGCACACCCCCGGGTCGGTGTATCCACCATGCCCATTCAAGTGGCTCACCGGCTGGAACTGTCCCGGATGCGGCGGCCTGCGGATGACGCACGACCTGTTGCACGGCGATCTGGCAGCAGGCATCAACGACAATCTTTTCCTGCTGGTGGGAATCCCGGCAGTGGCGGCATGGATTCTGGTTCGCCGGCAACACGGCGGGTCGTGGCATCCCAAAGCAGCAGTTGTGACGGTCGTCCTCGCCGTTGCCGTGTGGACGATCGTGCGCAATGCGCCAGGTTTCCCTTTGATACCAACCGTTCTCAGCGGCTGATCACAGTGCTCCCGCGGGCCGGCAGACTGACACCGGCCCCCGATTCATCCATGCCCCGGACGCACCGCGAATCTCCTACGCGGACCAGCCGGGGAAAAATCCACCCGTGGTGCGAGTTCAACCCTCACCGATGTCACCAAGCGCGACTATGCTTTGACGTCGTGACTAGACGCGGAAAGATCGTCTGCACGCTAAGCCTGACTTCGGACACGGTCTCCGAGATTCTGCTTCATTAGGTCTTTGACCTGGGGGTTTGCTTGGCCGGATGGCCTGCTTAGGGTACTAGGCGGGTAGGTTCGCGCGGTGGCGTACGTGCGGACGGCGCGCACGACCTCGGGCGCGGCGGTGGTGAATCGCTCCGGGGCGATTCAACCTGCTTGTTCGCGAGCGTAACGCCAGGGCGAAATCCCGAGCGCGAAATCGCAGCCACGTTACGCTCGCGAACGACTCGCAGTCACCTGCCCCCGATTCATCCATGCCCCGGACGCACCGCGCATCTCCTGCGCGGACCAGCCGGGGAAAAATCCACCCGCGGTGCGAGTCCAACCCTCACCCATGTCACCAAGCGCGACTATGCTTTGACGTCGTGACTAGACGCGGAAAGATCGTCTGCACTCTCGGGCCGGCCACCCAGCAGGACGGCGTGGTCAGGGCGCTGGTCGAAGCCGGAATGAACGTCGCCCGGATGAACTTCAGCCACGGCGACTACAGCGACCACGAGGTCTCCTACGCGCAGGTACGGGCCGCCTCGGATGCCACCGGCCGCGCCGTCGGAGTGCTCTGCGATCTCCAGGGGCCGAAGATCAGGCTGGGCCGCTTCGCCGACGGCCCCACCTATTGGGCCGACGGCGAGACCGTCCGGATCTCCGCCGCGGACTGCGCAGGCTCCCACGATCGGGTGTCCACCACCTACAAGCGGCTACCGCAGGACGCGGCAGCGGGGGACCGTGTGCTCGTCGACGACGGCAAGGTCGGGTTGGTCGTCGAACGTGTCGAAGGCGACGACGTGGTCTGCCGGGTCGTCGAGGGCGGTCCGGTCAGCAACAACAAGGGGATCTCGCTGCCGGGCATGAACGTGTCCGCCCCGGCCCTGTCGGAGAAGGACATCGAGGATCTGACGTTTGCGCTCGATCTCGGTGTCGATCTGGTGGCATTGTCGTTCGTCCGATCGCCGGCCGACGTCGAGCTGGTACACGAGGTGATGGACCGGGTCGGGCGCCGGGTGCCGGTGATCGCCAAGCTGGAGAAACCCGAGGCGATCGACAACCTCGAAGCCATCGTGCTCGCGTTCGACGCCGTCATGGTCGCCCGAGGCGATCTCGGAGTCGAACTCCCACTGGAAGAAGTGCCGCTGGTGCAGAAGCGCGCGATCCAGATGGCCCGGGAGAATGCCAAGCCGGTGATCGTGGCAACCCAGATGCTCGACTCGATGATCGAGAATTCACGGCCGACGCGAGCTGAGGCCTCCGACGTCGCCAACGCCGTTCTCGACGGTGCCGACGCGCTGATGCTCTCCGGGGAGACCTCGGTGGGCAAGTACCCGCTGCAGGCGGTCCAGACAATGTCGCGGATCGTGTGCGCGGTGGAGGAGAACTCCACGGCCGCCCCGCCGTTGACCCACGTGCCCCGCACCAAGCGCGGGGTGATCTCCTACGCGGCCCGAGACATCGGAGAGCGACTGGATGCCAAGGCCTTGGTGGCGTTCACGCAATCCGGTGATACGGTGCGCCGGCTGGCCCGGCTGCACACTCCACTACCGCTGCTGGCCTTCACCGATCTGCCCGAGGTCCGCAGCCAACTGGCCATGACCTGGGGTACCGAGACGTTCATCGTCCCCCACATGAAGACCACCGACGGCATGATCGGCGAGGTGGACAAGTCGCTGCTCGAACTCGGCCGGTACCAGCGCGGCGACATGGTGGTCATCGTCGCGGGCGCACCGCCGGGCACCGTGGGTTCGACCAACCTGATCCATGTGCACCGCATCGGCGAGGACGACGTCTAGTTGTCCGACTTCCAGGAACTGCTGGCGGTCCTCGACCTCTCCCGCACCGCCGACGATCGGTTCATCGGATCCCATCCCAGCAAGAACCCACTGCGGACATTCGGCGGCCTGCTCATGGCGCAGTCGTTCGTCGCCAGCGGTCGCACGCTGCTGCGCGACCTACCCCCAAGTGCCCTGTCGGTGCACTTCGTCAACGGCGGGAACCCGTCCCGCGACATCGAGTACCACGTCGTCCGGTTGCGGGACGAGCGTCGCTTCGCCAACCGGCGCGTCGACGCCATGCAGGATGGTGTGATGCTTTCTTCGGCGATGATCTCCTACATGTCCGGAGGACCCGGACTCGAGCATGCCGTGGAGCCGCCGGAAGTACCCGACCCCGAGACCCTACCCACCATCGCCGAGTTGTTACGCGGCTACGAGCGAACCGTCCCGCATTTCGTCAGGGCGCTGCAGCCGGTCGAATGGCGCTACACCAATGACCCGGCCTGGGTGATGCGGGCCAAGGGCGACCGGCTGGACCACAACAGGGTCTGGCTCAAGGCCAAGGGTGAGCTGCCCGCCGATCCCGCGCTGCACACCGCGACGATGCTGTATTCCTCTGACACCACCGTGCTGGACTCGGTGATCACCACCCACGGGCTGTCCTGGGGGGTGGACCGCATCTTCGCGGCATCGATCAACCACACGGTGTGGTTTCATCGCCAGGTCGATTTCAGCGACTGGGTGCTGTACTCGACGTCGTCGCCGGTTGCCGTGGATTCCCGCGGACTGGGCACCGGGCACTTCTTCGACCGCACCGGTCGCGTGATTGCCACGGTGGTTCAGGACGGGGTACTCAAGTATTTCCCCGGAGCTACCCGGTGACTGCCTCGGATGCCTTGGGTGCCTTGGATGCCGTGCGGATGCCGAAGGACGAGATGACCTCGAAGACACCCAGGACGATCAGCCAGATACCGATCACGTAGGCCAGGGTGACGATCGATTCGAACGGCCACGCCATCACGATGATCCCGGCAAGCAGGTTGACGATCCCGATGAACAGCGCCCAGCCGCGACCCGGCATATCCGGATCGCTGACCGCCGAAACCGTTGTCGCCACACCGCGGAAGATGAACCCGACACCAACCCAGATGGCGAGCAGCAACACCGCGTCACCGAAGTGCCGGAACGCCAGCAGTGCCAGCACCAACGATGCGGCACCGCTGATGAACATCAGAATCCGGCTGCCGGCGGTGGCATGCAGGCCGAACGCGAAGACCACTTGGGTTATGCCACTGATCAGCAGGTATACGCCGAAGACGACGCCGGCCACCAGAACTGTCTGACCCGGCCAGGCCGACACGGCGACACCGAGGGCGATCGCCAACAGCCCGGAAACCAGCGTCGACGTCCATAGATGCTGCAGCAGAGGCGGGGGGGCAAGTGTCGCACGGCTACTGTCCATGAAACCAGTGTGGCCCATGTTTCGCCTGCTGTATAGGGCAACTGGCCGAGCGGTGATTCAGACCCCCGCGGCGGCCTGGTCGGCCGCCGGGAGTGCTCTGGGCGCGGCCGGCTCTTTGCGACCGACGAGATACCAGGTGCGCATCACGCCTTTGCCCTTGATGGGTATCAGTCCGCGCTCGCGAAGGACGAAGTCCTCCTCGAGTCGTTGGTAGACGTCGTCGGGGACTTGTATCTGGTTGACCGGATCGGTCGATTCCATCCGCGAGGCGACATTCACCGCATCGCCCCACACGTCGTAGAAGAACCGCCGCGAGCCCACCACACCGGCGATCACCGGACCGGCGGCCAAGCCGATTCGCAGCGGGATGTCGCGACCGCGGGGGTCGGTGACCGCGGCCACCGTCGCGGACATATCCAGGGCGAAGTCGGCCAACGCGTGGACATGGTCCGCACGCGGTTCGGGGACACCGCTGACCACCATGTACGAGTCGCCGCTGACTTTGATCTTCTCCAGGCCGTGCTTGTCCACCAATTCGTCGAAGGCGCTGTAGAGGTCGTTGAGGAAGCGCACCAGGTCGGTTGGGTTGCTGCCGCTGGCGCGCTCGGTGAAACCGACGATGTCGGCGAAGAGCACCGATGCGTCGTCGTATTTGTCGGCGATTATCTGACCGTTCGGGTCCTTGAGTCGCTCGGCGATGCTGGCCGGCAGCATGTTGTCCAGCAGCGCCTCGGAGCGCTCGTACTGTTCTTCCATCGCGGCTTCGGCGCGGGCCGTGTCCCGCAGGGCGAACCACACCGCGACCACCACCACCAAGCATGCCGACACCGCCGTGATGATGAACCCGGTCGCCTGAGCCCACGGCGGCTGCAGGCCGGTGTCCCGCGGGATCAAGAATTCGGAGGCGATGACCAGAGCCGCGCCGACGGCCGCCAGGCAGCCCGCCAGCACAATGTGCTCGATACCGAGCACCAGCACCACCACACACGAGCCGACCACGAAGAACTGCTGTGCGCCCGAAGCGGTCCCCACATCCCAACAGCTGGCGAACACAGTGGCATAGGCGGCAACGATGAACGTCACCGGCGCAACCAGTTCGCCGAAGCGGTGCAGCAGCGGAACCGTCGCGAACGTCACCAGCGCGAGGAGGTTGATCCAGATGACCTCCCACAGCCAGGAACCGATCAACAGTTGCATGGCCGTGAAGCTGGCACTGACCAAGACCGACAGTCCGGCGGTGATGTTGAGGATCCGGGCCCGGCGCGCCGCGCTGTCGGCGTAGTGCGCCCGAAGTTCGCCGACGCGCGAACGGACAAGGACATCGGGTGCACTCCGGCGCGCCGAACAATCCTTGCCAGCCGAAACACCACCGCTTTTCTTGGCGGTCACCCGTCCAGGGTAACCGTTGGGCCCTGCGACGACCGTAAACGCGACCCGGCTGGGCGCCGACGGGACTGCCGTACTTCGACCTACCCGCTGCGCCCGGATCTCCTGGTGCCCTCGGTGAGATTCGAACTCACACTGTACGGGTTTTGAATCCGTTTCCTCTGCCAGTTGGGATACGAGGGCTGGTCCCGGCTCACATCCGGTGTTCCACCTTAAACGAACCCCCCGAGAATGCGGCTACGGGCGTAGCGACACAATGTCCGTCATGACCGGTCGCACTGACGATGCCGCTTCTTCACCGCGCCGGGTCCTGATTGCCGAGGACGAGGCCCTCATCCGCATGGACCTGGCCGAGATGCTTCGGGAGGAGGGCTACCAGGTCATCGGCGAGGCTGGCGACGGTCAGGAGGCCGTTGAGCTGGCCGAGGAACACCGACCCGACCTGGTGATCATGGATGTGAAGATGCCGCGCCGGGACGGGATCGACGCCGCCGCGGAGATCGCCAGCAAGAGGATCGCACCGATCGTGGTACTGACGGCGTTCAGCCAACGGGATCTGGTCGAACGGGCGCGCGATGCCGGCGCAATGGCGTATCTGGTCAAACCCTTCACCGCCAGCGACCTGGTCCCGGCAATCGAGTTGGCGGTCAGCCGCTTCAGCGAGGTCACCGCACTGGAGCGTGAAGTGGCGACGCTCTCGGATCGGCTGGAGACCCGCAAGGTCATCGAACGAGCGAAGGGCCTGTTGCAGGCCAAACAGGGTATGACGGAGCCGGAGGCCTTCAAGTGGATTCAGCGCGCGGCCATGGACCGGCGGACCACGATGAAGCGAGTTGCCGACGTTGTGCTGGAAACCCTAGGGAACGACCAGGGCGATGATCCGGGGAAAGACCCTGGGAAAGATCCCGGGAAAGATCCCGGAGCCGATAAGACTTAGCCTGAATCCACCGATCGGCCCTGTGATGGTGGGTTGAGCTGTTCATCTTGATGTGGGCTGGTGGTGGGCGTGGCAGGGCTGCTGGTCTGTCCAGCTATTCCTGTTTGGAGTCCTGGTTGTTGGGTCGGGGGTGTGTGGTTCAGTCGCTAGATCGGTGTCCGATGGCGTTGTGCCACAGGGTGTTCCATGCGGGTTGCCAGGGCCAGTGTCCGGGTAGGTGCGGGATCGGTTGGCCTTGGAGTCGGGCCAGTCGGGCCGGGACGTTGACCGGGTCGCGGCGCAGGGTGGCCCCGCGGGCAGTGCGGTGACGGGTACCGGCCAGGGTCGCGGCGGCGCGCAACAGGTTGTGCGCGATGCCCGCGCAGACGGCCCAGGCACTGTTGGCGCCGAAGCGTCCAGAAGGGATGTGGGCCAGGGGTCCGCCGATGAGGTCGGCGAAGGTCGCCGTCGACCTCGACGTCCGGCTCTGGGTCGGACGCACCGGGGTGTGCTGGGACAACGCTCAGCAGGAGAGTTTCTGGTCAACCCTGAAAACCGAGTTCTACCACCGCCATCACTTCCACACCCGAGTCGAGGCGATCCACGCCGTCAGCAGCTGGATCGACACCGTCTACAACCACCGCCGGCGCCACAGCGCACTCGGCCAAATCCCCCCGGTAGCCTTCGAGCACCGGATCATCACCATGGCCAAGCAGGCCGCTTAACCGATGTCCACGAAACGGGGTCAACCCCACGAGGTTGAGGGTGTCCACAGCGTGTTGCACCTGCCAATCGTCGGGAAACCCGAAGGAGAACCCGACCCTGCGATCGCGGCGGGGGCTGGGCGAATTCATGGGTGGCCTCGGTGGTGTCCGGGTGCACCACCACCGTCGGTGCGCCCGGGTCGCAGGGGTCGGGGACGGTGCTGGGGCGGCGGCGAAGCCAACGCCTGCCGGACAACCGTGATGGGATCGGCGGCGGTGTTGGGCCCGGCATTACCCGGGCGCGGCAGTCCGGCCGGCGCCGCACCGTCGGCGACCGCAGCGGGCAGATCGGCGAACACATCGCCGGGGGCGTACACCCACGGGCCGCGGTAGGTGTCGGCCAACGCGGCGATGCCCTGCGTCGATAGCCCCGTCTGGTCGGCCAACTCGCACAGCATGCACATCCCGGCGTGCGACACCACACCACGGTCATCGGCAGAGACTTTCACCCGGGATGCCGTAGCGCTGTTGTTCACCTAGAAAGTGTTTCCTCGCTGGATACTGACGTCTTTGAGAAACCTCATTACCCCTTGCCGGACAGGCACTTTCGCTAACTCAACACCGTGTCACCCAAATTCCCCCGAAAAATCCAGGCTTAGCTCCCGCGCGACTCAGCGCGCGACGATCACCGACGAGCCGTGACCGAACAGGCCCTGGTTTGCGGTCACCCCGACGGTGGCGCCGTCGACCTGCCGGCCGGTCGCCTGACCGCGCAGCTGCCAGGTGATCTCGCATACCTGGGCGATCGCCTGTGCCGGGATGGCCTCGCCGAAGCAGGCCAGCCCGCCCGACGGGTTGACCGGCACCCGGCCGCCGATCGCGGTGGCCCCGCTGCGCAGCAGCTTCTCGGCCTCACCCTTGGCGCATAAACCCAGGTGCTCGTACCAGTCGAGTTCCAGCGCCGTGGACAGGTCGTAGACCTCCGCCAGGCTCACGTCCTCGGGTCCGATCCCCGCTTCGGCGTAGGCGGCGTCGAGGATCTGATCCTTGAACAGGCGGTCGGGCGCGGGCACCACCGCGGTCGAATCCGTTGCGATGTCCGGTAATTCGGGCAGGTGCTGCGGGTACCGCGGCGTCACCGTGCTGACCGCCCGCACCGAAGGCACGCCGTCGAGCGAACCCAGGTGCCGACGGGCGAAGTCCGCGCCGGCCACGATCAGCGCGGCCGCGCCGTCGGAGGTGGCGCAGATGTCGAGCTGGCGCAGCGGGTCGGCGACGACCGGGCTGGCGAGCACGTCGGCAACCGAGGATTCCCTGCGGTAGCGGGCGTTCGGGTTTTGCACGCCGTGCCGCGAGTTCTTCACCTTGACGTGCGCGAAGTCCTCGGCTGTTGCGCCGTAGAGGTCCATCCGGCGGCGGGCGAGCAGCGCGAAGTAGACCGGGTTCATCGCGCCGATCAGGTGGAAGCGCTGCCAGTCCGGATCGTTGCGGCGTTCGCCGCCGACCGGGGCGAACGCCCCCTTGGGCGTGGTATCTGCGCCGATGACCAGGGCGACGTCGCAGAAGCCGGCCAGAATCTGGGCGCGGGCGCTCTGCAGGGCCTGCGAGCCGCTGGCGCACGCCGCGTAGCTGGAACTGACCGGGACACCGTTCCAGCCCAGCTTCTGGGCGAACGTCGACCCGGCGATGAATCCCGGGTAGCCGTTGCGGATGGTGTCCGCTCCGGCGACGAACTGGATCTGACGCCAGTCCAGTCCGGAGTCGGCCAGCGCCGCCCGGGCGGCCACCACGCCGTATTCGGTGAAGTCCCGGCCCCATTTGCCCCAGGGGTGCATACCCGCGCCGAGGATGTAGACCGGCGCGCTCACGACGCGACCTGCCACGCGTGCACGATGCGTACCACGCCGTCGGCGTCGGTGAACAACGTCATGGTGGTCAGCTCCATCTCCATGCCGACGGTGAGATCGGCGGCGAGGGTGCCCTCGACGACCTTGCCCAGCACGATCAGTCCTTCCTCGGCCAGTTGCACCGCGGCGATCGCGAACGGTTCGAACGGGTCGGGGGCCGGGTAGGGCGCCGGCGGCGGGTACCGGTTCTCGGTGTAGCTCCACAGCTTTCCGCGCCTCGACAGGGCGACGGGTTCCAGCGTGTCGCTGTCGCAGCCGGGATTGGGGCAGTTGTTCTCCCGGGGCGGG
Source organism: Mycobacterium sp. (assembly GCF_047975165.1). Taxonomy (GTDB): domain Bacteria; phylum Actinomycetota; class Actinomycetes; order Mycobacteriales; family Mycobacteriaceae; genus Mycobacterium. The sequence continues at coordinate 72,648 of NZ_JBKECZ010000039.1, forward strand.
AAGACGTAGGTACCGCACTGCGGGCACCTACCGCCGATCAGGTGCGGATTTCCGGCGGCGTCGGTGGCGAACCAGCCGTCGATGGCCGCTTGTTTGACCTCGGACACCGAATCAGACTACCAAGCGCTTGTTTGGGATGGTCGAGGCGCGGGGCAGGTCGGACCCCATGCCTAAAGTGAGTGGCGTGCCTGCCGCGACCGAGCGCCGAACGAAGCCGACGATGATGCTGCTCGACGGCAACTCACTGGCCTACCGCGCGTTCTACGCATTGCCGGCCGAGAACTTCAAGACTCGCGCCGGCCTGACCACCAACGCCGTCTACGGTTTCACCGCCATGCTGATCAACCTGCTGCGCAGCGAAGGCCCGACGCACATCGCCGCGGCGTTCGACGTCTCCCGGCAGACGTTCCGCTCCGAGCGCTACCCCGAATACAAGGCCAACCGGTCCTCGACGCCCGATGAGTTCCGCGGCCAGATCGACATCACCAAGGAGGTGTTGGAAGCCCTGGGCGTCACCGTGCTGGCGGAGACGGGTTTCGAGGCCGACGACATCATCGCCACGCTGGCCACCCAGGCCCGCGACGACGGCTACCGCGTCCTCGTCGTCACCGGTGACCGCGACGCCCTGCAGCTGGTCACCGATGACGTGACGGTGCTGTACCCGCGCAAGGGCGTCAGCGAACTCACCCGCTTCACCCCGGATGCCGTCGTCGAGAAATACGGGCTGACGCCGGCGCAGTACCCCGATTTCGCCGCGCTGCGCGGCGACCCGAGCGACAACCTGCCGGGTATCCCCGGGGTGGGGGAGAAGACCGCCTGCAAGTGGATCCTCGAGTACGGCTCGCTGCAGGGGCTGGTCGACAACGCCGACTCGGTACGCGGCAAGGTCGGCGACTCGTTCCGGGCCAATGTCGCCACCGTGGTGCTCAATCGTGAGCTCACCGAGCTGGTCAAGGATGTGCCGCTGGCGCAGACGCCGGAGACTCTGCAGATGCGTCCCTGGGATCGCGACCGCATCCACCGGCTCTTCGACGACCTCGAGTTCCGGGTGCTGCGGGACCGTCTCTTCGACACCCTGGCCACTGCCGGGGGCCGGGCACCCGAGGCCGATGAGGGCTTCGAGATCCGCGGCGGCCCCCTGGAGCCCGGGACGGTTGCGGCGTGGCTGGCCGGTCACCTCGGCGACGGGCGGCGGTCCGGGCTGACGGTGGTGGGCACCCACCTGCCGCACGGCGGTGACGCCACCGCACTGGCCATCGCGCCGGCCGGCGGCGACGGCGCCTTCATCGACACCACCACCCTGACGCCCGAGGACGACGCCGCACTGGCCGGCTGGCTGGCCGACCCGGGCAAGCCCAAGGCGTTGCACGAGGCCAAGCACGCCATCCACGACCTCGACGGCCGCGGCTGGACGCTGGCCGGCGTCACCTCCGACACCGCGCTGGCCGCCTACCTGGTGCGGCCGGGGCAGCGCAGCTTCAACCTCGATGACCTCTCGCTGCGCTATCTGGGCCGGGAGTTGCGTGCCGACACCGGCGACCAGCAGCAGCTGTCGCTGCTGGACGACGACGCCGACGAGCAGGACGCGCAGACCGCGATACTGCGGGCCCGCGCCGTCGCCGACCTGGCCGACGCCCTGGACACCGAGCTGACCCGCATCGACGCCACCGCGCTGCTGCGCGAGATGGAATTGCCGGTCCAGCGAGTGCTGGCGGAGATGGAGAGCGCGGGCATCGCCGTCGACATCGACATGCTCGGCGAACTGCAAAGCCATTTCGCAAACCAGATCCGCGATGCCGCCGAGGCCGCCTACGCCGTGATCGGCAAGCAGATCAACCTGGGCTCACCCAAACAGCTGCAGGTGGTGCTCTTCGACGAACTCGGCATGCCCAAGACGAAGCGGACCAAGACCGGCTACACCACCGACGCCGACGCCCTGCAGGGTCTTTTCGAAAAGACCGGGCATCCGTTTCTGCAGCACCTGCTGGCCCACCGCGACGTCACCCGGCTCAAGGTCACCGTCGACGGGCTGCTGAACTCGGTGGCCGGCGACAGCCGCATCCACACCACGTTCAACCAGACGATCACCGCCACCGGTCGGCTGTCCTCGACCGAGCCCAACCTGCAGAACATCCCTATCCGCACCGATACCGGCCGGCAGATCCGCGATGCGTTCGTGGTGGGCCCCCGGGGCTATTCCGAGCTGATGACCGCCGACTACAGCCAGATCGAGATGCGGATCATGGCGCACCTGTCCCGCGACGAGGGCCTGATCGAAGCCTTCAACACCGGGGAGGATCTGCATTCGTTCGTCGCATCCCGGGCGTTCGGGGTGCCGATCGACCAGGTCACCGCAGAGTTGCGCCGCCGGGTGAAGGCGATGTCCTACGGCCTGGCCTACGGGTTGAGCGCCTACGGGTTGTCCGCCCAGCTCAAGATCTCCACCGAAGAGGCCAAGGAGCAGATGGACCAGTACTTCGCCCGGTTCGGCCGCGTGCGCGATTACCTGCTGGCCGTGGTCGAGCAGGCCCGCAAGGACGGCTACACCTCGACGGTGCTCGGCCGGCGCCGCTACCTGCCCGAACTGGACAGCAGCAACCGCCAGGTGCGCGAGGCCGCCGAGCGGGCTGCACTCAACGCGCCGATCCAGGGCAGTGCGGCCGACATCATCAAGGTGGCGATGATCGACCTCGACCAGGCGATCCGGGTGGCCGGGCTGGCCTCACGCATGCTGTTGCAGGTGCACGACGAGCTGGTGCTGGAGATCGCACCGGGGGAGCAGGAGCAGGTCGAGGCGCTGGTCCGCGACAAGATGGGCGGCGCCTACCGGCTGGACGTGCCGCTGGAGGTTTCGATCGGCCGCGGCCGCTCGTGGGACGCCGCCGCGCATTAGCCGTGCGTGTCCCGGCGCCCCAGCCGTCAACCCCCAGCCGCTGGCCCCCAGCGGCCCCGGCGGCCCGGGCGGCCGATCCCCGGCCGCGCCCGGTAGGCTCGACGCGATCTCGACCTAGTTTGGCCAGCGTGTACGCCGTCGAGTAACCTCGACGGGTACCCGTTTGCGCTCGATCGCGGGTCACACCACCAGATACCGTCCCTACGACCAAACCTGTCCGGAGCAACCCAACAACATGCCGAGTCCCACCGTCACCTCGCCGCAAGTAGCCATCAACGACATAGGCACCAGCGAGGACTTTCTTGCCGCAATAGACAAAACGATCAAGTACTTCAACGATGGCGACATCGTCGAGGGCACGATCGTCAAAGTGGACCGGGACGAGGTACTCCTCGACATCGGCTACAAGACCGAGGGCGTGATCCCCGCCCGGGAACTCTCCATCAAGCACGACGTCGACCCCAATGAGGTCGTTACCGTGGGCGACGAGGTGGAGGCCCTGGTTCTCACCAAAGAGGACAAAGAGGGCCGGCTCATCCTGTCCAAGAAGCGCGCACAGTACGAGCGCGCCTGGGGCACCATCGAGGCACTCAAGGAGAAGGACGAAGCCGTCAAGGGCACCGTCATCGAGGTCGTCAAGGGCGGCCTGATCCTCGACATCGGACTGCGCGGCTTCCTGCCCGCCTCCCTGGTCGAGATGCGGCGCGTCCGCGATCTGCAGCCCTACATCGGCAAGGAGATCGAGGCCAAGATCATCGAGCTGGACAAGAACCGCAACAACGTGGTTCTGAGCCGTCGCGCCTGGCTGGAGCAGACCCAGTCCGAGGTGCGCAGCGAGTTCCTCAACCAGTTGCAGAAGGGCGCCGTCCGCAAGGGTGTGGTTTCCTCGATCGTCAACTTCGGCGCGTTTGTCGACCTTGGCGGGGTGGACGGCCTGGTGCACGTCTCCGAACTGTCCTGGAAGCACATCGATCACCCGTCCGAGGTGGTCACGGTGGGCGACGAGGTCACCGTCGAGGTACTCGACGTCGACATGGATCGCGAGCGGGTTTCGTTGTCGCTGAAGGCAACTCAGGAAGACCCGTGGCGGCACTTCGCGCGCACCCACGCGATCGGCCAGATCGTGCCGGGCAAGGTCACCAAGCTGGTTCCCTTCGGCGCATTCGTCCGCGTGGAGGAGGGGATCGAAGGGCTGGTGCACATTTCGGAGTTGTCCGTGCGCCACGTCGAGGTGCCCGACCAGGTGGTCGCCGTCGCCGAGGACGCGATGGTCAAGGTCATCGACATCGACCTGGATCGCCGCCGGATCTCGCTGTCGCTCAAGCAGGCCAACGAGGACTACACCGAAGATTTTGACCCGGCCAAGTACGGCATGGCCGACAGCTACGACGAGCAGGGCAACTACATCTTCCCCGAGGGCTTCGACTCCGAAACCAACGAATGGATGGAAGGTTTCGATTCCCAGCGCACGGAGTGGGAAGCCCGCTACGCCGAAGCCGAGCGACGCCACAAGATGCACACCGCGCAGATGGAGAAGTTCGCCGAGTCGGAGGCGGCCGGGCATAGCGCGAGCGGTGGCGGCAGCTCCACGAGTAGCAGTTCCTCGGAGAAGCCCGCGGGCGGATCGCTGGCCAGCGACGAGCAACTGGCCGCCCTGCGCGAGAAACTGGCCGGTAGCGCTTAATCCGCCGCGAGCATGCTGCGCATCGGGCTGACCGGTGGCATAGGCGCCGGGAAGTCGGCGCTGTCCAAGGTGTTTTCACAGTGCGGCGGGATCGTCGTCGACGGCGACGTGATCGCCCGCGAGGTGGTTCAACCGGGCACCGAGGGCTTGGCGTCGCTGGTTGACGCCTTCGGCGAGGACATCCTGCTCCCGGACGGCGCGCTGGACCGCCCGGCATTGGCGGCCAAGGCCTTTGCCGACGAACAGCAGCGATTGAAGCTCAACGGCATCGTGCACCCGCTGGTGGCCGGGCGCCGGGCCGAAATCCTCGCCGCGGTGCCCGAAGGCAGCGTCGTCGTCGAGGACATTCCGCTGCTGGTGGAATCCGGGATGGCGCCGTTGTTCCCCTTGGTCGTCGTCGTGCACGCCGATGCCAAGCTGCGGCTGCGGCGCCTCGTCGAACAGCGGGGGATGGCCGAGGACGACGCCCGGGCGCGTATCGCCGCCCAGGCGACCGTCGACCAGCGCCGCGCCGTGGCCGACATCTGGCTGGAGAACGCCGGCAGCCCCGAGGATTTGGCGGCACTGGCGGGGGAGGTGTGGCGCCGGCGGATTCTGCCGTTCGCACAGAATCTGAACTCGCATAGGGCCGCCGCGGTTCCGGCGCGGCTGGTGCCCGCCGAACCGAGCTGGCCGGATCAGGCGCTGCGGATCGTCAACCGGCTCAAGACCGCCTGCGGGCACCGGGCGGTGCGGGTGGACCACATCGGGTCGACCGCGGTGCCCGGCGTCGATGCCAGAGACGTGATCGACATCCAGGTCACCGTCGAATCGCTGGACGTGGCCGGCGAACTCGTCGGCCCGCTGCTGGCCGCCGGGTATCCGCGGCTCGCGTCGACCGCAGATGCGCCCATGGCCGATGCCCGCAGTACCGTCCCCGAATTCGACCACCGCGATGACCCGGCGCTGTGGCGCAAACGCCGGCACGCCTCCGCCGATCCGGGCCGGCCGACGAACGTGCACCTTCGCGTGGATGGCCGGCCCAACCAGCAGTTTGCCCTGTTGTTCGTCGATTGGCTGGCGGGCAACCCCGGCGCGCGCACCGAGTACCTCGATGTCAAGCGCAGGGCCGACGCCTCCGGCGACGGCGCACGATATCTCGCCGCCAAGGAGTCATGGTTCCCCGGCGCCTACCGGCGGGCATGGGAGTGGGCAGACTCGACCGGGTGGCGGCCCTAGCGGTTCTCGGCCGGCGCATCCGAGCGATCGGAGCCGGCAGCGCGGCTGGTACCCGCCCGATTCGGCGGCGCTGCGCGCCAGTCCAGCCGCATCCCGTGCCCGGCGAGCCAGCCGTGCAGGTTATAGCCGTTGGCTGCCAGGCCGTCGATGGCACGGACGGCACGCCGTATCGCCCGCTCGGCGGCCGTCGCGGCCAGCAATCCCTGCCCGACGGCGTCGAGTAACTCGCCGATGTCGATCAGCTCCGCGCCGCGGCCGGTGCGCACCGCGATATCGAGGTAGTGGTCTTCGGAGCGCCACACCGTGTCGCCGGGGGTGTATTCGCCGATATCGAGGTAGTAGTCCTGGTCGCGAACATGTCCGGGGTTGAAGTGGAACACCGTGGCGCGCACGCCAAGCGACGGCAGCAGCCAGGACTCGAGGTAGTGGAATTGGGCGCGGCCGGGGGTAGGCCGGGCCAGATAGAGCCCCCACGGGCGCACCCGGTACTCGTCGACCGTCCGCACGATGCCCTTGGGATCGGTGTTGGTGCGGGCAATGAGGTCGAAAGTTTCGTGCTTCGGTGGATGGATGGCGTCACTGTACCGGTTGGTGACGTCGCCCTTGTCGCCGAGCGTGTAACTGCTGCGGAAAAACGGCCGA
>NZ_JBKECZ010000040.1:0-41397 GCF_047975165.1 Mycobacterium sp.
CCGCACCCCCGCACCCCCGCACCACTCGTCCGCATCCCCGCACCGCCGCGCCACCCGCCCGCCACCCGTCCGCGCCGGTCCGCGCCGCGCCACCCGTCCGCATCCCCATCCCCGTCCCCGCGCCGAGCGTGCAACTACTGCGGAAATTGGCCCGTTCTTCCGCAGCAGCTGCACGCTCGGCGGCTAGGGCCCCTGATGGGTGGGGGGCGGGGTGCGTTGATCACCCGGTACGGCAGCGGATCGGCTAGGGCCCTTGATGTGGGCGGGGGTATTCATCAAGGGGCAGGGTGAAGCGACGGCCGCAACCATTCCAGGATTTCCCGGCGATCCGGGGTCGACCGACGCTCGAACACCTCGCCGGCCTCGCCGTCAAACCTGCATCCCGCACCAGATCGCTTGTACATCCAACCCGGCACTCGTACGGCGATCCTTCACCGGGGTCGCCTACATCGGGTGGCTCTACCGGCCGGGACCTATGTCCTGTCGGCAACCCACGATCACATGCGGTGCGGCCCCAGGCCCCAGGCCCCAGGCCCCAGGCCCCAGGCCCCAGGCCCCAGGCCCCGGCCTCCCCATCCCGGCTAGGGCACCACCGTCGAGCCGATGGTCGGCATGAACTGGCACTGCCGGTCTTTGGTGGTGACCTGCCCGAAGATCGTCGACATGATGCTGCCCGAACCGGTGTCGACGACGGCGGTCAGCGTCGTGGGACCGTCGGCGTTGATGTCGGAGCGTGGCTTGAGCGTGGTGGTTCCCGACTTGCCGGTGGTCAGGTTGACCCAGGTGACGTTCAACGGCAGGCGCTGTACTTCGGCCGGCCCGGGTGTGCCGACCGCGGTGAAGACGTACGCGGTCTGGCCCGGTCCGGGGCCGGGAGTCGGAATGACGGCCGGCCCCGCGACCGACAGCGCGGTGGCGAAGGCGTCGGTGCCGTTGCCGAGACAATTGGTGCCGATCGAGGGGTACATGAAGTCCTGCGTGGGCGGGGTGTCCGGGCCGACTCCGGGGGCCGCGGCTGGAGCCGGAGCGGCAGCGGGGGCCGGGTCGGCTGCCGGAGCCGGGGCGGGAGAGGCGGCCGCCGCGGGCTCTACCCTGGGGGTCGCGACGGACTCGGGTGCTTCCGGAGCGGGCCCCGGCTGCGGGGCCGCCTGCGCTGCCAGGTGGGGTGTCGCCGGTGCGGCCATCGGCGCCGGACCCGCGGCGTGACCGGGATCGACGCCGGCTGGCAGGTGCGCCAGGGTTCCGGGTTCGGCGCCGACGGCGGGGACGTGCAGGACGGGGCCGGCCGCCGCCGGGTCCTCGACGAACTGGTTGACCGACGACGCGACGTTCTTGGCCTCCGCGGGCGCCGAGGGGCTCTGGGCGAATGCCTTGGCGGCGGCCATCAGCAACTCGGCGGCCTGGGCGGGATTGCCCGCTGCCTGCTGCACGATGGGACTCAACTGGGTCAATGCGGGCAGCCCGGGTAGCTGTTGGGCCGGGTTCGGCGGTGCCGGCGCCGGTGTCGGGTCGGCCGCCGCGCTCGGGCAAATGATGAGCGCGGCAGCCGACGCGGTGACGACTGCGGCCAGACCTTTGGACAAATTCCAAGTGGTTGCCACGGGGTATCTCCAGGCTTCTAGTGGTGGGTCAGTCGTCTAGTGGTGGGTCAGCCGGCTTCCCGCAGGGCTCAGGGCAGCGCTCCGAGCAGCGTCTGGGGCCCTGCTCCGGGAACCCCGATTCCCGGGATGCCCGATGTCAGCGCCGGCAGTGCAGCTTGGGCGAGGCCGGGAATCGCCGTGGCCAGGCCAGGTAGCACCGACGCCGGAGTCGCGGCGGTCGCGGGCGCGCCGAAACCCGGGAGTTGCGTGCCCAGGCCGGGAACCGACGGTACCGATGCCGGAGTGGCGGGAGCGAGCGGCGAGTTCACACCCGGGATTGCCGGAACGCCGGCCGGTGTCGTTGCGGCTGCGGGTGGGGAGGCGATGCCCGGGATCGGAGCGTTGACCCCGGGAAGCGTCGGCATCGTCGCGGGCGCGTAGGAAGTCCCGGCCGGTGCGCCGGCGGTGGGGGTCAACCCCGGAGTGGCGGCGGTGGCCGGCGCACTGAGTATCCCGTTGAGCGGTGGTGTGCTGCCCAGCGCGGTGGCCAGGTTCTGCAGAATCTGCGGGGCATTGGCGGCCGACGCGATCAGCTGTTGAGGAATATCGGGTTGTACCGGCGCTGGTACGGGGTCGGCGTGGGCGATACCGCCGGCCAGTAGCGCGGCCGAGGAGCCGACCAGAATCGCGGTGGCTCGGACGAAGGTCCAGATGGTTGGCATGACTCTCCCTGGTTGTCGATTGCAGGCCTCGGAAGGACCTGACCAGAAGCTAACGCCGTGGTGCAGAAGTGGCTGATGTGACACATGTGGCGTTTATTCGATCGTTATCGATACGAGCGCCGGCGGTGACCGGCGGGGGGCGCAGTCGGCAGGGGCTAGAGTCGGAGCCATCGAGATCCGCCCAGGAGTGCCCGCGGCGCCCACCGCCGCCTCCCCAGCCTCGCCCGCCGCCGCCGTCACCCCGGCTTCGCGGTGGGCAATACCGGCGGCCAATTGGGCGCCGCTACTACTGGTCCTGAGCATCGCGGCACGCTTGAGCTGGACCTACCTGGTGCCGCACGGCGCGAACTTCGTGGATCTGCACGTCTACGTGGGTGGAGCTGCCGCGCTCGATCACCCCGGCACCCTGTACAGCTTCGTCTACGCCGACCAGACGCCGGACTTCCCGCTGCCGTTCACCTATCCGCCGTTTGCCGCATTGGTGTTCTACCCGCTGCACCTGCTGCCTTTCGGGATGGTGGCCCTGCTGTGGCAGCTCGCGATCATCGCCGCGCTGTACGCGGTGGTACGGGTGAGCCAGTACCTGCTCGGAGTGTCGACAGGTGGCCGGCGCACGGCGATGCTGTGGACCGCGGTGGCAATCTGGATCGAACCGCTGCGCAGCAACTTCGACTACGGGCAGATCAACGTGTTCCTGACGCTGGCGGTGCTGTGGGCGGTGTACAGCAGGCGATGGTGGGTGTCGGGGTTGCTGATCGGCCTCGCGACCGGGATCAAGCTGACTCCTGCGGCCGCGGGTCTGTACCTGCTCGGCGCGCGGCGTTGGGCGGCGGCGCTGTTCTCGACGGTGGTGTTCGCGGCCACCGTCGGAATATCCCTGGTGGTCATCGGCGATCAGGCCAGGTATTACTTCACCGACTTGTTGGGGGACGCGCGGCGGGTCGGCCCGATCGCCACGTCGTTCAACCAATCCTGGCGTGGCGCCATCTCCCGTATCCTCGGATACGACGTCGGCTACGGCCCGCTGGTGCTGGCCGCGGTCGGGGTCACTGCGGCGCTGGCTCTGCTGGCCTGGCGCGCGCTGGACGCGTCCGACCGGCTGGGCAGGCTGCTGGTGGTGGAGCTGTTCGGCCTGCTGGCCTCGCCGATCTCGTGGACCCACCACTGGGTGTGGCTGGTCCCGCTGATGATCTGGCTGATCCACGGGCCACTGCGAACCCGGAGCGGCGCGAAAATCCTTGGCTGGGGCTGGCTGGGACTCACCCTCGTCGGCGTGCCGTGGTTGCTCAGCTTCGGGCAGCCCACCATCTGGGCAATCGGCAGGCCCTGGTACCTCGCCTGGGCAGGGCTGGTCTATTCGGTCGCCACGGTGGCGACGCTGAGCTGGATCGCCTGCACGCGCCGAACCGCGGCGCAGCCGCGCTCGCAGCGGTCGATTGCGGTCGACTCCTAGCCGAGGATTCCGTCGATATCGCGCGCCATGTCGAGGTCGCGTTGGGTGATGCCACCCTGGGAATGGGTGACCAGTGAAAAGGTCACGGTGCGCCAGCGGATATCGATGTCGGGGTGATGGTCCTGGGATTCCGCGTGCTCGGCCACCCGCCGTACGGCCTCGATACCGTCAGGAAAGGCCGGGAACTCGACGCGGCGGCACAGCCGACCGTCCGCGCGTTCCCATCCGTCGAGCCCGGGCAGTGCGGCATCGACTTGCTCATCGGTTAACACAGCCATCCTCCGACGGTATACCGTCACTGCCCATGTCCCACCGGATCGTCGTCGCCGGCGCCGTCATCCGCGGGTCATCAGTGCTTGTGGCACAACGAAATCGACCACCCGAACTTGCGGGGCAATGGGAACTACCTGGTGGGAAGGTCGCCGACGGCGAAACCGAGCCGGCCGCGCTGGCCCGCGAGCTGGCCGAGGAGTTGGGGCTTGACGTGGCCGGTGTGGTGGTGGGCGACCGTCTCGGCGAAGACGTAGCGTTGAACGACACGACGATACTGCGCGCCTACCGCGTGCGCCTGCTGCGGGGGGACCCGCGGCCGTATGACCATCGGGCGTTGCGCTGGATCACCGCGACCGAACTCGACGGGCTCCACTGGGTTGCCGCCGACCGCAATTGGCTGCCCGACCTGGTTCTCGCGTTGGCCTGACTCTCAGCTGTTCTCCAGGTTCGGACGAGTACGGTTGCAGCTGGGCATTGTCAGCTGGGAATTAGCATCGCGCAGTCCGGTTCAGCTCATGGCTGTCACCACCGGGCGAGCCGCTGCGCACGTGACCGATGGAAGGCAGATGGCGATGGCGAACGACAGGGCCGGCCTGTGACCACACCGCACGTGGGGGGATATCTCGAGGAACTGCTCGAGCGCAGCGGGCGCTACTTCACCCCCGGTGAGTTCTCGGCGGACATGCGCACCGTAACCCGGCGCGGCGGCCGGGAAGGCGACGTGTTCTACCGCGATCGGTGGAGCCACGACAAGGTGGTGCGGTCCACCCACGGGGTCAATTGCACCGGGTCGTGTTCGTGGAAGATCTACGTCAAAGACGGGATCATCACCTGGGAGACCCAGCAGACCGACTACCCGTCGGTGGGCCCCGACCGCCCGGAGTACGAGCCGCGCGGGTGTCCCAGGGGAGCCTCTTGTTCCTGGTACAGCTACGCACCCACCCGGGTGCGCTACCCGTATGCGCGCGGGGTGCTGGTTGAGATGTTCCGCGAAGCCAAGGCCCGGCTCGGCGACCCGGTGCTGGCATGGGCGGACATCCAGGCCGATCCCCAGCGTCGCCGTCGCTACCAGCAGGCCCGTGGCAACGGCGGACTGGTGCGGGTGAGCTGGGCCGAGGCGACTGAAATGATCGCCGCCGCCCACGTGTACACCATCAAGACCTACGGTCCGGACCGGATCGCCGGCTTCACGCCGATCCCAGCGATGTCGATGGTCAGCTACGCCGCCGGATCCCGGTTCGTTTCGCTGCTCGGTGGCGTGATGACGTCCTTCTACGATTGGTACGCCGACCTTCCGGTGGCCTCGCCGCAAATGTTCGGTGACCAGACCGACGTGCCCGAGTCGGGTGACTGGTGGGACGCCTCGTATCTGGTCATGTGGGGCTCTAACGTTCCGATCACCCGGACGCCCGACGCGCACTGGATGACCGAAGTGCGTTACCGCGGCACCAAAGTCGTCACCGTGAGTCCGGATTACGCGGACAACACCAAATTCGCCGACGAATGGATGCGGTGTGCCGCCGGTACCGACGCCGCGCTGGCAATGGCCATGGGCCACGTCATCATGTCGGAATGCTATGTGAAGCGCCAGGTTCCGTTCTTCGTCGACTACGTCCGCCGCTACACCGACCTGCCGTTTCTGATCAAGCTGGAGCGGCGTGGAGAAGGCCTGGTTCCGGCAAAGTTCCTGACTGCGGCGGACATCGGTCACGAGGTCGAGAATGCCGCGTTCAAACCGGTGTTCCTCGACGAGGCCACCGACGCCCTCGCGGTACCGAATGGTTCGCTGGGGTTCCGGTTCGGCGAGGCCGGTCTGGGCAAGTGGAACCTCGATCTGGGCACGCTGGTGCCCGCGCTCAGTGTCCTGCGCGCAGAAGGTGATACGGCCCTGGTCGACCTGCCCAGCTTCGACACCATTGACGGCCACGGCGAGATCGCCACCCGGGGGGTGCCGGTGCGCCGGGTGGGGACGCACCTGGTGTGCACGGTGTTCGACCTGATGCTGGCCCACTACGCGGTGCGGCGCGACGGGCTGCCCGGCCAATGGCCCAGCGGCTACGACGACCCGACCGTGGCGAACACCCCGGCATGGCAGGAGCGGATCACCGGGGTGCCGGCTGCCCAGGCGACCCGGGTCGCCAGGGAATTCGCCCGCAACGCCGAGGAATCCGGTGGACGATCGATGGTCATCATGGGCGGCGGCATCTGTCATTGGTTCCACAGCGACGTGATGTACCGTTCCGTGCTGGCGCTGCTGGTGCTGACCGGATCGATGGGGCGCAACGGTGGCGGCTGGGCGCACTATGTCGGCCAGGAGAAGGTGCGGCCATTGACCGGGTTCCAGACGATGGCCAACGCCAACGACTGGGTGCGCCCACCGCGCCAGGTTCCCGGCGCCTCGTACTGGTACGCCCACACCGATCAATGGCGTTACGACGCCCACGGTGCGGAAAAGCTGGCCAGCCCGTTGGGGCGCGGCCAATTCGACGGCAAGCACACGATGGACCTGCTGGCTTCGGCGACCGCGATGGGGTGGAGTCCGTTCTATCCCCAATTCGACCGGTCGAGTCTGGACCTCGCCGATGAGGCGCAGGCCGCGGGCGAAGATGTCGGCGACTACGTGGCGGCGCAACTCGGGCAGCGAAAACTGAAACTGTCGGTCACCGACCCCGACAACCCGGCCAACTGGCCGCGGGTGCTTAGCGTATGGCGGGCCAATCTGATCGGCTCCTCGGGCAAGGGCGGCGAATACTTCCTGCGGCATCTGCTGGGCACCGATGCCAACATTCAGGTCGAACCCCCGGCCGACGGTGTGCATCCCCGGAATGTTGTCTGGGACACCGATATTCCCGAAGGCAAGCTCGACCTGATGATGTCGATCGACTTCCGGATGACCTCGACGACGCTGGTTTCCGACGTTGTGTTGCCCGCCGCTACCTGGTACGAGAAGCATGACCTCTCCAGTACCGACATGCACCCCTATGTGCATTCCTTCAGCCCCGCGATCGACCCGCCGTGGGAAACCCGTTCGGACTTCGACGCATTCGGCGCCATTGCCCGCACGTTCAGCGCAATGGCCAAGGAACACCTCGGCACCCGCAACGACGTGGTGCTGACTGCCCTGCAGCACGACACACCGGACGCGATGGCATATCCCGATGGTGCCGAACATGATTGGCTGCGCGATCCGAACCGGTCCGGTGACACACCGGTACCCGGAAGCACCATGGGCAAGCTCACGGTGGTTCAGCGCGACTATGCGGCCATCTATGACAAGTGGGTGACGCTGGGGCCGCTGGTCGACACGCTGGGCATGACCATCAAGGGAGTGACCCTGCACCCGGACCGCGAGGTCGGTGAGCTGGGAGCGAAGTTCGGGGTGATGAATTCCGGTGCCGCGGCGGGCCGTCCGGCCATCACGACGGCCGCGCGGATGGCCGACGTGATGCTCACGCTGTCGGGAACCTGCAACGGACGGCTTGCCGTGGAGGGATTTCACGAGCTGGAGGCGCGTACCGGCCAACGGCTGGCACACCTTGCCGAGGGCAGCGAGGAAAGGCGGATCACCTTCGCCGATACCCAGGCGCGTCCGGTCCCGGTGATCACCAGCCCGGAGTGGTCGGGCAGCGAAAGCGGCGGCCGTCGCTATGCGCCGTTCACTATCAACATCGAGCACCTCAAGCCGTTCCATACGCTGACCGGGCGGATGCACTTCTATCTCGCGCACGACTGGGTGGAGGAACTCGGCGAGCAGCTGCCGGTATATCGGCCTCCGCTGGACATGGCGCGACTGTTCGGCCAGCCGGACCTCGGCCCCACCGATGACGGAATCGGGCTGACCGTACGGTATTTGACACCGCACTCCAAGTGGTCGTTCCACTCCACCTATCAGGACAACCTCTACATGCTGTCATTGTCGCGGGGCGGTCCGACCATGTGGATGAGTCCGGGCGATGCAGCGAAAATCGAAGTGCGGGATAATGATTGGGTTGAAGCAGTGAACACCAACGGCATCTATGTATGCCGGGCCATCGTCAGCCACCGGATACCCGACGGTGTGGTGTTCGTCTACCACGTGCAGGAGCGCACCGTCGACACCCCGCGTACACAGACCAACGGCAAACGCGGCGGCAATCACAACGCGCTGACCAGAGTGCGCATGAAGCCCAGCCACCTCGCGGGCGGCTACGGGCAGCACGCATTCTCTTTCAACTACCTCGGCCCCACCGGAAACCAGCGCGATGAGGTGACCGTGGTACGCCGCCGCAGCCAGGAGGTGAAGTACTGATCATGAAGGTCATGGCACAGATGGCGATGGTGATGAACCTCGACAAATGTATTGGTTGCCATACCTGTTCGGTGACCTGCAAACAGGCGTGGACCAACCGAGCAGGGACCGAGTATGTCTGGTTCAACAACGTCGAAACGCGCCCGGGAGTGGGATATCCCCGCGGCTACGAGAATCAGGGCCGGTGGCGCGGCGGGTGGGTGCGCGACAAGAAGGGCCGGCTGCGGTTGCGCGACGGCGGACGGATCGAAAAGTTGCTGCGGATTTTCGCCAATCCTCGGATGCCGACTATGGACGACTACTACGAGCCGTGGACCTACGACTACGAAAATCTGACGTCGGCCCCGGCGGGCGACACCTTCCCCACGGCGGCACCGCGAAGCCAGATCAGCGGCGAGCCCATGAAAATCTCCTGGGGATCCAATTGGGACGACAACCTTTCCGGATCCCCCGAGATCGTGCCGCAGGACCCGATCCTGCAAAAGGTGGGTCAGCAGGTCAAACTTCAGCTCGAAGAAACCTTCATGTTCTACCTGCCGCGGATCTGCGAGCACTGCCTGAATCCCGCGTGCGTGGCCTCCTGCCCATCGGGGGCAATGTACAAGCGCACCGAGGACGGCATTGTGCTGGTCGACCAGGACCGCTGCCGCGGCTGGCGGATGTGTGTGTCGGGGTGCCCCTACAAAAAGGTGTATTTCAACCACAAGACGGGCAAGGCCGAGAAGTGCACGCTGTGCTACCCGCGTATCGAGGTCGGGCTGCCGACGGTGTGTTCGGAAACCTGCGTGGGACGGCTGCGCTATCTCGGACTGGTGCTCTTCGACGTCGACCGGGTGCTGGAGGCGGCGACGGTGGAGAACGACACCGACCTCTACGAAGCCCAGCGCCGGATTCTGCTCGATCCGAATGACCCCGAGGTGATCGCCGGCGCCCGGGCGGAGGGCATTCCCGCGGAGTGGATCGAAGCCGCCCAGCGTTCCCCGGTGTATGCCCTGATCAATACCTACCGGGTAGCCCTGCCGCTGCATCCGGAATACCGGACCATGCCGATGGTCTGGTACATCCCTCCGCTGTCGCCGGTGGTGGATGCGGTCAGCAGGGACGGGCACGACGGGGAGGACCTGGGGAATCTGTTCGGTGCACTGGAGGCGCTGAGAATTCCGATCCAGTACCTGGCCGAGCTGTTCACTGCCGGTGACACCCAAGTCGTCGCCGGCGTGCTGCGCAGGCTTGCGGCGATGCGCTCCTATATGCGCGATATCAACCTGGGCAGGGAAACCCAACCGCACATCCCGGCGGCGGTGGGTATGACCGAAGAGCAGATCTATGCGATGTACCGGCTGCTGGCGATCGCGAAATACGAAGACCGCTACGTGGTTCCCACCGCATATGCGGCCGATCTGCCGGCGGCGGCGATGGCCGAGGAGCTGGGCTGCTCGCTGTCCTTCGACGGCGGGCCGGGCATGTACGAGTCGGGTCCGTTCGGCCACGGCAGCGGTGCGCCGGTGCCGGTGGCGGTGGAGACCTTCCACGCGCTGCAGGAGCGTCTGAAAGGCGAGAGCGGCGGCGGGGGAGGAGGCGGTCGTTCCCGGGTGAATCTGCTCAATTGGGACGGGCACGGCACACCTGACGGGATGTTCCCCGACGAGAACCCGATGCGGCGGTGAAGTTCCGGCCGGGGCTGGCAGAACGTCCACGTTCCAGGGCGATGCAAGACCGCCTGGTGTGGCAGGCTGCGTCGCTGTTGCTGACCTACCCCGATGAGGGCCGTTCGCACAGGCTCGACGCCGTCGGGGAGTTGCTCGGCCATGTCAGCGGGCCGGAGGCCGCCCTGCTGGAAAAGACGCTGGTCGCGTTGCGTTCCCGCGAGCCGCTGGCGGCCGCCGCCGACTACGTCGAGACCTTCGACATGCGTCGCCGGGCGACGATGTATCTGACCTATTGGACCGCCGGGGACACCCGCAACCGCGGGCGGGAGATGCTGGTGTTCGCCACCGCCTACCGTGACGCGGGAGTCGAACCGCCGCGCGACGAGGCGCCCGATCACCTGCCCGTCGTGCTGGAATTCGCCGCCACCGTCAGCCCCGAGGCCGGGCGGAGGCTGCTGGTCGCGCATCGGGTTCCGATCGATGTCGTGTGCGATGTGCTGGCTCGGGCCGAGTCGCCCTATCAGCACGCGGTCGCCGCAGTATGTGAAACTCTGCCGACGGCATCCGAACGGGATCAACGCCGTGTCCAGCACCTGCAGCAGGCCGGACCGCCGACGGAAGCCGTCGGTCTGCAACCGTTCACCCTGACTGTACCGCCCAGGAAGTCCGAAGGGAGTTGACTCGTGGTCCAGATGAAACTGCTTGAAATCTATTGGGACGACGTGCCCTACGTCGTGCTGGCGGTTGTCGGAGTCGGTACCTGGTGGCGCTACCGATACGACAAATTCGGCTGGACCACGCGTTCGTCGCAAATATACGAGTCGCGGCTACTCTCGATCGCCAACCCGCTGTTTCACTTCGGCAGCTTCGCGGTGATCATGGGACATCTGTCCGGCCTGTTGATTCCCGAATCCTTTACTCGGCGAATAGGTTTGACCGATCACCTGTATCACCTTCAGGCATTGATGCTCGGAGCTCCCGCGGGTATCGCCACCGTGCTCGGCATCGGGTTGCTGATGTACCGGCGGCGGTTCAGCGGTCCGGTGCGCCTGGCCACCACCCGCAACGACAAGCTGATGTACGTGGTGCTCGCCTGCGCGCTGGTGGCCGGGTTGAGCTGCACCCTGGCCGGTGCGACGCACTTCGGTGAGCTGCACGACTACCGGCAGAAGGTTGCGGTCTGGTTTCGCTCGATCTGGATCCTCGACCCGCGCGGAGATCTGATGGCGGATGCGGCGTTCTACTACCAGATACATGTGACGATCGCCCTCACGCTGTTCGCCCTGTGGCCGTTCACCCGGCTGGTGCACGCGTTCAGCGCGCCGATCGGCTACCTGTTTCGGCCCTACATCGTCTATCGGAGTCGCGAAGTGGCCGAAGGGCGCGACATGGTGGGTTCTGCCCCGCGCCGCCGCGGCTGGTAGCCGCCGGATTCCGGTCCGCCGCAGCGGTCAGTTCGCTATCTGAGGCCCTGCGCTGCCACAATCACCGTCGTGTCCTTCCGAAACGTCGCCATCGTCGCCCACGTAGACCACGGCAAGACGACGCTGGTCGACGCGATGCTGCGCCAATCCGGCGCCCTGCAGGAGCGAGGCGAAGTGCAGGAACGCGTGATGGACAGCGGTGATCTGGAGCGGGAGAAGGGCATCACCATCCTGGCCAAGAACACCGCCGTTCACCGCCACCACCCGGATGGCAGCGTGACCGTGATCAACGTCATAGACACTCCCGGCCACGCCGACTTCGGCGGCGAGGTGGAGCGTGGGCTCTCGATGGTCGACGGGGTTCTGCTGCTGGTCGACGCATCCGAAGGCCCGCTTCCCCAGACCCGGTTCGTGCTGCGCAAGGCGTTGGCCGCCCACCTGCCGGTGATCCTGGTGGTCAACAAGACCGACCGGCCGGATGCGCGCATCGGCGAGGTGGTGGATGCCAGCCACGACCTGCTGCTCGACGTTGCCACCGACCTCGATGACGAGGCCGCCAAGGCCGCCGAGCACGCGCTTGGCCTGCCGACGCTCTATGCCTCCGGGCGGGCGGGTATCGCCAGCACCACCGCTCCCGACGACGGCCAGAATCCTGACGGCGCCAACCTCGATCCGTTGTTCGACGTGCTGCTGGAACACGTTCCGCCGCCCGATGGCGATCCCGAGGCGCCCTTGCAGGCACTGGTTACCAACCTCGACGCGTCGGCTTTTCTGGGCAGGCTCGCACTGGTCCGCATCTACAACGGCAAACTGCGCAAGGGCCAGCAGGTGGCGTGGATGCGGGAGGTCGACGGACTGCCGGTGGTCACCAGTGCCAAGATCACCGAACTGCTGGCCACCGAAGGGGTCGAGCGCAGCGCCACCGAGGTCGCGGTGGCCGGGGATATCGTGGCGGTGGCGGGAATCCCGGACATCATGATCGGAGACACCCTGGCAGACCCCGACCACGCCCATGCGCTGCCGCGTATCACCGTCGACGAACCGGCGATCTCGGTCACCGTCGGCACCAACACCTCGCCGTTGGCGGGCAAGGTGTCCGGACACAAACTGACCGCGCGGATGGTCCGCAGCCGGCTCGATACCGAGCTCGTCGGCAACGTTTCCATCCGGGTGGTCGACATCGGCCGACCGGATGCCTGGGAGGTGCAGGGCCGCGGCGAGCTGGCCCTGGCAGTGCTGGTCGAGACCATGCGCCGGGAGGGTTTCGAGCTGACCGTCGGCAAGCCGCAGGTGGTGACCAAGACCATCGACGGGAAGCTGCACGAGCCGTTCGAGGCGATGACGATCGATTGTCCCGAAGAATTCGTGGGGGCCGTCACTCAGTTGATGGCCGGCCGCAAGGGCCGGATGGAAGAGCTGAGGAACCATGCCGCCGGCTGGGTCCGGATGGATTTCGTGCTGCCCAGCCGGGGCCTGATCGGCTTTCGCACCGACTTTCTCACCCTCACCCGTGGCACCGGGATCGCCAACGCCGTCTTCGACGGCTACCGGCCCTGGGCCGGCGAGATCCGGGCCCGGCACACCGGCTCGCTGGTGTCCGACCGGACCGGAACGATCACGCCGTTCGCGTTGCTGCAGCTCGCCGATCGCGGCCAATTCTTCGTCGACCCCGGCCAGGACACCTACGCCGGCATGGTTGTGGGGATCAATCCGCGGCCCGAAGACCTTGATATCAACGTCACCCGGGAAAAGAAGCTGACCAACATGCGGTCGTCGACGGCCGATGTCATCGAGACGCTGGCCAAGCCCCTGGAACTCGATCTTGAGCGGGCAATGGAATTCTGCGCCGCGGACGAATGTGTGGAGGTCACACCGGAGGTCGTGCGGGTTCGCAAGGTGGAGCTCGACGCCACCCTGCGGGCGCGCAGCCGGGCGCGCGCCAAGGCCCGGGGCTAGCCTTGGCGGCGCGCTGGGATCGTTGGCCGCACGTGGTCGCGGCTTGCGTCGATACCCTGGGCGGTGTGCTGACTCGGGCCCGGTATGTCCTTGCGGTCGCCGGTGCCCTGGTGGCGACGATTGGGCTGGTGGTGTCGGGATGCACGGTGAACCCGCCGCCGGCGCCGCAGAGCACCGACACGCCGCACCATGCGCCGTCGGCGCCCCCACGGCCCGTCCAGATCATCATGGGCGTCGATTCGATCGGCGCCGGGTTCAACCCGCATCTGCTGTCGGATCTGTCGCCGGTGAGTGCCGCGATCAGCTCGTTGGTGCTGCCCAGTACGTTCCGGCCGGTACCTGACCCGGGTTCGGCGACCGGGTCGAGCTGGGAGATGGATTCGACGCTGCTGCTCTCGGCCGAAGCGGCCGGAGAGAACCCGTTCTCGGTGACATACAAGATCCGCCCGGAGGCGCAGTGGACGGACAACGCCCCGATCGCGGCCGACGACTTCTGGTATCTGTGGCAGCAGATGGTCACCCAGCCGGGCGTCGTCGATCCCGCCGGCTATGACTTGATCAGGTCGGTCCAGTCCCTCGACGGCGGCAAGCAGGTCGTGGTTACGTTCGCCCAGCCCTACCCGGCCTGGCGGGAGTTGTTCAACAATCTGCTCCCGGCGCACATTGTCAAGGACGTACCCGGCGGATTCCTCGCCGGGCTGGCCCGGGCGATGCCGGTGACGGGCGGACAGTTCCGGGTGGAGAACATCGACTCCCAGCGCGACGAAATCCTGATAGCACGCAATGACCGCTACTGGGGGCCACCGGCGAAGCCTGCCTTGATCCAGTTTCGACGAGCGGGAGCACCGGCGGTGCTGGCGGACTCGGTGCGAAACCGCGATACCCAGGTGGCACAGGTGCACGGTGGTTCGACCTCCTTCGCCCAATTGTCGGCGATCCCCGATGTCCGGACAGGCCGGATCGTGACTCCGCGGGTGATGCAGCTGACGCTGCGCGCCAACGAGCCGAAGCTGGCGGATCCCCAGGTGCGCAAGGCCATCCTCGGGTTGCTCGACGTCGGGCTGCTCGCGGCGGTCGGCGCGGGCAGCGACAACACGGTCACGTTGGACCAGTCGCTGATCCGGTCGCCCAGCGATCCCGGGTATGTGCCGACCGCACCGCCGGCGATGACCAGGACGGCGGCGCTGGGACTGCTGGAAGCCGCCGGATTCCAGATCGAGAGCGGCACTTCCGTCTTCCTGGAACCGCCGGGACCGGGCCCGGCCCGTGCCCCGGGGACGAACGGACGGCCCGAAATCATCCGCGGGCAGATCACCAAGGACGGGATGCCGTTGTCACTGGTCATCGGGGTGGCTGCCAACGACCCGATTTCGGTGGCGGTGGCCAACACCGCTGCCGACCAGCTGCGCGACGTCGGCATAGCCGCCAGGGTGCTCGCGCTGGATCCGATGACGCTGTACCGCGACGCCCTCAGCGGACACCGGGTGGACGCACTGGTCGGGTGGAACCAGGCCGGCGGCAACCTGGCGACGTCGTTGGCCTCCCGGTTCGGCTGCCCCGCGCTGCAGGCAACCGCGGTGCCGCCTGCCGGCGCACCCCCGGCACCGACGTCCAGCCCGGCGGGTTCCGCCGGGGCCGAACCGCCCGGCACCCTGCTGACGATGCCGTCGAACCTCAGCGGGATCTGCGATCCCAGCGTCCAATCCGACATCGATGACGTCCTCAACGGGACGAAGACCATCGACGACGTGATCGCCGCGGTGGAACCTCGACTGTGGAACATGTCGACGGTCCTGCCCATCCTGCAGGACACCACTATCGTGGTGGCGGGGCCGAGCGTGCAGAACGTCAGCCTTGCCGGCGCGGTTCCCGTCGGGATTGTCGGGGATGCCGGCCAGTGGGTGAAGATCGGGCCGTGAAGGTCCGCCGCCCGGCCCGGATCGCCGCGTTCCCCGTTATCTCCGGGGCGGGATTATGGTGTCCACCACAAGCGCCAGTTCTCGGCGGGTGGGCGGAGTCCCGGTGAGCATGAAGTGCTGGTTGATCAGCGCCGACCCGATACGCGCCGTCAGCGGTGTCAGGTGAGCCGGGTCGATATCGCCTTGGCCGGCAGCGGTTTTCAAGATCGAGTCGACGATCGCCACCCGTGGTAGCACCACGTCGGCGAAGATGGCACGCAACTCGGGCTCGTGTATCAGCTGGCTCATGATCTTCAGCCCCGGAAAGTCGGTTTTCCCGGCCAATACGTCTCGATGCGCGGTCAGCACCGTCATCAGATTGTCCCGCGGGGAATGCCCGGCGGCTGGCTCCGGCAGCGGTGGAACGCTGTGCATCAGCGCTGCCTGCACCAGGTCGCGCTTGGAAGCCCAGCGTCGGTACAACGCCGCCTTGCCGGTATGGGCACGCGCCGCAATGCCTTCCATTGTCAGGCCGCCATACCCGGCTGCTGCCAGTTCGGCGAGCGTCGCCCTGTACAGCGCCTGTTCCAGCTCGTCTCCGCGACGACGTCGCCGTGCCGGACCCCGTGCCGGACCCGGCGTGGGGCTTGAGGTCGCGCCTGTGACCTGCGGCATCGCCCCATAGTAGCGCCAGATAGTAGTCGTTGTCGTTCCGATAGGTGACCGGCGTCGAGGTCTCCCGAAGGGATTCCTCCGACCGGTAGGGTTCGGGCATGCCAACTCCGCGCCTGCTGTTCGTGCATGCGCACCCCGACGACGAGAGCCTCGGCACCGGTGCCACGATCGCCCACTACACGGCCCGTGGCGCGCAGGTCCGTGTCGTGACCTGCACGCTCGGCGAGGAAGGCGAGGTTATCGGTGAACGGTGGTCTCGGCTTGCCGCCGGCCACGCCGATCAGCTCGGCGGCTACCGCGTCGGCGAGCTCAGCCGGGCGTTGCAGGTACTCGGTGTCGGAGAACCCGTCTACCTCGGCGGTGCGGGGCGCTGGCGTGACTCCGGGATGGCCGGCACCGACGCGCGGGGCGCTCGGAGATTCGTCGACGCTGACGAACGGGAGGTGGTGGAGGCGCTCGTCGTGCTTATCCGCGAACTGCGGCCCCACGTCGTCGTCACCTATGACCCCGACGGTGGCTACGGACATCCCGACCATGTGCGCGCCCATGCCGCCACCGCGGCCGCCGTCGCCGCCGCGGGACCCGGCGGCCGCGACTTCCCGGGTGACCCGTGGACAGTGCCCAAGTTCTACTGGTCCGTTCTGGCCCGGGAGGCGGTGGACGCGGGGTTGCGTGCCCTGACCCCCGACGACATGCTCCCCGGGTGGGTGCTGCCCGATGACACCCCGTTCGCCTACCCGGACGACCGCATCACCGCCGTCATCGAGGCCGACTCTGACGCACGTGCCGCCAAGGTCGCCGCACTGGATGCCCACGCAACGCAGGTTGTCGTGGGGCCCACCGGAAAAGCGTGCGCGCTGTCGAACAACCTGGCATTGCCGGTGCTCACCGAGGAGCACTACGTCCTGGCCGCCGGCACCGCTGGGCGACTGGATCGGCGCGGATGGGAGACGGATCTGCTCGCGGGTCTGGGCTTCGCCGATGCCGGCACGTAGGCTGCTATCCAGAACTCCGAGGAAGGAATCGCATGGAGCCCGACCCCGACCTGGACCCCAACCTGCAGCATTGGCAAGACCGGCTGGACAGCTTCCAGTGGGTTCTCGGGTCGATGATCTCGCAGATCGACAGCATTCCAACCTGACCGACACGTCGCCGCACGTCGGCTCGGTCGAGGAGGCCGGGGCCGTGGACCCTGCGCTGCGATTCGTTGTATTGCTCCTGCTGGCTGTCGATGGGGTGCTGTCTGCCCTGGCCGGCGCGTTGTTGCTGCCGTTTTATTTGAATTCGACCCCGCTACCGCTGAGCGCACTGGTCAGCGGTCTGGTCAACGCCGCGCTGGTGTGGGCCGCCGAAGCTTGGACCACGTCGCCACGGACGGCGGCGGTGCCTCTGTGGACGTGGCTTTCGACGGTGGCGGTGCTGAGTCTCGGCGGACCGGGGGGCGATGTCGTTCTGGGCGGCGCCGGCCCGATGGCCTACGGGCCGCTGCTGCTGATCGTGTTCGGAGTGCTGCCACCGATGTTGGTGCTGCTGCGGCGCCGCCGGCACTGACGCAACCCCGCCGGCGAAACGTCACGCAATTGGTGGCAGCGGGGGGAGGAGCCATCTGATCCAGTCGGTTTCGAGGTTGACGAAGTTGTTGATCGATGCCGCGGTGGCCGCCTGAATGTTGCTGACCGCCTGGTCGTACAGCACTGTTCCGGCGAGCCAGTCCAGGGTGTTGAACAGTGTGGCCTGGACGATCGGCTCGCCCAGGTCGTAGAGGAAGTTGATCTGCGGTCCGAGCAGGCCGATGTAGGGCAGCCAGTCGTCGACATACGAGAAGAGTTCGACGCCGTACTGTACCCAGGGCTCATAGGTGATATACGAGCTCTCGATGGAGGTGGCCACCGACACCGGTATGACGGCGGCGGGTGCTGCCGCGGCGGACGAGGCCAGGGTCCGGGCGGCGGCGGACTCGGCGGACGTGTAGGCGTTCGCACCCGTTCCCAGAGCCTGTACGAAGCTGTCGTGGAATTCCGACGCCGCAGCGCTGATCTGCTGGTATGCCAGGGCATGGTCGGAAAACAGCGCGGCAACCTGGGTTGAGATCTCATCTGCGGCAGCGGCTGCAACGCCGGTGGTGGGCAGTGCCGCCGCGGTATTTGCCGCGCCGATATCCGCTCCGATCCCGGCAATACCGGCCGCGGCCGCGGCCAGCCCACCGGGCGTTACCTGCATGAACGACATCTCACCACTCCTGTGTTACAGGCCGTGCTTGATCCGGGACGTACTCGACTCCGGCGGTGCGCCGGTCCGGCTACGTTGCCGCGGCGCCCTGACTCCCTATGGTAGCGATCGGTGGCGACAGGTGTCGGCGGTTAAAAATAGAACGGGATAGTGGCAAAGAACTCCGAGATATACAACGGCGCCAGCCAGGGGTTGTAGATCGAAGCGACAACCATGTAAAAGAATGCGGCGAACAGGCCCAGGAGCCCCCAGGCGTACCCGTACCCGTACCCGTAGAACGGGTAATAGACTTCGGCCGGTGCGGCGGCAGCGGGTCGAGGGAGTGACGATGCGCCGACGGTCAAGTCGGCCAGAGTCTGGGCGGCGCTCGCCTCTGCCGCCGAATAGGTTGCGGCACCCTGCGTCAGAGTTTGCGTGAAGGTTTCGTGAAAAGCTGCTGCCTGGGCGTTGAGCTTCTGAAATTCCTGGCCGTGGATGGAGAAAAGCGAGGCTACCGCCGAGGAGACCTCGTCGGCGGCCGCGGTCTGCAGGAAACTCGTCTGTTCCGCGGCGCCGGCGGTGACTGCGTTCAATTCCGACCCGATATCGGTCAAGCTGGACGCCGCCGCGTTCAACGCCGCCGGTGCTGCGACTACAGAGGCCATGTTGTGTCTCATCCTCCCTTTGGCGAGTTGGCTTTTTGTTTCCGCTCTGCCCGCCGGCCCTAGGCGGCCGGTTGGCCTGCTCGATTCCGTCCGACGGTATCACGATCATGGCGGCGGCTCCGGTTGCAAAGGCGGTCGGCCGAACGGTTCACCGGCTGCGACCGTGTGAAGGCCCGGGCGGGGCGGAGGTCCGGGAGTGGACTGCGTCGGGATCTCCACGCGGCGCTAGTCTTGCGCGTATGCCGTCGGCGCCCGTGTTTTCACCTGGGCGCGCGCGGATGAAATCGAGTCGCGCGGGAGTTGTAACAACGTGTCGTTGACCCCGGGCCAGGAGCCCCTCGCCGTGCCGAGCCGCGTGGTCTCGCCGGAAGTCCCGCAGCGAGCCGGTGTTTCGGCGATGCGCCGGGTGTTGCGCCGGGTCCGGGACGGGGTCGCACTGAATGTCGACGAGGCCGCCCTTGCGATGACCGCCCGCGGCGACGACCTGGCTGCTCTGTGCGCGGCCGCGGCCAGGGTGCGAGATGCGGGTTTGGCGTCGGCGGGCCGCCGTGGCCCGGGCGGCCGATTGCCGATCACCTACTCACCCAAGGTGTTCATCCCGGTCACCCACCTGTGCCGCGACACCTGCCACTACTGCACGTTCGCGACCGTCCCCGGCAAGCTGCGCGCTCGGGGAGCGGGAATGTATCTGGAACCCGACGAGATTCTCGATATCGCCCGGCGCGGGGCCGAACTGGGCTGCAAAGAGGCGCTGTTCACCCTCGGCGACCGGCCGGAGGACCGCTGGCCGGAGGCGCGCCGGTGGCTGAGCGAACACGGCTACGATTCGACACTTGCCTATGTGCGGGCGATGGCGATCCGGGTGCTCGAAGGGTCCGGCCTGCTGCCGCACCTGAACCCGGGAGTCATGACCTGGTCGGAGATGTCGCGACTCAAACCCGTCGCCCCGTCGATGGGGATGATGCTCGAGACGACCTCGCGGAGGCTGTTCGAGACCAAAGGGCTCGCCCACTACGGCAGTCCCGACAAGGACCCGGCGGTTCGGCTGACCGCTCTGACCGACGCCGGGCGGCTGGCCATTCCCTTCACCACCGGCTTACTGGTCGGGATCGGCGAGACGCCGGTCGAACGGGCCGAGACAGTGCACGCGATTCGCAAGTTGCACAAGGAATTCGGGCACATCCAGGAAGTGATCGTGCAGAACTTCCGGGCCAAGCCGCACACCGCGATGGCCGCGGTGCCCGACGCCGGCATCGAGGACTACCTGGCCGCGGTGGCGGTGGCACGGCTGGTGCTGGGGCCGGCCATGCGCATTCAGGCGCCGCCCAACCTGGTTTCCCCCGACGAGTGCCTGGCGCTGCTGGCTGCCGGCGTGGACGATTGGGGCGGCGTATCGCCGTTGACTCCCGACCACGTCAACCCCGAACGCCCCTGGCCGGCGCTGGCGGCGCTGGCCGAGGTCACCGAACGGGCGGGCTACGACCTGGTGCAGCGGCTGACCGCACAACCGGAGTATGTGCAGGCCGGCGGGGGCTGGATAGATCCGCGGGTACGCGGACATGTGGCTGCCTTGGCCGACCCGGACACCGGTCTTGCGGCCGACGTCAACCCGGTTGGCCTGCCGTGGCAGGAGCCGGACGAGGCGGCATCTTCAGGTCGGGTGAACCTCAATGCCGCCATCGACACCGAGGGCCGCAACACTACCGCCCGCAGCGATCTCGACAGCGCTTTCGGCGACTGGGAATCCATCCGGGCCCGGGTGCGCGAACTTGCCGCCCGCGGGCCGGAACGCATCGACACCGACGTGATTGCCGCGTTGCGGTCGGCCGAGCGGGACCCCGGCGGATGCACCGATGACGAGTACCTGGCGCTGGCCACCGCCGATGGCCCGGCGCTGGAGGCGGTGACCGCACTGGCCGATTCCCTGCGCCGCGATGCCGTGGGCGACGACGTGACCTTCGTGGTCAACCGCAACATCAACTTCACCAACATCTGCTATACCGGTTGCCGGTTCTGCGCATTCGCCCAGCGCAAGGGCGATGCCGACGCGTACTCCCTGTCGGCGCAAGACGTGGCCGACCGAGCCTGGGAAGCCCATGTCGCCGGCGCCACCGAAATCTGCATGCAGGGCGGCATCGACCCCGAACTGCCGGTGACCGGCTACGCCGACCTGGTGCGGGCGATCAAGGCCCGGGTGCCGTCGATGCACGTGCATGCGTTTTCCCCGATGGAGATCGTCAACGGTGTGACCCGCAGCGGGCTGAGCATCCGGGAATGGTTGCTGAGTCTGCGGGAGGCCGGCCTGGACACCATCCCCGGTACGGCTGCGGAAATACTCGACGACGAGGTGCGCTGGGTGCTCACCAAAGGCAAGCTGCCGACCTCGTTGTGGGTGGAGGTCGTGACCACCGCGCACCAGGTGGGTGTGCGGTCGTCGTCGACGATGATGTACGGCCATGTCGACCGGCCGAACCATTGGGTGGCGCACCTGCGCGTGCTGCGCGACATCCAGGACTGCACCGGCGGTTTCACCGAGTTCGTCCCACTGCCGTTTGTGCACCAGAACTCGCCGCTGTACCTGGCCGGCAACGCGCGGCCCGGGCCGACGCACCGGGACAATCGCGCGGTGCACGCATTGGCGCGTATCATGCTGCACGGCCGCATCCCGAACATCCAGACCAGTTGGGTCAAGCTCGGCGTCGAGCGAGCCCGGGTGATGCTCACCGGCGGCGCCAACGACTTGGGTGGCACCCTGATGGAGGAGACGATCTCCCGGATGGCGGGCTCCGAACACGGCTCGGCCAAGACGGTCGAAGACCTGGTGGCGATAGCCGAGGGAATCGGCCGCCCCGCACGGCAGCGTTCGACTACCTACGCGCCGCAGCGGGTCGCCAGTGCCTCGTCGGGGTGAACGCCCGATTGAGGGCTCAGTAGTTGTGGCAGACGCTGGCAACCGATTCGACGAGGCCGACGTACGCGCCGGCACCCGGAATCGCCTGCAACTGCGCGACCATCGCGGCACGCTGCGGCGGTGGCGAAGCCAGGAAACCTTGCAGGTAGTTGACCGCGATCGGTGATGCGTTGAGCTGTGCCGCCGCTCCGGGGTTGGCGGCGTTCAGGGCGGCCATCACCTGCGGGTAGCTGCACGTGGTGTTGATTACCGCATCCGGGCTTGCCGAAGCGACGCCCGCGCCCAAGCCCAGCGACAGTGCCGTGGCCGCGGTGGCGGCGCCGATTCCGATATACGACAACCTCATGTGTGGACACCTTCCCGAAATAGTGCACCGCTGTTTGCAGTGGCGACGACATCTGCCCAGCGGTTGCCGTCTAGAAAAAGGCTACCAGGCGCTGTCGGCGCGACCTTGTCAAACGAGTTATCGCCCGACCCGTCAAGAATATAACTATTCGCAGGTCAGCGATGTGTTTTCAGAAAGCTACCGGGTTCGTGAAATCGGTGGGCGAGGCCGGCCGCGGAGCCGGATTACAGCCGTGCGGCGAGCTCGGTGCCCTCCTTTATCGCCCGTTTGGCATCCAATTCGTTCGCCAGCGCTGCGCCGCAGATGATGTGCGGATCGACGCCCATGCGGCGCAGGCCGTCCTCCAGGTCGCGCACCGGCTCCTGGCCGGCGCACACCACTACGGTGTCCACCGCCAGCACCCGCGGCCGTCGCCGGTCCGGCTCGAAGCTGATGTGCAGGCCGTCGTCGTCGATCCGTTCGTAGTTCACCCCGGACAACTGCTGGACGCCTTTGGCCTTCAACGACGCCCGGTGCACCCATCCGGTGGTCTTGCCCAGTCTTTTGCCCTGGGGGCCATTGGTGCGCTGTAGCAGGTACACCTCCCGCACCGGCGGCGCAGGCACCGGAGTGGCCAGTGCGCCGCGGGCCTCCCCCGGTTCGGCTACGCCCCACTCGGCCTTCCAGTCCTTGAGGTTCAGGGTGGGTGAATCCTCGGTGGTGAGGAGTTCGCTGACGTCGAACCCGATGCCGCCGGCGCCGATCACGGCCACGGTCCTGCCTACCGGTTTGGCGCCGGTGATCGCCTCGGCGTAGGTCACCACCGTGGGGTGGTCGATGCCGGGGATGGCGGGCAGGCGCGCCCTGACGCCGGTGGCGAGCACCACATCGTCGTATCCGGCCAGATCCTGCGCACTCACCCGGGTGCCCAGCCGGACCTCGACGCCGAGCTTGTCCAGCATTGTTGCGAAGTACCGGATGGTTTCGTTGAACTCCTCCTTGCCGGGAATGCGGCGAGCCAGGTCGAACTGCCCGCCGATGACGCCGGCGGCCTCGAACAGGGTGACCCGGTGCCCGCGTTCGGCTGCGCTGACGGCCGCGGCCAATCCGGCCGGACCCGAGCCGACGACTGCCACGGTGCCGGCACGCTGTGCAGGAGACAGCACCAGCGTCGTTTCGTGCCCGGCCCTGGGATTGAGCAGACACGACACCGTCTTCCTGGCGAAGGCATGGTCCAGGCATGCCTGGTTGCAGGCGATACAGGTGTTGATCTCGTCGGTGCGGCCTGACTCGGCCTTGCGGACCCACTGCGGGTCGCTCAGTAGCGGCCGGGCCATCGATATCAGTGCCACGTTGGTGTCGGTGAGAATCTGCTCGGCGGCCTGCGGCATGTTGATCCGGTTGGAGGCGATGACGGGAATGTCGACATGCTCGGCCAGGGCGCTGCTGATGTCGACGAACGCGCTGTTGGGCACCGAGGTGACGATCGTGGGCACCCGGGATTCGTGCCAGCCGAATCCGGAATTGATCAGGGTGGCGCCGGCGGCCTCGACATCGATTGCCAGGGCGACCGTTTCGTCCCAGTTCTGGCCGCCTTCCACATAGTCGGCCATCGACAGCCGATAGCAGACGATGAAGTCCGAACCCACCGCCTCGCGGGTTCGGCGCACGATCTCGGTGGGGACCCGGCGCCGCTTGGCCGGTGTGCCGCCCCAGGAGTCGGTGCGCTTGTTGGTCCGTGGCGCCAGGAACTGGTTTATCAAGTAGCCTTCGCTGCCCATGATTTCGACGCCGTCGTAGCCCGCCTCGCGGGCCAGCTGCGCGCACCGGGCGAAATCGGCGATGGTCGATTCGACACCGCGCCGGGACAGGGCGCGCGGGCGGAACGGGTTGATGGGCGCCTTCTCCGACGACGCACTGACCGACAGCGGGTGGTAGGCGTATCTGCCGGCATGCAGGATCTGAAGCAGGATCCGGCCGCCCTGGTCGTGGACCGCGCTGGTGATCCGGCGGTGCCGGCGGGCCTGGGCGCCGGTGGTCAGCTCGGCGGCGAAGGGCAGTAGCCAGCCGGTGCGGTTGGGTGCGTAGCCGCCGGTGATGATGAGCCCGACGCCGCCGCGTGCGCGTTCGGCGAAGTAGGCGGCGAGCCGGCCGGTGTGTGCGGCGCGGTCCTCCAGCCCGGTGTGCATCGACCCCATGACCACCCGGTTGGCCAGAGTGGTGAATCCGAGATCCAATGGGGACAACAGGTTGGGAAAGAGTGTCACGGCATCTCCTGTGCGGGGCGGCGCCATCCGGGCAGCCTAGCTATTGCACCTAGGTGCATCCTGCCGTGCCGGTGTGACACGGCGCTCGAAGGCGTATCCCCGAGACAGGGGGCAGGCGGCAGGGGAGCGATTTGGCTCGGGTGTATGTGCTGCGTCTAGCATCAGTAGTCAACTGCACTGACGCCGAACGGCCTGTCGGCCTCCGGCCGGTGCCCGCAGCCCGTATCCAGCCCTACGAAGACACGTTGAGGAGACGTCCGTGACGTACACGATCGCCGAACCCTGCGTCGACATCAAGGACAAGGCATGCATCGAGGAGTGCCCCGTCGACTGCATCTACGAGGGTGCCCGGATGCTGTACATCCACCCCGACGAATGCGTCGACTGCGGCGCGTGTGAACCCGTCTGCCCGGTCGAGGCGATCTACTACGAAGACGACGTACCCGACCAGTGGAGCCAATACACCCAGATCAACGCCGACTTCTTCGTGGAGTTGGGATCGCCGGGCGGTGCGGCCAAGGTCGGCATGACCGAGAACGACCCGCAGGTGGTCAAGGACCTTCCGCCGCAGGGCGAGGGCGACTAGAGCGGCCGGGTGCCCGCGCAGCACGGGCGGCGCGCCGGGCTGACGGCGGCACTGCCGGAATTTCCCTGGGACACCCTGGCGCCGGTGAAGGCAGTGGCCGCGGCCCATCCCGACGGCATTGTCGACCTGTCGGTGGGCACTCCGGTGGACCCGGTCGCGCCGCTGATCCAGCGGGAATTGGTGCGCGCGGCATGGTCGCCGGGCTATCCCGCGACCGCGGGCACCGGGAAACTCCGGGAGGCTGCGGTGTCGGCACTGGCCCGCCGCTACGGGGTGACGGGGCTGGACGAGGCGGCGGTGCTGCCGGTGATCGGCAGCAAGGAGCTGATCGCCTGGCTGCCGACGCTGCTGGGGCTTGGCGGCGCCGACGCGGTCGTGGTGCCGGAGCTGGCCTATCCGACCTACGAGGTGGGTGCCCGGCTGGCCGGGGCCGAGGTGCTGCGCACGGATTCCCCGGACCGGTTGGGGTCGGGTGTTCCGGCCCTGGTGTACCTGAATTCGCCGAGCAACCCCACCGGCCGGGTGCTGGGGGCCGACCACCTGCGACGGGTGGTCGGGTGGGCGCGGGACCGTGGCGTGCTGGTGGCCTCCGACGAGTGCTACCTGGGCTTGGCCTGGGAGGCCGAACCGCTTTCGGTGCTGCATCCCCGGGTCTGCGACGGCGACCACACCGGGTTGCTCGCGGTGCATTCGCTATCCAAGACTTCGTCGCTGGCCGGGTACCGGGCCGGGTTCGTCGCCGGTGACCGGGCCTTGGTCGCCGAACTGCTGGCGGTGCGCAAACACGCCGGCATGATGGTGCCCACACCGGTGCAGGCCGCCATGGCGGCGGCGCTCGACGACGACGAGCACGAGACGCTGCAGCGGGAGCGCTATGCCCGTCGTCGTGCGGCCCTGATGCCGGCGCTGCAATCGGCCGGATTCACCGTGGACCATTCCGAGGCGGGACTCTATCTGTGGGCCACCCGTGGCAGCGACAGCCGGGAAACCGTCGCCCGGCTGGCGGAACTCGGAATTCTGGTGGCGCCCGGCGATTTCTACGGTCCGGCCGGTGTGCGGCACGTGCGTGTCGCTTTGACGGCCACCGACGAGCGGATCGCCGCCGCAGCCGAGCGACTCCGCTGAGCCCGGTGCGCCGAGCGCCCCGCCGCCCCCGCCCCGCACCCTCCTCCCGGGGTAGCGTCGTCGGCGTGCTGCTGACTTCGCTGGACCCTTCGTCGACCGTCGCGCGTGACGTTGCCGACGCCGTGCGGATCGACGGGTGCACCCTGAGTCGTAGCGACCTCCTCGGAGCGGCGACGTCGGTGGCCGAGCGGGTGGCCGGCATGGACCGGATCGCGGTGCTGGCCATACCCACGGCATCGACGGTGCTGGCCGTCACCGGCTGCCTGATCGCCGGTGTCCCGGTCGTGCCGGTGCCGGCGGACGTCGGGGCGGCCGAACGGCGGCACATGCTCACCGACTCCGGCGCCCAGGCATGGCTGGGTCCGGTGCCCGAGGACGCCGACGGGCTGCCGCACGTCCCGGTCCGGTTGCATGCCCGCTCGTGGCACCGGTATCGCGAACCGGCTCCCGAGGCGCCGGCGATGGTGGTGTACACCTCGGGCACCACCGGATTGCCCAAGGGGGTGCTGCTGAGTCGCGGCGCGATCGCCGCAGATCTGGACGCGCTGGCCGACGCCTGGCAGTGGACCGCCGATGACACGCTGGTGCACGGCCTGCCGCTGTTTCACGTGCATGGGCTGGTGCTCGGATTGCTCGGGTCGTTGCGGGTGGGCAACCGCTTCGTGCACACCGGAAAGCCCACACCGGCCGGCTACGCCGCAGCGGACGGCACGCTCTATTTCGGGGTGCCGACGGTGTGGTCGCGGGTTGCCGCCGACCCCGCGGCGGCCGAGGCGCTAAGGCCGGCACGGCTGCTGGTGTCCGGGAGTGCGCCATTGCCGGTACCGGTGTTCGAGCGGCTGGAGGCCTTGACCGGGCACCGCCCGATCGAGCGCTACGGCACCTCGGAATCGCTGATCACCGTGTCCACCCGGGTCGCCGGGGAGCGCCGGCCCGGTTGGGTCGGCCTCCCGGTGACCGGCGTGGCGACCCGCATAGTCGACGACCATGACGAGTCGGTCCCGCATGATGGTGAAACCGTGGGCAAACTTCAGGTCAAGGGCCCGACGCTGTTCGACGGCTACCTGAACCGGCCGGAAGCCACCGCGGAGGCATTCGCCGCCGACGGCTGGTACCGCACCGGCGACGTGGCCGTCATCGACGACGGCGGCATGCACCGGATCGTGGGACGCGAGTCGGTCGACCTGATCAAGTCGGGCGGCTATCGGATCGGGGCGGGTGAGGTCGAGACCGCAATGCTCGGGCACGAAGGTGTCGACGAGGTGGCGGTTGTCGGGTTGCCCGATGAGGACCTGGGGCAGCGGATAGTGGCCTACGTCGTCGGGTCTGCCGAATCATCGGAGTTGATCAACTTTGTCGCACAACAGCTTTCGGTGCACAAACGACCGCGCGAAGTGCGTTTGGTGGATTCGTTGCCGCGCAACGCGCTGGGCAAGGTGCTCAAGAAGGTATTGATCGAAGAAGGCTGATGCGCAGGGTCGCCGGGTGGACCGAGGCCGGGGGCCGGAGGGCTGGGGGCCGTACGTCGAGCGTCAGTTGGCGTGCAGGTCCTCATTGAGCGCGATACCCTGGCCGCCGCGGGGCACCACCTCGACCGCTCCGCTTTGCGAATTGCGCCGGAAGAGCAGGTTATTGCCGCCGGAAAGCTCGCCGGCCTTGACCGTCGTGCCGTCCGGGGTGGTGATTTTCGTGCCCGCGGTGACATAGAGGCCGGCCTCGACGACGCAGTCGTCGCCCAGGGAGATGCCCAGACCCGCGTTGGCGCCGAGCAGGCAGCGCCTGCCGATCGAGATGACCTGCTCACCCCCACCGGACAAGGTGCCCATGATCGATGCCCCGCCGCCGATATCCGAGCCGTCGCCCACCACCACCCCCGCCGAGATGCGGCCCTCGACCATCGACGCGCCCAGGGTGCCGGCGTTGAAGTTGACGAAGCCCTCGTGCATCACGGTGGTGCCCGGTGCCAGGTGGGCGCCCAGGCGTACCCGGTCCGCGTCGGCGATGCGGACTCCGGAAGGCACCACGTAGTCGACCATTCGGGGGAACTTGTCGACGCCGTAGACGGTCACCGGACCGTGCCGGCGCAGTTGTGCCCGCACCGCCTCGAATCCTTCGACGGCGCACGGGCCGCGGTTCGTCCAGACCACATTGGTCAACACCCCGAACAGCCCCGCGGCGTTGAGCCCGTGCGGTGGCACCAGGCGATGCGAGAGCAGATGCAGCCGCAGGTAGGCGTCGTGTGCATCGGCAGCCTGATCGTCCAGCGATCCGATGACGGTGCGAACGGCGATGGTCTCGGTGCGGCGGTCGTCGTCGCGGCCGACCAGCGCCGCGATTTCGGCGGGAATATCGGAATGGGCCAGGCGCGCGGTGGCGCCCTCGCCGGTGTCGGTCAGTTCGGGTGCGGGAAACCAGGTGTCGAGCACCGATCCGTCGGAGGCCAGCGTCGCCAGCCCGATTCCCGCAGCTCCAGTCACGGTCGACAAGGGTACTGCGCCCTGCGGACCGATGCGGAGTCGCGTCCCGGGATTCCCCGCAGCGCGGGTTGCGCCCTGCTC
The DNA here is from genome assembly GCF_047975165.1 of Mycobacterium sp. Taxonomy (GTDB): domain Bacteria; phylum Actinomycetota; class Actinomycetes; order Mycobacteriales; family Mycobacteriaceae; genus Mycobacterium. The sequence goes on from NZ_JBKECZ010000040.1 coordinate 28,564, forward strand.
GCGGGACTAGTCTGGGTCGGTGCTGAACTTGCGCGCGGACCCGATCCAGCTGACCGCGGAGCTGGTGGACATCCCCAGCGAGTCGCGACACGAGGAGTGCATCGCCGACGAGGTGGAATCGGCGCTGCGGGCGCAGACGTCCGGATTCGAGATCGTTCGCAACGGCAACGCGGTGCTGGCCCGCACGGCGCTGGGCCGGCCGTCGCGGGTGCTGCTGGCCGGGCACCTCGATACCGTCCCGGCGGCCGGCAATCTCCCCAGCAGACGACACGACGGCGACCTGTACGGCTGTGGGACAGCGGACATGAAGGCCGGCGACGCGGTGTTTCTGCACCTAGCCGCCACCGTGGCCGACCCGAAGCACGACCTGACGTTGGTCTTCTACGACTGCGAGGAAATCGACTCCGCGGCAAACGGGTTGGGACGCATCGAGCGCGAGCTACCCGGCTGGCTGGCCGCCGATGTGGCCGTTCTGGGCGAGCCGACCTCCGGATACATCGAGGCGGGTTGTCAGGGCACGCTGCGGGTGGCCGTCAGTGCCACCGGGAGGCGGGCCCATTCGGCGCGATCCTGGCTGGGCGACAACGCCATTCACAAGCTCGGTGCGGTATTGGACCGGCTGGCGTCCTACCGGCCGCGCAGCGTGGAGATCGACGGCTGCGAATATCGGGAAGGATTGTCCGCGGTCCGGGTCGACGGCGGTGTCGCGGGCAACGTGATCCCCGATGCCGCCTCGGTGACGCTCAACTTCCGCTTCGCCCCCGATCGGTCGTCGCAGGCCGCGCTGGCCCACGTCCACGGGGTACTCGAAGGGCTCGACGTCGAGATCGAATTGACCGACTCCGCACCGGGTGCGCTGCCCGGGTTGTCGGCACCGGCGGCCGGGGCCCTGGTCGAGGCGGCGGGCGGACAGGCGCGGGCGAAGTACGGCTGGACGGACGTGTCGCGGTTTGCGGCACGCGGCATACCGGCGGTCAACTACGGTCCGGGTGATCCCAACCTCGCGCACACCCGCGACGAGCGGGTGGCGGTTGCCGCGATCACTGCGGCGGTGGACGTACTGCGCGGTTACCTGAGCCGCTGAGCCGCCGCGGTGGCGTCGGCTGCCGCTGCGCCAAGGCCAACGGCGGTGAGCTCGTCTGCCACCGCCGTCAACGCCTCCGCGTCGCGCGCGGCCAGTGCACGGCCATGCCTGAGGGCGATATCGCCTACCGCGCAATTGATTTCCCCCGCCAACCTGGCCAACGGCTCTACCGCCCGGATGTCACCCAGACGAACGGCATCGTGCCAGGCCATGAGTGCAACCGCGGACTGTCCGGACCGCTGGGCCATGCCGGCGGCATCGCGGACCGCGGCGACAGCACCGGTCGCGTCCCGGCCGGTCAATCTCGTCCAGCCGCGGGCGATTCCGAGTTCCGGGGCGAACAGCGCCGATTTCGTTCCGTGTCGTGCTTCGGCGCGCCGCAGTGTTTTTGCCGATCCGGGGATATCGCCTTGGCGGGCAACCGCCGTCGTCAACAACATCAACGACAGCGGGCCCCAGGAGTAGCCGGTTCGCTCCAACTCGGCAGCTGCAGGCTCCAATAGCGTTGCAGCAGCGGAAAACTCACCTCGAACATTGAGGACGTAGGCGAGCAACACTTCGCCGATCGCCCGGCCGGGCTGCTGCAACTCGGCGAAATCGGTGAATTGCTGGGCCAGGTTCTGTGCCTGGTCGATGTGGCCGGTCATGATCAGAGTGATGATCCGAGCGAACCCGACCGTGAACCTCAGCAGTCCGGGGTGCTCTGCGGCCAGCGCTCTTTCGGACAGCCGATCCACTTCGGCGAATCGCCCCATCCTGGCGGACGACAACGCTGCCGCGCTGGCCGCCCACGCCACCGCCGTGTCGGGGGCGGTGGGCGCCGACAGCACTTCGCTGGACAAGGCGATGGCTCGCGGCAGGTTTCCGGAGTTCATTGCGAACGTGGCCGTCAGCGAGTCCAGCACCGTCTGAGCGGCCGGGTCGGCAACCCGCGCGCGGGTGGCCTGCAGGAACGCGGTTGCCTTCTCCGGTTCACCGAGCATCCAGAACTGGTTGGCCGCCCGCGGTAGCGCCCAGGCCATCAGCTCGGGTTCGGACAAGCCGGCCGGATTCACCGAGTCCAGCACCTGGCCGGCTTCGCGGCCTCGCCCCTGCCACGCAAGCGCCTGCCCCAGCACCAGACACGCTTCCAGCCCTCCGGAGCGGTCCAGCGCCGACCGGGCCAGCCGACGGGCCAGTGTCACATCGCCGAGTCGCAGCGCCTGCTGTGAGGCGGCCACCACCTCCTCAACCGGTTGTAGCGCGTCGCTGTCCAGGGCCAGCAATGCCAGCCGCAACCGGTCGCTGGGGTGGTCGCACCGGTGGCGGGCAAGCAGCTCGACCAATTCGGTTCGGCACCGCCGCACTTCTTCGCGCCCCAGGGCCGCTCGCGCGCGTTCGGCGAACAGCGGGTGCGCGGTGTAGACGACCGGTTCGTCGTCGTTGCGTACCCGGATCTCGGCCGCGCCCAGGTCCTGGGCCTGCTCGACCGCGCCGCCACCGGCCACCGTGTCGAGATCGGCCACCGTCAGCGGCTCGACCAGACTGAGGTACGCCAGGACCGCGCGCGCGGGTGCGGGCAACTCGGCGAGGAACCCATCGACCTCGGCGGCGGTGGTAGCCCCACCGGGCGGCGCGATATCGACCCGGTCCAGCAGGCCGTCGGTCCACAATGCCTCGATCGCCGGGGAGGCGGCGTCGGCGCGGGCGGTGACGACCATCCGGGCGGCCCCGCTGCGGGCGAGCTGATACACCAGCGTGGCGGACAGAAGATCCAGATCGTGTGCCTCGTCGACGACGAGCAGTAGATCGCCGCGTGCGGCGGTCCGGGTCAGCGAGTCGCGGGCGGCCCGGAGCAGGGCGGCCGGTTTGCCGATCTCGGAGACCTCGACCAGATGCCCGAACGCGCCGAACGGGACCGCCCGCTCGGTGGGCGTGCCGATCACCCAGCGGGTCAGGGTGCTCGGATGTGCGGCGCGGTACCTTTCGGCTGCCAAGCGGGCAAGGGTCGACTTGCCGACGCCGTCGGGTCCGAGCACCACGGCCCCGGCGGCTGTGCCCGAGCCGTTCAGGGCGCCGGCGACGCGCTCGAGTGCGGTGTCGTGGTGCGGGACGTTCCAGCGAATCGGCACTCCCTGACCCTATGGCTCTCGGCCCGCCGACGGACACTCACCCCGCAAGGGAGGCCGGCCGCGGCGGTGGTCTACGTTTCGGTGTATGCGCGCGCCGGACAGCAGCCGCCGGACGGTGGCAGTGTACTGCGCGGCGACGCCCACCCATCGGGATCTGCTGGAGCTCGCCGAGTCCCTGGGAGCGGCCATCGCGCGGCGCGGCTGGGCGCTGGTGTGGGGGGGCGGCAATGTTTCGGCGATGGGGGCGGTGGCCTCCGCCGCACGGGCGGGCGGTGGCCGGACGGTTGGTGTGATCCCGGAAATGCTGGTGAACCGCGAGGTGGCCGACGCCGACGCCGACGAGCTGATCGTCACCGACACGCTCGGTGAACGCAAGAAGGTGATGGAAGCGCGGGCTGATGCGTTCATCGCGTTGCCCGGCGGTGTGGGCACGCTCGACGAACTGCTGAGCGCCTGGACGCAGGGTTATCTGGGTGTGCACGACAAGCCGATCGTGCTGCTGGATCCCCGGGGGCACTACGATGGCCTGCGCGCGTGGCTGCGCGGCCTGCGCGACGGCGGCTACGTCTCCCAGGCGGCAGTCGACCGGGTGGTGGTGGTCGACAATGTCGATGAAGCGTTGACGGCGTGTGTGGTCGGCTGACGGGAGCCACCGGGGCCACCGGGGCCTGGGTATGAGTGAAAGCCGGTCACACAGCGAGTCATATCGCCGGCCATGAGGAATTGAGGGATCCAGGTGTCCGATCATGACGGCGGTGTGCGCACACGGGTCAAACTGGCTCACATCGCGGCTGGGGTGGCGCGTTTCGTCGCGGACGCCCCGTCGATCGTGCGCGGGGTCAGGACCGGCTTGGTTGCCCGGCCGAACTCCAGGGTGTCGATCGGCAGCGTATTCCAGGACCGGGCCGCCCAGTATGCCGACCGGGTTTTCATCACGTTCGGCGGCCGGCGCATCACCTACCGCGAAGCCAATGCGACCGCCAACCAGTACGCCTCGGTGCTGGCCGCGCGCGGCGTCGGCCCCGGCGACGTTGTCGCGGTGATGCTGCGCAACTCGCCCGATGCGGTGTTGACGATGCTGGCGGTGGTCAAATGCGGCGCTATCGCCGGCATGCTCAACTATCACCAGCGCGGTGACGTTCTGGCACACAGCCTTGGCCTGCTGCAATCGAAGGTCCTGATCGCAGAATCCGATTTGGTCAGTGCCGTCAGCGAATCAGGTGGCGTCTCCTGCGACGTGCTGACCATCGACGATGTGAGGGGATTCGCCGCCACGGCGCCGGTGACCAACCCGGCTTCGGTGTCGGCGGTTCGGGCCAGGGACACCGCGTTCTACATCTTCACCTCCGGCACCACCGGATACCCCAAGGCCAGCGTGATGACGCACTACCGCTGGCTCAAGGCGCTCGGCGCGTTCGGCGGCCTCGGCCTGCGGCTCAAGGCGTCGGACACGCTGTACAGTTGCCTGCCGCTGTACCACAACAACGCCCTGACGGTGGCGGTGTCGTCGGTGCTCAACGCGGGGGCGACGTTGGCTCTCGGGGAATCCTTTTCGGCATCGCGGTTCTGGGACGAGGTGATCGCCGCGGATGCGACGGCGTTCATCTACATCGGCGAGATCTGCCGCTATCTGCTCAATCAGCCGCCCAAGCCGACCGATCGCCGCCACCGCGTCCGGGTGATCGCCGGCAACGGCTTGCGGCCGGAGATCTGGGCCGAGTTCACCAAACGATTCGGCATTGCCCGGGTGTGTGAGTTCTACGCCGCCAGCGAAGGCAACACCGCGTTCATCAACGTCTTCAATGTGCCTGGGAGCACTGGAATTTCGCCGATGCCGCTGGCATATGTCGAGTACGACCCGGACACCGGGGACCCGGTGCGCGACGGTGCCGGCCGGGTGCGCCGGGTACCTGCCGGTGAGCCGGGGTTGCTGCTCAGCCCGGTCAACAAGTTGCAGCCGTTCGACGGCTACACCGATAGGTCGGCAACCGAGAAGAAGTTGGTGCGCGACGCCTTCAAGGAGGGCGACTGCTGGTTCAACACCGGTGATGTGATGAGCCCGCAAGGCATGTTCCATGCTGCGTTCGTCGACCGGCTTGGCGACACCTTCCGCTGGAAGGGCGAAAACGTGGCCACCACTCAGGTGGAGGCCGCGATCTCGGCGGACCCGAACGTGCAGGAGTGCACGGTGTTCGGGGTGGAGGTGCCCGGTACCGGTGGGCGCGCCGGCATGGCCGCGATCAAGTTGCGCGAAGGCGCAGAGTTCGACGTCCGGTCGCTGGCCGATGCGGTGTATGACGGGTTGCCCGGCTATGCGCTGCCGCTGTTCGTGCGACTGGTGGAGTCGCTGGAACACACCTCGACGTTCAAGAGCCGCAAGGTCGAGTTGCGCGAGCAGGCCTACGGCTCGGGCGTCGAGGACCCGCTGTACGTACTGGCCGGACGGAAGGAAGGGTACGTGCCGTTCTACGCTGCCTACCCCGGCGAGCTGGCGGCCGGTGAGCGCCCCCGGGGCTGACGGCTGAAGTCCGCCGTCGCGAGCGTAACGCCAGTGCGAAAATCGACGTCGGAAATCGCGCTGGCGTTACGCTCGCGGCGGCAGGGCAGTATGGAGGCGTGCAATCAACCCTGTGCGGTCGTCCGGTATCCGGTGATCGCGCACTGATCATGGCGATCATCCACCGCACCCCCGACTCGTTCTTCGACAGGGGAGCCACCTTCGATGACGAGGCGGCCAGGCAAGCCGTACACCGCGCGGTGGCCGAGGGGGCAGACGTCATCGACGTCGGGGGGGTCAAGGCGGGCCCGGGTGCGGGCGTCGACGCCGACACCGAGATCGCCCGGCTGGTGCCGTTCGTGGAATGGCTCCGCGATGCCTACCCCGACCAGCTCATCAGCATCGACACCTGGCGCGCCGAGGTGGCCCGGCCGGCCTGTGCGGCGGGGGCGGACCTGATCAACGACACCTGGGCCGGGGTCGACCCGGGGCTGGTCGAAGTGGCCGCCGAGTTCGGCGCGGGTGTGGTCTGCTCGCACACCGGTGGTGCCGCGCCCAGGACGCGACCGTTCCGGGTGAGCTACGGTACGACTACCCGCGGGGTGGTGGACGACGTGATTCGCCAGGTCACAGTCGCTGCCGAACGGGCAGTCGCGGTCGGCGTGGCCCGCGACCGGGTATTGGTCGACCCGACCCACGACTTCGGCAAGAACTCTTTTCACGGGCTGATCCTGTTACGCCACGTGGCCGATCTCGTCGGGGCCGGGTGGCCGGTGCTCATGGCGTTGAGCAACAAGGACTTCGTCGGGGAAACTCTGGGTGTGGATGTGAGCGAACGGCTTGAAGGGACGCTGGCCGCAACCGCGCTGGCAGCGGCCGCCGGGGCACGAATGTTCCGGGTGCACCAGGTCGCGGCCACCCGGCGAGTGCTGGAGATGGTGGCCGCCATCCAGGGGGTGCGGGCGCCGGCTCGCACCGTGAGAGGACTGGCATGACGGCGTCGGAACTGGATCTTGTCCGCGATGGTGTCCTTGGCGTTGGGCCAGCGGACACCTGGCTGGCCGAGCGGAGCTGGAACCGGCCGCGGTGGACGGTGGGCGAGCTCGTCGCCGCGAAAGGCCGACGCACCGTCTCGGTGGTGCTTCCCGCCCTCAACGAGGAAGAAACCATCGAATCCGTCATCGACAGCATTTGGCCGCTGGTCCGGGAATCGTCGGGGCTGGTCGACGAGTTGATCGTGCTGGATTCGGGCTCCACCGACGACACCGAGATCCGGGCCATCGCCGCCGGCGCCCGGGTGGTCAGCAGGGAGCAGGCGGTCCCCGAGCTGCCTACCCGACCCGGCAAAGGTGAGGCGCTGTGGCGCTCGCTGGCTGCCACGACCGGCGACATCGTGGTCTTCGTCGACTCGGACCTGGTCAGTCCGCACCCGATGTTCGTGCCGTATCTGCTCGGTCCGCTGCTCACCGGTGAGGGACTTCACCTGGTCAAAGGCTTCTATCGGCGGCCGCTGAGTGTCGGAGACGCCAGCGGCGACGCCGGTTCCACCGGTGGCGGACGGGTTACCGAGCTGGTGGCGCGCCCCCTGCTGGCCGCGCTGCGCCCGGAGCTGGGGTGCGTGCTGCAGCCACTGGGCGGGGAGTACGCGGCCAGCAGGGAGTTACTGAATTCGTTGCCGTTCGCACCCGGCTACGGTGTGGAGATCGGCCTGTTGGTGGACACCTTCGACTCGTTGGGGCTGGACGCGATCGCGCAGGTCAACCTGGGTGTCCGGGCCCACCGCAACCGGCCGCTGGAGGAGCTGGGCGCGATGAGTCGTCAGGTGATGGCGACGCTGTTGTCCCGGTGCGGGATTTCCGACTCGGGGGAGGGGCTGACCCAGTTCTTTCCGGTCGGCGACGGGTACTCACGGTGCACGTGGCCGGTGTCCCTTGCGGATCGGCCACCGATGAATGTGTTCCGGCCACGGGCCTGAATGCGGGCATGACGGTGGCCGGCACACCGCGTCCATAGGGCAAGATCGATCCCGTGGCATTGCTGTTGCTGTACCCGGTGGTCCTGGTCCTGGTGGCGATCGCGCTGTTCGGCGCGGCCAGTCTGTTGTTCGGGCGCGGTGAGCCCTTGCCGCCGTTGCCGCGGGCGACGACGGTAACCGTGCTGCCCGCCTACGGTGTCACCGGCGCTGACGTCGATGCCGTGAGATTTTCCCAGGTCATGCGCGGGTACAAGACGAGTGAGGTGGACTGGGTGCTGGACAGGCTGGGCCGGGAACTCGAAGTGCTGCGGCGTCAGGTGGCCGCGTTGCAGTCCGCCGGTGTGGACTCGCATCCGGGAATGGCCGGAGTGCCCGAGTCCGGCGCCGCCGGCCCGGAGTCCGTCGATCGGCGATGAGCACCGATGGCCGGGTCCGCTGCGGTTGGGCTGAGGTTCGCCCCGGGCCGGATGCCGAGCTGTACCGCGACTACCACGATCTGGAGTGGGGACGGCCGGTCACCGATGGGTCGGCACTTTTCGAGCGACTGAGCCTGGAGGCGTTCCAGAGCGGGCTGTCATGGCTGATCATCCTGCGGAAGCGGGAGGGTTTCCGGCGCGCGTTCTGCGACTTTGACCTGGGCAAGATCTCGGGGTTCGCCGACGACGACGTCCAGCGGCTGCTGGCGGATGTCTCGATTGTGCGCAACCGGGCCAAGATCGAGGCGACGATTGGCAACGCCCGTGCCGCAGCCGAGCTCGGGTCTCCGCAGGATTTTTCGGATCTGCTGTGGTCGTTCGCGCCTCCCCGGCGGCCCAGGTTTGCCGAGCTGTCCGAAATTCCCACTGTGAGCGCTGAGTCGAAGGCCATGGCACACGAATTGAAGCGTCGCAGCTTTCGGTTCGTGGGCCCCACCACCGCGTACGCGCTGATGCAGGCGACCGGAATGGTCGATGATCATGTCCGCGCCTGCTGGGTGCGACCGGAGACCCGTTGATGCTCCCGAACGGGCGCACAGGTGGGCCTTATGTGCATCTGGTCACCCGGATAGGGAACAATGGAGGGGTGATTTGGCAGTTCGATGTCGAGTATGGCTGGAAATCCACTGGTGAGGCCTGCTCGGTGCCGGCCGGTTCGGTGAGGGCCTGCCAACTCGAATTTGGAGGGAGTACTCGATGGCGGCGATGAAGCCCCGGACCGGGGACGGTCCGCTGGAAGCAACCAAGGAGGGGCGCGGCATCGTCATGCGGGTGCCACTGGAAGGCGGTGGTCGCCTTGTGGTCGAGTTGACTCCCGATGAGGCCTCCGCGTTGGGAGATGAGCTCAAGGGCGTCACCAGCTAGGCTGACGAACCGGCTCGCGGTGGGTGTGATGCGCTCACCGTACGGTAGATCTCCAGCGTCTGGGCGGCGATCTGCGCCCAGGAGAATTCCTCGATGCATCGGCGGCGCCCGGCCAAGCCGTATTGGCGGGCTTTATCGGGGTCGGCGATCAGTGCGTTGACCGCTTCGGCGAGCCGGGCCCGGTATGCCTCGGGGTAGTCGGCGTCGTAGTGCACCAGCGATCCGGTGACGCCGTCGGTGACTACCTCGGGAATCCCGCCCACGTCGGAAGCCACCACCGCGGTCGCGCAGGCCATCGCCTCCAGATTCACGATGCCCAGCGGTTCGTACACCGAAGGGCATACGAATACCGTTGCCGCCGATAGTATTTCGCGCAGCTCGGTCTTACCGAGCATGTCTTGGATCCACACCACGCCGCTTCGCGAGCGGGCCAGTTCGGATACCGCGGTGCTTATTTCCGCCGCGATTTCGGGGGTGTCCGGCGCCCCCGCGCACAGCACCAATTGAATGTCGGGATTGAAGTCGTGCGCCGCCGCAACCAGATGGGCGACGCCCTTCTGCCGGGTTATCCGCCCGATGAAAGCGGCGACGGGCCGGTTGGGATCGATGCCGTGTTCTTCCAGAGCGGACCCGGTGGAGCGTGCGGTGGAGGGATACCAGATCTCGGTGTCTATCCCGTTGCGGATGACGTGGATCGTGCTGGGATCAACTGTGGGGTACACCCGCATGATGTCGTCGCGCATGCCATTGCTGACCGCGATGATCGCGTCGGCGCTCAGGATGGCGGTGGCTTCGACTGCGGAGGAGACGCGGTAGCCGCCGCCGAGTTGTTCGGCCTTCCACGGGCGCATCGGCTCCAGGGAGTGGGATGTCAGCACGTGGGGGACGTTGTACAGCAGTTTTGCCAAATGTCCCGCCATGCCGGTGTACCAGGTGTGCGAATGTACGACGGTCGGGTTCGCGTCGCCGGCGGCGTTGGCCATCAGCAGGTCGGCCGACAGGGTCGCCAGGGTGAAGTTGGCGGTGCGCAGGCGCTCGTCGGGCTGGTGCGCAACGGCGCCGGCACGGGGCGCTCCCATGCAGTGGACATCGACGTCGCAGAGCCTGCCTAGTTGAGCTACCAGTTCGGTGACGTGGACGCCGGCTCCGCCGTAGATCTCGGGAGGATATTCCCGAGTCATCATCGCCACCCGCATACCCGCAGGCTAGTGCGGCTACGATGCTTCCCGCGCGGCGGGTTGTTGCCTGCAACTGCGTTTCATGTAACCGTCGAGGCATGGTGACATCCACACGACGTGTCGGCGACTACCGCCGGCGCATGCGTGAGCGCGGGTACCGCCCGCTGCAAGTGTGGGTGCCCGACGTCCGCTCGGCACAGTTCGCCGCGGAAGCGCACCGGGAAGCGCTGGCCTTGGCCGAAGCCGACCGGCGCAGCGACGACATGGGCTTCGTGGAGGCCATCTCTGAGTTGGTCGGCGACGAGTGATCCGCGGCGAACTTTGGACCGTCTCGGGCGGCGCCTACGCGAACAGACCGCACCCAGCGCTCATCATCCAAGATGACCTGTTCGATGGCACCGGGTCGGTCGTCGTCATCCCACTGACCACCACGGCGGCCAATGCTGCGATCGCACGCATCGCGATACCCACGACCGCTGGAACCGCTCAGCCCAGTTTCGCGATGACCGACAAGATCACCACGGTCCGCCGGTCCAGCCTCGGCGCCGCATCGGCCGTTTATCTTCCAAACTCCTGGTCGACATCGAGCGCTCCCTGATGGTGTTCCTCGGTCTAGCCTCCTGAACGGTCGTGCTCGGTGATGTCGGAGGACTCCGCGGTACGCCACGCTGGCCGGTATTCTCTGAGCTGCGCCGTGTCTTGTCGGTGAGCACAAGACGGCGCCGAGTGACCCGGCCGAACGGCTGGTGCCGGTCCGGGTCGCCGATGGCAGTGGTCCACGGGTGCCGATAGGTTTGAGTCCATGAGGGAAGTGCCGCACGTGCTAGGCATTGTCCTGGCCGGCGGTGAGGGCAAGCGGCTTTATCCCCTGACCGCTGACCGGGCCAAGCCCGCCGTTCCCTTCGGCGGGGGTTATCGACTCATTGATTTTGTGCTGTCCAACCTCGTCAACGCGCGGTATTTGCGGATCTGTGTCCTGACCCAGTACAAGTCGCATTCGCTGGATCGCCACATTTCTCAGAATTGGCGGTTGTCGGGTCTGGCCGGTGAGTACATCACCCCGGTCCCGGCCCAGCAGCGACTCGGTCCGCGGTGGTACACCGGCTCCGGGGACGCGATCTACCAGTCGTTGAATCTCATCTACGACGAAGACCCGGACTACATAGTCGTTTTCGGCGCCGATCACGTGTACCGGATGGACCCCGAGCAGATGGTGCGGTTCCACATTGACAGCGGAGCGGGCGCGACGGTGGCCGGCATCCGGGTGCCGCGATCCGAGGCGGGTGCTTTCGGCTGCATCGACGCCGACGACTCGGGAAGGATTCGCAGGTTCGTCGAAAAGCCGATGGATCCGCCCGGTACGTCCGGCGACCCGGACAGCACGTATGTCTCGATGGGCAACTACATCTTCACCACCAAGGTCCTCATCGACGCCATTCGAGCCGACGCCGACGAGGACCACTCGGATCACGACATGGGCGGCGACATCATTCCCCGGCTGGTGGACGACGGAATCGCCGCGGTCTATGACTTCACCGAAAACAAAGTGCCGGGTGCCACCGAGCGTGACCGGGCCTACTGGCGTGACGTCGGAACGCTGGATGCCTTCTACGACGCCCACATGGACCTGGTCTCGGTTCATCCGGTGTTCAACCTGTACAACAGGCGTTGGCCGATTCTGGGTGCGTCGGAGAACCTGGCTCCGGCGAAATTCGTCAATGGCGGTTCGGCCCAGGAGTCGGTGGTCGGGGCTGGCAGCATCATCTCGGCGTCGTCGGTGCGAAACTCCGTATTGTCGCCCAACGTGGTGGTGGGGGACGGTGCGATCGTCGAGGGCAGCGTCATCATGCCGGGCGTACGGGTAGGCCGGGGCGCGGTGGTGCGTCACGCAATTCTGGACAAGAACGTCGTCGTCGGGCCGGGTGAGATGGTGGGGGTGGATCTGGATCGCGACCGGGAACGTTTCGCGATCAGTGCGGGTGGTGTGGTCGCGGTGGGCAAGGGCATTCGGATCTAGGGGACGGGGTTCTAGGGGACTGATTGCGTGCGGCGTCATGCCGCACCGGGATCTGCTGCGTGATGTCCGTCTGCCCGGGCTGCACCAGCCCCGGCTGCGCCGGTCCGGACTTCTCCGGCCCCGGTTTCCCCCGGCGCGTCTTCTCCGGGCTGGCAGTCTCTGGCTCAGACTTCTCCGTCTTCTTCGTCTTCTTCGTTTTTCCCGCCGTCCCTGTTCTTCGCGCCGTCCCTGTTTTTCGCGCCGTCCCTGTTCTTCGCGCCGTCCCTGTTTTTCGCGCCGTCCCCCGTTTCTCCGTCGCCGGCCTCGTCTTCCCCTGTTTCCTCGGCTTGCCGGCGGGTGAAGTGTCGTTCGGGGTGGTGGAAGTTGTTGACGCGGGGTTGGTCGGTGTCGAGGTGTGGGGGTGGGATCCATTCGGTGGCGCCGCGACTGGAGTTTCGGGTGGTCCAGCCGTTTTCTGCCAGGCGGTTGTGGGGGCCGCAGGCCATGGTGAGGTCGTTGATGTCGGTGCGCCGGGTTTTGGTCCAGCCGGTGACGTGGTGGACTTCGCAGTGGGCGGCGGGGGTGTCGCAGCCGGGTTTGGTGCAGCCGCGTTCGCCGGCGTGCAGGACCAGGCGTTGGAATTCTGAGGCGAA
>NZ_JBKECZ010000041.1:0-41632 GCF_047975165.1 Mycobacterium sp.
CCAGCACCAGCGCCTTCAGGGTGATCGTGACTGCGCTGTAGGCGAACAGCAGCGTGTCCCTGGTGGCGGCGACGCCCAGCACGAGCCCGAGGGCGACGACCGCGGCCCGGCCGCCTCCGCCGCGCGTTACGCCACAGTCCCGCTCGGCGCCCGCGCGGCCACCTTCCCCGCCGACCGTCACACCACAGCCACGTGCGGCGCCCGCTGCGACTGTGGAGGCACGTTCGGCAGGGGCGGCGCCACCGGCGCCACCGGCGCCGGCACCACCTTCTCCGCCGAGCGTTACGCCACAGTCACGTTCGGCGCCCGCTGCGACTGTGGAGTCACGTTCGGCGGGTGCGGCGGGTGCGGCGGGTGCGGCGGGTGCGGCGGGTGCGGCGGGTGCGGCGGGGGCGGGGTTCCCGCCCGCCTCGGCCCCGGCGCGCAGGCCCGACCATGCCAGCACCAGCACCGGCGGCAACAGCACAGTGATCATGGCGGCGTAGGGTTCCGGCGAACTGTAGGCCAATGTGACCGCAGCGGTGGCGGTCGTGACCACCAGGGCGTACTCGAAGCGGATCAGCCGCCACCACAGCACCAGCGCGACGGCGACCGCGACGGCGATCGACGTGATCGCCCACGGCTTGAACATCTCCCAGGCCGGGGTCCCGGAGAGCGCCGCCGCCCGCCCGCCGATCCAGAACCAGCCCGGCGGGTAGAACGGCGGCAGCCCCAGATACGTCATGTCGTGCAGGGCCGGACCGTCGGCAAGCCGGGTCAGGTATTCGGTGCGGAACTGCTGGTCGACCGAAATGCCGAACAGATACAGCTTGGTGGCGCCCAGCGGCATGCCCAGGGTCACCACGGTGAAGGCGGAGACCAGTGCTACCGCGACAAGTTCCGCCAGCCGCCGGAAGCGGCCCCGTCGCCACACCCAACCGACGGCGAGCAGCCCCGCCAGGCAGCCGACCTGGCCGACGGTGGTCAGCGCATGCAGTTGGTTGGACGATGGATAGGCCGGCCATTGAACCCGCGAGATGGGCAACAGTGTCCCAACCGCCACCGTGACGGACACCAGTACCGCGATGACCATCTGACCCAGGGTGGCCAGCGCGTTGCGCATAATCAGATTGGCAACTTGCGGAAGATCTTCCGCGGGACGTGGCGCAACACCATCATCACATACCGGAATGTTGCTGGCGCCCAAACCAATTCCTTACCTTTGGCGGCGGCGTTCACCGCGAGGTCGGCGACGTACTCCTTGTCGACGGTCAGCGGAGCTTCATCGATGTCGGCACTCATCCGGGTGCGCACCTGGCCGGGACGGATCACCAGCACTCGAACACCGTACTCCCGCAACGCCTCTCCGAGGCCCAGGTAGAAGCCATCGAGGCCGGCCTTGGTAGAGCCGTAGACGAAGTTGGACCGGCGCACGCGCTCACCGGCAACCGTACTCATGGCGATGATCTGGCCGGAGCCCTGAGCGCGCATCCTCTCACCCAGTAGAACGCCAACCGAAACCGCCGCGGTGTAGTTGATCTCGGCGACCTGCACAGCCTTTCGCTGGTTCTGCCAAAGCTCCTCGGCGTCGCCGAGCACTCCGAATGCGACGATCGCCACGTCGATGTCAATGCCAGCGTCGTCATCGGCGAAGCACTCTGCGATCACTTTCGGGTGGGTGTCGGTCTGCACGGCGTCGAAGTCGACCAGTCGCACCGACTTCGCCCCGGCAGCCGTCATCTGTTCGACTGCGGCCTCCCGCCCGGGATCACCGGGCATGCAGGCCAGTACGATCTGCGCGGCGGTGTTGCGCAGATACCGTTCGCAGATCGCCAGCCCGATCTCGGAGGTGCCCCCGAGAAGTAGGATGGTCTGCGGATTTCCGACGGCGTCAAGAACCATGTCGCACCATCTAGAGCAGCTCCAAACGTCGGGCCATGTCGGAGGCGAACACCCCTGACGGATCTACCTTGCGGCGCACCGCAATCCATTCGTCGATGCGCGGATACATGGCGTGGAAGGTCGCCGCGGCGGTGCGGGAGTCCTTGGCGGTGTACACCCGGCCGCCGAATTCCAGCACCCGCCGATCGAGTTCGGTGAGGAACTCGTTCAACCCGGGCTTGATGGGAAAGTCCATCGCCACATTCCAGCCGGCCATCGGAAAACTCAGGGGCGCACGGTTTCCCGGCCCGAATAGCTTGAACACGTTCAACGCCGAGTAGTGGCCCTGCGTCTGGATCCAGCGGATGATGGCCTTGAATTCGTCCATCGCGTCCGGGGGAACCAGGAACTGGTGCTGGGCGAAACCGGCCGGGCCGTAGGCGTTGTTCCAGCCGCTGACCAGGTCGAGCATGTGGTAGAACTGCGACAGATTCATCACCTTGCCGCTGTAGGTTCCGCCGAGCCGGTAGTACACCTCACCGATCGCGGTGAACGACGCCTTGTTCATCGCGCTCACCGGAAACACGTTCGGCACCGTCAACAGTTGCGGCGCATCGAATTTGAGCGGGTTCTTGGCGAGCTTCTTCGGTAGCTGATCCAGCTTCGCCAGGCTGCCGCGGCTGACGGCGGCCCTGCCGAGCTTCGGCGGCGGACTGATCAGGTCGAACCAGGCGCTGGAATAGGTGTACTTGTCTTCGCTGCCGTCGAGGTGGACGGCGACCGTCTCGTCGAGGTCCTTGGTGGCCACCCCGTCGGCGATGAAATACGCCGTCTCCGTCGGCGTCATCGCGATGGTGGCGCGCAGGATTATTCCGGTCAGGCCGTTGCCGCCGACGGTCGCCCAGAAGAGCTCGGCCTGCTCGCCGTCGGGGGTCAACTGACGGATCTGACCGTCGGCGGTCAGCAAATCCATCGACCGCACATGATCGCCGAAGCTGCCCGCACTGTGGTGGTTCTTACCGTGTATATCGCAGCCGATCGCCCCGCCGACGGTGACCTGACGCGTCCCGGGCAGCACCGGAACCCACAACCCGAGCGGCAACGCGGCCTTCATCAGCTGATCCAGGCTCACCCCGGCCTGCACGTCGGCCAGGCGGGTGTCGGCGCTGATGGAGTGAATGCGGTTCAGGCCGGTCATGTCGATCACCAGGCCGCCGCCGTTCTGGGCGTTGTCCCCGTAGGAGCGGCCCAGTCCGCGGGCGATCACGCCCCGGTTCGGCGATGGGCCAGCCGCATTCGCGACCCGGGCGACCGCCTTGACGATCATCTCGGGATCGCGCGTGGAAAGCACGTCAGCCACCGACGGCGCAGCCCGGCCGAACCCCGTCAAGCGGGTCGGCGTCGTCGGGATCTCGGCGCTGAACATCGTGAAAGAGGGTACCGCGCGCCGGGCCGGACTCAGCGGGCGCGGAAGATCACGGTTCGCTGGACGACGAAATTGATCACCGTGGCGACGCCCTGGGCGACGACGAATGCGACCGGTATCGCCCACCCGAGGTAACCCAGCAGATGCAGAACCAGGTGGTTGAGCCCGATCTGGACGGCGAAGGTGACGGCGTAGAGCGCCATGACGGCACTGAACCGCGCCCGGCTCGGGGCCGCCCGGAACGTCCAGCGCCGGTTGATCAGGTAGGCGGTCAGAGTGCCGACGATGACGCTGGCCAGTTTCGCCAGGTCCACCTGCAGGCCGGCGCCCTTATACAGGGTCACGTAGACGCTGAAGTCGACGATCGCCGCGAAGCAGCCGGTGATGATGAACCGCAGCGCCTGCGTCGTCAGATGCAGGTGTTTGTGCTGGTCCACGGCTGCGAAAGTCGGCTCTTGCGCGATCATCGTAAGGCAGTCTAGCCGTGGTTCGGACCACGTCAGGCGTTTGCGCGAACGCAACGAGCGCGGCGGGCCGGCCTACACCCAGTAGGGCACGCGGGCCCGGTACTGTCGCATCGCCAATGCCGCGAGCACCCAGCCGACGGCTGTCAGCACCAGTACCACGGCCCAGTGCCGCGGCTCCTGGTGCGCACCGAGCAGCGGCGCCCGGACGATGTCGAGGTAGTGCAGCAGGGGGTTGAGCTCGACGATCTGCGACCATCTGCCCGCCCCCTGCTGCCGCAGGGTGTCGTCGTTCCAGATGATCGGTGTCATGAAGAACAGCAGCTGCACCACCGAACTCAGCAGCGGTCCGATATCGCGGTAGCGGGTGGCCAGGATGCCGAAGCACAGCGACACCCACACGCAGTTGAGCATGATCAGGGCCAGTGCCGGCACCACCGAGAGATCCGCCCAGGACCACGGTTTGGGGAAGACGATCGCGACGATGACGTAGATGACGATGTTGTGGGCGAACAGGATCATCTGCCGCCAGACCAGCCGGTAGACGTGCACGCTCAGCGGTGTCGGGAGTTGTTTGATCAGCCCTTCGTTGTCGACGAAGACGTCGGCTCCCTCGATGATGGCGGCATTGATCATGTTCCAGACGATCAGGCCGAGTGTGACGTAGGGCAGGTGCTGGGCCAGGTTGAGGTGGAACAGCTTGGAGTACAGCCCGCCCATCGCGACGGCGGTGGTTCCCGTTGCGATGGTGATCCAGAACGGCCCCAGCACCGAGCGGCGGTAGCGCTGTTTGATGTCCTGCCAGCCCAGGTGCAGCCAGAGTTCGTGGCGCAGGAAGCCCCCGGCCAGGTCGGCCCGGGCGCGGGCGAACGTGTTGGACTGAACCGCCGCATCGACGACCGTCATCGCCCACCTCCGGGTCGGGTGAATTTCTCCTGGCGGCCCAGCCGTCGCAACCGGAACCACTGCAGCAGGCCCTTGGGGTCGCGCCGGGTGACCAGGAAGAACCAGCCGAACCGAACCCACTCCTGAGGAAGCAGCTTTCGCAGCCCCGGCTGCGCCAGGACATAGCCGCGGTTGCGGTAGGTGAAAAACCGCTTGGCGGGGTCGTCGGGATACTGGGTGTGCATGCGGCCGCCGAGAATCGGTTTGAATTCGTCCGAGCCGCAGGGGTGCAGGTAGACCGCATCCAGGCAGGTGCCGAACGGCAACCCGGAACGGACCAGCCGGCGGTGCATTTCGACTTCGTCGCCGCGGATGAACAACCGCAGGTCCGGAACTCCGATGGCCTCCAGCGTGGACGCCTTGAACAGCGCACCGTTGAACAGCGATGCGATCCCCGGCAGCAGATCCCGACCGGGGTCGGTGCGCAGTTCGCCGGCAAACCGGCGCCACACCAGACCGCGCCGCAGTGGAAACGCCAGCCGTTCGGGATCGGCGGAATCGCAGACCATCGGCGACACCTCGGCTAGGGCGTGCCGGCGGGCGCAGGACAGCAGGGTCTGCAGAACCCGCTCGTCGCGCGGGCGCCCGTCGTCGTCGGCAAGCCAGACCCAGTCGGCGCCGTGCGCCAGTGCGAGCAGCATGCCGAGTGCGAAACCCCCCGCGCCACCGAGATTTCGACGCGAATTCAGATAGATCGATGGGATGTCCTGTTCGGCAACCAGATTGCGTACCCGAGGGTCACCGGAGTCGTCGTTGTCGATCACGATCAGCTTTACCGGCTGAACGCTCTGGGCGCTGAGCATGCCCAGCGACCGCGCTAGTTCCTCGGGGCGCCGATGGGTGACCACCACGACGATGACCGCATCACTCATCTACGGAAGCCTGGTGAGTCAGCGGTTCGGGATTCCCTCGATCCCTTTGGGTTTCGGCGAGCACATGGCGCACATGCCGTGCGGCGTCCTCACCTTCGTAGGCGCGTACCACATCTTCGATCTCGCCGCGCTGTTTGATGACGCCGTGGTCGATCCACATCGCGGTCTTGCACAACCGGGCCAGGAAATCGTTGGAATGGCTGGCAAAGACCAGGATTCCCGATCGTTCGACCAGCTTCTCCAGCCGCGACTGCGCCTTCTTGAGGAATTCGGCATCCACCGCGCCGATGCCTTCGTCGAGCAGCAGGATCTCCGGATCGATGCTGGTGACCACACCCATTGCCAATCTGACCCGCATGCCGGTGGAATAGGTGCGCATCGGCATGGACAGGTAATCGCCCAACTCGGTGAACTCGGCGATCTCATCGACCTTGGCCTGCATCTGTTTTCGGGTCTGGCCCAGGAACAGCCCCCGGATGATGATGTTCTCGTAGCCGGAGATCTCCGGATCCATGCCGATCCCGAGGTCGAAGACAGGCGCCACCCGTCCGGTTACCTTTGCCCACCCGCGCGTTGGCTCGTAGATGCCCGAAAGTAGGCGCAGCAGAGTCGATTTCCCCGCGCCGTTGTGTCCGACCAGACCGACGCGGTCCCCGTGCTCGAGTGACATGGTGATGTCTCGCAACGCCTCGACAACCACCACGTTGGAGCTGTTGCGTCCGATCGCACCGCCGGCCTTGCCCAGAAAGGCCTTCTTCAACGACCGTGACTTGGCGTCGAAGATGGGGAACTCCACCCATGCGTCGCGGGTTTCGATGTGCGGTGTGTCGGGCACGGCTTACAGGTACTGTCCGGTGCCGTGTCCGCCGACGTGGCCCGGCCGGTGCGGCCCCGGCGGCAGGGCCCCCTGGCGCATTTGTTCCAGCTGTGCGCGCGCGGCCATCTGCTGGGCGAACAGGGCGGTCTGAATTCCGTGGAAGAGCCCCTCGAGCCAGCCGACCAGCTGGGCCTGGGCGATCCGCAACTCGGCGTCCGAGGGCGGGGTTTCCTCGTCGAACGGCAGCGTCAGGCGCTCCAATTCCTCCCGGAGTTCCGGGGCCAGGCCCTCCTCCAGCTCACGAATGCTGGTGGCGTGGATATCGCGGAGCCGGCTGCGACTGGCGTCGTCGAGCGGTGCGGCCCGGACTTCTTCGAGGAGCTGTTTGATCATGGTGCCGATGCGCATGACCTTGGCGGGTTGTTCGACGAGGTCGGCCAGGGACGGCCCGTCGGCGTCGTCGGGATCGGCGGACTGATGCAGCGCCATCAAACGTGGATCGACACCGCCGATGATCTCGACGCCCTCGATGTCAGCAGCGTCATCGACGTCCGGGTTGTCGGGACGCCCGTTTCCGTCGCCCAACCGAATCACCATCCTTGTGCGTCCTGACCGTGCGTCTCGAGGCCTACCACGGGTAGCTGTGCCACTGATAGATCTGGGCGCCGCCGTTGTCGTAGAGCATCGTCCAGTACGGCGACCTGTCCAGTGACACTAGTCCGTCGGGAACCACGAACCCGCCGACCGTCGGGCTGCTCACCAAGACGTAGCGGATGTTGAGGGCCTTGAGTGATTCGACGACCCGCCGATCCGCGTCGCCGTTGCGGGCGTAGGCCCAGATGATGAAGCGGTGATAGCCGGGACCCATTTGCACCGGGTAGTCGTAGTGCGTCCACAGCGGGTGCAGACCGGCCACCGCGTACATCCAGGCGGTGCCGTCGGTGTTGGCGTTGGCGATCACGGTGTCGCGGGCGCCGGGCAGCTTGGCCAGGTAGGCCATGGCGTCGAGGTCCTGCTGGTCGATCATCACCTGGTCGAATTTCTCACCGAACAGGAACCGGTGCCGGGGATAGTAGTGCCAGGCGCTGCCCACGGTGACCAGGAGCAACAGGGCACCGGTGGTCGCCGGCCAGAAGCCCGGCGGCATGGGCCGGACCCGGTCGGCGAGCCGGTTGGCCAGGCGCACCACCGCGGTGACGGTGGCAACCACCCCGACGGCGGCCATCAGTGTCAGCAGCGGTGTGGTGGCCGCGGCGATGCGGCGGGGGTCGTTGTAGAAGAACTCGCCGACCACTCCGGCGAGAGCGCCGATCGGCCCGCCCACCGGTGTTCCGGCATTGACGTTGACGGCGATGAACCCCAGCCAGACGACCAGCGGCCACCAAACCTTTTTGACCAGCATGACGAACCCGCCGACGGCGGCGGCCAGGATCAGTCCGTACTGGACCGGGAAGTCGTTGAGATGCCGGGAGTGCTGGAAGACGGCATCGAACAGCCCGCGCCTTTTGCTCAGATACGTCAGGAACGAATGCCCGGCGACGATGTCCTCCAGTTTGGCGACGGCGAGCAGTTGCGGCGCCAGGATCACCCCGGAGGCCACCGCGACCCCCGCGAGGGTCGCCAGGTCGGCGAACCGCCCCCGCACCGGATGCCAGAGCGCTTCCACCAGCCACCACGCCGCGACAAGCAGCACGGTGATGATGCCGCCGGAGATATGCACCGAGAAGACGCCCACCAGCGCCAGTACGGCCACCGGAATCCGGTCCCGGTGGCCCACGGCCGAGGTGATCAGCACCATGGCGGGTACGGCCACCCCGTAGGCCGCCAGGTTGGGCATGGCGGCGGTGTCGAACTCGACGTAGGGCACCGCGGTGAACGACGCCGACAGCGCCGCTGCCGTCGCTGCGACCGCCGCGGTGCGCCACTGGCCGGTACGCGGGCGCACCGCGCGCCAGGCGAGCACGGCCCCGGTGACCGGGAAAAGCCAGATCGCGGCCGCCAGGGAATTCAGGGTGTAGCCGGTGGTGGCGGCGGCGCCGGTCAGCTGGCAGAAGACGGCAGTCAGGGCGTGGAAGACCGAGGGATAGTACAGCAGGGCGTGGGTCTCGACGTTGCGCAATTCGCCCATGTGGGTGGGCGAGGCCTGCCCGGTGTCGAGGATCCAGCGGATTTCGTTGGCGTGCCAGACCGCGTCCCAATTACTCGGTATCGATTGCCAGTGCGGTATGCCGCGCATCGCGGCGTAGGCGATCATCGCGGCGCCGAGCAGCACACCGACGGCGACCACCCACGCCGGGCCGGTCTGCGGGGCGCGCGCCTCGGCCTGCGGGTCGCGAAAGCGGTTGAGCAGCAGCTGGCAGGCCGTCGCCAGCACACCGACGATCGCCAGCGCGGCGAGCGCGCTCCAGCCGTTCCAGGGGATGCCGAGCGCACCGTAGGGGACGATCGCGAGCGCTAGCACGCCGTATGTCAGGGGCGGTCCGGTCGCGATGGCGGTTGGCCAGTTCAACTGTGCGATGCGGGCAATCGTGGCGCCGGGTGCGATCAGCAGAACCAATGCGATCAGCGTTCCGAACCACAGGCTCACGCGACTATTATGGCTGCCGGGATAATCTGATTTTCGGTACGGCGCCGCCCGCGATCGATGATGAAGCTGACAGCGTCGTGCGGTTGCTGGAGTTTTGGTAGTTCTGGATCGGTTTAAGGTGGCTGCCATGAGCTACGACGTCGCCCGGGTGCGCGGGTTGCACCCGTCCCTGGGAGACGGGTGGGTGCACTTCGACGCACCCGCGAGCATGCTGATTCCCGATTCGGTGTCGACCACGGTGTCGACGGCCTTCCGCAGTTCGGGGACCACCGCTGCGGGTGTCCATCCGTCGGCGCAGCGCAGCGCGGCGATACTTGACGCGGCGCGCGGGGCGGTGGCGGATCTGGTCAACGCCGATCCCGACGGTGTGGTGCTGGGTGCCGATCGCGCGGTGTTGCTGTCCGCATTGGCCGAGGCGTCGTCGGCGCGGTCCGGTCTCGGCTACGAAGTCATCGTCAGCCGCCTCAACGCCGACGCCAACGTCGCTGCGTGGCTGCGCGCTGCCGACCGCTACGGCGCCAAGGTCCAATGGGCCGAGATCGATATCGAGACCGGCGAGCTTCCGACGTGGCAGTGGGAGAGCTTGATCGGCAAGTCGACCAGGCTGGTGGCGGCGACCTCGGCCTCGGGCACTCTCGGTGTGGTCACCGACCTGCGAGCGATGGCCAAATTGGCTCACAACTTTCGCGCGCTGGTGGTGGTGGATCACTCGGCGGCCGCGCCGTACCGGTTGTTCGACAGCCACGACGTCGACGCCGATGTGGTTGCGGTGAATGCGGCAGCCTGGGGCGGGCCGCCGATCGGCGCGTTGGTATTCCGCGACCCGGAGTTGCTGGACACGTTGGGCTCGGTGTCGACGAACCCGAACGCCACCGGCGCTGCGCGGCTGGAGGTGGGGGCCCACCAATTCGGCATGCTGGCCGGGGTGGTCGCCAGCATCGAATATCTCGCGGGGCTGGACGAATCCGCCCGCGGCAGCAGACGGGAACGGCTGACGGCATCGATGCAGTCCGCGTCGGCCTATCTGGACCGGATATACGACTACCTGATCGCATCGTTGCGGTCGCTGCCGCTGGTTGTTCTGCTCGGGAATGCGGAAGTGCGGATCCCGGTGGTCAGCTTCGTGGTCGGCAATGTGCCGGCTGCCCGGGTGGTGCAGCGACTGGCGGACAACGGCATTCTGGCGATTGCCGATACCAGTTCCCAGGTGCTCGACGTGTTGGGCGTCAACGACATCGGCGGTGCGGTGACAGTGGGGTTGGCCCACTATTCGACGATGACCGAGGTGGATCAGCTGGTACGCGCGCTGGCCTCGTTGGGCTGACCACAGGGGGCCGGGATCGGGGATCGGCAGGGTTGCCGGGATCAGACGGTCAGCAGGATCTTCCCGGAGACCTCGCCCGATACCAGCAGTCGGTGAGCCTCCCCGGCCTGCCGGATGGGCAGACGGGCGCCGATGATCGGCCGGACCGCTCCGCTGGCGAACATCGGCCACACCGAGGTCCGCACCGCGTCGACGATGGCGCTTTTGCCGCTCGGTCCGACCGCCGGTCGAGCGCGCAGGGTGGTGCCGAGCATCCGCGCTCGCTTGGCCAGCAGTTTGCCGAGGTTGAGTTCGGCCTTCACCCCGCCCTGCAGGCCGATCACGATCAGCTGCCCATCGGCGGCCAGTGCGTCGATGTTGCGGTCCAGGTAGACCGCCCCCATGATGTCGAGGATGACGTCGGCGCCGGCGCCGCCGGTCTCCTCGCCGATGCGTGCGACGAAGTCCTCGTTCCGGTAGGAGATGGTGATCTGCGCTCCCAGCTCACCGCAGAACGCCAGCTTCTCTGGTGATCCGGCTGTGACGGCCACTCGGGCGCCCAGCGTTCGCGCCACCTGGACGGCGTGGGTGCCGATACCGCTGGCCCCGCCGTGCACCAGCAGGAGCTGACCCGGCCTCAGGCGCGCGGCCATCACCAGGTTCGACCACACCGTGCAGGCCACCTCGGGGACTGCGGCGGCGTCGAGCAGGTCGACCCTTGGGGGGATGGGCATCACCTGCCCGGCGGGGACCACCACGTATTCGGCATAGCCACCGCCGGCCAGCAGCGCGCAAACCTGCTGCCCGACGGACCATTCCGTGCCGTCCGTGCCGTCCGTGCCGTCCGTGCCTTCCGGACCGCCGCGCCCGATGCCGGCGATGGTGCCGGCGACCTCCAGCCCCATGATGTCGCTGGTACCGGGCGGCGGAGGGTACCGGCCGGCGGCCTGCAGGACGTCGGCGCGGTTGACACCGGCCGCGGCCACTTTGATCAGGACCTCACCCGGCCCGGGGGAGACCTCGCCGACGTCTCGCCAGACCAGATGTTCTGCGGATTCAGCGACGACGGCGCGCATGCCGGCCACGCTACAAGCCCCGCTACCCTTATCGGCGGTGGCGTGGCAGAGCGGCCTAATGCACTCGCCTTGAAAGCGAGAGACGGCTAACACCGTCCGGGGGTTCAAATCCCTCCGCCACCGCGGGTCTCGGGCGCACCTGAGTCACAGCTGCGGAATCGCCGCGGCGATGGTGTCCATCAGCGCGGTGTAGCGCCCGGCCTCGGGGTCCCGGCCGGGCTTGCCGCTGCTGATCAGACCGGCTGCCAGCCCGCGCGCCGGATCTGCCCAGACCGCGATGTTCGTCAGGCCCAGGTTGCCGAACGCCGCCGGCGCGTGGCGTCCGAACGGCCCGAACCGGTTCGTCCCCAGCATGAACCCGGTGCCCCAGCGGGCCGGTTTGAGCCCGACCGCGAAATCCGGCCGCAGGCGCCGGGCCGGTCGTACCGCGCTGCGCAGCCGTTCCGGGCGGATAACCCGGACGCCGTCGAGTTCGCCGCCGCGGCGCCAGATCTCGGCGAAGCGCGACAGTTCGTTCGCGGTGGACACCGTGTTCGACGAGGGCACCACCGCGGTCAGGAACGCCGGTGTGTTCGTGTACGGGACGATCTCGTGGACCGTTCCGCCGATTGCCTTGCGGAAGATCGCCGCGATTCCCGGTGGCAACGGACGGCCTGTCGGGTGGCTGGGCGCTACCTGCGGTACATCCGCGTCGGCGACACCGAAGTTGGTCCAGCGGAAGTTCAGTGGCTCCAGGATCTGGGTGGCCCGGATGTCCCGGATGTCCCTTCCGGTGCTGGCGTAGACGATCTCGCGGATCAGCGGGCCCCAGGTCAGCGCGTGGTAGATGTGCACACGGCCCGGCCGGTGCAGTGGACGCAGGTAACTGAGCTGTTCCTGGGCGTAGTCGTGGTCGTCGGCCCGGCGCAGGTCCGGTTTGGGGCCGGTGGGGAAGGGGACGCCCGCGCTATGGGTCAGCACATGGCGGATCGTGGTCAGGTCTTTCCCGTGGCTGGTGTAGCTCGGGAGGTACTGGCAGACGCGGTCGTCGAGGGCGAAGAACCCCTGTTCGGCAAGCATATGCACCACGGTGGCGGTGATTCCCTTGGAGGCCGAATACACGCAGAACGGGGTGTCGGTGGTGACCGGGACCTGGTCGGTGCCGGATTCGTCGGTCGGGGCATTCCCCCAGCCGTGGCCGATGGCGCGGTTGAGCACGACCCAGCCGTTGCGTCGGAGGCAGAGCTGGATGGCCGGTTGCATGCCGGCCCGGTACCAGTGCCGGGCGGCCTGCCAGATGCGTTCGACGGTCGCACCGCCGACTCCGCCGTGTTCTTCCTCGCCGATCGCGGTCACGGCATCCAGATCGGCCGGCACGCGGATCTTCCCGTCGGAAGTCATCTTCGTGAGGGTACTTGCCACGGAATAGGGGCGGCGCTACTCGCCGGTGAACTGCGGCGGCCGTTTGGCGAACGTCGCCGTGATGCCCTCGGTCAGGTCCTTGGAGGGCAGGAACGCCGCATTCCAGGCCGCGACGTAGCGCAGGCTCTCCGACACCGCGGCGATGCGCTGCTGGTCGAGTACGTCCTTGACGCCGTACACGGCCAGCGGCGGGTTTGCCGCGATCTCCGCAGCGGTCGCGTGGGCGGCGGCCAAAGTGGCCTCGGCGTCGTCGTAGACGTCGTTGACCAGGCCGATCTTCTCGGCCCGGGCGGCGTCGATGTCTTTGCCGGTCAGTGCGAGTTCACGCAGGTGCCCGTCGTTGAGGATCAGCGGCAGTCGGGCGAGGCTGCCGACGTCGGCAACGATGGCCAGCTTGACCTCGCGGACCGAGAATTTGGCGTCGGCGCTGGCGTAGCGGATGTCCACCGCCGAGATCAGGTCGACGCCGCCGCCGATGCACCAGCCGTGCACCGCGGCGATGGTGGGCGTGCGGCAGTCGGCGACGGCGCTGATCGCGTTCTGCATTCGCTTGATCTCGGCGTGGAAGTCCGTGCGGGGCCGGGCCAGCGCGCCCTCGGCCAGCACCGGGGTGAAGGTGCCGCCCGTCGCCGGCAGGTCCAGGCCGTAGCTGAAGTTCCGGCCCGACCCGGCCAGCACGATCGCCCGGACCTCGCGGTCGGCGTCCAGGGTGGCGAACACGTCGGGCATCTCCGACCAGAACGCGGGCCCCATCGCGTTGCCCTTGCCCGGGCCTATCAGCGTCACCTGCGCGACCCGACCCTTGGTCTCGACGGTGACGGATTCGAATGTTTTGCTCATATCCAGACCGTATCGCGGCCTGCCGTCGCCGAGCGTAACGCCAGTGCGAAAAAACGGGCCGGATTCCGCACTGGCGTTACGCTCGCGGAGGGCAGCGGGGCGGCCGGCCAGCCGGCCAGCCGGCGGGCCGGTGGCCGGGGGCCGGGGGCCGGGGGCCGGGGGGCGCGCTGCGCCCCTCAGATCCACCCGCCGGCGAACCGCAGCAGCGCGTCGTTTTCCTCCGGCGCGGCGGTGACGGTGACCCGCACCCCGTCGGTTCCGTACGGGCGGACGACGATGTGCGCCTCGGCCGCCCGCGCCACGAAGTCGCCGGTGCGCGGGCCGAGCGGCAGCCAGACGAAGTTGGCCTGCGAGGGCGGCACGGCGAAGCCCGCGGCACGCAATTCGGCGCGCACACGTACCCGTTCGGCGACGACGGCGTCGGTGCGTGCGAGCAGCTCATCGCCGGCTTCCAGTGACGCGATCGCCGCCGCCTGCGAGATGCTGGTCGCGGTGAACGGCACGTAGACCTTGTCCAGCGCCTCGATCACCTCCGGGTGGCCGATCGCGTAGCCCACCCGTAGCCCCGCCAGTCCGTAGGCCTTGGAGAACGTGCGCAGGACGACGACGTTGGGGTGGGTGGCGACCAGCCGCAGGCTGTCTGGTGCCATGGCGTCGCGGATGTATTCGACGTAGGCCTCGTCGATGGCGATCAGGATGTCCGATGGCACCGCTTCGACGAACCGGGTCAGGGCCTCGGGGTCGACGACGGTGGAGGTCGGGTTGTTGGGGTTGCAGACGAAGATCAGCCGGGTGCGGTCGGTGACCGCGGCCGCCATCGCGTCGAGGTCGAAGGTGTCCTCGGTGAGCGGAACCTGCACCGGGGTAGCGCCGGCGACCCGGACCAGCGGCGGGTACAGCTCGAAACTGCGCCAGCCGAAGATCACCTCGTCGCCTGCCGAGGCGGTGATCTGCACGAGCTGCTGGCACAGGCTCACCGAGCCGCAGCCGACGGCGACGTGCCCGGGTGTGAAGTCTCGTCCCGGGGAACTCACGTAGCGGGCCAGCGCGGCCTTGAGTTGGACACAGCCGTTGTCGGGGTAGCGGTTGATCAGGTGGGTTGCGTTCTCGATAGCGGCGCGGACGCTGGGCAACGGGCCGAAAACCGTCTCGTTGCTGGCCAGTTTGACCGCACCCGGCACGGTTTTGCCCGGAACGTAGACGGGCAGCCCGGCCAGCGCGGGCCGCAGGCGGGCGGTCACTTCGACAGCATATGTCGCGGCTGTGTACGCTATGGCTCCGGCGGCTCAGGGTGCGGCGTTCGGGTACCCTCAGGGAGGCCAAGGAGGCGTGCCAGAGCGGCCGAATGGGGCTCACTGCTAATGAGTTGTCCCCCTCAAAGGGGACCGGAGGTTCAAATCCTCTCGCCTCCGCCATGCACCATAAGTTTGACAACACAACAACGGCGCCCGTAGCTCAACGGATAGAGCATCTGACTACGGATCAGAAGGTTGGGAGTTCGAATCTCTTCGGGCGCGCTCACTACCAGCGGAAGCCCCCCTTTTTCGGGGCCGCTGGTAGGCCTGGAAATGGCCTCGGCGACTACTTTCCGGCTACTTTCGCCGGCCGCTATCCGCCCGTTCCGATCATGTCGAGCGCCCGCTCGAACAGGTGCACCGCCGCGGCGTGCAACTGGTCGCCGACCTCCTGCTGAGCCTGGCCGGCGAACGCGCGGGCCAGGGTGCCCTCGATCACGATGCCGAGCTTGAAGCAGGCCAGCACCGTGTACCAGGTGATGTGGGCCAGGTCGCGGGTGGTGTTGGCGGCGTAGCGCTGCAGCAGGTCGTCGGTACTGGCCAGCCCTTCGCTGGTGCCCAGGGCGTGGCTGAACACCGATGACCCGTTGTCCTGGCGCCAGGTGGCCAGCAGCCAACCCAGGTCCAGCAGCGGGTCGCCGATGGTGGACATCTCCCAGTCGCAGATGGCCACCACTTCCGGGCCGGTTCGGGAGAACATCACGTTGGCGGCGTGGTAGTCGCCGTGCAGGATGCCCGGCGTCCAGTCCGTCGGCCGGTTGCGTTCCAGCCAGCTGGCCACCGCCTCGATGCCGGGGAGGTCGGGTCCGGGATAGCCGTCGTACTGTCGGTAGGAGTCCAGTTCCGAAAGCCACCGCGGTACCTGGCGTTCCAGAAACCCGTCCGGTTTTCCGAAATCCTTGAGCCCCACCGCGAGGTAGTCCACCGCGCCGAGTTCGGCCAGCGCATCGGCCATGGACAGCCCCATGCCGTAGCGCACTGAGGCGGACCCGGCGTGCAGCGGTGGCAGGCCCTCGCCGGCGTTGAACCCGTCGATCGGCTCCATCAGGTAGAACACCGCCTCGCCCAGC
Source organism: Mycobacterium sp. (assembly GCF_047975165.1). GTDB lineage: Bacteria > Actinomycetota > Actinomycetes > Mycobacteriales > Mycobacteriaceae > Mycobacterium. The sequence goes on from NZ_JBKECZ010000041.1 coordinate 15,957, forward strand.
ACGGAGGTGTCCTCGCACGCGGCGATCAACCGCGGGTGCGGTACCGCCGAACCCGCCAGTGCCGCCAGCACCCGCGTTTCCCGCAGGATCACGCCGTTGCTGCGCGCACGCAGGTGGGTGGGGCCGCGGCGCAACACATACGACCTGCCCGACCTGGTGAAGCGCAGCATGACGTTCTGCGTTCCGCCGGTGATCGGAACGGCGTCGCTCAGCGGCCCCTCGCCGAGACCCCGGGTGGACATCCACGCGGCGACCGCGTCCAGATTCACGGAATCCACGGATGTCAGCCTATGCGGCGCGCGCGGTGCCGCACAGGCCGCCGTTTCACAGCCGGCACACAGCGACGCCATAGCTTCGGCCCAAGGCAGACGCGGATACTGGACGGCATGGCGACAGCGGGAACTGAGCGCGTGGTCATGTGCCGTGCCGACGGGCAGCCGGTCACGGTGCTGGTCGTCGACGACGAACCGGTGCTCGCCGAGATGGTGTCGATGGCTCTGCGCTACGAGGGCTGGAATGCCGCCACCGCCGGTGACGGGGCCTCGGCGGTGGCGGCCGCCCGTGCCGAACGACCCGACGTGGTGGTACTGGACGTGATGCTGCCCGATATGAGCGGCCTGGACGTCCTTCACAAGCTACGTCAGGACAACCCGCGTCTGCCGGTGCTGCTACTCACCGCAAAGGATGCGGTGGAGGATCGCATCGCCGGACTGACCGCGGGCGGCGACGACTACGTCACCAAGCCGTTCAGCATCGAAGAGGTGGTGCTGCGGCTGCGCGCGTTGCTGCGGCGCACCGGCGTGACGACGGCCGACGACGGCGCACAGCTGGTCGTCGGCGACCTCGTCCTCGATGAGGACAGCCACGAGGTCGCCCGCGCCGGCGAAGAGATCTCGCTGACCTCCACCGAGTTCGAACTGCTGCGGTTCATGATGCACAACGCCAAACGGGTGTTGAGCAAGGCACAGATTCTCGACCGCGTCTGGAACTACGACTTCGGCGGGCGCTCCAACATCGTCGAGCTGTACATCTCCTACCTGCGCAAGAAGATCGACACTGGCCGGGATCCGATGATCCACACGCTGCGCGGCGCGGGATATGTGCTCAAGCCGGCGCTCTAGGCGGCCGCAGGCCTGGTCGCTGCGCCTGCGGATCCTGGTGGGGCAGGTGGTGATCCTGGCGCTGGTGTGTGTCGGTATCAGTGCGGCAACCGAACTGGCGCTGCGCAGCTATCTGCTCACCCAACTCGACAACCAGCTCGACGCCGCCGCGGACCGCTCGTCATTGCTCTTTCCGGATCGGCCCCACCATCACCATCATCACCATCCGCGCCGCGCCGTCAAGACGGGCCCGGGTCCGAGGTTCCTCGATGCCCCCGGGCAGCCGGCGGGAATGGTCGCGGCGGTCCTCGGCAACGGCAGGACCGTCGATTCGGGATACCTGACCGGCAGCGGCGACCGGGCGGCTCTGACGCCGAACGCTCAACGTCAGTTGGAGCGGATCGCAACGAACCGTTCCCCGGTAACGCTGAACCTCGACGGTCTGGGCCGATACCGCGTCGTCGCCACCGTGAGCCGCAACCGCAGGGACGTGATCGTCACCGGCCTGCCGCTGGCCGGCGTCGACGCCACCATGCTGCGGATGCTGGTCATCTTCGCCGTCGTCACCGCGATCGCGTTGGCGGCGGCGGTCACCGCGAGCCTGGTGGCCATCCGGCGGGCACTGGCTCCGCTGCGGCGTGTGGCTCAGACCGCGACGATGGTCCGCGACCTGCCGTTGGACCGTGGCGAGGTCGAGCTGCCGGTGCGCGTCCCGGAATCCGACACCAACCCCTACACCGAAATGGGCCAGCTCGGCTCCGCGGTCAACCGGATGCTCGACCACATCGCCGCCGCCCTGTCCACCCGCCAGGCCAGCGAGACCCGGGTTCGCCAATTCGTCGCCGACGCCTCCCATGAACTGCGCACGCCGCTGGCCGCGATCCGCGGCTACACCGAAATCGCCCGGCGGATGGACAGGGAGGGTGGGGACCACGAGGCGGTTGCCCACGCCATGAGCAGGGTGGCGTCGGAGACCGAGCGCATCACGCACCTTGTCGAGGACCTGCTGCTGCTGGCCCGGCTGGATTCCGGGCGCCCCCTGGTCAGCGAAGCGGTCGACTTGTCCCGGCTGGCGGTGGACGCCGTCAACGACGCCCACGTCGCCGGCCCGGATCACCGGTGGGAACTCGACCTCCCGTCCGAGCCCGTCACGGTCGTAGGTGACGAAGCCCGACTGCGGCAGGTGCTGGCCAATCTGCTCGCCAACGCCCGGGTGCACACCGGGCCCGGAACCGTCGTCACCACCCGGCTGGGCGCCGAGCCCGCACAACCCGCACACGTGTTGCTCGAGGTGATCGACAATGGCCCGGGAATTCCGGCCGAGCAGCAGCCGGAGGTGTTCGGACGGTTCGTGCGCGGCGATACCTCGCGGTCCCGCAAGGCGGGCAGCACCGGGCTGGGCCTGGCGATCGTCTCGGCCATCGTCGGGGCGCACCACGGAACGATCTCGGTGGACAGCGCACCCGGGTGCACCCGGTTCACGGTGCGGCTGCCCCTGGGGGCGACGGAACCCGATCGACGAGGCCCGCATACTTCTTGAGCGCGGCCGCGCGGCGCACATCGAGCATTTCGCTGGGCCAATCCCCGTCCTCGGCGTCGTAGCCCTTCAGGAGCATCCGGGCGAGGTTGACCTTGTGCGCCTCGGTCGGCCCGTCCGCCAGACCCAGGGCAATACCGCCCAGCAGCGCGCCCACCAGCGGTAGTTGGTTACTGAGTCCGAGTGCGCCGTGCACCTGGATTGCCCGCATGGCGATGGACTTCAGGACCTGGGAGGCGAGGATTTTGCAGGCCGCGATCTCGGGACGGGCGGCGTGTTCGTCGCCGCTGTCGATCAGCCAGGCCGCGTGCAGCACTGTCAACCGGAACGGGATCAACTCGGTGTAGGAGTCGGCGATGAACTCCTGCACCAGCTGCTTGTCAGCCAGGGAGCTGCCCTGGGTGAACCGGCTCTTGGCGCGCCGCGACATCATCTCGACGGCACGATGCGCCACGCCGAGCGAGCGCATCGCGTGATGCAGCCGGCCTCCGGCCAGTCGCGTCTGCAGGATCAGGAAACCCTGCCCGGGGTCACCCAGCAGCGCCTCGGCGCCGACCCGGACGCCGTCGTAGCGCACCAGTGAATGCCCTGGCTCGTGCGGATCGGCTCCGACGAGGTGGTGATTGGCCTCGATGGTGAGTCCGGCTGTCCCGGCGGGGACCAGGAAGGTCGATGCGCCGCGGTGAATGCCGGCCTCCGGGTCGGTGATGGCCACGACGATGAAGAACGAGGCGACCGAGGCGTTGGAGGAGAAGAATTTCCGTCCGGTGATCACCCAGTCGTCGCCGTCGCGGACGGCCCGGGTGGTGAAGACGCGCGGGTCCGCGCCGCCCTGCGGTTCGGTCATCGAAAAGCAGGAGAAGATCTCACCGGACAGCAGCCCCTGCAGGTAGCGGTCCTTCTGGTCCGAAGTGCCGAAGCGCGCGAGGATTTCGGCGTTGCCGGTGTCGGGCGCCTGCGTTCCGAAAATGACCGGGGCCCAGGGGCTGCGTCCCAGGATCTCGTTGATCAGCGTCAGCTTCACCGCGCCGAAGCCCTGGCCGCCGAGTTCCGGCCCCAGATGCGGCGCCCACAAACCGTGGTCGCGAACCTGCTGCTTGAGGGGATCGACGATGCGTCGGCGCTCGTCGTTCAGCGGCAGGAATTCGCAGCCTCCGAACAGCACTTCCAGAGGTTCGACCTCGTTGCGCACGAAGTCGCGGACCCACTCCAGTTTCGTCTCGAACTCCGGTTCGGTGGAAAAATCCCAGGACATTCGAATACTCCCGTCGTCGGTTAGGGGATCGTCGTCGGTTAGGGGATGCCGCCGTCGGCCCGCAGGATGGAGCCGGTGGTGAAGCTGGATGCGTCGGAGGCCAGAAACAGCGCGGCGCCGACGATCTCCGAGGGCTCTGCGGCGCGTTTCAGCGACAGGTTCCCGAACATGTCGGCCCCGTGTTCGTCGAGGTCCCAGGCCTTGCTGACGTCGGTGAGAAACGGGCCGGCCATCAGCGTGTTGACCCGCACGTTCGGCCCGAACGCCCGGGCCAGCCCTTCGGTCAGGGCGTTGAGTCCCGCCTTGGCCGCCGCGTAGGGAACGATGTCGGGGCTGGGCCGCAGCGAGCCGGATGAGCTCACGTTGATGATGGAGCCGCCGCCGGACGCCGCCATCCGCTCGCCGACCAGCGACGAAAGCCGAAAGGGGCCTTTGAGATTCACGTTCATCACCGAGTCGTACAGCTTCTCGGTGACCTCGGAGAGTTTGTCGTACAGCGGTGACATGCCGGCATTGTTGACCAGCGTGTCGATCTTCCCGAAGGCGTCGTAGGTGGCATCGACCAGTCCGCCGAGCTGGTCCCAACGGCCCACGTGGACCCGATAGGGCAGGGCGCTGCGGCCGGTTTCCGATTCGATTTCCCGGGCCACGGCCACACAGTTGTCGAGGTTGCGGCTGGCTATCACCACGTCCGCGCCGCAGCGGGCGGCACCGAAGGCGATTTCGCGCCCCAGTCCGCGGCTGCCTCCGGTGACCAGGACCACCCGGTCGGTGAGGTCGAAAAGCTGGTCGGCGTAACCCATTTCAGCGGGCACTCTCCGGCGTACCGCGGGCTGCGCTTGTCTTCGGGTCCGGCATGCGCAGCACCCTCCCGTCCGCATCGCGGGGCTCCGGGTGGAGATTAGCACTGGCGATGCGTGGGGAAGACCCGCGGATTTCTGTGCGAGGCTGGTCGGCATGCAATTGCTTCTGGTCAGGCATGCCCTGCCGCTGCGCAGCGAACCCGGGGAGGGAGCGGACCCGGAGCTGTCGGACACCGGATTGCAGCAGGCGGCACGGCTGCCTCCGGCGCTGTCCAGGTTTCCCGTCTCGCGGGTGGTGAGCAGTCCGCAGCGGCGCGCGGTCCAAACTGCCGGTCCGGTTGCCGAGATTCGCGACCTGGCCGTCGAAATCGACGACCGGCTGGCCGAGTACGACCGCGACATGACCCACTACATCCCCGTCGAACAGATTCGCACCGAATTCCCCGAGGAGTGGGCGCGCATGTCTTCAGGGCAGCTGCCGAGCACCGTTGACGAAAAGGCCTTCCGTGCGCGGGTTCGCGCGGCAGTCGATGATCTGGTTGCGGCCACCGACCCGGAAGCCACCATTGCGGTATTCAGCCACGGCGGGGTGATCAACGTGATACTGCACGAGCTGCTGGGGACCGCGCGGTTGCTGTCGTTTCCCATCGACTACGCCTCGGTGACCAGGCTGTTGTTCTCCCGGGCCGGCCAGGGGACGGTGACCGCGGTGAACGGCACCGAGCATGTGTGGGATCTGCTGCCCCGGAATTTGCGCGGGTGAGCAGAGCAGCGATCTGGCCGCTGCGCCGGCGATGTGCGCCGGGTAGGGACGTGAGCAGGGGCGAGCCGACGTGGGCATGCCCTGGGTGGGCCTTCGGCCCGGCGATGGTAAACAAGTGCGGTGACTTCGGTGGACCGACTTGAGGGCTTGGACCTGGCCGCACTCGACGGGTATCTGCGTTCGCTCGGTATTGCCCGCGATGGGGAGTTGCGGGGCGAACTCATCTCCGGTGGCCGCTCGAATCTGACGTTTCGGGTCTATGACGACGCGACGAGCTGGCTGGTCCGGCGTCCGCCGCTGCATGGGTTGACTCCGTCGGCGCATGACATGGGCCGCGAGTTCAGGGTGGTCGCGGCGCTGCGGGGCACGTCGGTTCCGGTGGCAGATGCGATCGCCCTGTGCGACGACGACGGCGTGCTGGGTGCGCCGTTTCAGGTCGTCGGATTCGTTGCGGGCCAGGTGGTGCGGCGGCGGGCTCAGCTGGAATCGCTGGGCAGGAGCACCATCGATGGCTGCGTCGATGCGCTGATCCGGGTGCTGGTCGATCTGCACGGCATCGACCCGGGCTCGGTCGGGCTGGGCGATTTCGGCAAACCCGAGGGCTACCTGGAGCGCCAGATCCGCCGGTGGGGTTCGCAGTGGGAATTGGTCCGGCTGCCCGACGACCGGCGGGACGGCGATGTTGCGCGTCTGCATTCGGCCTTGCAGCAGTCCATGCCGCGGCAGAGCCGCACGTCGATCGTGCACGGCGACTACCGGATCGACAACACCATTCTCGACCTCGACGACCCGACCAGAGTGCGCGCGGTCGTGGACTGGGAATTGTCGACGCTGGGGGACCCGATCAGCGACGCCGCCCTGATGTGCGTCTACCGTGACCCCGCGCTGGACCTGATCATCGACACCCAGGCCGCGTGGACATCGCCGCTGCTGCCGACGGCCGACGAGCTGGCCGACCGGTATTCCCTGGTTTCCGGGCAGTCGCTGGGGGCCTGGGAGTTCTACATGGCGCTGGCGTATTTCAAACTCGCGATTATCGCCGCGGGTATCGATTTCCGCCGGCGCATGGCAGAGCAGGCGGCGGGCAACCTGGACGGATCCGACGACGCACCTGACGTGGTGGCGCCGTTGATCTCCCGGGGGTTGGCCCAGATCGCCAAGCTGAGCTGACGGCTATTTCAGCGCGGCAGCGAGGTTCTTCTTGGCTGCGCGGCGCAGCTGAACGATGCGTGCTGTACCGACCGTGAAGGTCAGCAGGCCGCCGCCGATTGCGGCCAGCAGCAGTGCGATTCCCTTCGGTAGCGTCCAGTGCCAGCCGAAGAGGTCGAATGTCGCGGGCTCGACGTTCTGTGCGACGAATATCAGCAGCACGGTCAGGATCAGGAATCCCAGCATCAACGACAGCCACAGGGCCCCGGCCCGGGTGAACTTGGACGCCTTGTTTTCGGCCTTCGGACCGGATCGTGTCGCCGGTGGGGGCGATGCCGACGGATTCTTCGACGGCGGTGGCGAGGACGAGGGCCCGGGCGACGGCGAGCCGGAAGGGTTGCTGCTCATGGCTACATCTTTGTCCCATCCCGCCCGGAATGAAACCGAACCGCGCGGGAAAATCTGCGGGATGTGCGAGTTGAGGGGAGTCGCTGCCGTGCGACGATTGCGTTCCCCGGTGGCGCGGGCGGGCGGTACGACATGACGGTAAGTGCCATATGCGCCGCAATTCCGGGAGACGATTTACCGTAGAAGTGTGAACGCAGCCCCTCGGCAACCGGGTCCGAATGTTTGGCCGCAGATGATGACCTGGCGTGCACAGGACGTATCGCGGATGGAATCGGTACGAATACAGTTATCCGGCAAGCGAATCAGGGCCAACGGCCGCATCGTCGCCGCAGCCACCCCGACCAGCCCGGCGTTCGGCGCGTTCTATGAATTGCAGACCGACGAGTCCGGTGCGACCAGGCGATTCGGTTTGACGGTCACCCTCGCCGAGCGTGAACACCAGCTGGCGATCGCCCGCGACGAGGAGAACATGTGGTTGGTCACCGACCATCAGGGCGAACGCCGCGCCGGGTACGACGGTGCCCTCGATGTCGACTTGGCGTACAGCCCGTTCTTCAACGCGCTGCCCATTCGGCGGTTGGGTATTCACGAGCGGGCGGAAACCGTTGCCGTTCCGATGGTCTACGTGAATGTGCCGGCGATGACCGTTGACGTGGCCACTGTGCGCTACGCCGGTGATGGCAGGCCCGACGGCATCAGGCTGAGTTCGCCGATGGCCGAAACCACGGTGGCCGTCGATACCGACGGCTTCATCGTGACGTATCCAGGCTTGGCAGTGCGGATCTGAGCACGCCGCCGGCACGTCCGGCGGTGGCCAGTTGTTGACGCCAGTGGTCTGCGCCGATGACGACCCCGGTGATGTCGAAGCGGGGAAAGCTCTCGTAGCGGGTGTGGGCCGCGTGGCCCTCGTCGGCGAGGTCGGCTACCGAGGAGTGGCGGGCCAGCGCCTCTCCGGCGTGGCCGAGTAGCTCGATGATCCGGTTGGTGGCGGGCACCAGGTGGCTGGTGTTGGCCTCGCACATCGCGCGCACCAGGTCGGGAGCTGTGCCGGCGACCCGCGTTGCGTCCCGGAATGATCCGGCGGCGAGTGCAAAGGCCAGGGGGACCTCGGAGGCGGTGATGGCCAGCGCCTCGGCGAGCAGGTGCGGCAAATGGGAAATCGCGGCGGCGGCGGCGTCGTGGTCGTCGGACTTCGCCGGAACCACGTGAGCTCCGCAGTCCAGCGCCAGCGTCGCCACCATCGACCAGACGCCGGGGTCGACGTAGTCGTCGACGCTCACCACCCAGGGTGCGCGGTTGAACAACCCGGCGTACCCGGCTGCCCATCCCGATTCCGCGGTGCCGGTCATCGGGTGGCCGCCCACGAAGCGGGTGAGCAGACCCGCGCCCGTGACCGCTTCCAATACCGCGGTTTTCACGCTGGTGACGTCGGTCAGCGGACATTCGGGTGCGAAATCGGCGATGTGCGAGAGTATCCGGCCCAACGCCGGCATCGGTACGGCCAGCACGACCAGCGCATCGGCGGCGGCGGCGCGATTCAGTGCCGCCTTGAGGTCGGTGGTGGCGTCGAACCCGGCGGCGCGCGCGCCGGCAGCGCCGTCACGGGAGCGGTTGTAGCCGAACACCTCGCGGCCGGCCCCGGCGGCGGCGCGCAGAATCGACCCGCCGATCAGTCCGAGTCCGAGCACGCATACCGGGGGCCGGCGGTCACTGTTGCTCACGGGTTCAAGGTTGGCATATCCACTCGGGCCGCGGGTCTTCCAGGCTTGATTTCATCTGGCCAGAGGCCTGGTCAGGGACTAGCGTAGGCGCCCATGGGAGCACAGCGTGCTTCGGCATCGGGCCCGTCCGCAGATGCGCCGGAGGGCTTCGGCGTCGCGGTGGTGCGCGAGGACGGCCAATGGTGCTGTACGGCGATGGGGGTCAGGGTGCTGACCAGTTTGGCCGCCGCCGAAACCGAGCTGCGGGAGTTGCGCAGTGCCGGCGCCGTCTTCGGACTCCTGGACATCGACGACGAGTTCTTCGTCATCGTCCGGCCGGCGCCGTCGGGGACCCGGTTGTTGCTTTCCGATGCCACCGCAGCACTGGACTACGACATCGCCGCCGAGGTATTGGACGCCCTCGATGCCGATATCGACCCCGAGGACCTTGAGGATGTCGATCCGTTCGACGAAGGAGATCTGAGTCTGTTGTCCGACATCGGCCTGCCCGAAGCGGTGCTGAGCGTGATCCTCGACGAATCGGACCTGTATGCCGACGAGCAGTTGGGCCGAATCGCGGGCGAGATGGGCTTTGCCGATCAGCTGTCGGTGGTGCTAGACGGCCTAGGCCGGTGATTTACGGTCCCGGCTCCTCGATCGCAAGCGATGAGGAGCTGATCCGGGCTGCGCTGGTGGCGGCCGGTGATGCCGGACCCCGGGACGTGCCGATCGGTGCGGTGGTGATGGCGGCCGACGGAACCGAACTGGCCCGCGCGGCCAACGCCCGCGAGGCTCTCGGCGATCCCACCGCGCACGCCGAGATTCTGGCGCTTCGGGCAGCGGCCGGTGTGCTGGGCGACGGGTGGCGCCTGGAGGGTGCCACGCTGGCGGTGACCGCCGAGCCCTGCACCATGTGCGCGGGCGCTCTGGTTCAGGCCAGGGTGGCCCGCCTGGTGTTCGGAGCCTGGGAGCCCAAGACCGGCGCGGTGGGCTCACTGTGGGACGCGGTTCGGGATCGTCGGCTCAATCATCGTCCCGAGGTACGCGGCGGGGTTCTGGCCGCGGAGTGTGCCGCGCTGCTGGAGGAGTTTTTCGCGGGCCGGCGATTGGGGTGAGAGGACGGTGGTTCGGTAAGGTACCGCTCGGTGGCGTGTCCGAGCGGCCTAAGGAGCACGCCTCGAAAGCGTGTGACGGGTAACCCCCGTCCGAGGGTTCAAATCCCTCCGCCACCGCCAACCCAACCCGGCCCCTGGCCCCCGGCCCCCGGCCCCTGGCCCCTGGCCCGCGAGCGTAACGCCAGTGCGGGAAAGTCCTCCGGGAATCGCACCAGCGTTACGCTCACGAAACCCGCCCGGTGGCCAGCTGACGGATCGTCTGCATCTCCGCGTTGTCGAACGGCTGCCCGGTGGGTTGCAGCAGGTCGGAGAACCACGGTTTGGGGAGGCTGGTCGCGGGGTGGTCCCAGGAGCTCCACGGCAGGTAGGTCTGGGTCTTGCCGGCCACCAATCCCCAGTTGATCGCACCGACGTTGCGCCGCTTGGCGATCGGTAACACCCCTGACACCGTGCTGCCCAGGGAGCGCGCCAGGTATTCGGTGCAGATGATCGGACGTCCCAGGGGCGCGAGCTCGTCGATCCGGTCCCCGAATTGAGCCGGCGGAGCGTAGCTGTGGAACGTGACCACGTCCGAATTGGCCAGCTGAATGCCGGCGATAGCGCTGCGCTCACCGGGATCCCCCCATTTGCCTTGCCACACGCCGCTTGTCAACGGTTGAACCGGATCGACCGCACGCGCCCATTGAAATACCTGGGGGAGAAGCTCGGCGACCCGCTCGATCTTGTCCGTGCGTTCGACCGCGCGATACTCCCGCGCGGGGTTGTCGGGTTCGTTCCACAGGTCCCAACCCAGGACGCGGTCGTCGGTGCGGAATTGGCTCAGGACCCCGGTGAGGTATTCGCGCAGCGTCCCGATGTAGCGGCGGTCGTCGAGCCGCTCGGCGCCCGGGCCCTGGACCCACCCGGAGTTGTGCACCCCCGGCCGGGGTGCATGTTGGGGACCGATTCGCGGGAATGGATCCCAGCAGGAGTCGAACAGGACGAACAGCGGCTTGATGCGGTGGCGCGACGCAATGCCGACGAACTGTGCCAGCCGGGTCTGGAAACCCCGACGGTCCTGTGCCCACAGTTGGTCGTGCAGGAAGACCCGTACCGTGTTGAGGCCGTAGAACCGGGCCGCGGCCAGCTCCCTGTCGATTCGGTGGGGGTCGTAGGTGCCGGCCTGGAACATTTCCAGCTGGTTGACGGCGTTCGACGTGGTGTAGTTGGCGCCGACGAGCCATCCGTGGGCCCGGTACCAGGTGTGTGCCCGGTCGGGCAGCCACCGGCCGGGCTCCGCGGCGGCGCGCGGCGCACGGGAAAGTGCTGCGCCGGCCGCCAACGCCAGGGGCAGCTTCAGAGCGGCGCGGCGATGCACGCAGCGACCGTACTGTCCGGCGGCGGCCTGTGGGCCGGCACGAACTGGTTCGCAACCCGCGAGGGTGAAAATCGTTATCGCACCGTCACGCGCAGCGACGACCGCGGCTCACCCGCGCACGATCAGCGGCAGCGAGACAACTCCCGCACCGCCGGTGACCACCAGCACCCAGCGTCCGTTCACCGGGAGTTTGACGTCGATGGGGAACATGGCGAATCCGAGTTCGGCACTGGTGGCCGCCTCCGGCAAATCGAAGTCGAGGGTCAGTGGATCGTCGTCGGTCGGCGGTACGATTTCGACCTCGACTCGACGGTCCGGATCGCCGGTCTCCGCTTGGGTAAGTATTACCAGTAGGAATTCGGCACGCCGATCTTCATCGACGGCGTACCGCAGCAGTACGCCACCGCTCACGTTTAGCTTGTTGTCCACGGCTCGGGCGGACTCGGCCAGGAAGGCACCGACCAACACCCGGCCGAACCTATCGCTGCTTGCCGGTAGCGGTGGCGGCCGGTGACACGGACCTCATCGAGTCGTGGCAGTGCTGCGCGCTGGTTTTCGATGGCGTCTCCGCCCATGCCGCGAAGGTCACCGCAGAACGTATCCGATTCCGAGCCACTATCGTCGCTTGTCAGATGCCGAACGACGGCGTGGGCGGTGGACCCTGCTGCGGCATCTCGCTCACCAGCACCGGCAGTGAGATCGAACCCGAGTCGCTGGTCACCACGAGCAGCCAGCGGCCGTCCGCGGGCAGTTTGACCTGCAGTTCGAAGAAGGCAAACCCGGGGAGGTCGGTCACCGCCGTCTCGGGCACCTCGAATTCGGTGTCGAACGGTTCGTCGTCGTTGGGTGGGCGCATCTCGACCTTGATCTGCCGGTCGGTGCTGCCCGGATCCTCCTGGGTGAGCACCACGAGTACAAACCTTGCGGCGCGATCCGGCCCAAGTCCGAATCTGGACAGGACGCCGCCGGAAACGCTGAGCGTGTTTTCGACAACCGTCGCCTGTTCGGCAAGGAATGCACCGGTGAGGATCACGCCGCTGAACCTACCCGACCGATCTCATGGTGGGGACATCGCGACGGAAATACTCACCCGGGGCCGTCGGACGGCACAGGGTTGGGTTCGCCGACCGGCGAGGTTTCCGGCACACTGCTCGGCAGGGAGGTCAATCGGTGAGCGACGTTGGCGTCGAGTCGGGCGTGATTCGAGGTCGGCGCCATCGCGGTGTCGTGGTGTGGCGTTCGATCCCCTACGCGGCCCCGCCGACGGGACCGCTGCGTTTTCGCGCGCCGCAGGCGGTCGTGCCGTGGACCGGTGTGCGTGATGCGACCCGGTTCGGCAATGCCGCGCATTCGCACGTGTTCAGTTCGCCGTTGGGCATCGTCAAACGCCAAGTGCAAGATGAGGATTGCCTGACCCTCAACGTCTGCGCACCAGCCGAAGGGGGGCCGCCCCGGCCGGTGCTCGTGTTCATCCACGGAGGCGGCTTTTTCGAGGGCAGCGCGGCGTTGCCGGTGCACGACCCCGAGCCGCTGGTGCGCCGCTTCGGGCTCGTACTGGTCACGATCAACTACCGGCTGGGCGGGTTGGGGTTCGTCGATTTCTCGCAATACGCACCGGATTTCGAAACCAATGTGGGCCTACGCGATCAGCTTGCCGCGCTGGCATGGGTGCGACGCAACATCGCTGCGTTCGGCGGAGACCCGGGTGCGATCACGTTATGGGGTCAGTCCGCCGGTGCCAGTGCGATTCTGACGCATATGGCAGTGCCCGCGGCGAAGGGTCTGTTTCATCGGGCGATTGCCCAGAGTCCGATCGCCGATGCGGTGCGGACGCCGGAGCAGGCCGCCGAAACGGCCCGCCGAGTCGTCGACGCGCTGGGTCTGGACGGCGAGAATGCCGCCGGCAGGCTGCGCACTGTGCCGGCTCAGGCAATCACCAAGGCTGCGATCTCGGTGATGTTGCGGACCGCGCGCGAAGTCCCGTGCCGGATGGCGCTGGCCCCGGTGATCGACGGTGACCTGTTGCCCGAGGACCCGATCGCCGCGATCGAAGCCGGCCGTGCACATCGGGTTCCGCTGGTTGTCGGCTCGATGCGCGACGAAATGGGTCACGCGGGCTGGCGCCCGGTCCGGCGGTTCGTCGATCTGTTCCCGACAACACCGGAGCGGGTGGAGCGCATGTTTGCCGCGACCGATCCCCAGGCTCGGACGAGGGTGCTCGCGCACTACCCGCGGTATCCGGCCGCCGCTGCCCTAACCCGTCTGACCACCGATTGCTTCTTCGTCCGGCCGATGCTGGCGGCGGCAGAAGGTCATGCCCGATACGCTGCGACGTATGTGTACCGGTTCGACTACGCAGCGCCAGTGCTGCGCCTGATCGGGATGGGGGCGATCCACGCCACCGACGTGCCGATGGCCTTCGGTGGCGACTCACCGGCCCTTACCGCCTTTGCGGTAGGCGGCCGCCGGGGCTACCGCGCCACCAGCGATTGGGTGCAGCGCCATTGGTTCGAATTCGCCCAAACGGGGGCGCCAGGCTGGCCGTCCTACGGCGCTGACCGGGTAACCCAGGTCATCGACTACCCGGAGTCGCCCCTGGTGCCCGGCCTCTACAGCGCCACCGGGGAGGCCTGGCGGCATTACCGTGGGCCGCAGCGCGAGGCAAGATCCTCAGCGGCTCAATAGGAGCGGGCTGCTGCGACAACGGTCGGGATTGCCGACGCAGATCGTCGGCGTCCAAGGGCCTAGTTTCCGTTGTTGCGGCCCCGACGGGCCACCGCGAAGTCGATCTGCAGTGGCACCGGTGCGTCGACCGGCCGGGTGGCGTCGGCGTCTCGGTACACCCCGATGTTGTGTTCCCCGGTGCTTTCGACGGCGAACGAAAGCTCCGGGGTGAAGCACCGGTATTTGGAGGGCCGGCCACCTTGCTCGGGCCACTGCCAGGTCAGCCGGGTGGTGCCGCGGATGGCCTCGGCGGAGTCCTTGCAGACGATGAACAGTTCCGGGTCGTAGTCTTCGCGGGCCGGCGCGTGCAGGACGAGGACGAGGGGAATGGTCAGCCATGCGGGCAGCTGGTGGACCGTGAAGCTGGTCGTGGGCAGCCGGGTGGCGTCGATCGCCGAGTTCTCGATCCTGGCGGAAGCTGCCACGAGCAAGGCGGCAATGTGCATCGCCACAGCATAGCGATGGTTGCCGACGGTTACGGAGTCACGATGGAGAAGTTCGGGTCGGGCTTGTCGAGCACGCCGACGAGCGACTGCAGCGCTTGCGGGTCGCCGCTGATTTCCAGGCCGGGCGAACTGTGGTCCCCGGCTGCCAGTGCGATCAGCCTGAGCTTGGTGTCGAGCTCGATGGTGGCGTCGGCGGTGGATGCGTCGGCTGCGGCCCTGCGGTAGACGAGCACCCCGTTGGCCAGCGTCAGCCGGTAGTTGACGCCGAGGTCGACGAACGAAACGTCAAGGGCCAGCGAAAGATTCCACGCCGTCGGCCCGTTGACGCTGATGGCCAGGATGTCGAACATCTGTTCTGGGGTGAGCTGGGCGAGCAGCGCGGTCGAGGAGGCGGCCTCGGTGGGTGTCCCCATATTGCCCGAGGCCAACTCGGTGGCGCCGGAGAGGAAGAAGTTGCGCCAGGGGGCGTTCTCCGATCCGTAGGCCATCTGCGAAAGGGTATCCACGTAGAGCCTGCGTGCCGGGCCGTGGTTCTCATCGGTGAATATCACATGGTCCAGAAGTGTTGCCGCCCAGCGATAGTCACCACCGTCGTAGGCCTTCTGCGCCAGTTCGACGGTGCGGTCGGCGCCGCCCATGGCCTCGACGTAGCGCGGGCCGATCGCTTCCGGTGGGTGTTGCCACAACCGGGCGGGGTTGCCGTCGAACCAGCCCATGTAACGCTGGTAGATCGCCTTGACGTTGTGGCTGACCGACCCGTAGTAGCCGTGGGTGTGCCAGGCTTTCTCCAGAGCCGGTGGCATCTGGAAGTTTTCGGCGATCTCGATGCCGGTGTAGCCCTGGTTGAGCAGACGCAGGGTCTGGTCGTGCAGGTAGGCGTACAGGTCCCGTTGCAGCGACAGGAACGCCACGATGGCCTCGTGCCCCCAGGTGGGCCAGTGGTGCGAGGCGAACACGACGTCTGTCCGATCGGCGAATGCGTCGATGGCCTCGGTGAGATATCCCGACCACGCGTGGGGGTCGCGCACCAGCGCGCCGCGCAGGGTCAGCAGATTGTGCAGGTTATGGGTGGCGTTCTCGGCCATGCACAACGCCCGGAACTTCGGGAAATAGAAGTGCATTTCGGCCGGCGCTTCGGTGCCGGGTGCCATCTGGAATTCGATGTCGACTCCGTCGATGGTGTGGGTCTCGCCGGTGGTGGCGATGTCGATCGTCGGCACGATCAATCCGACTTCGCCGGTGGACGGTGACTGCCCCAGACCGCACCCGACCTGACCGAGCGGACCGCGGGGAAGGGCGGCCCCGTACATGTAGGCGGCCCGGCGGGTCATTGCGGTGCCGGCGTAGACGTTCTCCTGAACCGCGTGTTCGACGAAACCCTCCGGCGCCAGCACCGCGACCTTGCCTGCGTCGACGTCAGCCTGGGTGGTCACCCCGAACACGCCGCCGAAGTGGTCGACGTGGCTGTGGGTGTAGATGACCGCGACCACCGGCCGGTCACCGCGGTGGACGCGGTAGAGCGCCAACGCTGCCGCAGCGGTTTCGGTGCACACCAGTGGGTCGATGACGATGATGCCGGTTTCACCTTCGATGAAGCTGATATTGGACAGGTCCAGGCCGCGCACCTGGTAGATACCCTCGACCACCTCGTACAGGCCCTGCTTGGCACACAACTTCGACTGGCGCCACAGGCTGGGATGCACCGTCGTCGGTGCATCGCCGTCGAGGAAGGAATAGGAATCGTTGTCCCACACCACGCGACCGTCGGCGGTAGTCACCACACACGGGGACAACTTCGCGATGAAACCGCGGTCCGCGTCGGTGAAGTCCTGGGTGTCGGAGAAGGGAAGTGCTGCCAGACTCTCGGCGTGCGCCGAGGCGATGTGTGGTGATGCGGCGACGGAGGCCGGGTCTGATTGCGGTATGCCTACATTATTACCGTGGTCTACCGGGGCGCAGTCCCGCGAGTCGCGGGGTACGGCTCGGCCTTCGCGGAGCTAGGAGTGCAGCGCCGCCACCGTGTCGGCGATGGTGGTGCGGGCATCGCGGAAGCTGATACCGAGTTCCCGCGTGGCCGGCGCATCGTCAGATTCGGGCATCTGGGTGTAATACTGCATACCCGCCGCGGTGAACGGATTGTCGAAGGGTAGATACGGGCCCACGACGTCCAGCATCGTGCCTGCGGCACGCAGGACCGAATCGGGGACCGGGACCGCGACCATCGGTGTGCCGGCGACCTCGCCGAGTATCTTCGCCAGGTCCGCCACCGGAATCCGATGCCCGCCCGCCATGTATCGGCGCGGTCCGTGCCCGGGCTCCAGCAGCGCCGCGTGCATCGCGGCCACGTCGCGGACGTCGATCACCATCCATGCCGCGCTGCGCCCCGGAATCGTGTGAATCTGCAGCGCCGCCTTGACGCCCTCGCCCGCTTCGCCGAACTGGTTGCCGACGGGCGGGCCCAGGACCATGCCGGGATAGGTGATGTTCACCGGCGCGCCCGCGTCCTGCAGGCCGCGCGCATAGAGCTCGACCTGCGCCTTGGACGTTCCATAGCCGTCGGATCCGCCTACTACCGGCAGGTCGGCGGTCAACGTTGCCAGGTTGGGGTGGAACAGCGCGGTGAAGCTGGATACGTGCACAACCGGATCGAGGCCCATGCCGACCGCCTGCCCCAGGACGTTTCGTGCCCCCTCCATATTGGTGGCGAGCATTTGTGCGGTCTGGCGAGGGTCGGTGGCCACCAGTGCGGCGCTGTGTACGACGGCGTCGCAGCCGGTCAGTGCCTCGCGCACCGAGTCGCGGTCCTTGATGTCACCGACGACGAAATCCGATGTGTCGACTCCGAGGGCGGCCACCGAGCTCTGCAGACGTTCGGGTTTTCGTACCAGGAACCGCACGGAATGTCCCGCGTCGGCAATCGCCTTGGCGGTCCATCCTCCGACGAATCCGGTGCCGCCGGTGACCAGAACATGCATGCTGGCATTGTGCCGCCACGGGTTCGCCCGCGAGTCGGTGGGTCGGCGGGCGGAGGTCGGCGGGCGGAGGTTGTTGCACACTCGAAATCGGCCACGATCCCTCATTGCGGCCGAGGCCGGACCGGCCCGATGGCGCCGACGGACCGCTATGGGTCACGATGGAAACGTGAGCACCGCAGCAATCGTGGTGGCCCTAGTTCTGCTGGGGCTCGGGATCGTGATCAACGGCCTGTTCCGGCTGCGGGATTGGCTGAAGAACTCCCCGCCCTTACCGCCGCCCACTCCCGATCCGGACGACGACCCGGACTAGAACCCGATGGTTGGCGGCGTCAGCCGCAGATTACCGAGGCTGGGTCGAGGCCGGACAGGTCGCTTCCGTCGACCTTGACCTCGGCAGCCCCGCCACTGACGGAATCGCCGCTGGTCGCATGGTCCTTCGCCGGTCAGGGCCGCGGCTCATCTTCGACGTCCGCTCCCCGGCGGGTCCTCCTGCGGCGATGTGACGTCTTGCCGGTCGGGCGGCGGTTTCGTAGCCGGGACCGCGCGTCGGCGTCGGCCGATTCGCCTTCGCTGGTGGCGCCGACGGCTTCTGCGGTGTCGTCGGAGACCTCCGCCGCAGCCTCGTCGTCAACCGCCTCCGCAGCCGTCTCGGTCTCGGTCTCGGTCTCGTCGGAGTCTTCAGAATCATCGGTCTCGTCGGAGTCGTCGGCGTCTGCGGTCTTGTCAGCGTCTGCGGTCTTGTCAGCGTCGTCGGTCTTGTCAGCGTCGTCGGTCTCGTCAGCGTCTGCGGTCTTGTCAGCGTCGTCGGTGTCGTCGGTGTCGTCGGTGTCGTCGGCGTCTGCGGTCTTGTCAGCGTCGTCGGTCTCGTCAGCGTCGTCGGTGTCGTCGGCGTCCTCAGCGTCGTCGGCGTCCTCGGTGTCGTCAGCGTCGTCGGCGCGCCTGCCCCGCTTCCTCCCCCGAATACCGCGCTTCTTGACCTTTTTCGGCTTGATCGGTTTCGGCGGTGGCGGTGGAAGTTCGGCGACGAACGACAGGTGGAACGCGACGAATCCGATCAACGCGATCGCAGCGGCGGCTCCGTAGATCGCGAACAGCCACGGGCCCGCATCGTCCAGGCTGAACCAGATCTCGCTGATCGCGGCGCCGATGATCAGTACCGCTGCCAGCGCCTGCGCCACGATCGACCAGGTCCTGATCGTCAGTGCCAGCTGCGGAGTACCGAATTCCGGCTTTCGGCTGTGCACCAGGGTGAACGACACCGGCAGCGCGGCGAGGCCGATCAGCACACCGGTCACGATCCGCAGCGTGGTTCCCAGCGCATGCGAGGTGTCGCCGACCAGTTCGGGCCAGCGGGGTAGGACGAAAAAGAAAAAGAGGACACCGGCGCCGATCGAGAACGACGCGTGCCAAAGCGTGGCGACTTTGCGCCCCATGCCCCTCCTTCAAGTGGTTCAGTGCGGACGTCCGGTGCTACCGAGTGGCGACTCGGTCCCTCGCCGTCCGGTAATTCTCGGTGGCGGAGGATGCGGGATTTGAACCCGCGAGGGCTGTTAACCCAACCCGCGTTCCAGGCGAGCGCCATAGGCCACTAGGCGAATCCTCCGTGGTCATGGTAGCGGCTTCCTCGGCCAGGTTGTCCCCTGGACCGGCCAACGTCGTCGCCGAATCGCTGACCCCGGGTATTACACTCGCCGATGGACCCCGCGCGGCGTCCATCCTGTGAACTCCCCCAGGGCCGGAAGGCAGCAAGGGTCAACAGGCTCTGTCGGGTGCGCGGGGTCCCCTTTCTGGAATGCCGTTTACCCAGGGTTTTGCCGGCGAAAGGGCAGCATAGTGTCGTTCGAGTCCCTTGGCGCCGAAGAGTTGTCGGCGGTGCACGCGCGACACCAGCAGGAGTACGCGGCGCTGAAAGCCAAGAAGCTGTCCCTGGACCTCACCCGCGGAAAACCGTCCCCCGAACAACTCGACCTGTCCAACTCGCTGCTTGGCCTGCCAGGCGACCAGTCCTCAGACGGTTTCAGAGACCCGGAGGGCACCGACACCCGCAACTACGGCGGGCTGCACGGCCTGCCCGGGCTGCGCGCGATTTTCGCCGAGTTGCTGGGTCTGCCGGTGCAGAACCTGATCGCCGGCAACAATGCCAGCCTGGAATTCATGCATGATGTCGTCGCTTTCTCGATGCTGCACGGCGGGGTGGATTCGCCACGGCCGTGGATCAAGGAGGCGGCCGTCAAATTCCTGTGTCCCGTTCCCGGCTACGACCGGCACTTCGCCATCACCGAGACGATGGGCATCGAGATGATCCCGGTCCCGATGCTCGACGATGGTCCCGATGTCGACCTGATCGAAGAATTGGTCGCGGCAGACCCGGCGATCAAGGGGATGTGGACGGTACCGGTGTTCGGCAATCCCACCGGCGTCACCTATTCCTGGGAAAACGTCCGACGCCTCGTCCAGATGCCGACCGCTGCCGCCGACTTCCGGTTGTTCTGGGACAACGCCTACGCGGTCCACACCCTGACGCACGACTTCGTCCGTCCGGTCGACGTGCTCGGGCTGGCCACCAAAACCGGTAACGCCAACAGGCCGCTCATCTTTGCCTCCACGTCCAAGATCACCTTCGCCGGTGCGGGCGTGAGCTTCTTCGGCGGTTCACTCGGCAACATCGCGTGGTACCTGCAGTACGCGGGGAAGAAGTCGATCGGGCCGGACAAGGTGAATCAGTTGCGGCACCTGCGCTTCTTCGGTGACGCCGACGGGGTGCGCCTGCATATGCAGCGGCACCAGCAGATCCTGGCGCCCAAGTTCGCCCTGGTCGCCGAGATCCTCCAGCAGCGGTTGGGCGCATCGGGGATCGCCTCGTGGACCGATCCTAAAGGCGGCTACTTCGTCAGCCTCGACGTCATGGCCGGCACCGCGCGCCGGACCGTGGCCCTGGCCAAGGATGCCGGTATCGCAGTCACCGAGGCGGGCGCGTCATTCCCCTACCGAAAAGACCCCGACGACACCAACATCCGGATCGCGCCATCGTTCCCGTCGATACCCGACCTGCGCGATGCGGTCGACGGGCTGGCGACGTGTGCGCTGCTGGCTGCGACCGAGTCGCTGCTGGTGTAAGGGTTTCTGCGTTGACTCTGCGTCGAGGGCGCGAAAGTGCGAGTGGACTGCGCCGTGAGTGCAGAGTGAACGCCCGGGGGGCTGGGCGGTGACGTTGACTCTGCGCCGAGGGCGCGAAAGTGCGAGTGGACTGCGCCATGAGTGCAGAGTCGGTGGGGGAGATCGCCCCACTGGCGCAGTGGCAACGGGCGATTTGCCCGGCAACCGACGGGCGTCAGTGCCAGTCGGCTGGGTAGCCTGCTCATCGTGGCCCTCTACCGCAAGTACCGGCCGGCAAACTTTGCCGAGGTGGTGGGGCAGGAGCACGTCACCGAGCCGTTGTCTGTCGCGCTGACGGCGGGCCGGGTCAACCACGCGTACCTGTTCTCGGGGCCGCGGGGCTGCGGAAAGACATCGTCGGCGCGCATCCTGGCGCGCTCGCTCAACTGTGCGCAAGGCCCCACGCCCACCCCCTGCGGAGTGTGCGAGTCGTGTCAGGCATTGGCGCCCAACGCGGGCGGCAGCATCGACGTGATTGAGCTGGACGCCGCCAGCCACGGCGGTGTCGACGACACCAGGGAGCTACGAGACCGCGCCTTCTACGCTCCGGCGCAGTCGCGGTACCGGGTGTTCATCGTCGACGAGGCGCACATGGTGACCACGGCGGGTTTCAATGCGCTGCTCAAGATCGTCGAGGAACCGCCCGAGCACCTGATCTTCATCTTCGCCACCACCGAACCGGAGAAAGTGCTGTCGACGATCCGCTCGCGCACCCATCACTATCCGTTCCGGCTGCTGCCGCCCCGCACGATGCGATCCCTGGTGAGCCGGATCTGCGAGCAGGAGGGCGTCGTCGTCGACGAGGTGGTGTACCCGCTGGTCATCAGGGCCGGGGGTGGCTCGCCGCGGGACACCCTGTCGGTGCTGGACCAGCTGTTGGCCGGTTCCGACGGGCAACACATCACCTACCAGCGCGCGTTGGGATTGCTGGGCGCCACCGACGTCGCCTTGATCGACGACGCGGTCGACGCACTCGGAGCAGGGGATGCCGCGGCGCTGTTCGGGGCCGTCGAAGCGGTGATCGACGCCGGCCACGACCCTCGCCGCTTCGCGAGCGATCTGCTGGAGCGATTCCGCGATCTCATCCTTGTGCAAGCGGTCCCCGACGCCATCTCTCGCGGCGTGGTGGACGCCCCGGAGGACGTGCTGGACCGGATGCGCGAACAGGCTGCCCGCATCGGACGGGGGGCTTTGACCCGGTACGCCGAAGTGGTTCAGGCCGGCCTCGGTGAGATGCGCGGCGCTACCGCGCCCCGGCTGCTGCTGGAAGTGGTGTGCGCACGACTGCTGCTGCCGTCGGCGGCCGACGCCGAGTCGGCGCTACTGCAGCGGGTGGAACGCATCGAGACCCGGCTGGCCATGTCGCTGCCCGAACCCGACGGCGAGCAGTCAACGGCGCCGGCTTCGGCGGCTCGCCGTTCCGGGGAATCCTCGGTCGGGCAGCCTTCTTCTCGCCGAGAATCGGCTGCGGCGAGAAATGTGCCCGAGCGCGGGCCGAAGGAAACACCTGCACAGCCGTCCGTCAGCGCCCCAGCCCCAGCCCCAGCCCCAGCGCCGGCCTTAGCTTCGGCCCCGGCAACGGGCGAGCTCAACGCGACGGCCATTCGAAGCATGTGGCCGACGGTGTGCGACAAGGTCCGCGAGCGCAGCCGCACCACCGCGGTGATGCTGTCGGGCGCAACGGTCCACGCGGTCGAAGACAACACCCTGGTGCTGACCCACGAAGCCGCCCCGCTGGCCCGGCGGCTGTCCGAACAGCGCAACGCCGATGTCATCGCCGAAGCGCTCAGGGACGCGCTGGGCGTCGACTGGCGGGTGCGCTGTCAGACCGGCTCAGTGGCGCCGGCCGACACTCCAGCCGCGCCGTCGGGGGCGGCCGAGCCGGCGCCCGAGCCCGGTGAGGCGACTTGGCGCGATGAGGAGGAAAGCATGCTTGCCGAAGCCGGCCGCGGCGCATCAGGAGAGTCGCGCCGAGATCCGGAAGAGGCCGCCCTGGAGTTGCTGCAGAACGAGTTGGGCGCCCGCCGCATCGACAACGGCTGACCGGGCTCAACGGGCAGGCGGGGGACGGGCCCGACGGCGGCCGCCTGGTCCAGGTCGGGCCTTGGGCTAAACGGGTAGGCGGGGGACGGGCACCCGGGGGGCGCCAGGGCAGGTCAGGGTGCGGCCCGTGCGTCGCAGACGGGGGATCCTCCCGGCAGTCACCAGCGGTGCTGAAATTCCCCGGGCGCCCACGCCGGCCACGCCGGTTCGCCGATGATCACCCCCGCCGTCAGCTGCGCGATGATTCGCGGGCCGTCGAGCCGTGAGTTGTCGTAGACGGTAGCGATGTCGGCCAACTCGATCGCTTCAGCCAGAATTGGCCACATTCGACGGTGCCGTGCACGGATCTTATCTTTGGGGACGTGGTGGCCCCCGTGCAGAACGTGCTGCCGCACGCGTTCGACGGCGAGGTTCTCGGGGATCAGCATCACGTGCAGAGCGACGACGTAGCCCGCATTACCTGCTGAGCGGACCAGGTCGAGCTTCGACGGATGGGAGAAGACGGTCTCGGCGATGAATGCGCGGCCGGTCACGATCAGCTTGGCGCGGGTATCCGCAGCGGTCCGTGCGGCATCGTAGGAGTGCGCGGTGGGATCGTCCGGCCATCGTTGCCGTGCGATTTCATCGGCGTTGACCACTACGCTGCGCGGCAACAGCGGCGCGAGCGTGACCGCGATGAAGGTCGACTTTCCGGCGCCGTTCGGGCCTGCGACGACGTCGAGTCGATTCACCGGCGCTCGGTGGCGGCATTGATCATCGGTTGAGGTCGACGACCGCGGTGGTGCCGTCGGGCCGGTACTCCACGATCTCGCCGTCGTCGTTGAGTGCCACTGTTGTGATGCCCTGCGTTGCCAGCAGATCACCGTAGTGGGTGGCGGCCAGGGTCTCTTGGAGCGCGGCCGCAACCTCTGCGTTGAAGACGAGCCCCTCGTCTGTGGACAGCTCGTTGGTGTCCAGAAGGCCGGCCAGCGCGGCCTCGACGCGCCGACCCGAGGCGGTCTGATGGCTCGACACCGCCCGGCCCACCCGCAGCCAATGGTCGAGCTGCTGCTTGGCCGACCGGCTCTGCCGGGCCCCCTCGGCGGCGGCACTGTCCACCAAATCGGCGGCTACCCTGGTGACGCGATCGGTGGCCTTCTTCATAGTTCTGCACCTCCTGTAGCAGAATGGTATTGCGTGTAGCGGATTGCTACAAATGTGTGCGGTGACGCACTTCCTCTCGGCCACTACCGCATCCTCGGGTCAGCCAAAGGGTATGGATGATCCGCGAGCCGGCGGCGAGTACCGGCCCTGGGTCCCACCGCGGGGCTCCGCCGTCGAAGGCCAGCCGGCGATCACTGACAGACGCCGCATATATCGTGGTCGCAGACAACAGAGCGTGCGGCGGATCGAGATCCTGGCCCGCGGCATGGTCATCACAGCAGAGGAGTGGCGCCTGATGGGACAGGTGAGGGCGGTCAGCACGGTATTGGTCGAGGCCGAGCCCGGGGCGGTGCTCGACGCGGTGGCCGACTACCGGAACGTCCGTCCGGCAATTCTTTCCCCGCAGTACAGCGAGTACGAGGTGGTCAAGGGTGGTCGGGGGAAGGGCACGGTCGCCAAGTGGCGATTGCAGGCGACCGAGTCGCGGGTGCGCAATGTCCAGGTCGATGTGGATGTAGCCGGCCATACCGTGATCGAAAAGGACGCGAACTCCTCGATGGTGATCAATTGGACGGTGGCGCCGGCCGGCCCGGGCGCCAGCGTCACCATGACGACCACCTGGACCGGTGCCGGCGGGGTCAAAGGGGTTTTCGAGAAGACGTTCGCACCCTTGGGGCTGAAGAAGATCCAGGGCGAGGTGCTCGCCAACCTGAAGCAGTCGCTCGAAGGCGGGTCGGCGAGCTAGCGCGCCTGCGCCTGGGTGGCCAGATAGCTCGCGACACCGCGAACCAGCGCGTCGGCGTACTTCTGACGCCCCGCCGGCGATTCCATCAGTGCCGAGTCCGCAGGGTTCTTCATGTTGCCGAGCTCGACCAGGATCGACGGGTACTGCGCCAGGTTCAGGCCGGCCAGATCAGCACGCCCGTACAGGCCACCCTGGCCGATGTAGTTGGCCGGAGGTATCCCCGACGCCTGCAACTGATCGCGCATGACCCGGGCGAACTGCACCGAGGGACCCGACTGGGCCGCGTTGAGCGGCGGCGCCGAGTAGTTGACGTGGAATCCCCGCCCGGAGGCCGGGCCGCCGTCGCCGTGCAGGCTCACTATGGCGTTGGGGTGCAGCGAGTTCGACACCGCGGCGCGTTCGTCGATGCAGGGGCCGAGTGCGTTGTCGTTGCCCCGGGACATGGCCGTTCGCACACCCAAGGCGTTGAGGGCGGCGCGCAACCGCAGGGCTGTATCCCAGGTGAAGGTGTGCTCGGGGTATCCGCTGTCCGACGCCGTGCCGCTGGTCTGGCAGTCCTTGGTACCGCCTCGGCCGGTGGGCACCTGACGGCTGATCGACGCATCGTTGGCGCCGTTGTGACCGGGGTCGATGAATACGATCATGCCGGCGATGCCGGCCGGTGCGGCGGTGGCGGGGGGTGTCATCGGAGGCGGACCGGCCAACACCCCGGCGATCCCCCCGATCAGGATTGCGATCCCGACACGAAGCCTTGCACGTACGTCCACTCGGCCAAGGTAGCGCGCTGCGGGCTACGCTGAATGCTCTGAATGACCCGACACCCGTAGGCGAAATCAAGTCGAGACCAAGATGC
The DNA here is from genome assembly GCF_047975165.1 of Mycobacterium sp. Lineage (GTDB taxonomy): Bacteria > Actinomycetota > Actinomycetes > Mycobacteriales > Mycobacteriaceae > Mycobacterium. The sequence goes on from NZ_JBKECZ010000041.1 coordinate 41,229, forward strand.
GAGGCGATTGTCATGCAACCCGGAGGAGACATGTCGCAGCTGCTGGCTCAGGCACAGCAGATGCAGCAGAAACTACTCGAAGCCCAGCAGCAGCTCGCGAACTCCGAGGTGCACGGTCAGGCCGGCGGTGGCCTGGTCAAGGTGGTGGTCAAGGGCAGCGGCGAACTCATCGGGGTGTCGATCGACCCCAAGGTGGTCAATAGCGACGACATCGAAACCCTGCAGGACCTGATCGTCGGTGCGATGAGCGACGCGTCCAAACAGGTCACCCGGATGGCGCAGGAGCGGCTGGGCGCACTGGCCGGCGGTATGCGTCCGCCCGCACCCCCCGGTGCTCCGTCGGCAGCCCCCGGCGCCCCGCCGGCAGGCCCGGGCGCTCCGCCGGCGCCTCCCGCTCCGCCCGC
>NZ_JBKECZ010000042.1:0-2535 GCF_047975165.1 Mycobacterium sp.
ACCTACAGTTACAAAAGGATTAGGAGCTGGAGCAGTTCCTGAAGTTGCAAGAAAAGCAGCTGAAGAATCAGAAAAAGATATTAAAGAATTAGTTAAAGGAGCAGACCTTGTATTCATTACAGCCGGAATGGGTGGAGGAACAGGTTCAGGTGCTGCACCATTAGTTGCTAGAGCAGCTAAAGAAACGGGAGCATTAGTTGTAGCAATCGTTACAACGCCTTTCAACTTTGAAGGAGCTTCAAGAACCAGAACAGCTACTGAAGCTTTAGAAGAACTTAAAAAAGAAGTAGATTCAATCATCGTTGTTTCTAATGATAGATTAGCTGCTGAACTTGGAGGAGTTGCATTCTCTAAAGCATTTGAATACGCTGATACAATTTTAAAATTAGCAGTTGTAACTATCGTTGATATTATTTCAACAAATTCATCAATTAACTTAGATTTCGCTGATGTTAAAAAAGTTCTAAAAGGAGAAGGATTAGCATTAAACGGAACTGCAGATGCAGAAGGGGAATCAGCATCTATCGATGCAGCTTTAAAAGCTAATAACTCACCAATCTTAGAATCATCAATGGAGGGTGCTAAGAAAGCTATTGTTATGGTTATGGGATCAGAAAGATCATTAACTATTGATAAAGCATATGAATCAGTACAAACTATTAAAGAAGCAGCTAACTCAGATTTAGATGTTATCTTTGGAGTTAGAAATGAAGAAGCTTTAGGAGATAAAGTTCTTGTTTCAGTTATTGCTACAGGTTTTGAAAAAGCATTAGATATTGGAGTTCAATCTTCATACTTAATTAACAGCACTCAAAACTTATGTTCACTTACACAGGAAGTTAATTTAGATGCATTTAAATCAATTGAAGAAAATGATGAACTACCACCAATTAAACAATCTACAGATACTCAAGAGAGAGTATTTGAATCATTATCATTACTTGATGATGACGATGACGATGATGATATTTCATCATTACTAAGATAGGGGGTTAGGAGAATATGCTTAAGCAGAATCCTAAAAAAATATCTTTAGTAATAAATACATCTAAATCATCTTTGTTAAATGTTACAACTTCAAAATTTGAAGATTCAAAAGCAATTGTTAAAGAATTAATGAAAGGTAACGCTTTAGTTATTGATATTAATGAAATGACAAATGTAACAGCTATTAGAATGATTGACTTCATTACTGGATCACTATTTATCATTGGAGGTAAATTTAAAAAGATCGCTAATAAGACATATTTAGTAGCACCTTCACAAACAGTATTAGACAAATTCTTAAACCAATTTGAAGATTAATACTTGTAAATATCCACTCGATGAGTGGATTTTTTTATGGATATTTTTTATAATAAAGTGTATATAATTAGAATATAAATTATGAAAAAGATTATTAATAAGATTGATTGAATACTATTCTTTATATTATTATTTGCTGCCTTTACTCCTTTACTATATAAAGGGTACAGGTTGTTTTTAGTATCTAGTATGGATAATGAATCTTTAGGTATTGCTATTAATTGAGGATACATATATATGATCTTTGAATCTGTAAATATATTTGTGATTGTGCCTTCATATTGATTTATGAAAAGAAATGCAAATACAATAGAAGAGTCTAATAGGAACTTATTAATAATTTTATTATTTACATTATTAGCTTTCTTCTTATCTATATTAATGATATCTGCTATTGGTTATCCAATAGCTTTATCAAGTTATAAATCACAAGAAAATGTAGTAGGGTTAATGTTTATTTATGAATATATTATTACCTATGGGATTTCATTATCATTACATTTAGTTATAAATGTGGTGGTGGTGTAAGTAATTGTTCATCATTAGAAGTTACAGGGTGTCTTACTAAGGTTCTTAACACTAGTGACTGTAATGCTGTCAGATACTTTATTCTTGCATTCTCCAGTTATTAATGATCCATCTCTACTTTCTATTTCAGAATCTATGTTAACTTCATCATTAATTATTCTAGTTATCGTAAGTACATGTGTACATTTTGTAGATAGAAAATCATGAGGTAAATCTTTTTCATAAGTAAATAAGGAAAACTTATTAGAGGGATGAAACTTATATTCTAAGAATGGAATGTGACTTGGGCTTGAAGCATTAGTTTGAAATATATTAAATGCTTTAGGAGTATTTACTTGATTCTTATTTTCAGGATCGGAAGTAGAAACTGCATTCTGAATTATGGATGGATTATTCTGAGGATTTTTATTATTACCTGCGACTGCTGTATCAATGTTCACTGCAGAAGGATTATCTAATGAAGAAACAATAGAAGGTAAAAAAGATGTAATGAAGGTTTCTATATTCTTAACTTGTATTACATATCTAAGTTGAATTGTCTTTGTTCCTATCTTAGTTATCTTTGCAATTCCTGGATTACTAGCAGAACCAGCACAGATAATAGATACAGCTCAAAGAATGTGTTGAATATTCTTATTGTTCATTGCTTTCCAAGCTCCAACAAAAGTTATCTATACATATTTCTCAACAACAAATAAATCT
>NZ_JBKECZ010000043.1:0-2595 GCF_047975165.1 Mycobacterium sp.
ACCACAGCCGGACGAAGCGGACGTCCCGCTCCTCCATCGTGCGCAGGACGAAATCGGTCTGCTTGTCCATACCCCCATCCTGCCCGCACCCGGTTACACAGGGGTTACAGAACCAGAACCGGATCACACTAAGATCGCGGCGTGACTGCCATCAAGCCTTTCCCGGTCAGCCCAATGCTGTCGGTGCCCCCCTCGATCGTGCGACCCACCTATGTGGCCGACCCGGCCTCCGAGGGCTACGACGGGCCGCACGTCCAGTCGGCGGAGACCATCGAGAAGATGCGGGAGAGCAGCCGGATCGCCGCCGGCGCCACCTATGCCGCCGCCGCGGCGATAGCACCCGGGGTCACCACCGACGAACTCGACGCCGTCGCGCACACCTACCTGCTCGACCACGGCGCCTACCCCAGTACACTCGGATACCGCGGCTTCCCCAAGTCGAGTTGCACAAGTGTCAACGAGGTCATCTGCCACGGCATCCCCGACGCACGCCCCCTGGAAGACGGTGATCTGGTGAAGATCGACGTCACCGCCTACAAGAACGGGGTACACGGTGACACCTGCGCCACGTTCGGCTGCGGCGACCTGCCCGCGGAGTCCCGGCTGCTGGCCGAACGGACCCATGAGGCCATGATGCGGGGCATCCGGGCGGTCCGGCCGGGCCGCAGGACAAACGTCATCGGCAGGGTCATCGAGTCCTACGCCAACAGGTTCGGCTACGGGGTGGTGCGCGAGTACACCGGCCACGGCGTCCACACCGAGTTCCATTCCGGGTTGGTCATCCTGCACTACGACAACGACGTCTACGACGATGTGATGGAGCCGGGCATGACGTTCACCATCGAACCCATGCTCACCCTCGGTGCTGCCGACAGCCATGTCTGGGACGACGACTGGACCGTGGTCACCAACGACGGCTCCCGCTGCGCCCAGTGGGAGCACACCCTCGTGGTCACCGACACCGGCGCGGAGATTCTCACCCTGCCCCCTGAGGAATGACAGCCGCACAGGGAGCAGACCGACCGGACCGGTTGTCGACGTTCGCCGCCCTCGGCGTTCCCAACTTCCGCCGATACGTCATCGGCGCGGCGGTGTCGAACAACGGCACCTGGATGGCCAGGATCGCCCAGGACTGGTTGATCTTCCAGCTCACGGGCTCCGGTCTGGCGGTGGGCATCATGACCGCACTGCAGTTCGGCCCCATCTTCATTCTCGGCCTCTTCGGGGGGATGATCGCCGACAGGTTCCCGCAGCGCCGGATTCTCCTGGTCACCCAGTTCACGATGATGCTGCTGTCGCTGAGCCTGGCGGTGCTGGCCTTCACAGGTGTGCTCACAGAACTGCAGCTGTACGGCATCGGCCTGGGGATCGGCATCGTCACCGCCTTCGACAATCCCGCCAGGCAGAGCTTCGTCGGGGTCATGGTGCCACCCCGGTTGCTGCCCAACGCGGTGGCGCTCAACTCGGGCAACTTCAATCTGGCCCGCCTCACCGGGCCGGCATTCGCCGGTCTGCTCATCGCTGCGGTGGGAGCCGGATGGGCATTCGCGGCCAACACGGCCAGCTTCATCGCCATGATCATCGCGGTGCTACGGATGGACCCGGCCGAATTCCAGCCCGCCCCGCGGGCCGGCGCCGGTCCCGGCGCGCTCCGCGACGGCCTGTCCTACGTCATCGAACACCGGCGGATCCTCATCACCTTGGTGCTTGTGTTCTTCATCGGCACCTTCGGCCTGAACTTCCCCATCTTCCTCACCGCCTACACGGTGCAGATCTTCTCCGGCAACTCGGCGCTGTACGGCATCCTCAACTCGATGATGGCTGTCGGATCGGTGCTGGGGGCCCTGGTGGCTGCGCGCAGCGCCACCGTCACGCCCCGGCGGCTCCAGGTGCTCGCGGGCACCTTCTCGCTGCTGCTGATCCTGCTCAGCCTGGTGACCCAGCTGGGTGTCTTCATGGCGGTGCTGGTGGCTGTCGGCCTGGCGGGGGTGGCGTTCAACGCAATCGCGAACGCGTCGGTGCAGATGGAAGCCACCCCCCAGATCCGAGGGCGGGTGATGAGCATCTATTTCATGATCATGATGGGAACCACCCCGTTGGGATCGCTTATCGTCGGCTGGATCACCGATCACTGGGGAGCGCCGGCAGCCCTGCGAACCGCCGGCGCGCTGTGCCTGCTGGCGGTTGCCGGCTGCGCCTGGGCCAGTACCCGCCTGGCTCCCGCGGGCGGGGAGGGACGAGTCGGCCTGTAAGCCGGATTCTGTCGCCCCGGAGGGCGGGTGATCATCCATCTGTGACCGGCGTTGCCGCCGGCCTCCGCCGTCCAGTGCGCGCACTGGCGCGGCATGCAACCTACCCGGACACCTCGCGCGAGCAGCGCTCCGGCGGTATCCGCGGGCCGAAGCCCTTCTTGGTCTTGCTCCAGGCGGGGTTTACCGAGCCATCCCCGTCACCGGAGATGCTGGTGGTCTCTTACACCACCGTTTCACCCTTACCCCGTCGCCGGGGCGGTCTGTTCTCTGTGGCACTGTCCCGCGGGTCACCCCGGGTGGGCGTTACCCACCACCTTGCTCTGTGGAGTCCGGACTTTCCTCA
>NZ_JBKECZ010000044.1:0-33773 GCF_047975165.1 Mycobacterium sp.
CTGCATCGGCGGTGTCGTCGGCGGTGTCGTCGGCGCCGACCGTCTCCTCTCCAGCCTCTCCAGCCTCTCCAGCCTCTCCAGCCTCCCCAGCCTCCGCAGCCTCTCCAGCCTCCGCAGCCTCTCCAGCCTCCGCAGCCTCTCCAGCCTCACCTGCGTCCTCGGCGTCCTCCGGCTCACCGGCGCTGTCGTCTGCGTTGACTGTCGCCTCGTCGTCCTCGGGCGCGTTTGTCTCGGTGGTGGCCGGCATCGCCATCTCCTCGTTCTGTTTCCGTGGGGCCTATTGCGGAGGCTCGATCGGCAATTCCGGGCCGCCGTAGGGCGTCGGAATCGTAAAGCGGCCCTGTGGTGTCTGATCGGTCCTGCGTCCCAGGTCCGCGCCGACCGGCGGGCCGGCGGTGTCATCGCCGGCGGGCCGCGGTGCGTTCTTGGCCCCTCGGATCAGTACACCCGGGTCGTCATTCTGACAGTAGTTGTACATGAACGGTTCGTAGTAGTCGGCCGACGAGGGGGCATGCGTCGGTACCCCGTAGTCGCACGCGTAGCGCGGATAGAGCTCTACGGTGGCCCAGACACCATGATCGTGAAATGCGCTCGTCACCGCGTCGAGAACCGATCCGCGGTAGTCGGGGAACAGCGCGTTGAGTGCCGGAACGCGCAAATAGAGAAGCTGCGACACGGTGGCCAGGCTGCCCAGCAGCTGCACCATGGCCTCGGAATTCCCGGTGAACAGGTTGTCGACGGAGTCCAACGCCTGCGGTGTCTGCCCGACCAGCTGTCGATAGCCGTCCTGCATCCGCACAACACCGGCGAGCGTCCGGTCGAGGTCGGCAGTGGTGGCCGCCAGCCCGGCATTCTTGTCGGCGGCCAACGTCAGGACGACCCGGCTGGTCTTGAGGATGCTGGTGGTCTCCGGCAGCACGGAATCGAGGGTGGAGAGCAACACCGTGCCGCCGTCGACGATGGCGGCCAGCTTGGCGGGCCCGTCCTTGCCGAGGCTCAGCTCCTTCTTGATCAACGCGATCTTGGCCGGATCCACCTGCGAGAGCATCCCGTCGGCGTCGCTCAGCAGCTGCGCCATGGTCACCGGGACCGTGGTGTGATCCTGGCCGATGAAACTCCCGTCGTGCAGGTACGGGCCCGAATCGGAGTCGGCCGCCAAATCGATGTACTGTTCGCCGGCCGGAGACAGCCCCGACACGTGCGCGACCGCGTCGGCGGGACTCTTCGTCGCGGACGTGATGCTGGCGGTGGCCTGCACCCCGCGGTCGGTAACGCGAAGCGAGTCCACCTTGCCGACTCGCACACCGCGCAGGGCGACGTCCTGGTTCGGCAGCAGCCCGCCGGATTCGGGAAGTTGGATGGTCACCCGGTAGGACGTCGCGAAGGGTCTTACCCGCAGCGCGACGATCGTCAGGTAGCCGGTAGCCACGACCAGGCTGAGTACCAGCCCGGCCACCGACAGCCAGACCTGGCGCCGGTGGGCGGCCCGCACGGCACGGACGAGGGCGGTGGCGATCGTGTCGATCACGGTGGGGGTCCCGGAGTCGTGGCGCCGGTTGCCGCTTGTCCGGCAGCGGCCGCCTGATCCTCGTCGACGATGATGATGCCTCCGGGGACGTCCGGGTCGGGTGCCACCGTTACCTGTGGTGAGTCCGGTCCGCGCCCGACGACACGTTCCTGCAGACGCCACAGGGTGTACTTCAGGGAGCCGACGAGCTCGTTCCAGGTGAACCTGTTCGGCGCGTGCAGTCCCCGGTCGCCGGGAAACCCGATGTCCGGTACCGCCCCGAGGATCAGCTGTGTGACGGTCACATGTGCGGATAGCGCATTGCCCGAAGACATTTTGACGAGCCTGGGCATCAGCCGGTTCAGCGGAAGCCAGCTGGTGTCTGGGCTGACCGCGACGTCGTTGATCGCTGCTGCCACGGTGTTGAGGTCGCCGACGAAACTGCGGCCGCTGGTGTCGGTTCCCGCCAAAGCCGGGAGACGAGCCAGCATGCGGCTGGTGTCGCCGAGCTGCACGACCACGTTGGTGAGCTCGGCGGTGTTGGCGGCCAATGCGCTGGTAGCCGGGTTGGCCGCCGACATCAGGTCGCGGATGGTGTCGTTTTTGGCATCGAGTTGTTCACTGAGGCTTGACAATTCGGTCAACGCATCGCTGATCTGCCCGGATCGGGAATCCAGCGTGCCCAGCAGGCGGTTCGACTTGCGGATCAACTCCCCGAAAGCCTGCCCCTGGTCGCCGGTGGCCTTGCCGAAACCGTTGATGATGTTGGTGAAATTGCGTACCGACCCGCCGTTGACCAGTACAGCTGCCGAGCTGAGGACGGATTCGACGGTGGCCGCCGCGGTCGTCGAGTCCAATCCGATGGTGTCGCCATCGTGCAGCACGGGGGTGCCGGACGGGGCGTCGGCGGGTGGTTTCACCGATACGAACACGTCACCGAGCGGGGTTGCGGTGCGTAACTCGGCGGTGCTGCCTCTCGGTAGCGCAACGCCGTCGCGGATACGCAGGGTGGTGACCGCGGTGTAGTTGCGCGCTGTCATCGATTCGACCTCGCCGACGTCGGCGCCGGCGAGTTTCACCTTCGCCTTCATCGGCAGGTTGAGCGCGTTGGCGAAGACCGCCGTCAGCTGGTAGCCGCCGGAACCCAATCCCGGGGCCGGAAGCGGCAGGCTGGCGAGGCCGTTGGTGGCACAACCCGCGCTCGGAAGTGCCACGGCCACCACGGCCGCGATTGCCCGCAGGTGTTTGGCGATCATTTCTGCCCCATTGCGGCGAGGCCGTCGAGCACGTAGGTCAGCCCGAAGTCGGGGCCGAAGTCCTGGACGGTTCCGGTACTGCAGCCGAGCTGTCGCAGGCCCATCAGGTTGCAGACCTCTTTGGTGAGCTGACTGTCGAAGATCATCCGGTCGGTGAGGAAATGCGCACGCAAAGCGCCGTTTTCCCGGTCCACCACGTTGTAGACGTTGTCGGCCAGCATCGGAGTCACGTCCAGGATCTCGGTCAGGTCGCGCTGGTGATCGACGACCGTCTGCAGTAGCGGGTTCGTCTGCGCCAACGTGTCCTTGATGGCGTCGCGATTCGCATCGAGCAGGTCGCCTGCCCGCCGGACCAGTTCGGAAAGTTGTCTACCGGTGCTGCCCGATCCGATGTCTTCGTCGGCCAGCAGCCCGCTGAGCTGGTGCAGGGTCGAGGTGAAATCGCGCAGCTTGCTGTCGTTGGCGGCCGCGGCCTCGAACAGCGAACTGAGGTTCTTGATGATCGCGGTGAGCTGTGTGCTGGTCTGCTGACCACCATCACTGCTGAGCCGCAACGCGTTTGAGAGCTCGTTGAGCGCACCTTTGATTTTCGCGCCATTGCCGTTTGTCACCGCGGCACCGCCGTCGATGACGTCGGCCAGCGGGCCGCCGCCATGGCCGTTGCCCTCCAGTGACTTGGTGATCTTGTCCAAAACCGCAAGCACCCGGGTGAATTCGACGGGGGTCTTGGTGCGGGTCAGGCCGATGGTGGCGTTGTCCGGCAGGACGGGGCCGCCGCGATACGGCGGGGTGAGCTCGATCTGCCGGTCGGTGAGAATGGAGGTCGAGATGGTGACGGCTTGGACATCCGCGGGCACCTTGACCGAGCGGTCGACGGTGAATCGGACCTCGACGTAGCTGCCCTTCGGGGTGATCCGGGTAACCGAACCGACCGGCATGCCCAACACCGCAACCGTATTGCCCTCGTAGAGCCCGGACGCGCTGTCGAATTGGGCCGTCACGGTCATAGGGGCCTGTCTGCCCGCGAGATACCACCATCCGGTGCCGACAGCGGCGAGCACCGGAAGCACGATTGCGGCGAGGGTGATTGCCCGGCGCTTCATTTGCAGTCCTTGAAGTACGGGATCATGCCGCGCCTCTGCGCATCAGCGCTGATCGCGCACATCCACGAATCGATGAGCAGGGAGTTGGGGACGTTGATGGCGACCGCATTGCCGTCGCCGGTTGCGTTGGCCACCTCGCGGATGAAGACAGGTGCGGATTGCAGCATGCTTCGCAGCAGATCGTCGTGCTGGGCCAGCATTGCGGTGAACTCGCGCAAGTCCGCTATCAGCCCCTCGATCCCGGTGCGGTCGCCGACCACTACCTGGTTCATCGTGTCGACGAGGCTGGTCAGGGATTGCATGGTCGAGTGGAAGACGGCACGGCGCGCCACGAACTCGCCGAGGAGGTCCTGTGCCTGGTTGACGACGGTGCCGATGTTGGACTGCTGGCGCCGCAGCGTGTTGGTCACCTTTTCGGTGTTCTCCAGCAGCGTGCCGATCTGGTCGCGGCGTTGGGAAATGATCGACGAGAGCGCGTCGAGATTCGCCATCGCCTGCGGAACCACAGCGGGCAGTCCCCGCAGTTGGTTGCCCAGGACGGACAGCGAATGTGCGAACCGGTCGGAATCGATCTGCTCGAAAGTTGTTGTGGCATCGTGTAATGCCGATTGCAGGTCGTAGGGAACCTCGGTATGTGCCAGGTCGAATGTCGCCTTGGGCAGGGAGCCCGTGCCGTTGGGTTCGATTGCGAGATAACGTGAGCCGAGGATCGTGGTGACCTCGACCGAGGCGCGGGAATCCCGGCCGAGCACCACATCGTTGCGCACCTTCAGCCCGGCTTCGACGTGGTCGCCGCGCAGGGTCATGCTGGTGACCTCACCGACCGGTATGCCGGCGACGGTGATCGGATTCCCCGGACGAAGCGCGGCCGCTTGTAGGAATTCTGCGGTGTAGCGGCGATACCCTACCCCGAGCGCGTGGACCGAGAGCATGGCGCCGATCAGCACAGCGACCACGGCGCAGGCGATGAACCCGAGCCACGTGGTGTTGTAGGTCTCCAGCGGACGCTTTCTCCGCGCCTTGAGCTGCCGCCATTTCGATGTGCCGGCCATTTTCAGTCACCGCCTGTCGTCCGGCACCGGGGGGTGTGCTGGGCCTTGTTACCGGGTGATGCGGCGTTGACGATGATCGGTACGACGTCGTTGAGTCCGGGGAAGAAGCCGAACATATTGAGGTCGCACAGGTATGCGTTGAGGTAGGCCCCGCGGTTGGCGGCTCGCGATATGCCCTTCAGCAGCAGCGGGACGTTGTCGCCGAAGTAGGCCACCTGCGGTTCGACATCCAGCAGGTGCCTGGTGACACCCGGCCGGCGGTCGATGAATTCACGAAGCGCGGGATAGTCGTCCCGAGCCGCCCTGGCCAGGTTGGCCATTATCCGGGATAGCGATCCCATCGACGACACCAGCTCGGGGCGCCGCCGGTCGAGGTCGGCCACTACGTCGCGCGTCTGGACTATTGCCCGGTCCAGATCGGTGTTCTGGGCGGCGAGGCTGCCGACCACGGTGTCGAGCCGGGTGATCACGTTTCCCAACGCCTGGTCTTTTCCGGCGAAAGTTTCCGTCAGCGTGGATGTTTGGCTGACCAGGGTGGCCAGTGAGGCGGTATCTCCCTGCAGGGACTCGATCACGCCCTTGGCGAGGTTGTCGGCGTCGTGTGGGTTCAGCAGGCTGAACAGCGGCTCGTAGCCGTTGAGGAGCCGGGTGACGTTGAACGACGGCTCGGTGAGTTCGACCGGGATCGTGGCGCCGCGGGTGAGTTCGGTGGGGTGCGAGGCCGTCGGGGCTTGCGGGTCCAGGGCTAGGCCGAGGTAGCGCTGCCCGACGATGTTCTGGTACGTCACCGAGGCGACGGTGTTGTCGAACAGGTGTTGCCCCTGTTGCACGACGAACGAGACCCTCGCGAGTTTGCCTTGAAGTTCGACCTTGTCGACCCGGCCGACGCGCACACCGGCCATCCGGACGTCATCTCCTTCGCGGAGCCCGTAGGCGTCGGTGAACATCGCCGAATACGGCACCGTCCCGCCGGTGACGTCTCGGCGCAGGCTCACGTACACCATCCAGGTGAACGTCACGGCGATCACCATGAACAGTGTCAGGCCGACCAGCGGTCCCCGGAATTTCATTCGGCGTGCTCCTCGGCCGGTGGATGAACGATCGAGACCGTCGTTCCACGGGCGAGCGGTCCGAGCAGCAGCGCGGTGGCCGCGGTGGCGGGTCGGCCGGTGATCACTCCGAGCATGGACCGCTCGTAGTCGCTGCCGACGGGTCCGACGGTGCCGCTGTAGGACGTCGGTACCGATCCGGCCGCGGGCGGGCGCAGCAGCGGCGGCGGCGGGACTGGACCGTGTGCCGGGGGCGAGGGGTCCGGGGTGTCGGGGTCGGCACCGGTGCGCACCGGCGGTGACGGCGAGATGAACATCGGCAGCGGGGGGTTGGGGTCGGCGAGGCTGGGGTCGGGGTTGATCAGCGGTGGGCCGACGACTACCGGGTTGCCGTCCGGGCCGATCACCGTTCCGGGCGGCGGGGCCAGGTCCTTGGGTGGCTGATAGTTCTGCGGCAGCAGCGTTTCGGGTAGATCGGGTTTGTTGGGGACCAGCGGAGCGGTGAAACAGCTGGGGCCCTTCAACTCTCCGTAGCGCGGGCAGTCGGCCCGCGAGTAGGCGAATGTCTGGGTGAAGGAGAGCCTGGCCCTCATGTTGCCGACGCTGAGTTCGGGTATCCAGACCTCCTCCATGAACTTTCTCGCCAGGTTGTCCAATTTGACGACCCCCGGGAGGAAGCGGTCGGACTTGAGGGCGAGCACACCGAGCACCGGGGTGAGGTCGGAGGAAATCCTGATGAGCTGGTCCATGTGGTGGTCGAACGATTGCCCGACGGTGCCGACGGTCCGATGGGCGCCGGACAGCAGCGCCGCCAATTCCGAGTGGGTTTCGGCGAATGTCCGCATCGGGCCCACGGCCTGACCCAGCGCGTCGAAGAGGTCCGGCGCGGTTTCCGCCAGCCCCCGTGTCGCGTCGACCAACGCCGATACCGTCGAAGGACCGGCGTCGGTGCTGACAATCGAATCGAGCTGGTCGATGAGACGATTCATCTGCGCGGCGCTGTTGAGCAGTGTTGTGCGGCGATGATCGGTGGCGGCGGCTATCGCGGCCAGCACGCCGAGGGAGTTGTCGTCGCGGCCCCGTCCGACAGCGGTGAGAAGGTCGCGGAGTTTGCTGACGGTCGTCTGGAACAACACGGTGGGCAGGGCGTTGTCCTCGCGCACGTGCGAGCCGGGGCGGATTGCGGTCCCGGGGCCGTTGCCGACCAACTGAACCGAGGAGACCGCGAAGACATTACTGGGTACGACCCGCGCGGTGACCGCGGCCGGAATCGACCCGGCGTATTCGGGCTTGAGATCGATGTGGACGTAGTTGGGCTTGCCGTTGGCGGCAGGAACGACATCGGTCACCATTCCGACCAGCAGGCCGTGATACTTGACGTCCGATTTCTGGGGGAGGCCGTCGCCGACGTTGACCAGGTCCGCGGTGATCGGCACGTAGTTGCTGAGCCGGCCGGTCGACTTCACCAGCAGGGCGGCGGCGAATACGGCGGCCACCACCACGACCGCGATGCCGCAGGCGAGCAATTGGGTGTCGGTCGGTCCGCGGCCATCGGTGTCGAACGTGTTTGACTGGGATCCCATGTCAGCCGCCGAATCTCGCACCGGAGTCAACTCCCCACAGCGCCATGGTGAGCAGCATGTTCACGATGATCATCACGGTGATGCTGGCCCGCATGCCGTGTCCGGCCGCCACCCCCACGCCCTCGGGGCCGCCGCTGGCGTAGAAACCGTAGTAGCACTGAACGGTGGCGGCTATCCACACGAAGACGGCGGCCTTGATCAGGGAATAGAGGATGTCGCGGCCGGCCAGCATCAGCGAGAAGTAGTGCAGGTAGGACCCGCCGGCGCCGCCACTGCTGATGTGCACGACCGTCTGGGTCGTGATGTAGCTGATCGCCAGACACACGGTGTAGAGCGGAACCATGGCGATCACCGAGGCCATCAGCCTGGTCGTCACCAAATACGGAATCGGCCGGATGGCAATCGATTCCATCGCGTCGATCTCCTCGGCGATGCGCATCGACCCCAGCTGGGCGGTGAAGCGGCAGCCGCCCTGCATCGCAAATGCCATGGCGGTCATCAGGGGAGCCAGTTCCCGAGTGTTGACCAGCGACGACACGAACCCGCTGGCCGGCCCGAGTCCGAGCATGTTCAGAAAGTTGTAGCCCTCGATCCCGACCAGGGCGCCGACCGTCATGCCCAGCACGACGGCGACACCGGCGGTTCCGCCGCCGACCACGATCGACCCGTTGCCCCAGGTGATGTTGGACAGAAGTCGCAGGAATTCGCCGCTGTAGTGCCGCAATGTCACTGGGACGGCCGTCAGTGCCCGGACGAAGAAGACCAGCATGTGGCCGACCTGCCGGATCGGCCGAGTGGTCCTGCGGTGGAGTTGAACAAGCTGTCCGGTAAGGGATTTCGTTGATAGAGCGGCTGCCACGTCACAGACCCGTTCTGGGGGACAGCATGATATGCAGTTGGCTGATCGCGACGTTGACCAGCATCAGCAGCAGTATCGATTCGACGACGGCGGCATTCACCGAGTTGGCCACCCCGGTGGGCCCGCCTCGGGTGGACAGGCCTTTCTGGCTGGACACGATCGCCACGATGGCGCCGAAGATGACGGCCTTGAGCAGCGCCAGCAGCAGGTCCTCGGTGGTAGCGAAGGACGAGAAGCTGGATACGAAGCTGCCGGGTGCGCCGTTCTGGAAATACACGTTGAACATGTAGCTGGCGAAGAAGCCGACGAAACACACGACTCCGGTGAGCGCGACACCGATCATGATGGCGGCGGCGAAGCGCGGCACCACCATCCGGCGGATGACCGAGACGCCCATCACCTCCATGGCGGAGGTTTCCTCGCGCATGGTTCGCGAACCCAGGTCGGCGGTGATTGCCGAGCCGACCGCGGCCGCCATCAGCACCGCGGCGACCAGCGACGCCCCCTGTCTGATGACCGCCAGCCCGCTGGCCGCGCCGGCCAGCGAAGTCGCTCCCACCTGGCCGGCCAGCAGGGCGAACTGGATGGACAGGGTGACGCTGATCGGCAATGCCACCAGGACGGTCGGTAGCACGGCCGTGCCGGCCATGAAGGCGCCCTGCCGGACGAACTCCTGCCACTGGAATTGTCGGCTGAGCAGGTCCGAGAAGAAATACTGGATGGTGCGCACGCCGAGAACGAACTGTTCGCCGACCGTTCTCAGCGCGGCCAGCGGGTGCCGGTTGGCATAGCCCAGTGCCCAATCCTGGATGGCATCGACACCGTCGTCGGGGTAGTCCTCATCGACAGCTGCTTCGTCGCCCGCCGCGGCCTCGGTAGTCTCCGCCATCTCAGCGTGGCCCGCGGATTTCGGGGTGACCGGTCGTAGGGGTCATGGGCGCGCCGGAATCGATGTCATGCGCACTTCTCCCCAGCCGCGGTACATGTGACCTGTCAGCAGGGAACTGGGAGACATCAAGTGGACGCTGGCCGCGTCCCGGTTCCGCGTTCCGGCACCTGCGCAGCTCACCAAGGTTGCCGGTGACACGCTAACCCACTGGGCGGCCGGCATCAATAGTTTGGAGTGCCTCACCTAACTTGGCGGGTGCAGTTCGCCAAAACCCGGGTCGACGGCAAGCCGTCGGGTCTGTGGGGTGAGTGACGGGACTCGAACCCGCGACATTCAGGATCACAACCTGACGCTCTACCAACTGAACTACACCCACCACGTCCGCCCGCGCCCCGTCTGCCGGGATCAACGAGCGGCGACGTCGATATTAGCCGTTCGGGGGCTCCCCGGCAGAATCGGTTCGCGCCGGTGGGTCGATATCGTCCGTAAGATCTTCGACGACTGCGGCGATTTCGCTGGTAGACGGCCCCGGTGGGGGCGCGAACGCGGTCCGCCGGTAGTACCGCAGCTCCCGGATGGATTCTCGGATATCGGCCAGCGCCCGGTGGGCGAGCCCCTTGGGCGGTTGCCCGTAGTAGATGCGCGGGTACCAGCGGCGGCAGAGTTCCTTGATTGAGCTGACGTCGATCATCCGGTAATGCAGGAACGAATCGAGTTCGGGCATGTCGCGGGCGATGAAGGAACGGTCGGTGGCGATCGAATTGCCCGCCAGCGGGGCCGTCTTGGGTTGTGCGACGTGTTCGCGGATGTAGTCCAGCACCATCGCCTCGGCGGTCGCCACGTCGAGGGGCGAGGCCCTGACCTCGGAGGTCAGCCCCGAGTGGGCGTGCATGTCCGCCACGACCTCCACCATCGACGACAATGCGGCGTCGTCGGCGTGGATCACCACGTCGATCCCGTCGCCGAGGATGTTCAGGTCGGCGTCGGTGACCAGGGCGGCGATCTCGATCAGCTTGTCCGAGCCCAGATCCAGCCCGGTCATCTCGCAGTCGATCCACACCAATTCGTCACGCACAACGCTCAACACTATGCCCAGGCTCACCCGCGCCCGGGTGTTCCCCTGGGTAAGTAGAGTGAGCGAAGCCCTGAAATGCTCGGAAAGGACCCGGCACACATGAGTACCGAATCCGCCCATACGCCTGCCGAGAGAATTGCGGCAGGATATGCAGTCGGAGGTCAGGCGCTGCGGCTGGGAACGGTCGTCGTCGAGGGTCAGGTCGACCCGCAAGCGCAGATCGGCATCCCGCTGGCCACCATCAACCGCCACGGGCTGGTCGCCGGGGCCACCGGAACCGGCAAGACCAAGACGCTGCAGCTGATCACCGAGCAGCTCAGTGCGGCGGGCGTCCCAGTGCTGATGGCCGACGTCAAAGGTGACCTGTCGGGCCTGTCCCGCCCCGGTGAATCCAACGACAAGACGGCCGCCCGGGTTCGCGACACCGGCGACGACTGGGAGCCTTCGGGGTTCCCGGTGGAGTTCTTGTCCCTGGGCACCGAAGGCATCGGCGTGCCGGTTCGGGCGACGGTTGCCGGTTTCGGCCCGATTCTGTTGTCAAAAGTATTGGGACTCAACGCGACTCAAGAGTCGACCCTGGGGCTGATCTTCCATTGGGCGGACGGCGCCAACCGCCGGCTGGTCACGCTGAACGACCTGCGGGCGGCTATCGGCTACCTGACCAGTGACCAGGGCAAGGCCGATCTGAAGTCGCTGGGCGGGGTGTCGTCGACGACGGCGGGTGTCATCCTGCGGGCGCTGGTGAACCTCGAAGGCGAGGGCGGGGACACCTTCTTCGGCGAGCCGAAACTCGATCCGCAGGACCTGCTGCGCCTGGACGACCAGGGCCGCGGCATCGTCACGCTGCTGGAGTTCACCGGTCAGACGCTGCGCCCGGTCATCTTCTCCACCTTCCTGATGTGGTTGCTGGCCGAGTTGTTCGTGCAGCTGCCCGAGGTGGGCGACCTGGACAAGCCCAAACTGGTGTTCTTCTTCGACGAGGCCCATCTGCTGTTCACCGACGCGTCGAAGGCATTCCTGGAGCAGGTCGAGCAGACCGTCAAGCTGATCCGCTCCAAGGGGGTGGGGGTGTTCTTCTGCACCCAGCTGCCCACCGACGTGCCCAACGATGTGCTCTCCCAACTGGGTGCTCGGGTGCAGCACGCGCTAAGGGCGTTCACCCCCGACGACCAGAAGGCGCTGAGCAAGACCGTGCGCACCTATCCCAAGACCGACGTCTACGATCTGGAATCCGCGCTGACGTCACTGGGGATCGGCGAGGCCGTCGTGACCGTGCTGTCGGAAAAGGGCGCCCCTACTCCGGTGGCCTGGACGCGCATGCGGGTGCCCCGGTCCTTGATGGCCGCGATCGGCAAGGACGCGGTAGCCGAAGCGGCCAAAAACAGTCCGCTGCAAGCCAAATACGGCCAGACGGTCCAACAGGCGCCGGAAATCGATGCGGCCGCACCCGGCCCGGGGCAGCTGGAAACCGAACTCCCGCCGTTGCCGGCGAGTTACGACCTGCCGCCCATGCCGGAGCCGGCCGAGCCGCAGGGACCGAGCTGGGTGGAAAAGGCACTGAAGAATCCGACCGTGAAGAGCGCGATCAATACCGGGGTTCGCGAAGCCGTGCGCAACATCCTCGGATCCGGTCGCCGCCGCCGGAGATAGCTGCCGGCGGCCAGCCCCGGCCATCAGAGGTTATCCGCCGCCGAGTTTCTTGTAGAAGGCTCCGGCGATCGGCGCCACAATGGCGCGCGGAGCATACCCACTGGCTACCGACATCGCCTTGGACGTCAGCCCGGGAACGATGCGCATCTTGTTGCGCTCCAGGGCATCCAGGGACACCCGCGCGGTGTGCTCGGTGGAGATCCACAGGAAGTCCGGCACCAGTTTCTCGACCAGCGACCGTTCGTCGGTGTCGGGCAGGTCGGTGCGTACCGGGCCGGGTGCCAGCAGGGTGACGTGCACACCCGAGTCGCGCAGCTCGCCGCGCAGCGATTCGCTGAAGGTGTTCGCGAACGCCTTGGTGGCCGCGTAGGTGGCGTTGTAGGGAATCGGCGAGTTCCCGGCCGCCGAACCGGAAATCAGGATGCCGCCGGCTTTCCGTTCGACCATTCCCGGCAGGACCGCCAACGTAAGGTCGTGTACGGCAACGGCATTCAATTGCGCCTGGGCTTTCTCGCCGGCCGGGTCGAGTTCGGCTACCGCGCCGAATGTGGCGGTACCGGCGTTGGCGCACAGGATCGAGATGGGCCGCGCGGTGAGTTCTTCGCAGAGGCGGGCGCGTTCGTCCGGGTCGGCGAGGTCGGCGGGCCGGGCCTCCACCGCAACGCGATATTTGTCGGTCAGCCGGGCGGCCAGGGCGGTGAGCAGGTCCGCTCGCCGTGCGGTGACGATCAGGCTGTGGCCGCGGGCCGCCAGCTCAGTGGCCAGCGCCTCGCCGATGTTCTGTGAGGCTCCGGTGACAACGGCGCGTGCGTCGGGACTGGGAGCTGGGATCGGCATGACCACGATGGTAGACACCCGTCGGTGACCTCCGGCGCGCTGCGGCGGCGGTGCCGGTCGCAGCGGTCCGGCGCCGGGGTGAATGCCGGCGTGAATAGAGTCCCGTGCATGAGTAAGCCGGAGTCGGGTTCGGTGGCCGTGCCGGCGCGGTCGCAGGTGGTGGCCTGGGCGATGTGGGACTGCGGGGTGACCGGCCTCAGCGCGATCACGGCCACGTTCGTGTTCTCGGTCTACCTGACGCACAACGTCGGAGCCGACGCATCCCTGGGCGCCACACCGCTGAGCTGGTTGGAACGCACGGTGGCCGCGGCCGGCGTGGTGATCGCGATATTGGCGCCGGTTGTCGGGGTGTGGGTGGAATCGCCGCATCGCCGGCGGACGGCGCTGGTGGTGCTGACCAGCCTGGCTGTGGTGCTGACCTGTTCGATGGCCTTGATTCGAGACGAACCGGGGTACTTTTTCGTCGGTCTGACGCTGTTGGCGGCGACCGCGGCTTGCGGTGACCTGGCGAGCATCCCCTACAACGCGATGCTGCGCCAGCTTTCGACACCGGAGACCGCCGGCCGCATTTCCGGATTCGGCCAGGCAGCGGGGTATATCGGCAGCGTTGCCCTGTTGGTTGTGGTCCTGGTTGGCTTCGTGTCCGGGTCGGGCGATCATCGCGGTGTGCTGCACCTGCCGGTAGCCGGTGGTATCAACGTCCGGGCAGCGATGCTGCTGGCTGCCGCCTGGATGGCCTGCATGGCGCTGCCCCTGTTGCTGGTCGCCCATCGGCTGCCCGACGCCGGTCCGGCCGACGCCGCGGCGACCCCCCTGCTGGGCAGCTACCGCAAGCTGTGGTCCGATATCACCTCCGAGTGGCGCCGCGACCGCAACCTGGTCTACTTCCTGGTGGCCGCCGCGCTGTTCCGGGATGGACTGGCGGCGATGTTCGGCGTCGGCGCCGTACTGGGTGTCGGCGTGTACCACCTGACCGAGGGGGGCGTGCTGGTTTTCGGGGTGGCCGCCCTCGTCGTGGCCGGGCTGGGCGCGGTGGTGGGCGGGTTCGTCGACCACCGCATCGGCTCCAAACGGGTCATCGTCGTTTCGCTGATCGCCATCATCGCCGCCGGACTGGCCATGCTGGCGCTGTCTGGCCCGTCGGCGTTCTGGGTGTGCGGGTTATTGCTGTGCCTGTTCATCGGCCCGGTGCAGGCCTCGGCCCGGGTGTTGCTGCTGCGGATGGCCCCGCACGGCAAGGAGGGGGTGGCGTTCGGTCTGTACACGATGACGGGCCGGGCGATGTCCTTCCTGGCGCCGTGGCTGTTCTCGGTGTTCGTCGACGTTTTCCATGCCGACCGAGCCGGACTGGTCGGCATCTGTCTGGTGCTGCTCGCAGGCTTGTCGGTGATGCTGGGGGTTCGGGTTCCGGCGTGGTCCGCGGGGCGGCCCGGCTCAGAGCGGAGCGTCGCAGATGGTTAGGCCCTGACCGGTCCGCTGGCGCACCTGAACGCCGGCGACGCTGACCGAACAGGTGACGTCGTGGCCGATGTTGACGACGGTGACGCTGGCCGAGTGGCGGGATGACGCAGCGAGACGGACCTGTTTGGTCCACGGCAGCGCGACGTTGAACTCGGTCTGGATCATGTCGCCGGTGTCGAGGTACACGACGCTGATTGCCCGCCCCGCCCCGGTGACGCGGTACACCACCGTCTCCATGATGGCCGGTGCCGTGGACGTTCCGGGGCCGGTGGTGCTCGGCCCGGTCGTGGTGGTGCGCGGTGGTCTGCGCGGGGTTGCCGGTGGTGGCGACGCGGTTGTCGGCGGGGTGTATGCCGGGCCGGGGGTCTGGATGGGCGGCAGGGGTTCGATCGCGGTCTGACGCCGGCTCGAACCGTTGGCGACGACCAGGGCGACGATCATTCCGACGACAAGCAGCACCGCCGCGCCGGCGGCAAGCCAAAGCCACCCGGGTGACCGCGGGGGTTCGGGTGCGGCGGTCGGTTCGTCGCCGGGTGGCGGCTGCCAGGACGGTGGCAGCTGGCCGGTCTGGTTCGGCTGGTAGGTGCCCGGCGTCCACGGGGAACCGCCGTAGGGGCCGTACGCCAACTCGTCGGCGTAGGCGGGATAGTCGATCGGCGGTGAATTCCAGTAGTCCTGGGGCACCATCGGACCCGGCCCGGGTTGCCGAGGGCCAGGATTCGGGGGGCTGTGTGGGTCGTTCATATTCACTTCGCAGGGTACCTGGGTTCGCGGGCAGCGCGGTGGGGCGATCTTGGCACCCCGGGGGCGGCGGACGCGCGCTACCGGCGGCCGGCGGTGAGCGCGGCGAGTGTCATCGAGCGCATCAGGGCTCGGTCGCGGGCCGCGTGTGCCGGCTTGGCGTCGCCGGATTTGGTGATGTGGGGCGTGGAGTTCAACAGGCCGAACGCGGCATGTGCCATCAGCCGGGCGTCAACCTCGGCCAGGTCGGCGTTCAACTCGCGCAGCACGCCCACCCAGATCTCGACATACTGACGCTGCGCTTTGCGCACCTTGCGCTCCGCCGCCCGAGGCAGGTGGGCCAGATCGCGGTCCTGGATCCTGATGAGGTCGGGTTCGCCGAGGGCGAAGTCGAGGTGGAAATCGATCAGCCCGTCGAGTGTGGTGGCCGGGTCGTCGCCGCGTCCGGCGACTGTGCGGGCGCCGGCCAGCAGCCGGGTGCTGATCCCCACCAGCAACTCCACCAGTAGCGACTCCTTGCCGGAGAAATGCCGGTAGATCGCCGGCCCGCTCACGCCGGCCAGTGCGCCGATGTCTTCCAGCCGTACCGCCAGGAAACCGCGTTCGGCGATCAGTTGTTCGGCGGCTGAGAGAAGTTGGGCGCGCCGGTCGGACTTCAACTGGCTGCGCCGATTCAGCGCCCCGGGCCGTCCGAGGTCCTGATCGGGGTCGGTGCCGCGGTTCTGGCCGGAGTACCGGTCCTGGGCGGACGTTGCCATGACGGACTCCTGGACATCTCGGTTAATCGTCACTAACGTAACATCCAATCACCGGTCGGAGGAACCGTGACAACCACCGACGCTGCACATCGCAATTCGCTTTCCTACGAGCGTGGTCCGAGCGCGCCGTCGCTGTTGGACATGACGATAGGGGCAAACCTTGCTGCGACTGCAGCAGAATTCGGCTGCGGTGAAGCGCTGGTGGACATCGCGGCGAACCGCCGGTGGACCTACGCCGATTTCTCAGTCGATGTACGCCGGTTGGCGACGGGGCTGCTGAAGGCCGGCGTCGCCGGCGGCGATCGGGTAGGCATATGGGCGCCGAACCGATGGGAGTGGGTTCTTGTCCAGTACGCGACGGCTGAGATCGGCGCCATTCTGGTGACCATCAATCCGGCCTTTCGCAACAGTGAATTGGAGTATGTGCTAAGGCAATCGGGCGTATCGATGGTGATCGCGGCAGCGGGATTCAAGGACGCGGACTATGCGCAGATGCTCGCCGAGGTGGCCCCGGGATGCCCGGACCTGCGCGAGGTGATCCTCTTGGGCGGTGACCGTTGGAACGGGCTGGCCGAAGCGGACGTCGATGCGAAGATGTTGCGGGCAAGGGCGGAGACGTTACATCCCGCCGATCCGATCAACATCCAATACACCTCGGGCACAACGGGTTACCCCAAGGGCGTTACGTTGAGCCATCGCAACATCCTCAACAACGGCTACCTGGTGGGGGAGCTGCTCGGATACACCGAACGAGACCGGATTTGCACGCCAGTCCCGTTTTATCACTGCTTCGGGATGGTGATGGGAAATCTGGCGGCCACCAGCCACGGGGCCGCCGTGGTGATACCCGCTCCCGGCTTCGATGCGGGCGCCACCCTGCGCGCGGTACAGGCCGAACGCTGTACCAGCCTCTACGGGGTGCCGACGATGTTTATCGCCGAACTCGGCCTGGGAGACTTCGCCGACTACGAATTGGGCAGTCTGCGCACCGGGATCATGGCGGGCTCACCGTGCCCGGTGGAGGTGATGCGCACGGTGATCGAACGCATGCACATGGCCGAGGTGTCGATCTGCTACGGCATGACCGAGACGGCTCCGGTGTCCACCCAGACCCGCAGCGACGATTCGCTGGACCGGCGGGTCGGCACCGTCGGTCGGGTCGGTCCGCACCTGGAGATCAAGGTGATCGACCCGCAGACCGGCGTGACGGTGCCCCGCGGCGTATCCGGGGAGTTCTGCACACGCGGCTACGCGGTGATGTCCGGTTACTGGAACGATCCGGAGAAGACCTCGGAGGTGATCGACGCCGACGGGTGGATGCACAGCGGAGACCTGGCGTCCATGGATGCCGACGGGTACATCCGGATCACCGGCCGGCTCAAGGACATCGTGGTGCGCGGCGGCGAGAACATCTCGCCGCGCGAGGTCGAGGAGCTGCTGTACACCCATCCCGACATCGTCGACGTGCACCTCATCGGAGTGCCCGACGAACGGTACGGGGAGGAGCCGATGGCGGTGGTCAAGCTGCGCGAAGGGGCGCCGGAACCGACCGTCGAGGCGCTGCGCGACTTCTGCCGCGGCCGCATCGCGGGATACAAGATCCCGCGGTATCTGTGGGTGGTCGAGGAGTTTCCGATGACCATCACCGGCAAAGTGCGCAAAGTCGAGCTGCGTGAGCTCGCCATCGAGTACTTGAGCGGCTGAGGCGGCAAACCTGTCTGGACGCGCCGCGGGGGGAATGGTAGTCTCACGTTCCAGTTAATGAGTATTAACTGAAGTCGGAGGCGCTGCGGCACATGGACAAGGTGGTCGCGACCGCTGCTGAAGCGGTGGCAGACATTGCCGACGGGGCATCGTTGGCCGTCGGCGGCTTCGGGCTCTGCGGTATCCCGGAGGGCCTGATTTCGGCTGTGGTCGAGCTGGGTGTGACCGACCTGGAGACCGTGTCGAACAATTGTGGAGTCGACGGTATCGGTTTAGGGATACTCCTGGCCAACAAGAGAATTCGTAGAACCGTATCCTCCTACGTGGGTGAGAACAAAGAATTTGCGCGTCAATTCCTCAGCGGCGAACTCGAAGTGGAGCTGACCCCCCAGGGCACCCTGGCCGAACGGCTGCGCGCCGGCGGGATGGGCATCCCCGCCTTCTATACCCCGGCCGGGGTCGGCACCCAGATCGCCGACGGCGGGCTGCCCTGGCGGTACGGCGCTTCGGGGGAGGTCGCCCTGGCGTCCCCGCGCAAGGAGACCCGTGAATTCGACGGTGTCACCTACGTTCTGGAAAGGAGTATCCGTACCGACTTCGCGTTGGTGCACGCATGGAAGGGTGACCGGTACGGCAACCTGGTGTACCGGCATGCGGCCGGGAACTTCAACCCCGAATGCGCCCCGGCCGGCCGCATCACCATCGCGGAGGTGGAGGAGCTCGTCGAGCCCGGCGAGATCGACCCGGCCATGGTGCACACCCCGGGTGTCTTCGTGCAGCGGGTTGTGCATCTACCCAACCCGCCCAAGCGGATTGAGAAGGAGACGGTGCGATGAGACGAGGGTGCCGCCGGCCGGACAACTCGCACAGTGGGATCGAGGACGGCGCCGGATGACCTGGACCAGAGACGACATGGCCGCGCGGATCGCCGCCGAATTCGAGGACGGCCAATACGTCAACCTCGGCATCGGGATGCCCACGTTGATCCCCAACCACATTCCCGATGGAATCAACGTCGTCCTGCATTCGGAGAACGGAATCCTCGGCGTTGGCCCCTACCCCCGACGCGGAGAGGTCGACGCCGACCTGATCAACGCCGGCAAGGAGACGGTCACCGCGCTGCCGGGCGCATCCTTCTTCGGCTCGTCGACATCCTTCGGGATCATCCGCGGCGGACACCTCGACGTCGCCGTACTCGGGGCCATGCAGGTGTCGGTCACCGGCGACCTGGCCAACTGGATGATCCCGGGCAAGATGGTCAAGGGCATGGGCGGCGCAATGGATCTTGTACACGGCGCCCGCAAGGTGATCGTGATGATGGAGCACGCAGCCAAGGACGGCAGCCCGAAAATCCTGGACCGGTGCACCCTGCCGCTGACCGGGGTCGGATGCGTCAATCGGATCGTGACCGAACTGGCCGTCGTCGACGTTCGCAGCGACGGGCTTCATCTCGTCGAGACCGCACCGGATGTCTCGGTCGACGAGGTGGTTGCGAAAACCCAGCCGTCGCTGATTATTTCGGAAGTGGACAGGTGACCGCGATGCCGGCCGGCGCACCCGCGTTTGCCGACGAACATCGCCGGCTGGTGGCCGAACTCAACACCAAGCTGGGCGCGGCCGCCCTGGGTGGAAACGAGCGCTCCCGCGAGCGGCACGTCAGCCGCGGCAAACTGCTTCCCCGGGAGCGGGTGGATCGCCTGCTCGACCCGGGCAGCCCGTTCCTGGAATTGGCCGCGTTGGCCGCCAACGGAATGTACGGCGACGAGTCCCCGGGGGCGGGGATCATCACCGGTATCGGGCGGGTGTCCGGGCGCGAATGTGTGATCGTCGCCAACGACGCCACCGTCAAGGGCGGCACCTACTACCCGATCACGGTGAAAAAGCACCTGCGCGCTCAGGAAATCGCGTTGCAGAATCTGCTGCCCTGCATCTACCTCGTCGACTCCGGCGGAGCCTTCCTGCCCCGGCAGGACGACGTGTTCCCCGACCGCGAGCACTTCGGCAGGATCTTCTACAACCAGGCCACGATGAGCGCCAAGGGAATCCCGCAGATTGCCGCCGTGCTCGGTTCCTGCACCGCGGGCGGAGCATATGTGCCCGCGATGAGCGACGAGGCCGTGATCGTGCGCGAGCAGGGCACGATATTTCTTGGCGGACCGCCCTTGGTCAAGGCCGCCACCGGTGAGATCGTCACGGCGGAGGAGCTCGGCGGCGGTGACCTGCATTCCCGGGTGTCGGGCGTCACCGACTACCTGGCCGACGACGACGAGGACGCGCTGCGCATGGTGCGCGGCATCGCGGCCACGTTCGGACCGCGGGAGCCGGCGCAATGGGACATCAGGCCGGGCGTCGAATCGCCGTATTCGCAGACCGAACTCTACGAGGTGGTGCCACCGGATCCGCGGGTGCCCTACGACGTGCACGACGTCATCGTGCGTCTGATCGATGCGGGCGAGTTCGGCGAATTCAAAGCCAATTACGGCAAGACGCTGGTGACCGGGTTTGCCCGCATCCACGGCCATCCCGTCGGTGTCGTCGCCAACAACGGGGTGTTGTTCGGTGAATCAGCCCTCAAGGGAGCGCATTTCATCGAGCTGTGCGATAAACGCCGCATCCCCCTGCTGTTCCTGCAGAATATCGCGGGATTCATGGTGGGCCGTGACTACGAGGCCGGTGGGATCGCCAAACACGGCGCCAAGATGGTGACCGCGGTGGCCTGTGCCCGGGTGCCGAAGCTGACCGTGGTGATCGGCGGCTCCTACGGTGCGGGCAACTATTCCATGTGCGGGCGCGCGTATTCGCCTCGGTTTCTGTGGATGTGGCCGAATGCGCGCATCTCGGTGATGGGCGGCGAACAGGCCGCCTCGGTGCTGGCAACCGTTCGCGGCGAACAGCTTTCGGCGTCCGGCAAACCGTGGTCGGCGGACGAGGAGGAGGAGTTCAAGGCGCCCATCCGCGAGCAGTACGAGGACCAGGGAAATCCCTACTATTCGACCGCACGGCTGTGGGACGACGGGATCATCGACCCGGCCGATACCAGAACCGTTGTGGGGCTCGCTCTGTCGGTGTGTGCGCACGCTCCGCTGGAATCGGTTTCCTACGGCGTCTTCCGGATGTGAGACATGTTTGACACTGTCCTGGTGGCCAACCGCGGCGAGATCGCGGTGCGGGTGATCCGCACGTTGCGCAGCCTGGGAATCCGATCCGTCGCCGTCTACAGCGACGCCGACGCCCGGGCCCGGCACGTCATCGAGGCCGACACCGCGGTGCGGCTGGGGCCGGCGGCGGCCCGGGAGAGCTACCTGGTGATCGAGCGGGTGATCGAGGCCGCGACGCGCACCGGGGCACAGGCCATTCACCCGGGCTACGGTTTTCTCTCGGAGAACCCCGGATTGGCCGCAGCCTGTGATCGTGCCGGGATCGTGTTCCTGGGGCCGCCGGCACGGGCCATCGAGGTGATGGGCGACAAGATTGCCGCCAAGAACGCGGTCGCGGCCTTCGACGTGCCGGTGGTTCCGGGCATCGCGCGGGCGGGCTGCAGCGACGACGACCTGTGCGATGCCGCCGCCGATGTGGGATACCCGGTTCTGGTCAAGCCCTCCGCGGGCGGTGGCGGCAAAGGCATGCGCCTGGTGGCCGAACCGGGTGGGCTGCGCGACGCTTTGGTCAGCGCGCGCCGGGAGGCGGCCTCGGCATTCGGTGACGACACCCTGTTCCTGGAGCGGTTTATCTCCCGGCCCAGGCACATCGAAGTGCAGGTGTTGGCCGATGCCCACGGCGGGGTGGTTCATCTGGGCGAGCGCGAGTGCAGCCTGCAACGACGCCACCAGAAGGTCATCGAGGAGGCCCCGTCCCCGCTGCTGGATGCGGCAACACGGGCGCGGATCGGGGCTGCGGCCTGTGACACCGCCCGCAGCGTCGACTACGTCGGGGCGGGCACGGTGGAGTTCATCGTCTCGGCCGATCGCCCCGATGAGTTCTTCTTCATGGAGATGAACACTCGCCTGCAGGTGGAGCATCCGGTGACCGAGGCGGTGACGGGGCTCGATCTGGTCGAATGGCAGCTCCGGGTGGCGGCCGGGGAAAGGCTCGGATTCGTCCAGGACGACATCGAATTGACTGGCCACGCCATCGAGGCCAGGGTGTACGCCGAAGATCCCGCACGCGGGTTCCTGCCGACCGGCGGCGAGGTGCTCGCGGTGATCGAGCCGTCCGGGCCCGGTGTGCGGGTCGACTCCTCGCTGCTGGCCGGAACCGTGGTGGGCAGCGACTACGACCCGATGCTGAGCAAGGTGATCGCCCACGGCGCCGACCGGGCCGAGGCGCTGCGGCGGCTCGACGAGGCGCTGGCGCACACCGCGGTACTCGGTGTGCAAACCAATGTCGAGTTTCTGCGGTTCCTGCTGGCCGATGAGCGGGTGCGGGCGGGAGACCTCGACACCGCGCTGCTCGACGAGCGGCTGGCCGACTGCGCACCGCTGCCCGCACCCGACGACGTGTTCGCCACCGCCGGCCTGTACGTCCAGGAGGTGCTGGCCCGCCGCGCCGGCGGTTCCCAGTGGGGCGCCCCCAGCGGTTGGCGGATCGGCGGCGCCGTAGCTCCGGTGCGCACGGCGATGAGAACCCCGCTGCGCACCGAGACCGTTTCGGTGGCGGGCCCGCCGGATGCGGCCACGGTCCAGGTCGGCGACGGTGAAATCGTCTCCGCGACCGCGCGCCTCGAGCCGGGTGCCATCAGCGTGACGCTGGACGGCCTGCGCCGGGACTACCGGTGGGCCGAGGCCGACCGGCACCTGTGGATCGCCGACGAGCGTGGCACCTGGCACATTCGCGAGGCCGAAGTGCACAAGATCCAGCGCGACACCGGGGAGCGACCGGCCGAGGTCGTCAGCCCGATGCCCGGCAATGTGATCGCCGTGCAGGTCAGCGACGGCGCACCGGTCACCGAGGGGGACGTGGTGGTGGTCGTCGAGGCGATGAAGATGGAACACCCCCTGGTGGCGCCGGTATCGGGGCGGGTCGAGGTACTGGTGGCCGTCGGCGATCAGGTGAAGGGTGAACAGGTGCTGGCACGATTGCTCCCGGAAACGCTGCCGGCGGAAGGCAAGGATTAGCAGACCATGACGACGACGATTCCAGCAGGAGCCCTGCCCAAGGAATATCAGGATCTTCGCGATACGGTGGCCGACTTCGCGCGCACCGTCGTGGCCCCGGTGTCGGCCAAACACGATGAGGAACACAGCTTCCCGTACGAGATCGTCGCCAAGATGGCCGAGATGGGCCTGTTCGGGCTGCCTTTCCCCGAAGAGTACGGCGGCATGGGCGGCGACTATTTCGCGCTGGCCCTGGCGCTGGAAGAACTTGGCAAAGTCGACCAGTCGGTGGCGATGACGCTGGAAGCGGGCGTCGGGCTGGGTGCGATGCCGATCTACCGGTTCGGCGACGAGGAGCAGAAGAACACCTGGCTGCCCGACCTGGTGGCCGGGCGCGCGCTGGCCGGCTTCGGCCTCACCGAACCCGGTGCCGGCTCGGATGCCGGAGGCACCCGCACCACCGCCCGCCTGGATAGCAGCGAGTGGATTCTCAACGGCAGCAAGCAGTTCATCACGAACTCGGGCACCGACATCACCTCGCTGGTGACCGTCACCGCGGTCACCGGGACTGGGGCCGCGGGCAAGAAGGAAATCTCGACGATCATCGTGCCCAGCGGCACACCGGGATTCATCGTCGAACCGGCCTACAACAAGGTGGGCTGGAACGCCTCGGACACCCACCCGCTGACCTTCGACGATGCCCGGGTTCCGCATGAGAACCTGCTGGGAGTCCGGGGCAAAGGCTATGCGAACTTCCTGTCCATCCTCGACGAGGGCCGGATCGCGATAGCCGCGGTCGCCACAGGTGTGGCCCAGGGCTGCGTCGACGAAAGCGTCAAATACGCCAAGACGCGTCAATCCTTCGGCCGGGCGATCGGCTCCTATCAGGCGATCAGCTTCAAGATCGCCCGCATGGAGGCCCGAGCGCACGTCGCGCGCACCGCCTACTACGAGGCGGCGGCGAAGATGCTGGCAGGCAAGCCGTTCAAGACGGAGGCGGCGATAGCCAAGATGGTCTCCTCGGAAGCTGCGATGGACAACGCCCGCGACGCCACCCAGATCCACGGCGGCTACGGGTTCATGAACGAGTATCCGGTGGCCCGGCACTACCGCGACAGCAAAATCCTCGAAATCGGCGAGGGGACAACCGAAGTGCAACTCATGCTGATCGCGCGATCCCTGGGGCTGGTATGAGTTCCGGCGAGAGTGAAAATCACGACGCCGGCCCGGCGTGTCGCGTCGCAGAATTCACAGTCGATCAGAGCAAGACGGTGGTTCAGCGCGGCCTGTGGTTCGATGAGTTCGAGGTCGGCACGACATACCTGCACCGGCCGGGCCGCACCGTCACCGAGGCGGACAACGTGCTGTTCACCACGCTCACGATGAACACCCAGTCGCTGCACCTGGATGCGGCGTGGGCGGCCGAACAGCCCGGTTTCCGGGGCGAGCGGCTGGTGAATTCGATGTTCACCCTCTCGACCCTGGTGGGGCTGTCCGTTGCGCAACTGACGCTGGGCACGATTGTGGCGAACCTCGGTTTCTCCGAAGTATCCTTTCCGAAGCCGGTATTCCATGGCGACACCCTGTATGCCGAAACCGTCTGCACCGGCAAGCGCGAGTCGAAAAGCCGCCCGGGCGAGGGGATCGTCACCCTGGAACACACCGGGCGCAACCAGGACGGCGACGTCGTCGCCCGCGCGGTCCGCACCACGCTGGTGCGGAAGCGGCCGTCGGGGACCCCGTCGTGAGTCTGCCCACTGCCGGCCCGGGATGGCTGTTCTGCCCGGCTGACCGGCCGGAACGCTTTGCGAAGGCCGCCGCGGCAGCCGACGTGGTGATCCTCGATCTCGAGGACGGGGTCGCCGGCGCGGACAAGCCCGCCGCGCGCACAGCGTTGCGCGACACCGTGCTCGATCCCGCCAGCACCGTGGTGCGGATCAACGCCGCCGGCACCGCGGACCACGCTCGGGATCTGGAGGCCCTGGCCGAGACGCCGTACACGACTGTGATGCTGCCCAAGTCCGAGTCGGCCGGCCAGGTGTCCGCACTGGCGCCGCGTGCGG
Organism: Mycobacterium sp.; assembly: GCF_047975165.1. Taxonomy (GTDB): domain Bacteria; phylum Actinomycetota; class Actinomycetes; order Mycobacteriales; family Mycobacteriaceae; genus Mycobacterium. The sequence goes on from NZ_JBKECZ010000044.1 coordinate 24,681, forward strand.
TGATCGCGTTGGTGGAGAGTGCCCGCGGCGCGATGTTCGCCACCCAGATCGCCGCCGCGGAGGGCGTCGTCGCAATGATGTGGGGGGCGGAGGATCTCACCGTTTCGCTGGGCGGCAGCTCCAGCCGGCGCCCCGACGGCCGTTACCGCGACGCCGCCCGCCACGTCCGGTCGACGGTGCTGCTCGCCGCGTCGGCCTTCGGCCGGCTGGCATTGGACGCGGTGCACCTGGACATCCGCGACATCGACGGCCTGCGGGATGAGGCGATCGACGCGGCGGCGATCGGGTTCGACGCGACCGTGTGCATCCACCCCAGCCAGGTTCCGGTGGTGCGCAACGCCTATCGCCCCGCTGAGGAGAAGCTGGACTGGGCGCGCCGGGTATTGACTGCGGCCAATACCGAGCGGGGGGTGTTCGCCTTCGAAGGGCAGATGGTCGACTCGCCGGTGCTGCGGCACGCGGAAAACTTGTTGCGCAGGGCGGGGGAGGGAGCCGGTGTGTAGTGCTCACCAGCTGCCGGCGGTTATAGTTTGCAGGTATCGGAACATTCATCTGATCACGTTTGATCGCAATGTGTTTGGTTCGGGCTGAGGAGAAACTGGAAGTTCATGACGACTTCGCTCTTGCGCAACGCAACCCTGATCGACGGGACCGGTGCCGACGCCATCGCGGACGCGGCGGTACTTGTCGAGGCCGGCAAGGTTAGCTGGGCCGGGCGCGCCGCCGACGCCCCGGAGGCGCCAGCGGATGCCGTGACCGTCGACCTCGGCGGCCACACGATCTGCCCGGGCTTCTTCGACTGTCACGTCCACTTCAGCCTGCCCGGGCCCCACGGCAGCCCGCTGGAGATGGCGATGAGGCCGGCCTCCTACCGGAACTTCGAGCTGATCAAACGGCTGCAGACCACGCTGCGGAACGGGATCACCACCGCGCGTGACCTGATGGGCATCGATGCCGGCGTGCGCGATGCCGTCGCCGCCGGACTGATCGAAGGGCCGCGGCTGCTGGTGGCGGTCAACATGATCAGCCAGAGCTGCGGGCATGCCGACTTCCACATCCCGTGCGGCCTCGACCTCACCCCGTTGGTCGGCGGCTGCCTGGTGGACTCCGTCGACGCCGCACGGCAGCGGACCCGGGAACTGATCCGCCAAGGCGCGGACGTGATCAAGGTGGCCGCCAGCGGAGGGGTGTCGTCCCCCAGCGACGACCCGACCTGGCTGGGCATGCGCCGGGACATGATCGAAGCGATCGTCGAGGTGGGCCGGGACTACGGTGGCAGAAAGGTGGCCGCCCATGCGAGCGGCTATACGGGTATTCGAGCCGCGGTCGAAGCGGGGGTGCACAGCATCGAACACGGCTATGCCCTGGACGACGAACTGCGTCACCAAATGGTCGCCCAGGGCACCTTCCTGGTGCCGACCCTGCTGGAGACCATGGCGCCGGTGACCGTGACGGCAGCCGGAGCCGCCAAGAGCGAAAAATGGCATGCCATGGCCCACGAGTCGATTGCCGCGTCCGCCGCCGCCGGGGTGAAGATCGCGGTCGGCACCGATGCCGGCCTGTCGCCGGACCACGGCTCCACCCTCAAAGAACTCGGCCTGCTGGTTAAACTCGGCGGGCTGAGCCCGATGCAGGCGATCGTCGCCGGCACCGGTAACTCCGCCGAGCTGTGCGGAGTGGGTGACACGCTGGGCACCGTCGAGGTCGGCAAGACCGCCGACCTGGTCGTGGTCCGGGGTGATCCGCTCACCGACATCGATTCGCTCGGCGACCCGCACAACATCCTGATGGTTGTCAAGGACGGCCACACCGTGGGCAACCGCGGCGAATTCCGGACCGCCTGACCCGATCTGCCCGGGTTCGGCTGCACCAGTGCCCCCGGCACGACTCGAACGTGCGACCTAGGGATTAGAAGGCCCTTGCTCTATCCACCTGAGCTACGGAGGCAATGCGCAGGTCAGTCTATATAACCGCGCGGAATCGAGTAGCGAGGGCGACACGGCAGGCTGGGATAGTCTCGGGGTCCCCCAGAAATACGTTATGGTGTGAGCCTCGACACACGTACAACACTGGCCGGAAATCGGTCGTCAACCGCAACGATGCGTGTGCCTGACGTCGAGAGGTGTGCTTCACCATGACCAATGTGGCTTCGAGGTGCTCGGAGGCGGGTGCCGAGGTATTGCGCCAGGGTGCGCAATTCGCGGCCGGCGCCAAGGATGCCTACCGCGCCGGTTCGGTCCTGCTGCGCGGGTCCCCAACCCTGCTCGGCTGGGCGGCTGGCTGGCTGGCTACCGAATTTCCTCCGCACGTTGTGTCAGGACATTTGTTGTCGCGCGCCGCACCCCGGGTGATCAACCGGATGGGTGCGGCGTGGGCCGCGCAGCGCGCCGGTGAGGTTCTGGCCGAAGCACTCGAGCACTCGTTCGGTAAAAACTTCCGGGACATGGTGTTTCACCCCGACACGGACTCGTCCGCAGTCGCTCGTCCGGGCTTGCTGCCCAACCCCGTCGCAGGTCCGCACCGTCGCTACGCGTCGCAGACATCCAACATCTCCTATGGTCCGGGCGGCAACGAACACCTGCTCGACATCTGGCGCCGCCCGGATCTGGCCCCGGGCCATCGCGCTCCGGTGCTGGTGCAGGTCCCCGGTGGCGGCTGGACCATCAACGGCAAGCGTCCCCAGGCGTACCCGCTGATGAGCCGGATGGTGGAACTCGGCTGGGTCTGCGTCTCGATCAACTACAGCAAGAGCCCGCGCCGCAAGTTCCCCGCACACATCATCGACGTGAAGCGGGCCATCGCCTGGGTTCGCGAAAATATCGGCGACTACGGTGGCGACTCCGACTTCATCGCGATCACCGGCGGGTCGGCCGGCGGGCACCTGGCTTCGCTGGCCGCGCTCACACCCAACGACCCGGCGTTCCAGCCCGGTTTCGAACATGCCGACACCACGGTGCAGGCGGCCGCGCCGTACTACGGCGTCTACGACTTCACCGACTTCGAGAACAGCCACGAGCTGATGCTGCCGTTCCTCGAAGAATTCGTGATGAAGGCCCGTTACCAGGATCAACCGGAGAGCTTCACCGCCGCGTCGCCGATCTCCTACGTGCACAGCGACGCTCCGCCGTTCTTCGTCCTGCACGGCGAGCGGGATGGACTGGTGCCCTCCGGCCAGGCGCGCGCGTTCTGTGCGGCGCTGCGCGGCGCCGGGGCAGCCACGGTGTCCTATGCCGAGCTCGCCAACGCCGACCATGCGTTCGACCTCACGCCGACGGTCCGCTCCCGGGTGACGGCCGATGCCGTCGCCGACTTTCTCGGAGTCGTCTACGGTCGGCGCGAATGTGCGTTGTTGGATTCGATGGCGCGGTCGGCTTCTTCGGCCAGCTGATCACCGCTTCCCCAGGTACCCGCTTCGTCGGTAGTTTCGTCGGTGTACACCCGGGGCGCGTGGCGTTGAGGCGCGCCGGTCACTTTCACCGCCGATGGAACGCGACTAGCGTTTGAGGGGGCGCGCCGGTACGGGTGCGCGGATTGCGGAGGCGGACAGCAGGAGGTTCGATCAACGGTGAGGTGTCGAGTTGCCCGGGGTTCGTGGGGACGTGACCATGGCTGATTCCAGCGGGTATTCGGATATTCTGGGCCCGGTCGATTATTTGTTGCACCGCGGCGAGGCGAATCCCCGCACGCGTTCGGGGATCATGGGGCTGGAACTGCTGGACCGCACACCGGATTGGGGCCGTTTCCGTGCCCGGTTCGAGAACGCGTCGCGCAAGGTGCTACGGCTGCGACAGAAGGTCGTGGTCCCGACGTTGCCGACGGCCGCTCCGCGCTGGGTTGTCGACCCCGACTTCAATCTGGACTTTCATGTGCGACGGGTACGGGTGTCCGAACCCGGCACGTTGCGGGAGGTTTTGGATCTCGCCGAAGTGATCCTGCAGTCGCCGTTGGACATCTCGCGGCCGCTGTGGACGGCGACGCTGGTCGAGGGTCTGGCCGACGGGGCGGCCGCAACGTTGCTGCACCTCAGCCATGCCGTGACCGACGGGGTGGGCAGCGTCGCGATGTTCGCCGAGATCTACGACATGGAGCGGGAGCCCCCGGCCAGGCCGGTGCCGCCGCTGCCCGCCCCGGAGGAGCTGACCCCCAACGACCTGATGCGTAAGGGCCTCAACCTTCTGCCGTTCACGATCGCCGACGGTGCGAGGGGTGTGTTGTCGGAGCTGGTTTCGGCGGCCGGCCGTGTCGCCGCGGACCCGGCCTCCGCGGTCGTCGGCGCCGTCGGCTATGCGGTGTCGGGCGCGCGGGTGCTGAACAGGGCGGCTGAGCCGTCACCGCTGCTCCGCCGGCGTAGTCTGACCAGCCGTACCGAGGCGATCGACCTACGGCTTTCCGATCTGCACAGGGCGGCGAAAGCCGGTGGCGGTTCCATCAACGACGCCTACCTGGCCGGCCTGTGCGGGGCGTTGCGGCGCTACCACGAGGCCCTGGGCATGCCGATCACCACGTTGCCGATGGCGGTGCCGGTCAACCTCCGTTCCGAAGGCGATGCCGCCGGCGGCAACAATTTCACCGGTGTCAACCTGGCGGCGCCGGTCGGAACCGTGGACCCGGTGTCGCGCATGAAGAAGATCCGCGCCCAGATGACCCAACGTCGTGACGAGCCCGCGATGAACATCGTCGGGGCGATGGCTCCGGTACTGAGCGTGCTGCCGTCGGCGGTGCTCGAGGGCATCTCCGGCTCGGTGGTCGGCTCGGACGTCCAGGCCAGCAACGTCCCGGTCTATCCGGGTGATACCTTCATCGCCGGAGCAAAGGTGTTGCGGCAGTACGGGATCGGCCCACTTCCCGGGGTTGCGATGATGGTGGTGCTGATATCCCGCGGCGGCTGGTGCACCATTTCGGTGCGCTACGACAGGGCCTCGGTGCAACACGATGAGTTGTTCGCCAGATGTCTGCTGGAGGCTTTCGACGAGATTCTCGCCCTGGCCGGCGATCCGCCACCGCGCGCGGTGCCGGCGTCGTTCTCCGTCGAACTCGGCGATGAGACCTCGCGATCGGTGTCGGGTTCGTGAGCGCCGGGGGCGACGAACTCGCCGGGAAATCCAAGGATCTGCGTCTGCCGGGTTCGGTGGCCGAAATCATGGCCAGCCCGGCGGGCCCCCAGGTCGGTGCATTCTTCGACTTGGACGGAACACTGGTAGCCGGTTTCACCGCGGTTATCCTCACCCAGGAGCGCCTGCGCCGTCGCGACATGGGCGTCAGCGAACTGCTCAGCATGGTCCAGGGATCGCTCAGTCTGTCGTTGGGGCGCATCGAATTCGAGGAACTTATCGGTAATGCCACCATGGCGTTGGCCGGACGGATGCTGAGCGACTTGGACGAGATCGGCGAGCGGTTGTTCAACCAGCGGATCGAGTCCCGGATCTACCCGGAGATGCGGGAGCTGGTGCGTGCGCACGTTGCCCGCGGTCATACGGTGGTGCTCAGCTCGTCGGCTTTGACCATCCAGGTGAATCCGGTGGCCCGCTTCCTGGGCATCGACAACACCCTCACCAACAGTTTCGAGATCAACGCGGACGGAATTCTCACCGGTGGCATATTGCGGCCCATTCTTTGGGGGTCGGGCAAAGCCACTGCGGTACAACGGTTTGCCGCCGAGCACGACATCGACCTCAAGGACAGCTACTTCTACGCCGACGGCGACGAAGACGTCGCACTGATGCATCTGGTCGGAAATCCTCGGCCTACCAATCCCGAAGGCAAGATGGCCGCCGTCGCAAAGAAACGTGGCTGGCCGATCCTGAAATTCGACAGCCGAGGCGGATTCGGGCTTGAGCGACGAATCCGGACGCTGGTCGGTGCAGGCTCGATGCTGCCCGTGGCGGCGGGTGCGGTCGGGCTGGGCCTGCTGACGCGCGATCGTCGTCGTGGGGTGAACTTCTTCACGTCCAATTACTCCCAGTTGCTTTTGGCCACATGCGGTGTGCACTTGAATGTCCTTGGGAGAGAGAATCTCACAGCGCAGCGTCCGGCCGTGTTCATCTTCAATCACCGAAACCAGGTCGACCCCGTCATCACCGGAGCGCTGGTGAAGGACAACTGGGTCGGGGTGGGCAAGAAAGAACTCGAACGCGATCCGATCATGGGTCCCATGGGCAAACTGCTCGACGGGGTGTTCATCGACCGGGATGATCCGGCTTCCGCGGTCGAGACGTTGCACACCGTGGAGGAACGCGCACGCAACGGCCTGTCCATCATGATCGCACCCGAAGGTACGCGGCTGGACACCACCGGGGTCGGGCCGTTCAAGAAGGGCCCCTTCCGGATCGCCATGGCGGCTGGAATTCCCATCGTCCCCGTCGTCATCCGCAACGCGGAGATGATCGCATCCCGCAACTCGACCACACTGAATCCCGGCACCGTCGATGTCGCGGTATTCCCCCCGATCCCGGTCGATGATTGGACGGTGGATACGTTGTCCGACCGTATAGCCGAGGTCCGTCAGCTCTACCTCGACACCCTTGCGGACTGGCCGATCGACGCGTTGCCCGAATTGGACTTGTACAGAAGGAAAAGGTCGGCCAGGAAGACCAAATCGTCGGCCGCCAAGAAGGTTTCCGGGAGGAAGGCTGGGCTGACGAAGGCTGGGGCGAAGAAGGTTCCGGTCAAGAAGGCTCCGGCGAAGAAGGCTGCGGCGAAGAAGGCGGCGGCGAAGAAGGCGGCGGTCAAGAAGGTTCCCGCCAAGAAGGACCCGGCGAAGAAGCCTGCTGCCAACCGGACGTCGACGACGACCAAAGGCAACTCGTCCACCCAAGGTTGAGTCCGTCGCGAGCGTAACCGGGTTGCGATTTTCCCCGCCTGTGATCGCCGTGACGTTACGCTCGCGGATCGGGAACGTTCGGGCGGTAGATTGCGACGCCCGTGCCGAGCACCGCCAGACCGGAGCCGATCGAGGAAAGCGGCAGCGCGAACGCCAGCGAAGCACATCCGAGCAGGCCGAGCACCGGGATCCACCGCGGTGGTCGGCCCTCATCGTCGCGCAGCGTCAATGCCGACGCGTTCGCGATCGCGTAGTAGGTCAGCACCCCGAAGGAGGAGAAGCCGATCGCGGACCGCACGTCGATGCTGGCAGCCAGGACCGTGACCACGATACCGATGAGAAGTTCGGCGCGATGCGGGATTCCGAATCTCGGGTGCACCGCAGCCAATCGGTGCGGCAGGTGGTGGTCTCGCGCCATGGCGAACGTGGTACGCGACACCCCCAACTGCAGTGCCAGCAGCGCACCCAGCGCCGCAACCGCGGCCCCGACTCGTACCACCGGGATCAGCCAGGACACCCCGGTGGCTCGCGCCACCTCCGACAGTGGCGCGCCGGCCGCACCGAGGCGGTTCGGACCCAACACCGCGAGTGCGGCCACCGCCACCAGGGTGTAGATGGTCGAGGTGATGCCCAGGGCGACCGGGATTGCGCGGGGAATGGTGCGGGCGGGTTCGCGGACTCCCTCGCCCAGGGTAGCGATCCGGGCGTACCCGGCGAATGCGAAGAACAGCAACCCCGCAGCCTGCAGCACCCCGGCCGGCGAAACAACGGTCACGTGCAGCCGGGCGGTGTTCGTCGCGCCGGACGTCCACCCCGCGACGACGATCATGGCCAGCACCCCCGTTACGGCGATGACGATGGCCCGGGTCAGCCAGGCGGATTTTTTCACGCCGGCGTAGTTGACCGCCGTCAACGCACCCACCGACGCCGCGGCGACAGCGTGAGCGTGCGCGGGCCACGCGTAGCAGCCGACCGTCAGTGCCATGGCCGCACATGAGGCACTCTTGCCCACCACGAATCCCCAACCGGCCAGGTAGCCCCAGAAATCTCCCAGCTGTTTGCGCCCGTACACATAGGTGCCGCCGGAGGCCGGATACCGTGCGGCCAGCCGCGCCGACGAGGTCGCGTTGCAGTAGGCCACGGTCGCAGCCAACGCCAGCCCGATCAGCAACCCGGATCCCGCTGCGCGGGCGGCCGGACCGAGCGCGGCGAAGATCCCGGCTCCGATCATCGATCCCAGCCCGATCATCACCGCGTCGGTGGTGCCGAGGCGGCGTTCCAGGGTCGCGGGTTCGGTCTTCGACTCGCCGTGGCCAAGTGGAAGCCGGCGTCTTCCGCGCACCCATGCGTCTACGACTTTGAAGGGGTTTTCCATACCGGTCAACGATCTCATCCGGGGAAGTCGGGCTCTGGTGGCGTTGTAGTGGGTGTCTGAACTGAGGATTTGGGGCGCAACAACGCCGTGTCCTGTTTACGTTTTGGACTGATCAAGGTTCAAGACTGGCAAGAAGAACGACGTTGCGCACATCCAGGGTATTGGTGAGCACGCTCCCAGGCCAGGACACAGTCGTCGAGAAGATTGTGGTCGAGACCGAGAGTAGCTGTGGGTGTAGTCCGGCGACCAGCGAGGTGCTGGTGTTTTCGGTGCGCCCGAGAGCATCTCAGGCGGGCCGGTGCTCCCTCCAGCCGGTGCCGGCGGTACCCGGAGATACTCCGCAGCTGCGGTTTCTCGACCAGCAGGTGCTCGATGCGGCAACGGTTTTCCCCGACGATGTGCGGCAACGCCGGCTACCGCCGTCGACCCTGGATCATCCCCGCATCGTCGATGACATGCGCCGGGGATACGACTAGGGGTCTGGTGCCATCCAGAGTCGAGCCAGGTGTTCAGTCTGCGCCAGTGGCGGAATCACCCTCGCTGACTCTGCGCTCAGGGCACCGCCTACTCGCACTTTCGCGCCGTGGGCACAGAGTCAGCGTCACCGCCGCCCGGGCGCCCGCCCCCTGCACGTTCACTCTGCACTCAGGGCGGGGTCCACTCGCACTTTTGCGCCCTCGGCGCAGAGTCAGTGGGCCAGGCTTGCGTCCAACGGTGGTGTCGATGCGTTCGGCCTCGGCCAGGAGCAAGAGGACCCTGCCGTGGTCGAAATCATCGGGCACGCCACATGATCCCACCATCCCCCGGATAGGCCGGGCACTCCGACCGACGTGTTGGTGACCCAGCCGTGGAGCCCGACGTCGAGGCGGTTGTGGCTGATGATCTGTCAATGGTCAAG
>NZ_JBKECZ010000045.1:0-31504 GCF_047975165.1 Mycobacterium sp.
GAATCAGGCCGCGAGGGGGAGTGAGCCGGCGCCCGCGGCGCCGGTGAACGTAGCCGAGAATCAGGCCGCGAGGGGGAGTGAGCCGGCGCCCGCGGCGCCGGTGAACCACCACCGGTAGCACCACTCTTGGACGCGAGCCCTGCCCACTGACCCTGCGTCCTTGGCGGCGACACGCCGACGATCAGCGCCCTGGGCGCAGAGTGAACGGCCAGGGGGCTGGGCAGTGGCGTTGACTCTGCGTCCTTGGCGGCGACACGCCGACGATCAGCGCCCTGGGCGCAGGATGAACTCAACTGCTGTGCCCCGCAGCCCAACGTGTTGCCGACTCACGCGCCTTGGGCGGCTGCGTCCGGCTTGAGGTAGGTCACCAGGCTGCAGTCGATCATTTCGTCGTCGAAGTAGTGCTCGCAGCCGCGGAGATACTTCATGTAGCGGTCGTAGACCTCCTGCGATGTCACCGCGATGGCCTTTTCGCGGTTGGACTCCAGTGCGTCGCCCCAGATCCGCAGCGTCTTGACGTAGTGAGTTCGCAGGGAGACTGGTTCGGGCACAACGAATCCGGCGCTTCTGCCGCGCTCGACCATCATGTCGGTCGATGGCAGCCGGCCACCCGGGAATATCTCGGTGTACATGAACTTGATGAAGCGCGCGGTCTCGAAGGTGAGTTGTTTGCCGCGTGAGGCCATGTCGTAGGGGTGGAAGCTGACGCTGCTCTGAACGGTCATCCGGCCGTCCTGCGGCAGGATGTCGAAACACCTTTTGAAGAAGTCGTCGTAGTTTTCGTGCCCGAAGTGCTCGAAGGCCTCTATGGAGACGATGCGGTCGACCGGTTCGTTGAAGTCTTCCCAGCCCTGCAGGAGCACCCGGCGCGAGCGGTCGGTCTCCAGCGAGTCCAGCGTCGCGCGGGACTCGGCGTACTGGTTGTTGGACAGGGTGAGGCCGACGACGTTGACATCGTATTTCTGGACGGCGCGCTTCATGGTGGTGCCCCACCCGCAGCCGATGTCGAGCAGTGTCATACCGGGCTTGAGATCCAGCTGATCGAGGTTGAGGTCTATCTTGGCGATCTGCGCTTCGTCGAGCGTCAGCTCCGGGGGCTCGAAGTAGGCGCAGCTGTAGGTCCGGGTGGAATCCTGGAACAATGCGAAGAAGTCGTCGGAGACGTCGTAGTGCGCCTGAACGTTGTCGAAGCTTGCTCGAGGCGTGGTCGGACCAGTTGATTTAGCCACGTCTGTTGATATCTCCCGGGTGATCGCACATCGGACAATTACTTCCGGCCATTTTGCCGTAAAGGTAGGCGTCGTACCAATTCGTGTTGGCGCGAGCGGACTCGAACGGTCTTGGGCCCTGGGCGGACACGGCTCGACCCGGATCGGAACTCCCTGCGGAGGTTGGGGCCGATCCGGTCGGCCTGGCCATCAGACCTGGGTGCTGCTGGCGGCGAAAGTGGTCGTCAGCTCGCCGATCACGCGATCCCACACCTGTGCGGGCAGGTTGTGGCCCATGCCGTCGACCACTACCCAGCGGGCGCCGCGTATCGCCTTCGCGATTGCCCGGCCCCCGAAGGGTCGCATCAGCTTGTCCGCGCCGCCGTGAATGACCACGGTCGGCGCCGTTATCCGCCGGTCGTAGTGTCGCAGGCTACCGCTGGCCAGGATCGCGCTGAATTGCCGGGCGATGCCCCACGGATCGAAGTTCCGGTCATAACTCTCGGCGGCATCGGCCCGCAGTTGGTCCTCGGGTGTCGGGTACGCCGGGCTGCCGATGATCGTGTTGACGCGGATCGCGTTGTCGATGATCGTCTCGCGCGGGGAAGTCGGCGGGGGACCCTTGATGATCGCGAGCAGTGCGCGGGGTGCGGGCGGGGGCAGGAAACGGTGATTGTTGCTGGAGAAGATGATCGCCAGCGATTTGGTGCGTTCGGCGAAGCGGGCGGCAAAGATCTGCGCGATCATGCCGCCCATCGACGCGCCGACGATATGGGCGCGGTCGATGCCGAGGTGGTCCAATATCGCTGCCGCGTCGTCGGCCATGTCTTCAAGCCGGTAGGCGGCCGGGCTGGGCAGGCCGAGCCAGGACCGGACCAGCCGCGGGATGAGCGGTCCCGGCGCGGGGTGCGGTGCGGTCTTGCTGGACAGCCCGACGTCGCGATTGTCGTAGCGGATGACGCGCAGGCCGTTGCCGGCGAGCTGTTCGCAGAAGTCGGTCCGCCACAGCAGCAGCTGGGCGCCCAGACCCATGATGAGCAGCACCGGTGGATCGCCCGGGTCACCCATGTCCTCGTAGTACAACCTGAGGTCACCGGATGGCGCGGTACCGCTGCGGACGTCCACGTTGCCTACGCCTCGGTGTCCGATTGGTGCTCACGGCTGATCTCGACCATGAAGTTGGCGAAATAGCCGGTCAGCTGCGGGTCGGACATCATCTGCCACTTCGGGGCCAGGAGTTTCATGTACCGCTCGACGTAGAGGAACTGTTTGCCTATCAGCACCAGTTCGCGTGGCAGCTTGACGTCGTAGGCGTCCGCCAGTGCGGACAGCTGGCGGCCGATGTCGGCGTAGGACATGTCCCCCAGCGACTGCATCGTCAACGGGGTGGCGAATTTCTCCAGGTCCTTGGCCGCCTGCGCTTCGGGTCGCATGGTCCCGACCGCGCCCATGAGCACGACGATCTTGCCAGCGGCTGCATGATCCTTCTTGACCAGCAATGCGTAGACGAGTTCGCGCAGGAGCCAGCGGGTGCGCGGATCGATGCGGCCCATGATCCCGAAGTCGAAGAACACGATGCGGCCCTGATCGTCGACGGAGAGGTTGCCCGCATGCAGGTCGCCGTGGAATAGACCGTGCCGCAGCCCGCCCTCGAACACGCTGAACAACAGCGCCTTGACCAATTCGGTGCCGTCGAAGCCGGCTTTGCGGACGGCCGGGACGTCGTCGATGCGGATGCCGTGTACCCGCTCCATGGTCAGTACCCGCTCGCTGGTGAAGTTCCAGTGCACCTGCGGCACCCGGATGTTCTTGCCCAGCGGTGACGCATGCATGTGGGAGACCCAGGCGTCCATGGACTGCGCCTCCAGCCGGAAGTCCAGTTCTTCGGCCAGGTTGGCGGCGAAGTCGGCAACCACGTCCTGCGCGGAGAGCCGGCGCCCCAGCTTGGCCAGCTCGACGGCCTGGGCGAAGCGCTGCAGGATCTGTAAATCGGCGGCGACCCGGCGGCGGATACCCGGTCGCTGGATCTTGACCACGACTTCCTCGCCGGTCTTCAGCGTTGCGTAGTGCACCTGGGCGATCGAGGCTGACGCGAACGGCTCCTCGTCGAAGGTGGCGAACAGCTGCTGCGGCTGTTCGCCGAGTTCCTCGACGAACAGCCGGTGCACCCTGGCGGTGTCCGCGGGGGGGACCCGGTCGAGCAGACCGCGGAATTCACGCGAAAGCGACTCTCCGAAGGCCCCGGGGCTGGACGCGACGATCTGTCCGAACTTCACGTAGGTCGGACCCAGGTCGGCGAAGGTCCGGGGGATTTCCCGGATGATTTTCTGCTGCCACGGCCCCTTGCCCGGCAGATTGGTGACCGCACGGGCGGCGGTGCGGGTGACCTGCCAACCGGTGACGGCGACCCGTGCCGCCTCGACAGGCAACGGCACCCGGTCGAGCTTGGCCACCTCGCGGTGCTTGGTGGGACTCATTTCAGCAGTGTGCCAAATCGGGGTCGTCAACTCCCTTTTTGCGTGACCGCCCTCACGCGCGGCGAAGGAGCGCCGAACGGGTAACTTCTGCGGAAAGTCGGCCCAATTTCCGCAGTAGGTACACGTTCGGCGGGGGTAGTGCGGCCGGGGCCGGGGAGACCGGCGGCCGGCGGGGCCGGCGGGGCCGGCGGGGCTGGGCGGCCGGGGCGGGGGCTGGCGGGGCCGGCGGGGCTGGGATGGTGCGGTTGGCGGCCGGGAAGGCCGGGGCGGCGGGGCTGGCCGTAGGGTTTGGTGATGGAGCTGATTTCGGCGGAGTCGACCGAGTTGTTCGTGGGCCCGCCCGACGAGCCGCTGCAGCTGGTCCGGGTAGCCCTTGCGGGGTGTACCGAATCGACCCGGGTGCGGGTAACCGGCGAAGGTCTCCGGGGGGAGGCGCTTGCCGAGCCGGGCCAGGAGGTTCTGGAGGTTCCGGTCGTTGTCGACCTTCCGGTGACCGGCCAGCAGCGCCGAGCCACGGTGCAGCCGGGCGAATCGGGTAGCGATGATTCGCCGGGGCCGGCCTTCGAGTTCGTCGTCGCCGAGCCCGGCTGGACGATGTACCTGGTCAGCCATTTCCACTACGACCCGGTTTGGTGGAACACCCAGCGCGCCTACACCAGCGAGTGGCGTGAGGACCCGCCGGGCAAGTGCCGTCAGACCAACGGATTCGAGCTGGTCCACGAGCACCTGGAGATGGTGCGCCGCGACCCGGACTACAAGTTCGTACTGGCCGAAGTCGACTACCTCAAGCCCTATTGGGACACCCGCCCCGAGGACCGTGCGGACCTGCGACGGTTCCTTGCCGACGGCCGCATCGAGGTGATGGGCGGCACCTATAACGAACCCAGCACCAACCTCACCGGCCCCGAGACGACCATCCGGAATCTGGTGCACGGAATGGGGTTCCAACGCGACGTGATGGGCGCGGATCCGGCAACGGCGTGGCAACTCGACGTGTTCGGCCATGACCCGCAGTTTCCCGGCATGGTCGCCGACGCCGGACTGAGCTCGAGTTCCTGGGCTCGCGGGCCGCACCACCAGTGGGGCCCGGCTCAGGGCGGCCCCGACAACGGCGGGGTTGACCGCATGCAGTTCGCCAGCGAGTTCGAGTGGATCTCTCCGTCGGGGCGCGGCCTGCTGACGCACTACATGCCGGCGCACTATTCGGCAGGCTGGTGGATGGACTCGTCGGCGACGCTGGCCGAGGCGCAAGATGCGACGTACGAGTTGTTCGAACAGCTCAAGAAGGTCGCACTGACCCGAAATGTGCTGCTGCCGATCGGCACCGACTTCACCCCGCCCAACAGGTGGGTCACCGAGATCCATCGCGATTGGGCGGCTCGCTATACCTGGCCGCGATTCGTGTGCGGCCTGCCCCGGGAGTTCTTCGCGGCGGTGCGGGCGGAGCTGGCCGAGCGCGGCACGGTCGCCTCGCCGCAAACGCGCGACATGAATCCGATCTACACCGGCACGCATGTGTCCTACATAGACACCAAGCTGGCCAACCGGGCCGCCGAGACCGCCGTGCTGCACGCCGAGCGCTTCGCCGTCTTCGCCGCGGCGCTCACGGGTGCGCAGTATCCGCAGGCGGCGCTCACCAAGGCGTGGGTGCAGCTGCTCTACGGCGCCCACCACGACGCGATCACCGGTTCGGAATCCGACCAGGTCTACTTCGACCTGCTGACCGGGTGGCGCGATGCGTGGGAGCTGGGTCGCACGGCGCGGGACAATTCGCTGCAGCTGCTGTCGTCGGCGGCGGCGGGTGGGCGCGATTCGGTGGTGGTGTGGAATCCGGTGGCACAGCCGCGCAGCGACATCGTCACCGCCCGGCTGGACCCCCCGCACGGGGCCGGGGCGGGGGCCGGGCCAGGGGCAGGGGCAGCAGTGGGGACAGGGGTGCAGGTGCTGGACTCCGATGGTGCCGAGGTGCCCGCACATGTCGAACCCGACGGCAGATCGGTGACCTGGCTGGCCCGGGACGTGCCCTCACTGGGCTGGCGGGCCTACCGGCTGGTGCGCGGGGGATCGACGCAGAGCTGGAAGCCGGTCGCCGGCTTGCGGATCGGCAACGACTACTGCCGGCTGAGCGTCGACCCGCAGCGCGGCGGCGGAGTCGAATCGCTGGTTCACCAGGGCCGCGAACTGATTGCCCGCGGCCGGGTGGGCAACGAACTCGCCGTCTACGACGAACATCCCTCCCATCCGACTCAGAACGAGGGGCCGTGGCACCTGCTGCCCAAGGGGCCGGTGGTGTGTTCATCGGAGGCGCCCGCGACCGTGCGGGCCTACCGGGGTCCGCTCGGGGAACGACTCGTCGTGCGGGGCGCCGTCGGCACCCTGCTGCGATACACCCAGACGTTGACGCTGTGGAACCACATCGATCGGTTGGACTGTCACACCACCATCGATGACTTTGCCGGCGGGGACCGGCTACTACGGCTGCGCTGGCCGTGTCCGGTGCCCGGTGCCCTGCCGGTCAGCGAGGTCGGTGACGCCGTAGTGGGGCGCGGATTCGCACTGTTGCACGACGGGGACCGCTCGGTGGACACTGCCGAGCACCTCTGGACACTCGACAACGCGGCGAACGGCTGGTTCGGCCTGTCGTCGGCGGCCCGGGTCCGGGTCGGCGGTCATCGACGGGCGATCTCGGTGGCGGAGGTCGTCGTGCCGGCGGAGACGACGGTGTCCGGCCTGCGCGCCGGGGAAGCACGTGAGCTGATGGCCGCGTTGGTCCGTGCCGGTGTCACGGGCACCTGCAGCGCCGACGACCGTCCCCGCTACGGCCATCTCGACGTCGACTCCAACCTGCCCGACGTGCGCATCGCCCTGGGCGGGCCCGTCCGCAACGCGTTCACCAAGTCGGTGCTGGCGCAAGCCGGTCCGGAATTCACCGCCGAACTCGACCGCCAGCTGGCCGAGTCCGGCACGGCGCGAGTATGGGTGCCGGCGGCGACGGAGTTGACGGCGGTCTGGCAGCCCGGCGCCGACCTGCGCGACCCGCGGGCCCTGCCGGTACTGGTGATCGACGGCCGCGACGAGGAAAGCCTGGCAGCCGCGATCGCCTCCGTGGTCGGTGACCTCGATGACGCCGAGATCGTCGTGGACCAGCGGACCCCTGCGCCGGCACCGGCGCAGGCACCGGAGGGTGCCTTCGAGGACTACACGGTCGCCCTGCTCAACCGCGGGGTGCCGAGCTTCGCGGTCGATGCCGAGGGCACCCTGCACACCGCACTGATGCGCTCCTGCACGGGCTGGCCGTCAGGCATCTGGATCGACGAACCCCGCCGCACCGCCCCGGACGGCACAGGAGTCCAATTGCAGTGCTGGACACACGATTTCGACTATGCACTGGTCTGCGGCAGGGGCGACTGGCGGCACGCCGGGTTGCCTGCCCGAAGCGCGCAGTTCTCCAATCCCCTGCTCGCGGTATCCCCGCGGGAGCGGTACGGGGCCCTGCCGCCGACAGGCTCTCTGCTGCGGATCGAGCCCGCGGACTCCGTTCAGCTCGGCGCACTCAAACCCGGCGGCAACCCGTTGGCATCCGGGCGCGCGGCTCCCGTCTCGCCGGCGGAGGTGATGCTGCGGCTGGTCGAGTCGACCGGTTCGGCGACTCCGGTGGTGGTCGCTTCGGATCTGGGCGAACTGCGGGTGCGGGCGCGGGCGAATCTGCTGGAAGAGCCGCAACGGCACGAACGAACCATCGACGTGCACGGCTGCGAGGTGGCCACGGTGCTGGCCGACCTCGACCTCGCCCGGCTGCCGTTGCCGCCGGCAGAGCTGGCCCCGCACTGCGAGGCGGCCCAGCCGCTCTACGCGCGCTACTGGCTGCATAACCGTGGCCCCGCTCCGATGGGTGGGCTGCCTGCCGTTGCGAACCTGCACCCTCACCGGGTGCGCGCCGAGGCCGGTGGCGACATCGTCTTCCGCCTCAGTGCGGCCAGCGCCTGCACCGATTCCGTCCTAAGTGGCATGGTCGAGTTGGTATGCCCGGAAGGCTGGGCGGCCGACCCGGCCGAATTGCCGTGCAAGCTGGGTATCGGCGAGCACCTGGAACGCGACGTCGCCGTGACCATCCCGGCCGGCGCCCCGCAGGGAAGGTATCCGGTGCGCGCCCAGCTGCGGGTCGCCGATGTGGCGGACGGCGAGTTGCCCGCGGCCTGGCGGCAGGTCGTCGAAGACGTGGCCGTGGTGACGGTCGGAACCGACGACGGTGTGCCGGTCTACCTTGCCGACGGCCCGGCCGGTATCGAGCTGCAGGCGGGACAGGCCACCCGCCTGACCGTGACGATCGGCAGCCGTGCCGCCGCGGACCTGGCGCTGGAAGCACACGTGATCAGCCCCTGGGGGACCTGGGAGTGGATCGGCCCGGCGGCCCAGGGGGCCGCTCTTCCGGCTGGCGGCGTCGTCGAGCTGCACTTCGAGGTGGCACCGCCGGCGTGGCAGGAAGCGGGGCGGTGGTGGGCGCTGATCCGGATCGGCTGTGCCGGGCACCTGATCTATTCGCCCGCAGTGGAGGTGCGGGTCAGGTGAGATCGGCACCGGGGATGCCGACCCTCTGCCTTGATATCGGCGGCACCAAGATCGCGGCGGCACTGGCCGACCGCGCGGCCACGGATCCGGCGGATGTGCTCGTCTACAACGCCCGGTGCCCCACCCCGCCCGGCGGCGGCGCCGAACAGGTGTGGGATGCGGTCGCCGGGATGGTCGCCGACGCGCTGCACGCAGCAGGTGGCGCCGTCGCGGGGGTGGGCATTGCGTCGGCCGGACCGATCGACGTGACCGCCGGTACGGTCAGCCCGCTCAACATCGCGTCCTGGCGAGGATTTGCGCTGGCCGACCGGGTGGCCGCGATGGTGCCCGGGGTGCCGGTCCGGCTGGCCGGCGACGGCGTGGCGATGGCGGTCGGCGAGCACTGGCTGGGTGCCGGGCGTGGCACCGGTTTCATGCTGGGCATGGTGGTGTCCACCGGCGTGGGCGGCGGCCTGGTGCTCGACGGTGTCCCCTGCGACGGCCGCACCGGCAATGCCGGCCACGTCGGCCATGTGGTGGTGGACCCGGGTGGCCCGGAATGCCCCTGCGGTGGGCGCGGCTGCGTGGAGACCGTTGCCTCGGGTCCGTCGATGGTCCGCTGGGCGCGGCAGAACGGCTGGTCTGCGCCGCCGGAGGCAGACGCGAAAGTACTGGCGGCGGCGGCCGCGGCCGGCGATCCGTCGGCGTTGGCGGCGTTCGGCCGGGGCGCCCGGGCGCTGGCGGCCATGATCGCTTCGGTGGGCGCGGTGTGCGACCTCGATCTGGTGGTCATCGGCGGGGGAGTGGCCAATTCCGGCGGGCTGCTGTTCGATCCGCTGCGGGCGGAGGTGGCCCGCTACGCGGGCCTGGACTTCCTGGCCGGAATGCGGGTGGTGCCGGCCGACCTGGGCGGCGAGGCCGGCCTGATCGGTGCGGCTCGGCTCGCTGGGATGGCCTAGGTGTAATGGCCTAGGCGTAATGGCCTAGGTGTAATGGTCAGGAAGCCGCTGGGCGGTTTTGGCCGACCCGGGCCGGCGCGCTATGGTGTGTGGCGATCCACCGAAGACCGTCGGTCACCGAGTTATCGGTTGAAGGTCCGGGAGCATCCCGGCGGCCCACGCAGGAGGACGAGGCACTTCGCCGGCGCACGTCGGCGCAGATCCACGCCCCGGCCGCATCCTGCGCCGGGGCGTTCGCTGTTCCCGGGACCCGTCCGATTGCACCGGCGTGCACCGACGCTCAGAGGTGGCCCACCGGACTTCGACTACAGGAGGCATGCATGGCCAGGGCTGACAAGGCCGCCGCCGTTGCCGACATCGCCGAGCGCTTCAAGAGTTCGGACGCGACCGTCATCACCGAATATCGGGGGCTGACGGTGGCCAATATGGCCGAGCTGCGCCGGTCGCTGGGTGCGTCGGCGAGCTATGCGGTGGCCAAGAACACCCTCGTCAAGCGGGCGGCCGCCGAGGCCGGCATCGAGGGGCTCGACGACCTGTTCGCCGGCCCGACGGCGATCGCGTTCGTCACCGGCGAGGCGGTCGATGCCGCCAAGGCGCTCAAGGCATTCGCCAAGGAGCACAAGGCGCTGGTCATCAAGGGCGGCTACATGGACGGTCACCCGCTGACCGTCTCCGAGGTCGAGCGGATCGCCGACCTGGAATCCCGCGAGGTGCTGCTGGCAAAACTGGCCGGGGCGATGAAGGGCAACCTCGCCAAGGCCGCCGGATTGTTCAACGCGCCCGCGTCGCAAATGGCCCGACTGCTGGCAGCCCTACAGGAGAAGAAGGACGCGGCGGCCCCGGCTGCCGAACCGGCACCCGCTGAAGCGCCCGCCGAAGCACCCGCGGAGGCAACCGCCGAAGCCTGATAGCACCGCAAACGTCGACAAACCAGAAATATCCAGGAAGGACCCACACCCATGGCAAAGATGTCCAGCGACGAGTTGCTCGACGCGTTCAAGGAAATGACGCTGTTGGAGCTCTCCGACTTCGTCAAGAAGTTCGAGGAGACCTTCGAGGTCACCGCGGCCGCCCCGGTTGCGGTGGCTGCTGCCGGCGCGGCCGGTGGCGGCGCGGCGGCCGAGGCTGCCGAAGAGCAGTCGGAGTTCGACGTCATCCTCGAGGCCGCCGGTGAGAAGAAGATCGGCGTCATCAAGGTCGTCCGTGAGGTCGTTGCCGGTCTGGGCCTCAAGGAGGCCAAGGACCTGGTGGACGGCGCGCCCAAGCCGCTGCTGGAGAAGGTCGCCAAGGAGGCTGCCGACGAGGCCAAGGCCAAGCTCGAAGCCGCCGGCGCCACCGTCACCGTCTAGTACCCCAACAGCGCATCGGCCCGCGGCCCCCGGCCCCCGGCCCCCGGCCCCCGGCCCCCGGACCCCCGGGGCCGGGGGACCGGGGGTCGATGCGTTTCCGGGCGTGGGCAGGGGGCGGCGGCCGACGGCCGCGTGCCGGGGGCTCAGCCGCGCGCCGAATGCCACGACCGGTGCACCCGGTCGGGTGAATCACCCAGGGCGACCAGGAGGTTTGTCGTCATCGCGGTCAGTACCGGTGGGGCGGCGGAGTCGTCGTCGCCGTAGAAGCCGGCCAGTTCGAGCATGACGAAGCCGTGGATGCACGCCCAGAACTGGGCGGCTTTGGCCACGACCTCGTTGTCCGCTGCGGCATCCGCGTCGGTGCCGATCCGGCCCGCGAGCATCGAGCGGTGCACGGCGCGAACCAGGTGCGCGAAGCTGGGAATGCAGTTGTAGATCTCGGTCAGTGGCAGCGTCAGCACGTTGCCGGCGGGCGCGTTGATGCCGTGTGCGCTGGTACTGCCGAACATCAGCCGGTAGACGTGTGGGCGTTGGATCGCGAACCGGCGGTAGGCGACACCGATCGCCAGCAGGTCGGCGACCGGATCGGAAGTCTCGTGTACCGACAGCGCGGTGTCGAACTGTGCGAACCCCTCCTCGGCGACCGCGGTGATCAGGCCCGCCATCCCGCCGAAATGGGTGTATACCGCCATCGTCGAGGTGCCGGCGGCCGCGGCTACCTTGCGGGTCTGCAATTCGTCGGGCCCATGCTCGCGCAACAGCGCGACCGCGGCGTGCAGCATCTCGGCGCGAACACTGCGCTCGATCGGCTGGGCTGTCCCGGGGGCCGTCTTGGGAGCTGTCTTGGGAGTCATCTTGGGAAATATTATTGCCATATTCCGATCGGCGGCGTACCGTTTTGATAACGTCGAAATAACATAGTTATAGGAGATTGGCGATGTCCGCAACCCGAGCCACTGCACCAGCCGCACCTCGAACGGCCGAGTCCGCGAATCCCTACCTAGAAGATTTCCTGGCCCCGGTAAGCCTCGAAGTGACCGCGACGGACCTGCCGGTTACCGGGCACCTCCCGGAGCATCTCGACGGGCGCTATCTGCGCAACGGGCCCAACCCCGTCACCGAGCCGAACCCGGCTACCTATCACTGGTTCAGCGGCGACGGGATGGTGCACGGGGTCGCGCTGGAAGGCGGACGGGCCCGGTGGTACCGCAACCGCTGGGTGCGCAGCCTGCCGGTGTGTCGCGCACTCGGCGAAACCGCGCCCGCGCGGCTGGACCCGCGCGCGGGCATGCTGGCGCTGGGGGCCAACACCAGTGTGCTGGCCCATGGCGGGCGAACACTGGCACTTGTCGAGGGCGGCGTAGCCAACTACGAACTCACCGACGAACTCGACACCGTGGGAACCTGCGACTTCGACGGCACGCTGCCGGGCGGCTACACCGCCCACCCGCACCGCGACCCACGGACCGGTGAATTGCACGCGGTGTCGTACTCGTTCGCACGCGGGCGAACGGTGCAGTACTCGGTGATCGACGTCAACGGCCACGCGCGCCGGACCGTCGATATCCCGGTTTCGGGGTCCCCGATGATGCACGACTTCTCGCTCACCGACAAGTACGTCGTGATCTACGACCTGCCGGTCACCTTCGACCTGGGCCAGCTCCTGCCGCCGAACACTCCGAGATGGCTGGGTACCCCCCTCCAGCGGGTGCTGCAGCCGTTCGTCGGACGGGTGCCGATGCCCAGTCCCATCGCTGCGTTGGCCAACCGCAATCCGAAACCCATCGACCGCATGCCCTACGCCTGGGACCCGGACTATCCGGCACGGATCGGCGTGTTGCCGCGGGAGGGCTCCAGTGCCGACGTTCGCTGGTTCGACATCGAACCCTGCTATGTCTTCCACCCGCTCAACGCCTACTCCGAAGTCAGCGAGACGGACGGCGCCGAGGTGCTGATACTCGACGTGGTGCGCTACGACCGCATGTTCGACCACGATCGTCGAGGTCCGGGTGAAAGCCTGCCCGTGCTGGACCGCTGGACGATCAACCTGGCGACAGGAGCGATTTCCACCGAGCGTCGCGACGACCGACCGCAGGAGTTCCCGCGGATCAACGAAACCCTGCTGGGCTCCCAGCACCGGTTCGGCTATGCCGTCGGTGTGGGGGGCGGGTTCGTGGGCGGCTCCGGAACGCGACCGGCTGCGACGGCTCCCATGTCCTCGGCGCTCTACAAGCACGATTACTCGACCGGTTCCTGCGAGGTGGCCGCGCTCGACTCCGAACTCGTCATCGGCGAGATGGCGTTCGTCCCCAACCCGGTGGTCGGCGATCGGGATGCCGCGGAAGACGATGGCATTCTGATGGGTTACGGCTACCACCGCGGTCGGGACGAAGGCCAGTTGCTGCTGCTGGATGCGCAAACCCTGGAGTCGGTGGCGACGGTACATCTGCCGCAGCGGGTGCCGATGGGCTTTCATGGCAACTGGGCGCCGACAGCCTGAGGCATCGGTGATCCGAGGGTGATCCGGGCCCGCTGGAGAATTATCGCCCGGGCCCTGATGCCACACCGCATCCGTGCGCTACAGTGATTCAAACCACAGGGCTATTCGTGGTGGCAGCATGCGCAAACGGAAGGGCTTTCCATGGGTGTCGCGATCGAGGTCAGCAATCTTACGAAGTCCTTCGGGTCTTCGACGATTTGGGAAGATGTCTCTCTGACCATCCCGGAGGGCGAGGTCAGCGTCATGCTCGGCCCGTCGGGTACGGGCAAGTCGGTGTTCCTGAAGTCGCTGATCGGGTTGTTGCGTCCGGAGACGGGTTCGATCGTCATCGACGGCACCGACATCATCCAGTGTTCGGCCAAGGAGCTCTACGAGATCCGCACCCTGTTCGGCGTGCTGTTCCAGGACGGTGCGTTGTTCGGTTCGATGAACATCTACGACAACACGGCGTTCCCGTTGCGCGAGCACACCAAGAAAAAAGAGAGCGAAATCCGTGACATCGTCATGGAGAAGCTGACCATGGTGGGTATGCCCAACGACGGGCACAAGTTCCCCGGTGAGATCTCCGGCGGTATGCGCAAGCGTGCCGGCTTGGCCCGAGCGCTGGTGCTCGACCCCAAGATCATCCTCGTCGACGAGCCCGACTCGGGTCTGGACCCGGTTCGTACCGCCTACCTGAGCCAGCTGCTCATCGACATCAACGCGCAGATCGACGCGACCATCCTCATCGTGACGCACAACATCAACATCGTGCGTACGGTGCCCGACAACATCGGGATGCTCTACCGCAAGCACCTGGTGATGTTCGGGCCGCGTGAGGTGCTGCTCACCAGCGAGGAACCCGCCGTCAAGCAGTTCCTCAACGGTCGGCGTATCGGCCCGATCGGTATGTCGGAGGAGAAGGACGAGGCGACCGCGGCCGCCGAGCAGGCCGCGCTCGATGCTGGCCAGACCGATGGCGGTGTCGAAGAGATCGAGGGCGTGCCCCCGCAGATCAGCGCGACGCCGGGTATGCCCGAGCGCAAGGCGGTCGGTCGGCGTCAGGCCCGGGTGCGCGCCATCCTGCACACCCTGCCGCCGGCGGCCCAGACCGCGATCCTCGACGATCTCGAGGGCACTCACAAGCTGCGGACTCACGAGTTCTGATCGGTCCCGGCGACGCAGGACCGTCGGCTGTCGGCTGTCGGCGGCCGGCTGTCGGCGGCTGGCTGCCCACGGCTCGCCGCTGGCTACTGCCCACCGGTCGACCCCTGGTCCTTGGCCACCCGTTCACAGGGGTCATCCCTGCCTGACTCAGCCTGACCCGGGGCGCGCGTGACGAAGTCTGTCCGCCCCGGCCGGGTGCTGTCACCCCTTCCTGCGATCCAGTACGCGCGCATCGCCCCGCACGGTGTCGCAGCGGCGGATTCCCACAACTTGCCGGGGCCACTCTTGACGGACGGCGGCAAACGGGTCAATCTGTTGGACAGTATGCGTGCGCGGGAAGCGTCGGGCGCCGGCCAGCCGCTCAGTGCCGGCACAGTTGCCCGGTAGGGCTGCTTGTCGTGGGCATTTGAGGAATGCGCGGGCCTGCGCTATCGTTGGACGTTGCGCTGGCTGCTTCCTGCCCACCTCACCCGCCACTTGACACCGTGGTCTTGGCCTGAGCCCCTCCAAGGCTCAGCCATTTGGTCGCGTGCGTGAGACCCGGACAGTTCGTCTGTCAGCCGACCCGACAAAAATATCCGCGGCGAACAGGCTTGAGTGGGCACCGGCTAGCACTGCTCACACCGGGATCCTGTAAGTCGCACAGGTGTTGGAAGGACGCATCTTGGCTGATTTCCGCCAAAGCAACACAAATCGACCGCAAAGTTCTTCGAACAGCTCGGTGCCCGGAGCGCCCAACCGGGTTTCTTTTGCCAAGCTCCGCGAACCTCTCGAGGTACCTGGTTTGCTCGATGTGCAGACCAATTCCTTCGAATGGCTGGTCGGTTCGCCCGAATGGACTGATCGGGCGCGCGCGCGAGGCGAGATCAACCCCAAGGGTGGCCTCGAAGAAGTCCTCGACGAACTGTCGCCGATCGAGGACTTTTCCGGATCGATGTCGCTGTCCTTCTCCGACCCTCGTTTTGACGAGGTCAAGGCCCCGGTCGACGAGTGCAAAGACAAGGACATGACGTACGCGGCTCCGCTGTTCGTCACCGCCGAGTTCATCAACAACAACACCGGCGAGATCAAGAGCCAGACGGTGTTCATGGGCGATTTCCCGATGATGACCGAAAAGGGCACGTTCATCATCAACGGCACCGAACGTGTGGTGGTCAGCCAGCTTGTTCGGTCGCCGGGTGTGTACTTCGACGAGAGCATCGACAAGTCCACCGAGAAGATGTTGCACAGCGTCAAGGTGATCCCCAGCCGTGGCGCCTGGCTGGAATTCGACGTCGACAAGCGCGACACCGTCGGCGTGCGCATCGACCGCAAGCGCCGCCAGCCGGTGACCGTATTGCTCAAGGCGCTCGGATGGACCTCGGAGCAGATCCGCGAGCGATTCGGGTTCTCCGAAACCATGATGGGCACGCTGGAGAAGGACAACACCGCCGGCCCCGACGAGGCGCTGCTGGACATCTACCGCAAGTTGCGTCCGGGCGAACCGCCGACCAAGGAATCTGCGCAGACCCTGCTGGAGAACCTGTTCTTCAAGGAGAAGCGCTACGACCTGGCTCGCGTCGGCCGCTACAAGATCAACAAGAAGCTCGGTCTGCACACCGGTGAGCCGATCACGAGCTCCACGCTGACCGAGGAAGACGTGGTAGCCACCATCGAGTACCTGGTCCGGCTCCACGATGGCCAGGCCACGATGACCGCTCCGGGCGGCACCGAGGTTCCGGTGGAGACCGACGACATCGACCACTTCGGGAACCGCCGGTTGCGCACGGTGGGTGAGCTGATCCAGAACCAGATCCGGATCGGCATGTCGCGCATGGAACGGGTCGTCCGCGAGCGGATGACCACCCAGGACGTCGAGGCGATCACGCCGCAGACCCTGATCAACATCCGGCCGGTCGTTGCCGCGATCAAGGAGTTCTTCGGCACCAGCCAGCTCTCGCAGTTCATGGACCAGAACAACCCGCTTTCCGGTTTGACGCACAAGCGGCGGTTGTCCGCGCTGGGACCCGGTGGCCTGTCGCGTGAGCGCGCCGGGCTGGAGGTTCGCGATGTGCACCCGTCGCACTATGGCCGGATGTGCCCGATCGAGACCCCTGAGGGCCCCAACATCGGCCTGATCGGCTCGTTGTCGGTGTACGCGAGGGTCAACCCGTTCGGATTCATCGAGACGCCCTATCGCAAGGTGGTGGACGGGGTCGTCTCCGACGAGATCCACTACCTCACCGCGGACGAGGAGGACCGCCACGTCGTGGCGCAGGCCAACTCGCCGATCGAGGGCAACGGCCGATTCGTCGAGCCGCGCGTGCTGGTCCGCAGGAAGGCGGGCGAAGTCGAGTACGTGCCGTCATCCGAGGTGGACTACATGGACGTCTCGCCGCGCCAGATGGTGTCGGTGGCCACCGCGATGATTCCGTTCCTCGAGCACGACGACGCCAACCGCGCCCTGATGGGTGCGAACATGCAGCGCCAGGCGGTCCCGCTGGTGCGTAGCGAGGCGCCGCTGGTTGGCACCGGAATGGAATTGCGGGCCGCGATCGACGCCGGCGACGTCGTCGTCGCCGAGCAGGCGGGCGTCATCGAGGAGGTGTCGGCCGACTACATCACCGTGATGCACGACGTCGGCACTCGGCGCACCTACCGGCTGCGCAAGTTCGCGCGTTCGAACCACGGAACCTGTGCCAACCAGTCGCCGATCGTGGACGCCGGCGAGCGGGTGGAAGCCGGCCAGGTCATCGCCGACGGCCCGTGCACCGAGAACGGTGAGATGGCCCTCGGTAAGAATCTGCTGGTCGCCGTGATGCCGTGGGAGGGCCACAACTATGAGGACGCCATCATCCTGTCCAGCCGCCTCGTCGAAGAGGACGTGCTGACCTCGATCCACATCGAGGAACACGAGATCGACGCCCGGGACACCAAGCTGGGCGCCGAGGAGATCACCCGCGATATCCCGAACGTCTCCGACGACGTGCTGGCGGACCTCGATGAGCGGGGCATCGTGCGGATCGGCGCCGAGGTGCGCGACGGCGACATCCTGGTCGGCAAGGTCACCCCAAAGGGCGAGACCGAGCTGACCCCGGAGGAACGGCTGCTGCGGGCGATCTTCGGCGAAAAGGCGCGCGAGGTCCGCGACACGTCGCTGAAAGTGCCACACGGTGAGTCCGGCAAGGTGATCGGTATCCGGGTGTTCTCCCGCGAGGACGATGACGAATTGCCCGCGGGCGTCAACGAGCTGGTCCGGGTCTACGTTGCCCAAAAGCGCAAGATCTCCGACGGCGACAAGCTGGCCGGCCGGCACGGGAACAAGGGTGTGATCGGCAAGATCCTGCCAGCCGAGGACATGCCGTTCCTGCCGGACGGCACTCCGGTCGACATCATCCTCAACACCCACGGTGTGCCGCGACGGATGAACATCGGCCAGATCCTGGAGACCCACCTCGGCTGGGTGGCCAAGGCCGGCTGGAACATCGACGGTACGCCGGACTGGGCCGCCAACCTGCCCGAGGAGTTGCGGCACGCCGCACCCGATCAGATCGTGTCGACGCCGGTCTTCGACGGCGCCAAGGAAGAGGAGCTGCAGGGCCTGTTGTCGGCCACGCTGCCCAACCGCGACGGCGAGGTGATGGTCGACTCCGACGGCAAGGCGAAGCTCCTGGACGGACGCAGCGGAGAACCATTCCCGTATCCGGTGACGGTCGGCTACATGTACGTCATGAAGCTGCATCACTTGGTGGACGACAAGATTCACGCTCGGTCCACCGGCCCGTACTCGATGATCACCCAGCAGCCGCTGGGCGGTAAGGCGCAGTTCGGCGGCCAGCGGTTCGGTGAGATGGAGTGCTGGGCCATGCAGGCCTACGGGGCGGCCTACACGCTGCAGGAGCTGTTGACCATCAAGTCCGACGACACCATCGGACGGGTCAAGGTGTACGAGGCGATCGTCAAGGGTGAGAACATCCCCGAGCCGGGCATCCCGGAGTCGTTCAAGGTGTTGCTCAAGGAATTGCAGTCCCTGTGTCTCAACGTCGAGGTGCTGTCCTCCGACGGTGCGGCTATCGAACTGCGCGAAGGCGAGGACGACGATCTTGAGCGGGCTGCGGCCAACTTGGGAATCAACTTGTCTCGCAATGAATCTGCCTCGGTCGAGGACCTTGCCTGACCTTTTGCAAATTGCTGGAAGCTACTAAACCCGTTAGGGGAAAGGGAGTTACGTGCTAGACGTCAACTTCTTCGATGAACTCCGGATTGGTCTGGCCACCGCGGAAGATATTCGCGAGTGGTCCTACGGCGAGGTCAAGAAGCCGGAGACCATCAACTACCGCACGCTCAAGCCGGAGAAGGACGGGCTCTTCTGCGAGAAGATCTTCGGCCCCACCCGGGACTGGGAGTGCTACTGCGGCACGGACAAGCGCGTGCGCTTCAAGGGCATCATCTGTGAGCGCTGTGGCGTCGAGGTGACCCGCGCCAAGGTGCGGCGCGAGCGGATGGGCCATATCGAGCTGGCGGCTCCGGTGACTCACATCTGGTACTTCAAGGGCGTTCCCTCACGCCTGGGATACCTGCTGGACCTTGCGCCGAAGGACCTGGAAAAGATCCTCTAGTTCGCCGCCTTCGTGATCACCGCGGTGGACGACGAGATGCGGCACAACGAGTTGTCCACCCTCGAGGCCGAGATGGTGGTGGAGCGCAAGACCGTCGAGGACCAGCGTGACGCCGACCTGGAGGCCCGTGCCCAGAAGCTCGAAGCGGACCTGGCCGAGCTTGAGGCAGAGGGCGCCAAGGCGGACGCCAAGCGCAAGGTTCGCGACGGTGGTGAGCGTGAGATGCGCCAGCTCCGGGATCGGGCTCAGCGCGAACTCGACCGGCTCGAGGACATCTGGACCACCTTCGCCAAGCTGGCCCCCAAACAGCTGATCGTCGACGAGAGCCTCTACCGCGAGCTGCAGGACCGCTACGGCGAGTACTTCACCGGCTCCATGGGAGCGGAGTCGATCCAGAAGCTGATCGAGAACTTCGACATCGACGCCGAAGCTGACATGCTGCGCGATGTAATCCGAAACGGTAAGGGGCAGAAGAAGCTTCGCGCGTTGAAGCGCCTAAAGGTGGTAGCCGCCTTCCAGCAATCGGGCAACTCGCCGATGGGCATGGTGCTCGATGCCGTCCCGGTGATCCCGCCGGAACTGCGCCCGATGGTGCAACTCGACGGCGGCCGGTTCGCCACCTCGGACCTCAACGATCTCTACCGCCGGGTGATCAACCGCAACAACCGGCTCAAGCGGCTGATCGACCTCGGTGCGCCCGAGATCATCGTCAACAACGAGAAGCGGATGCTGCAGGAGTCCGTCGACGCGCTGTTCGACAATGGCCGTCGCGGCCGGCCGGTCACCGGGCCGGGCAATCGCCCGCTGAAGTCCCTGAGCGATCTGCTCAAGGGCAAGCAGGGCCGGTTCCGGCAGAACCTGCTGGGCAAGCGGGTCGACTACTCGGGTCGGTCGGTCATCGTGGTGGGGCCTCAGCTCAAGCTGCACCAGTGCGGGCTGCCCAAGCTGATGGCGCTGGAGCTGTTCAAGCCATTCGTGATGAAGCGGCTTGTCGACCTCAACCACGCGCAGAACATCAAGAGCGCCAAGCGCATGGTGGAACGCCAGCGCCCCCAGGTCTGGGACGTGCTCGAGGAAGTGATCGCCGAGCATCCTGTCCTGCTGAACCGTGCACCCACCCTGCACCGCCTGGGTATTCAGGCGTTCGAGCCACAGCTGGTGGAGGGCAAGGCAATTCAGCTGCACCCGTTGGTGTGCGAGGCGTTCAACGCCGACTTCGACGGTGACCAGATGGCAGTGCACCTGCCGCTGAGTGCCGAGGCGCAGGCCGAAGCCCGCATCCTGATGCTGTCGTCGAACAACATCTTGTCGCCGGCCTCCGGCCGCCCGCTGGCCATGCCCCGTCTGGACATGGTGACGGGGCTGTACTACCTGACCACCGAAATCGAGGGCGACAAGGGCGAATATCAACCCGCCACGTCCTCCGACGCCGAAGTCGGGGTCTACTCCTCGCCCGCCGAGGCGACCATGGCCGCCGACCGCGGTGTGCTCTCCGTGCGGGCCAAGGTCAAGATCCGCCTGACTCAACTGCGCCCGCCGGCAGAGGTCGAGGCGGAGCTGTTCGGTGTCAACGCCTGGCGTCCGGGGGATGGCTGGGTGGCCGAGACCACCTTGGGCCGGGTGCTGTTCAACGAACTGCTACCCCGAGGCTACGCGTTTGTGAATCGGCAGATGCACAAGAAGGTGCAGGCGTCGATCATCAACGACCTGGCCGAGCGCTACCCGATGATCGTGGTGGCACAGACCGTCGACAAGCTCAAGGACGCCGGCTTCTACTGGGCGACCCGAAGCGGTGTGACGGTGTCGATGGCCGACGTACTGGTGCCCCCGCGCAAGAAGGAGATCCTCGACCACTACGAGGAGCGCGCGGACAAGGTCGAAAAGCAGTTCCAGCGAGGTGCTTTGAACCACGACGAGCGCAACGAGGCGCTGGTGGAGATCTGGAAGGAAGCCACCGACGAGGTCGGGCAGGCACTGCGGGAGCACTACCCCAGCGACAACCCCATCATCACGATTGTCGACTCGGGCGCCACGGGTAACTTCACCCAGACTCGGACGCTGGCCGGCATGAAGGGTTTGGTGACCAACCCCAAGGGCGAGTTCATCCCGCGTCCGGTGAAATCCTCGTTCCGCGAAGGCCTGACCGTGCTGGAGTACTTCATCAACACGCACGGTGCTCGAAAAGGATTGGCGGACACCGCATTGCGTACCGCCGACTCCGGATACCTGACCCGTCGGCTCGTTGACGTCAGCCAGGACGTCATTGTTCGCGAGCGCGACTGCGAAACCGAGCGCGGAATTGTCGTCGAACTGGCCGAGCGCCAGCAGGACGGTACGCTGATCCGCGACCCGTACATCGAAACATCGGCATATGCACGGACTTTGGGTACCGACGCAGTCGACGAAGCCGGCAATGTCGTGGTCGCCCGGGGCGAGGACCTCGGTGACCCGGAGATCGATGCGCTGCTCGCGGCGGGCATCAGTTCGGTCAAGGTGCGCTCTGTGCTGACCTGCACCACCGGAACCGGTGTCTGCGCGACGTGTTACGGGCGGTCCATGGCCACCGGCAAGCTGGTCGACATCGGCGAGGCGGTCGGTATCGTCGCCGCCCAGTCCATCGGGGAGCCGGGCACCCAGCTGACCATGCGCACCTTCCACCAGGGTGGCGTGGGTGAGGACATCACCGGCGGTCTGCCGCGTGTCCAGGAGCTCTTCGAGGCCCGTGTCCCTCGCGGCAAGGCGCCGATCGCCGATGTCACCGGGCGGATCCGGCTCGATGACGGGGAGCGGTTCTACAAGATCACCATCGTTCCCGACGACGGCGGCGAGGAAGTCGTCTACGACAAGCTGTCCAAGCGTCAGCGGCTGCGGGTGTTCAAGCACGAGGACGGCTCCGAGCGGGTGCTGGCCGACGGCGATCACGTCGAGGTGGGGCAGCAGCTGATGGAAGGCTCGGCCGACCCGCACGAGGTGCTGCGGGTCCAGGGCCCCCGCGAGGTGCAGATCCACCTGGTCCGGGAGGTTCAGGAGGTCTACCGGGCTCAGGGTGTGTCGATCCACGACAAGCACATCGAGGTGATCGTTCGGCAGATGCTGCGCCGGGTCACCATCATCGACTCGGGTGCGACGGAGTTCCTCCCGGGTTCGCTGATCGACCGTGCGGAGTTCGAGGCGGAGAACCGCCGCGTGGTGGCCGAAGGTGGGGAGCCCGCCGCCGGTCGTCCGGTGCTGATGGGGATCACCAAGGCCTCGCTGGCCACCGACTCGTGGCTCAGTGCGGCGTCGTTCCAGGAGACCACGCGGGTGCTTACCGATGCGGCGATCAACTGCCGCAGCGACAAGCTCAACGGTCTGAAGGAGAATGTCATCATCGGAAAGCTGATCCCGGCGGGGACCGGCATCAACCGGTACCGCAACATCGAGGTGCAGCCGACCGAGGAGGCCCGGGCCTCGGCGTACACGATCCCGTCCTACGAGGATCAGTACTACAGCCCGGACTTCGGCCAGGCCACCGGTGCCGCTGTTCCGCTGGACGACTACGGGTACAGCGACTACCGCTAGGTCGGCCGGCGACCAACGACGCAAAGCCCCCGCGCCCGGGTCCACCCGGAACGGCGGGGGCTTTGCCGTTGTTACAGGTTCTTGTTCGACTGTTGAAAAACAGTAATATGGAGCCATGTCGGACACGCATGTCGTCACCAATCAGGTCCAGCCCCTGGACAGTTTCAACCCGGCCTCCTCGCCGGTCCTCATCGAGGCCCTGATCCGCGAGGGCGGGCAGTGGGGTCTGGACGAAGTCAACGAGCTGGGCGCGATCAACGCCGGCAGCCAAGCGCAGCGCTGGGGTGAGCTCGCCGATCGCAACCGGCCGGTGCTGCACACCCACGACCGGGTCGGCAACCGTGTCGACGAGGTGGAGTACGACCCGGCGTATCACGAACTGATGCGCACGGCGATCGCACACGGCCTGCACGCGGCGCCGTGGGCCGACGACCGTCCGGGTGCGCACGTGGTCCGGGCTGCAAAGACGTCGGTCTGGACGGTCGAGCCGGGGCACGTCTGCCCGATCTCGATGACCTACGCGGTGGTGCCCGCGCTCCGGTACAACCCGGAACTGGCGCGGGTGTACGAGCCGCTGCTGACCAGTCGCGAATACGACCCGCAATTGCGGCCGGCCACCGACAAGCGGGGTATCACCGCGGGAATGTCGATGACCGAAAAGCAGGGTGGTTCCGACGTGCGAGCAGGCACCACCGAGGCCACCCCCAACAGCGACGGCACCTACAGTCTGCGCGGCCACAAGTGGTTCACCTCGGCGCCGATGGGTGACATCTTCCTGGTCCTCGCCCAGGCGCCGGGCGGGTTGTCGTGCTTCATGCTGCCGCGGATCCTGCCCGACGGAAGCCGCAACCGGATGTTCGTGCAGCGGCTCAAGAACAAGCTCGGCAACCATGCCAACGCCTCCAGCGAGGTCGAGTACGACGGTGCCGTCGTCTGGCTGGTCGGCGAGGAGGGCCGCGGTGTGCCGACCATCATCGAGATGGTCAACCTGACCCGGCTGGACTGCACGCTGGGCAGTGCCACCAGCATGCGTCACGGGTTGGCCCGTGCGATCTATCACGCCCAGAACCGGAAAGCCTTCGGCGCGTACCTGATCGACCAGCCGCAGATGCGCAACGTGCTGGCGGACCTGGCGGTGGAGGCCGAGGCGGCAACCATGGTGGCGATGCGGATGGCCGGGGCTACCGACAAGGCGATCCGCGGCGACGAACGCGAAGGGCTGCTCCGCCGCATCGGCCTGGCGGCCAGCAAGTACTGGGTGTGCAAGCGGTCCACTCCGCATGCCGCGGAGGCATTGGAATGCCTGGGGGGCAACGGTTATGTCGAGGACTCCGGCATGCCGCGGATCTACCGGGAGGCGCCGCTGATGGGGATCTGGGAGGGATCCGGCAACGTCAGCGCTCTGGATACCTTGCGGGCCATCACAACTCGACCGCAATCGGCCGAGGTGATGTTCGACGAACTCGGCCGCACCGCCTCGCAGGATCCTCGGTTGGCCCGACACGTCGAGAGCCTGCGTTCGCAATTGGCCGATCCGGACGCCGTCGAGTACCGGGCCCGCAAGATAGCCGAGGACATCTGCCTGGCGCTGCAGGGGTCACTGCTGGTGAGCCACGGCCATCCCGCAGTCGCCGAAGCCTTCCTGGCGACCCGGCTCGGTGGCCGATGGGGCGGCGCGTTCGGAACCATGCCGGCCGGACTGGACCTGGCGCCCATACTCGAGCGTGCACTGGTCAAGGGATGAGCCCAGCGGTCGATCCGATCGACGTCGCCAACCTCAAGACGATGACCTACGAGGTCACCGACCGGATTGCGCGAATCACCTTCAACCGGCCCGAGAAGGGCAACGCGATCGTCGCCGACACTCCGCTGGAGCTAGCGACCCTGGTGGAGCGCGCCGATCTCGACCCGAACGTGCACGTCATCCTGGTGTCCGGGCGCGGCGAGGGTTTCTGTGCGGGCTTCGACCTGTCCGCCTATGCCGACCGGACGGGTTCGGCCGGTGGCGGCGGGCGTAACCGCGGGACGGTCCTCGATGGTGCGACTCAGGCCGTCAACCATCTACCCGACCAGCCGTGGGACCCGATGATCGACTACCAGATGATGAGCCGCTTCGTCCGCGGGTTCTCCAGTCTGATGCATGCCGACAAGCCGACGGTGGTCAAGATTCACGGGTACTGTGTAGCCGGCGGCACCGACATCGCACTGCATGCCGATCAGGTGATCGCTGCTGCCGACGCCAAGATCGGCTACCCGCCCACGCGGGTCTGGGGCGTCCCGGCCGCGGGTCTGTGGGCGCACCGCCTGGGCGACCAGCGCGCCAAACGCCTACTGTTCACCGGGGACTGCATCACCGGTGCCCAGGCAGCGGAGTGGGGACTTGCAGTCGAAGCGCCTGATCCCGCCGACCTCGACGAGCGTACCGAGCGTTTGGTCGCCAGGATTGCGGCGCTGCCGGTCAATCAGTTGATCATGATCAAGCTGGCCCTCAATTCCGCTCTGCTGCAACAAGGTGTCGTCACCAGCCGGATGGTCAGCACGGTGTTCGACGGCGTGGCCCGGCACACCCCCGAAGGCCACGCATTCGTCTCCGACGCGGTCGAGCACGGCTTCCGGGCTGCGGTGAAGAACCGCGACGAGCCGTTCGGCGACGCCGGCCGCCGTACATCCTCGGTCTGAACGGTGGTTGCGATGCCTGACTCTCCGGGCCGCATGACCGCTCGGTCCGTGGTGCTCAGCGCATTGCTGGGTGCCCACCCGGCCTGGGCGAGTTCCGGAGAATTAGTCGTGCTAGCAGCAGATTTCGGAATCAGGGAAACCGCTTTGCGGGTCGCGTTGACCCGGCTGGTCGGTTCGGGGGATCTGATCCGCTCGGCTGATGGCTACCGGCTGTCGGAACGACTGCTGGAACGGCAGGGCCGCCAGGACGCGGCCATGCTTCCGCGCACAGCGGCTTGGTGCGGAGGCTGGAATATCGTGGTGGTCACCAGCGTCGGGGTCGATCCGAGGATTCGCGCGTCTATACGACATGCGATGCAAGAAAACCGATTCGGCGAGTTGCGCGAAGGTGTATGGATGCGTCCGGACAATCTCGAGCTGCAGCTGTGCCACGATGTTGCCGAACGGGTCCGGGTGCTCAGGGCGCGGGACGAGGATTCCGCGGAGTTGGCCGGGAAACTGTGGGACCTGTCCGAATGGACTGAACAGGGTCGACGGTTGCTCGACGAAATATCGTGCACGCCGGATATTCCGGGGCGGTTCGCCGTGGCCGCGGCAATCGTGCGCCATCTGCTCACCGATCCGATGCTGCCCGATGAACTGCTGCCCGCCGACTGGCCGGGATCCGATTTGCGCGCAGCGTATTTGGAGTTCGCCGCCGAACTGGCGAGAAGACTCCAGGGGTCGCCATCGAAAGCTGGTGCTGCCCGCAACGACAACGCTGAACTGCAGGAGGCTAGGTGAGCGATCTTGTGCTGGTCGAGCGCGTTGGCGCGGTGACCACGGTGAGTATCAACCGGCCGGAGGCGCGCAATGCGGTGAACGGTCCGACGGCGGCGGCTCTTGTCGCGGCATTCGAACAATTCGATCGCGACGAAAGCGCATCGGTGGCGGTGCTGTGTGGTGAAGGTGGAACATTCTGTGCGGGAGCGGATTTGAAGGCATTCGGTTCCGAACAAGGCAATGTGGTGCGTGAATCAGGGCCGGGGCCGATGGGGCCGTCGCGCATGGTGTTGTCCAAGCCGGTGATCGCCGCCGTCGACGGTTTTGCGGTGGCGGGGGGCCTGGAATTGGCCCTGTGGTGCGACCTGAGGATCGCCGAGGAGGGTGCCGTCTTCGGGGTGTTCTGCCGGCGGTGGGGGGTGCCACTGATCGACGGCGGCACGGTGCGGCTTCCCCGGCTGATCGGGCAGAGCCGGGCGATGGACATGATCCTCACGGGTCGCGGGGTTGCCGCGGACGAAGCGTTGGCTATCGGGCTGGCCAACAGGGTGGTCCCCAAAGGCCGGGCACGCCGGGCCGCACAGGATCTGGCTGCCGACATGGCCAGGCTGCCGCAGCAGTGCCTGCGATCGGACCGGCTTTCCGCACTGCATCAGTGGGGCGTGCCGGAATCCGAGGCGCTGGACTTCGAGTTCGCCAGTTTCGCGCGCGTTGCCCCGGAGGCAGCCGCCGGTGCCGGACGGTTCGCCGCGGGCGAGGGCAGGCACGGAGCGCCGGCGCGACCGGGGGGCCGCTAGCGGGCTTGCGAACCCCGGTTCAGGGGCCGACTCGCTCGATGCGATTGACCATGCCCAGTTCGCGGCCGCGGTCCCAGACGAACGGGTTGCCGTTGTGGTAGAAGACGGTGCCGTCCCAGCCGTAGACGGTGATGTCGTTGACGATCGTGTCGGCGACGACGGTGTTGGACGTGCCCATCACCGTCACCGCCCAGCAGGTTCCCTTGGCGGTGATGATGTTCGCCGTGCCGTCGACGAACAGGGTGGCGTCATTGCAGTCGATGGTCGTCTCGACGCCCTGCCCGGAGACATGGGTGTCGCCGTTCTTGGCGTGTGCGGCGGGCGCCGGGGCGACCGCCAGCGCGGCGATGGTCACTGCACAGGCGATCAGTGGACCGCTGCCGGGAATCTGTTTCACTGGGCCCCACTTCGTCGGGCGGGTCGTGTGCTCCGAGCCTACGGGTTTCGCACCCGGTTGCGACAGACCCAACCGCGTCACGGCGGCGTTTGAGCCGGCCGATGTCCGATCCGGTGAACTAGAGTCATTAGCTGATCCACCGGCCACCCCGCACGGTTCGAAGTCTCGTCACCCCAACCGGAGGTCGAAACGGCATGGCAGGCCAGTCGGCGACACCGTCAATCGGCGGTCGCGCGCGCGGCGGAAAACCCGGGGTACGGCAGGCCAGGCTGAGTCGGGAGGCCATCGTCGACGGTGCGCTGACCTTCCTGGACCGCGAGGGCTGGGACGCGCTGACGATCAATGCGCTGGCGACCCAGCTCGGGACCAAGGGGCCGTCGCTGTACAACCATGTGGACAGCCTCGAGGATCTGCGCCGGGCGGTGCGGATCCGAGTCATCGACGACATCATCACGATGCTCAACCGCGTCGGCGAGGGGCGTGCCCGAGACGATGCCGTCCTGGTCATGGCGGGCGCAT
Source organism: Mycobacterium sp. (assembly GCF_047975165.1). Classification (GTDB taxonomy): domain Bacteria; phylum Actinomycetota; class Actinomycetes; order Mycobacteriales; family Mycobacteriaceae; genus Mycobacterium. The sequence goes on from NZ_JBKECZ010000045.1 coordinate 27,501, forward strand.
ACCGCAGCTATGCCCACCACCACCCCGGCCGCTATTCGGCGTTCACCCGGATGCCGTTCGGTGGCGACGACCCCGAATACTCCGCGGCGACCAGAGGTGCGGCGGCCCCGGTGATCGCGGTGCTGGCGTCCTACGGTCTCGACGGAGAGGAAGCATTCTTTGCCTCCCTGGAATTCTGGTCGGCCCTGCACGGGTTTGTTCTGTTGGAGATGACCGGTGTGATGGACGACATCGACACCGACGCGGTCTTCTCCGACATGGTGCTGCGACTGGCGGCCGGCATGGACAGGCGCACTCGGAGGCCGGCCGATCGCGGCTGAATAGCGGAGTCGGCCCGGTTCGGGCTCCACTTTGACCTGCCAGACCGCCGACGGGTAAGGTGGTGGGTCGTGCCTGGCGGCTTGCGGCGCCTGAAGCAGGGGCGTGAATGCCGGGCCAATTCGCATGTCTTGCATGTCCAGGACGCAACGGATAACACCGTGCTGGGGGCGCGGATATGCGACACGCCCGCCCGCGGGGTAGCGAAGAGCGGCTCGCGGCGGGCAAACGCGCAGTACAAGAGACTTGACGGAACGCACAAACAGAGAAAGCCGGTCGATGCCAACCATCCAGCAGCTGGTCCGAAAGGGTCGTCGCGACAAGATCGCCAAGGTCAAGACCGCGGCCCTGAAGGGCAGCCCCCAGCGTCGTGGTGTGTGCACCCGCGTGTACACCACCACCCCGAAGAAGCCGAACTCGGCGCTTCGCAAGGTTGCCCGTGTGAAGCTGACGAGCCAGGTTGAGGTCACCGCCTACATCCCCGGTGAAGGCCACAACCTGCAGGAGCACTCGATGGTGCTGGTGCGCGGCGGCCGGGTGAAGGACCTGCCCGGTGTGCGCTACAAGATCATCCGCGGCTCCCTCGACACCCAGGGTGTGAAGAACCGCAAGCAGGCTCGCAGCCGCTACGGTGCCAAGAAGGAGAAGAGCTGATGCCGCGAAAGGGGCCCGCACCCAAGCGTCCGTTGGTCAACGACCCGGTATACGGATCGCAGCTGGTTACTCAGCTGGTCAACAAAGTCCTGTTGAAGGGTAAGAAATCGCTGGCCGAACGCATTGTCTACGGCGCGCTTGAGCAGGCCCGCGACAAGACCGGTACCGATCCGGTGATCACCCTCAAGCGGGCCCTGGACAACGTCAAGCCCGCACTGGAGGTGCGTAGTCGCCGGGTCGGCGGTGCGACCTATCAGGTGCCGGTCGAGGTCCGTCCGGATCGTTCGACCACGCTGGCGCTGCGCTGGCTCGTAGGCTTTTCCCGGCAGCGCAGGGAGAAGACCATGGTCGAGCGGCTGGCCAACGAGATTCTGGATGCCAGCAACGGACTTGGGGCCTCGGTCAAACGGCGTGAGGACACGCACAAGATGGCCGAGGCAAACCGGGCGTTCGCGCACTACCGCTGGTAGTCAGTCGCCCCCGGCGCTGAAGCCGCGGGTGTCGACGCCGACCGCAATGCGAAACATCGCTAACTGAGCAACGAAAGAGTGGGAAGACTTCTGTGGCACAGAAGGACGTGCTGACCGATCTGACGAAGGTCCGCAACATCGGCATTATGGCGCACATCGACGCCGGTAAGACCACGACGACCGAGCGCATCCTCTACTACACCGGTATCAGCTACAAGATCGGTGAGGTGCACGACGGTGCGGCCACCATGGACTGGATGGAGCAGGAGCAGGAGCGCGGGATCACCATCACCTCCGCGGCGACCACCTGCTTCTGGAACGAAAACCAGATCAACATCATCGACACGCCGGGTCACGTCGATTTCACCGTCGAGGTTGAGCGCTCGCTGCGTGTTCTCGACGGCGCCGTCGCGGTCTTCGACGGCAAGGAAGGCGTCGAGCCGCAATCCGAGCAGGTCTGGCGGCAGGCCGACAAGTACGACGTCCCGCGCATCTGTTTCGTCAACAAGATGGACAAGATCGGCGCCGACTTCTACTTCTCCGTCCGGACCATGGAGGAGCGACTGGGCGCCAACGTCATCCCGATTCAGCTTCCCGTCGGCTCCGAGGGCGACTTCGAGGGCGTCGTCGACCTCGTCGAGATGAAGGCCAAAGTCTGGCGCGGGGAGACCAAGCTCGGTGAAACCTACGAAACCATCGATATCCCCGCCGAACTTCAGGAAAAGGCCGACGAGTACCGCACCGCGCTGCTGGAGGCGGTCGCCGAAACCGACGAGGCTCTCCTGGAGAAGTACCTGGGCGGGGAGGAGCTGTCGGTCGCCGAAATCAAGGGCGCGCTGCGCCAGCTGACGATCAGTTCCCAGGCTTATCTGGTGCTGTGCGGAAGCGCATTCAAGAACAAGGGCGTGCAGCCCATGCTCGACGCCGTGATCGACTATCTGCCTTCGCCCCTGGACGTTCCGGCGGCGCTGGGCCACGCTCCGGGCAAGGAGGACGAGGAGGTCACTCGCGATCCGTCGACGGACGAGCCGTTCTCGGCGCTCGCGTTCAAGGTTGCGACGCACCCGTTCTTCGGAAAGCTCACCTATGTCCGGGTGTATTCGGGCAAGGTCGATTCCGGGTCTCAGGTCATCAACGCCACGAAGGGCAAGAAGGAACGGCTGGGCAAGCTGTTTCAGATGCACTCGAACAAGGAAAATCCGGTGGACGCTGCCTCTGCCGGTCACATCTACGCGGTGATCGGGCTCAAGGACACCACCACCGGCGACACCTTGTGCGACCCGAACAACCAGGTTGTTCTTGAGTCGATGACCTTCCCCGACCCGGTTATCGAGGTGGCGATCGAGCCCAAGACCAAGAGCGACCAGGAGAAGCTGAGCCTGTCGATCCAGAAGCTGGCCGAAGAGGACCCCACCTTCAAGGTGCATCTGGACCAAGAGACCGGCCAGACGGTGATCGGTGGGATGGGCGAGCTGCACCTGGACATCCTGGTGGACCGGATGCGCCGCGAGTTCAAGGTCGAGGCCAACGTCGGCAAGCCGCAGGTGGCGTACAAGGAGACCATCAAGCGGGCCGTGGAGAAGGTCGAGTACACCCACAAGAAGCAGACCGGCGGTTCCGGGCAGTTCGCGAAGGTGCTGGTCGCCATCGAGCCGTTCGAGGGCGAGGACGGTGCCACCTACGAATTCGAGAGCAAGGTCACCGGTGGGCGCATCCCGCGCGAGTACATTCCGTCGGTGGATGCCGGGGCGCAGGACGCCATGCAGTACGGCGTGCTGGCCGGATACCCGCTGGTCAACCTGAAGGTCATCCTGCTCGACGGGGCATTCCACGAGGTCGACTCGTCGGAGATGGCATTCAAGATCGCCGGTTCCATGGTGCTCAAGAAGGCTGCGCAGCAGGCGCAACCGGTGATTCTGGAGCCGATCATGGCCGTTGAGGTCATCACGCCCGAGGACTACATGGGTGACGTGATCGGCGACCTGAACTCCCGACGCGGGCAGATCCAGGCCATGGAGGAGCGGGCTGGTGCCCGCATCGTCAAGGCGCTGGTTCCGCTGTCGGAGATGTTCGGCTATGTCGGCGACCTGCGGTCGCGGACCCAGGGCCGGGCCAACTACACCATGGTCTTCGACTCCTACGCGGAGGTCCCGACCAACGTGGCCAAGGAGATCATCGCGAAGGCGACGGGCGAGTGAGCCTCGCAGCGAGCTCCAGTGAGCGAGGAGCGCAGCGAGGCCGTCGTCGAGCCAGGGGCACTGTGAGGGTCCCGGGCGAGTAAGACCCCCCGCTCGCGGACCCGGAACTCGGGTCCGCGAGGATCGCATCACCTTTCGTACCTGCCGTCAGCATGGCGGACAGTCACCAGTCCAGGAGGAATCCCCAGTGGCGAAGGCGAAGTTCGAGCGGACCAAGCCGCACGTCAACATCGGCACCATCGGTCACATCGACCACGGCAAGACCACGCTGACGGCGGCCATCACCAAGGTTCTGCACGACAAGTACCCGAACCTCAACGAGGCTTCGGCGTTCGACCAGATCGACAAGGCTCCCGAGGAGCGC